>NZ_JBEYUA010000010.1:0-186935 GCF_040643285.1 Spirillospora sp. NPDC047279
CGACGAGGACGCCATCGAGCAGACCGGCCCTGACCAGGAGGAACGAGCCGCCTAACGATCACTGGCCCCTGTCTCGTTTGACTTGACACCTACCGCCCGAGCGGCGGACTCAGCGAGCGCCAAGCCCTCGCTCGGATTACGCAATCCGTAGAGGGCGACATAACTCCTGCGCAGCTGAGCATGCGCCTCAGCGAAGCCGTCACCGACCTTCCGCGCCGCCGCAAGAGCAGCATCGAAGTAGGCCAAGGTCGTCGCGTGGTCACGCCGCTGAGAGGCGTCCCACACAAGCTGCCCCATAAGCGTGGCCGACTCAGCCTCAGCCTCCAACAACTCGCGAAGAACTCGTCCACTGGGAGCGTTCTGCCGAAGGAAGGCCACCTGCCCGTGGCATTGTCCTGCAGCCGCCAACAGCAGGGCCGACGGCACCCGGTCGTACTCCTCACCGAGCGCCTGCACGCGCTGGCGCAGCCGAGCAGCAGCGACAAGATCGACGCCAGCCGGGTTGTCCAGCACATGCGTCAGGCGTTCATCTCGCTGCGGCTCAACACAACGAACGTCATCGAGGAGAGAACTCAGCTCCTCCAGCGAAATCCGTAGTTCTTCAGCCAGACGAGGCCGGATGAAGGGCAGCGGATCAGTCTCCGCCCGTTCCCAGCGGCCCACAGTCGAACGCTCGACGCCCAGCCGTTCAGCCAGTTGCTCCTGGCTGAGCCCCGCAGAGCGGCGCTTGTGCGCCAGGCCATGTCGTTTGAGCGCCATCCTCCGGCCTCCTAACGTCCCTGCGTCCGACGTTCCCAGATTTCTGCCTGTCTCGGCAGGTCAACCCGCGCGATGCATCACGGATGCCGCATCGATGCCCCTCCACCGCTCTGGCTCGCCCGCCGATGACGCAGTCCGGTGTACCCGACCACCGTGAACAGTCAAGCACAGACAGTGATAAATCCTAGCTCTACCCAACGATCCGCCCAGCCATCCCGAGATGAAGGCAACCGACATGCCCGACAGCCATCCCGCTCAATGGCCTCTCCGCGACGAGATGGAATTCGTCTGCCTGCCCAGCGCCGCCCGCTGGGCGCGGAAGCACACCCGCCACACACTCGCCCGCTGGAACCTTTCCCACCTCACCGGCACCGCCGAACTCCTGGTGTCGGAGCTAGTCACCAACGCCTACAAGGCAGCCGGGGTAGACGTCGAACACTACGGCTACACAGCCCTGATCGGTGTCCCGCCGATACAGATGCGCCTGGCCTCGGACCACCGCCGGCTCCTCATCGAGGTCTGGGATCACAGCCCCGAACCACCCACCATCAAACAAGCCGACCTCGAAGCAGAGAACGGCCGAGGCCTCTTCACGATCGACATCCTGTCGAGCCGCTGGAACTACTACCAACCCGCCACCGGCGGCAAAATCGTATGGTGCGAGCTCGCTAAAGAACACACCCCAATCTGAAATGAGGACGCTGCGGACCAAGCTGGAGAAATGCTGGCTGAACTATGTCATGGCGGTCCTGGCCGAGCACCAGGTCACTCTGGCCACCGGCAGAAGCGGGCCGACCACCTGACCACAGGCATGGCCGTAGGCGCATCCCTGATAAATAGATGGCGTCACGTCAGCGATCAGCCGCCGACTTTGACATGGCTCCGGGATCGCGCGGTGCCAGATACTAGGCTTCCAACCCGCAGATTAAGAGTCATTTGCAAGTCCTGGAACCACCGGTGAGCGTTGCCAGGCCGTGACGGCGACACGAACTTACAAGTCTCCGATCACGCGTCATGCTGCGCTGGATCCGTCGCCGCTCAGGTCTGTACCCGCGCCAAGCGAACGGGTCCAGCCGTTGCCTTCGGAGCTCAACAACCGTGAGGTGTTCAGGAAAACGCGAGCTGCGCTTACGGCTGATCTGCCAGCCGAGTTTCTACTGAACTCCAAGGGCTTTCATGGCGGCTGTCTTCGGATCGCCGTAGAAGACTGGGTCGACATGCTCCATGATTTCAGCGCTCACGTCCAGGAAACTTCTCTTGTTCTCGATCGGAATGAGAGCCCTTTTGGCACCGTTGTCTTTGGCGACCTGCAGCGGTTCAGTAAGTGAGCGCATCGGCTTTATGTTTCCTTGCACACTCATGTCGCCCAATATAAGAAGCGCGGGACCTGTCGGCGCCTTTCGCAAGGCCGAATAGCAAGCTACAAGGAAGGCTACACCGAGCTCCGCCTCCACGCGGTTGGCGAGCAGGTCGATAACTTCTACGTGGACATCGGAAACGTCTAGATCCCGGGCAACCGCAAATTCAACCTTCCTCGCCCACAGAAAGCTGAAGGCACGTTGTACAGACTCCTTGGTGACGCCACCTACGCCGCCTGCGAGCTTCAGCTTACCGGTCCCGCTAGAGATCGAAATCTCGATGCGGTAAAGGCCAACCGTGCCGTCGGATGTGACTCCGGCGCTGTACACAGTCCCCGGCGACAATGGATCGGTTGAGATTAGATCGCGCCCACCCTGCTCGGGCACGCCGACGAAGCGCTCTTCGCCGGTTTCCTGAAGCGTGTAACTGAACGAGGTGTGATAGTACTCAAAGGATCCCATCTTCTTGAGCTGCTCTTTGACTCGCCGCCTGCCCTCAAGCGCAAATTCCAGGACCTCCTCCAGCTCCTCCTGGGTCACCTCACCGTGCGGAAACAAGATTTTCGTCAAGCCCGACACTGTCTTGCGTACCGCCTTGCGATCGCGAGCATTGAGGTGTGAACCTAGCGAGAAATGCCGATCGATCAGTTCCGTATAGTTGTGCTTGCGCAGCTCTCGCAGGGCCTCGGCGAGATAGTCGACAACGAACCCGTAGTGGTTGGTAAAGAGTTCATTGCGCATCTTAGGAATCTCCCAGCCAGGGAGATAGTAGTGGATGCGGTCGATGAAGGCCATGTCGTCCCGGATGACGCTGGGCATCGGCGAAAAGAGGTGGCCAGTCTGTACCATCACGTCAATAGGCTGATTGGTGTTGCCAAACATTGCAATGCTTGCATCACCGGACATCGCTTCCTGTCCGCGCTGAAAAGTGCCCGACTCGCAGTAGGTCTTCATCGTTGAAACGACTTCTTTAGGCATCTTTTGCAGGTCGGCGACCTCGTCGAAGCCGACGACATCCCAGATCTGGACCATGCCTTTCTGTCGTCCCGACAAATGTCCGAAGAGATTAGCGACTGTTGTGCCGCCAGTGAGTAGCGCCGAGTATGGGGAGACTTCCTGAACTACGTAACTCTTGCCGGTACCGCGCGGCCCGAGCTCAACGAGGTTGTAGTTTCGCTCGGCGAACGGGATCAGCCTGGCCAGGAAGAGAAACTTCAACCGGCGGGACATCTCGCTAGGCTCGTAACCTGCACTGCGAATGATCAGGTCTAGCCATTCATCCGTGCTAAACTCGCTGCGAGTCTTTCGGTACTCCTCAAGGTCGAAGGTGGCAATTTGAATCGGCGTCAGCCGGTCGATCCAGAACGGATTCCTGCCCTGTGACTCCTCGTCATACTCGAACCGCATGTCGACCTGGGCCCAGATCCCGCCCATCACTAGTCGCTCGTATTCGCGGACGTAGTGGTCGGGGATGTGGACGTTCTTGTGTCCGAAGTTGGTGACTTCGGCCCAATAGTCGGAGTCGACCAGACGGACTTTGACCTTGTCGATGAACGTATGGCGGCCACGGCCCTTCACGATCGCCTGTGCCTTCATCGACTCGTCGGCACGGATGTAGTTGTCCGCGAGAGTGTCGTTGACGACCTGCAGCCCCATTTGGATAGTCATCTCGTCGGAAGATGCGCAATATTTGCCTAGCAGGAATTCCAGGACAAACACGGGTACATTCGCCCCGACCTTCACCTTCTGGACCAGGTCCTTGCGAACCACCTTGCCAGCGAAGAGCCGGTTGACCTTGTCGTCAAGCATGTCGCGAAGAATAGGCGCCGCGCTCATCGCACGCCGAGCCTTACAGGAATTTTGTCCCGTGACCGAAAAAGTTCCGCATCCGTTTCCGGGTCAAGTACGACAATCTGCAGTGAATCGGCTGTGTCGTCGGACAGCTGAAACCCGACGGTAGTGGCACTGTCGGACTCGAGTTGAATGCGTTCGGTGGCGCGGTCGAACTCCGCTCCGGCCACCATGCCGACCATGCCGACCTGGTTGCCATTTGAGATAAGCATGGCGCGCACGGCGGTCCCAGTCGTTCCCAACATCATCTGTCCACTCCCCAACGACAGGGTGACAGTGAAGATACGGTTCGTGATGACCTCTGGGACGTCCGTCACCGTGACACTCGCGGTGGCATCCGGCTTAAGCGTGCCGGCTGCGGTTCTGATCGTCACAACGGGAATGACCATCTCCTGCAGGGTCGGACCACCATGGTGGAAGGCGAGGTCCCCACCGGCTCTGAACACCCCCGCTCCGGCAGGGAAGACCAATTCGAGGTCTGAGTCGTAACCCAGGGCGGACCCTGTGACCCGCACACATCCAGGCGGTGTCGCGCCGCCGTGACCGATCCAACAGCGTCGGTGCAGGTCGACCGTGCGGCCACCGGGTGGGTCAGTACGCATCGACTCGTCCCGGTCGCTGGCGAAGAAGAGGTGACCGTGATCTGCGGTGACCACGGCGTGGCCCACCCCGGCAGCTGCCAGCTTGCGGATTGCCCGGGCGATGTTGTCGATGACGGTGTCCATCACCTGCCTTGCGTGAAAAGTGAATCCTGCCTCGCCCACCTTGTCGATCTCCTGCGAGCGGACAACCACCACTTGCGCATCATCAAGCTTCTTCGTCAACTTCGATGGCGCCAGGCTGAGCAGCTCAGCAAGCGAGAGGTCGGCCGACTTGGGGATGCGGGCTCTGAGGTATCTCTGCCGCGCGGTCAGGTCCGGAAGGAAGGTGCTGTTGATTCTAGCGCCGAATCGGTCGCCTTCCTCGACGACGGAAAAGCTGGCGGATGCGCCTGGTTGCAGGGCAGCCATCCCGACCGGCGTGATGCTGGGCAGCGCGGCGACGCCGGGCCGTACTGAGAGCTCCGAACTTTCCGGCAGCCTACTCGCTAGCTCGACGCCCATCTCGTATCTCATCGCGTCGACTAGGAAGTAGGCCACGGGTTTCGGCTGCTCCGCGACAACCTCGCCGTAGACGTGGGTCTGGTGCAGGGCATCGGGGATGGCCCAATGAGATGAGGAAAGAGCGTCGACAAATTTCGCCGCCATTAGGTGACAGGTGTCCTCGTACGCCCGCCGGACCAGACCCAGCAGTCGTTCGTCCGGATCGTCGTCCAGGGTGGCCACCCAGGCTTCGAGTTGCCGTTGGGCCTGGTCCAGGCGGTACCACTCGCTCGGGGCATCCGTGTACCTCATCAGCCAGGTGCGCACGTTCCCGTTGGCCCTGCCCACCTCAGCGCGCACCCGGAGTGCTTCACGGCCAAGCTCCGCCATCCGGCGGACCGCTTCCCACTGGGCCCTACGGCCGACGTCCAGCTTCAGCCAGAAGCAATGCTCGCGTTGGGTGACAATGGCGAGCACCTCGTCGTACTGCGCTGCCACGATCAGGTCCGCGCAGTAGCGCAACAACTCACGCTCTTCGAAACGGAATGTGTCGGTCGAGCCGAGCGCGCTCGCGGGTATCTCCGTCTCGCGCAGTCGCAGGTCGTTTTCGACCTGGTCGGCCAACGCAGGGTAGGCAGCTGAGAAGTCGACGCGGAGCCGCGTGGCCAGCGCTCGCACGGCTGAGGCGGATTCGGCAGAGGGGGGTGTTGGAACCCCTTCAAGGCTCGCCGGTGGCGGGCACGCCAAATCCAGTCGGAATTCGCTGGCTAGAACGTAGCGCGCGGTCACCGCCCTTAGCTTGGATAGGGTGGCGTTGCCGGGTGGGTCCAGGCCCAGCTTCGCATTGATCAATGCGACGAGTTCAGGAGTGGCAGCCTTCGCGCTGATGGCGGCGTCATGGGACTCGTCAGTCAGCCAGGACCCCAGCATCGCGTCACTGTCCCGGGCGTCATGGAAGATTGTCTTGAGGATCGACGGCGGCTCAGGCCCGTCACTTTCGGCCATCCGCGCCAGATCCGTGTACGTCAGCTTCCGGTCCGCCGCGAGCATCTGATCGACGACACCGAGCGTATGCGTCTTCAGTAGCAGGTTTCTGGCCAGCTGAACCAGGCCTGGGTTCCACCGGGTACCTGCCTCCTCCAGCTCCATCAGCACCGAGCTGCGGGCGTCGCGGGCACAGCCAGGCAGATAGATGACGACGACGCCTGGCGTGTCGCCGCTCACATAGGGCTCAGCCGCGGCCCGTACCTCAAACATCGACCCGTCGTACTCAGCCAAGCGGGCGTCGACTCCCCCTACAGACACCGGCGCAAGTTCAGCATCAATACGCGGACCATTGCGAACCTCGTTGATGAACGGCGTGAACTCGCTTCGTTGGTCGTACCAGACAACGATCTTCCGGTTGTTGAGCTTGTCAGCGAGGAGCTTCGCTATGTAGTCGTGAAGTGGGTGCATGTCAGCGACCTCCACCATTGCCCACGCCAGCGGCAGCGCGCCGACGCCGGGTCCCCACGCCGTTGGCGGCTGTCGGTGCGTTGAGCAGGTTCTGCAGTGCGTCCTTGACTGCTGGCGACGTCCGGTCCTGGATCAGTTTGTCGACCGGCTGCGTCGGCGCCCGGCGGGCCGCCCAGCTACCATCCGTACTTTGCTCCCAAAAGACGTCCTCTAGGTCGTGCGCGATGGCAAGGCTGCGATCGGTGGCACACTTCGGGATGACCCGCTCAGGCCACAGGTGCATGGCGAGGTGTGCCCAGTCGTACTTACCGGCGCAGAGTGCATCCCAGGCCGACTTGAGCTCCCTTTGCCATGGTCGGTGATGAGAGACCAGACGCCACAGCGAGGCGAAGTTGATAACAACTCCATCGTCGAGCTCCGGGTTCCACAGCGGCGCCACCCGCTTCACCTCATCCAGGAGGCTGCGCAACTCGTCCACGAAGGTCTCCTGATCGGCGAGCGCACGGCGCTCCGCCGCCGTCGAGCGTTCCTGACGCTCACGTCGCATAGTCTCCAGGCGACGCTCCTCGAGCATCAGCTTAGGTACGACGTAATCATTCTGTACGCGGTACATCGTGTCTCTGGTAAACGCGTGGATATAGAGCCACACAGAGTATCTCGCCGACGGCGTCGCCAGTTGCCAGTAGATCGGGGCCTTGCGCCGGCTCTTCGAATACATCTTGATGTGTACGGGGAAGAATTCGCGGGCCAGCCAGGAGCGCAGGTTTTCTGGTTCCGCAACCTTGACAGCGTTAGCGACGGCCATAACGTGCGAAGCCAGATCCTGCGGATGGCCGGGATCGTCGACCAAGATGTCCGGCGGACGTACGGGGGGCTTCTCGCTCTCTGGCCACATCCCGGGGGAACGCACGGGCAGCGGATCGAACGGCTCTGGCTCAGGCGGAATCGGTCGTGCTCCGGTAGCAAGTCGCAAATCAAATCGCCCAAATGCGACACCGACGAGCCACGAAATTAGGCCGTCATCCCCCGAGTCTGTCAAGCCGTACTCCGGTTCTACCTCATCAGACTCATCGGACCCCCCTTCAACATCGTCTAGTTCGTTCGCGACACGAGTGACAGACAGCTCGCCTTCTTCTATAACATGACGATCCTTCTGGCTAACTCCATAAAGACGGAAGGCCAGGTCATCGATATCCGCCATCAGGTTGGAGAGCTCAAGTGCCACTCGTGCTGGATCGAATCCTCTACGTTCATTGAATGCTGCCGGGAGCACGAACGAACAAGACGTCTCATCGATTGTCTTGAAGGCTCGCGTTAGAGACCACGCCTTGCGCGCAAATTGCGCCAAAGCGTAGCGCTCTTCAGGACCTTGCGCCGGAAATGGCGTGGTTTGAATGACGCCTGCCTCATACGACCCAAACGACATCTGTAGTGCGAGCAAAAATCTGAATATTTGCGAATTTGCAAGCGCCACCGTGGCAAGTAGGTCAGTCTCTGAATCCTGGAAGTGGAAGCATCCCGGTCCCTTGTCTCCAAATATTGAGTCCTTCGGCAGTACTCGCAGACTGAAGCCTTTTTGACTGCGACGTGACCAGGTAAGCCCAGGGCGAAAAAAGTACTGTAGTGATGCAGGGCGGACGTCAGGGCGATGGAGGGTACCAAGGTAACCAGGGTAAGTCTTGCGCGCTGGGTCCCAGGCTATAGCGAGGTGGAGGTCTGCATAGAATTGAGAGAACGCTCCGCCCTTCGCATGAGGAATCCAAGTTTGACTATCGCGCCCAGCTTCGCCAATTTCCCATAGAAGTCGAAGCCACCTCTTGTCGTCAGTGGTGCCGTTAGTTCGCCGTGCGACACGGCCCCCATGCTCGAAGGGGGGAAGCTCGGCAAATAGGGCGAGCAACTCATCACTTACCCAGTAAGCGAAGGGGGTACGCGGCACCACTGACAGCTCGCGGACTTCTCGATCGAAGCAATCTCTGTCAATCGCCCCAGAGGCCTGCCCCTTTGACACGGCAATCACTAGCTCCGCGAGCGCCGCTTCCTTGTTTTGCGCTTTACGTCCTGTAAGGCGAAAGAAGATTGTCAATTATCCGCCTCCAGACAGTACGCTGCCGTCTCCACCATTGCACCATCCAGGACACCGTTCCCGAGATCGGCAAAAACTACAGGAGGTGCTGTCCGTAGGACGATTTCTTCGCGCCATTTTTGGAATCGGGACAAGAAGAACCCACTTCGAGACGTAATCGCGCCAAGTCGCCCGCGGGACGTTAGCAGATCGATACCCCGTTCAACGAATGCCGCGTAAACATCATTTTTCGTGAGGGGATAAAGTTTATCGAAGACCTTTTTGGCTCTAGCGCTACCCGAGCCGAACGGCGGATTCATTAGCACGGTGTCGTATCGTTTGTCTGCTATCGATATCAACCCGAGTCCGTAAGATGCGTCGTCCGAGAATAGCCGGCGTCGGATGCTGGCACGGGTGGCCGGATCCACCGAGAAGCGGTGCAAGGCTTCGTGCAGGCGCTCCTTTGGAGGGGTCAGGAGATCATGCTCGTAGCCTGGGGCCAGCGGTTGGACACCGCCTGACTCGAGGGGGAGCAGCAGCCCGAGGTCGCCTGCCAGGGCGAGAGAACCGACAAGCTCCTTGAGGATCTGCGCGAGTTCTGGGTCGTTGAGGCGCCCAACGAAGTCGGCAGCAACCTGATCGTCGGCGACCAGTGGCTCAGCGATGATGATGTTCGAGCGCCGGATCGGCGTACGTGCATTGCGCCCGATGCCGAAGTCACGGTAGGCGCGCTGCGCTCGCAACCACAGTGCCAACTGGGCGATCTGTGCGCAGCGCGGATCGATATCGACACCGTGAAGGTTGTGTGCGAGGACAAGGCTTGGGATCGCCTGGCGAAGGGCCTCGAGGGTGGTGTAGTCCTCGGCGAGAGTCCGACCGGTCACCTCGCTGGCAGGGCTCTCTGCGTCGACGTACGCCTCCTCGTAAATCATGATGAGCAGGTCAAATGCGTAAAGTAGGAAATGGCCGCTGCCGCAAGCCGGGTCCAGTACTCGGATGTCACGCGGATCCTTTTTCGACCGAGGTGCGAACTGCTCGCCTGGCCTGCAGACCATGTACTCACATCGTTCAGCCAACGCCGTGTCGGTGCCGCGCATCTCGTACCAAATGCGTCCGAGGGTGTTGTCGGTGAGGAACTGAACCACATATCGGGGTGTAAAGAACTGATTCCGGATAGCCAGTTCCCGGCCGTTACGAGGAGCTTGGCTTTCATCACGCATCCTCCGGCGTTCGTTCTCGCTGTTGAAATATTGGTAGAACCAGCCAATGGTCTCGTCCTCGGCCCAGATACCAGCAAGGTCCTGAGCATTGAGGATGGCCAGCAACTCGTCGAAGGGGGCGCGTCTCGGCCACAACACCGACGCCGGGTCACGCCGGTCGAACAGCACCTTAACTTCGGTTGACAATTCATCGAACAGTGACTCAATGTAGAGGCGGTAACCGGCGCCACCAGGCAGTAGCGGCAGTCCCGAAGCCATCCCGCAGAACTCACGATATCCGACCGACTCCTCGCCTTTGCTAACGCACTCCTGCACTAGCTCGCGAGCCTCGAGCATCTTGAGCGCCACGAACCGATTCAGGGTGGTGAACGCCGATTCCCGGATGTAGTCGGTGACGGCCGAGGCCGTGCTCATGCCCGTGGCCAACCTGTGCTCCAGCACCGCGACAATCTTTCTGCGCTGGTAGACCTGGTGTGGAGTTAGGTGCGGGCTGTGCTGGGTAGCAACCTTGCCGCTACGGAGCACGTCAAAGTCAGCTTCGAGCTGCTCGGCGAACTCATCCTCCAGGAGACTGCGAGCGCGTTGGGTAGCGCGGTCGATAGCATTTCGTGCCTGCTTATCCACGATGCCCTCTCCGGCGGCTACGCGAGGCCCGCTTCTGCGGGGGTTGGTTGTCCCGCCTGAGCCGTTCGAGATAATCGAGATTCCGCTGGATCTGATCACCGAGATTCTGGTCAACGCTGTGCGCAATTGCGTCGCGCAGGTCGTGTTCAGCCCGGTCTAGGTAGGCGTGAAACTCGCGCCAAGCACGTTGACGTGTGGCCTCTGCGATATCCCGGTTCCGCGCCGTTGTACGGCACAGCTTCGCCAGACCGATGAGGGCGTCGCCACGAAGTTGGCGTAGCGACGGGTTTGTCTGCCACTCCGGGTGCTCCAGCAAGTTCCTCTCAATGAGAGCCAGTGCGCTCTGGTAGTCGTGCGCGCGGCTCATGGCCACCGCGATACGTCGCAGTTCACGCTCCTCCAGCCGCCCACGGGCAGCCGATGACAGCAGCTTGCTGGCGAGCTGCTGATGATCATCAATTGCTTGATCGCTCTCCAGCGCCTCGGCGAGTTGCACCAACACCTGCGGAGGCAACGACTCGATCTGGTCGAGGTGCTGCCGGATCCAGGCTGACACAGCTTCGGGGTCGCGCCGAGCGTGCTGGACCTCGGCGAACAACTGGATCGCGCGGAAGTTGAGGCTGTCGCTGGCCAGTACCCGCTCCACCTGTATCCGCGCCGTCTCTAGGTCACCCAAGGCGAGCGCCTGTTCAGCCGAGCGAAGATCGCGCAACGCAGCGTGCCGCGGATGGGCCGGCAGTACACAGAGCACTCGGATCGTGTCGGCCTCGAAGGTCGGAGGTGGGCACCCTTCCTCTCGCATCGACCGAAGAATCGTGGGGATACCCTGCCCTTCCGCCTGGGCCAGCTGCATTCGGGAGAAGAACCAGGCGAGTGACTGGTTTCGCCATCTCGGTGATGCCGTTCCGGTGCGAAGGGTTTCGATATCTATCCCGGTGGTCAAGGCGCCAGGGGACGCTACTTCGATCCGATCCGAGAAGACGGTCAGCCTCGTGGGGTCGGGCAGCTCGTAGTCTCGATGAGCCAAAGCGTTGCCCATCGCCTCGTAGAGTGCGCGCTTTGGGTACTTAATGACATTCGGTGAGGCGGCATCGGTCTTGTCGAAGGCCGTATACGACTGGATATCGAGTAGCTCCTGGAGCCGCAATGCCTGCTCGAGTACGTTTCCTGCCAGATCGTGCCGCTCGGCGTGCGGATCCGAGCGATCCCCACCCGTATAGATGGAGAAGTACGTCACGGCTCCGGGGATGAAACGCTGGGTTTCTCTGCCGAATAGTAGGACCGCGAAGTTCCGTGGGCGTAGGACCCCAGTCAGCGGCTCGCTGGCGAGCAGCGGCGGGACGAATGCACTCAGTTGCACATCCGGCGAAAGATACGGCTCGACGCCCGTTTCATGTGAGAAGATCCCCATCCGTTGCAGCGCCTCGCGTAGCGCCAACAGGTCAAGATCGGACTCCGTGGCTCCGTTGCACGGACGACGGTCCCACGGCTCAAGGGCGCCCTTGCGGACGAGGAGATCCTTGAGTGTCCCGTTCCTGGCCTCGATAGTGGACCGGCTGACCCGCACGTAGTGCTTGGCGCCGTCGTTACGGCGGCGGAAGGTGTGTGCGGTTCCGGTGGCCGGTTGTACGAAGACGAGGATTCTTAGCTGCGAGTCCGGTGTGTCCAGTTCCTCGACCAACGGTGTGATCGGCGGCGAAACCAGGTCTCGGCAGCGGGTCAGCACCGTACCCTCGATCTCCCTGAGCCTGTTCGCGGTCAGACCAACGCGCACCAAGGCCGGGAAGCCATGCTTGTCCTTGTCCTCGCGGACACCACAGACGACATAACCTCCGCCGAGATTCTGCAGGTCGTTGGCGAAGGCGGTGAGCGTGGCCACGACGTCGTCGATGTCAGCGACGTTCTCCTTCCACTCGGTCTGTTCGTTCTCCCGGCGGGCCAGCTCATCAAGATCGATAAGCGCGGTCATGACAGCACGACTTTCTTTCCCGCGCCGATCAGCCGCGCGCACTCCTCGCGCAGACCGGTGAGTGCGGCATCCAACTGCTCCTCCGTCTCAATCCCACCGGAGAAGTAAGATTGAACTTTCACGGGTGCCAGGCGGTCCCCTTCGAGGGTCTCCTGCATCCGCCGGACGGCGTCGCGAAGGCGCCCTTCACAAGCGTCACGTTCGGAGCGCAGCAGCGAGATCGGCACCGTCTGCGGCAGTGGGCGTTGACCGGCCAGAATCTTGGCCGCTATGTCCTGTTGAGTTTGCTCGGTCAGATCATGCCAGCCGGGCTCGCTGGTGAGCTGCTTGAACGCGTTGGTATAGGCGTCGATGCGCGCCTGCTGGGCGTCGTCAAATCGGCGCGCGTACTCCGACTCGATCGCCCGGGAATGCTGTTCTATGGCAGGTAGGTCGCGGTAGAACGTCTCCCTAGCGAGGAGATCCACCAACTCCGTGGCGCGTGACTCCAACTCCGTGCCAATTCCCAGCTCGTCCTTTAGCGCAGGCCAAGCTACCTCGGCTGCCTGACGTGCTCGCTTAAGATCGTGCAGCCGAGGCTCGGAGAGCACGTGCTCGAGCTCGGTAGCGCGCCTGATCGCGTCCTTGATCGCCCGATGGCTCGCATTGAACGTGGCGATGACTTCATCGTCCGACCCGCGCAGGATCACCTTCATCTGCCCAAGGGCGGTCTCCAGGACGCCACCGCCGGGAAGGCGGTGGGCCGCCAGTGTGGACTGCATCGAGGCGATCACGTCCTCATGGCGAGCGATCTGTTCGCGTAGCTCGGCGGCGATGGCGTTGGCAGTCAGCTCGCGGCAGTCTTCCCCGAACGTGTCGGAGAACGCCTCACCCGCCTTCACCACTTCTACGTACTCGATGCCTTTTCGCGGGCGAAAGGATGCCTGGCGGAAGAGATTGTTGTTGGAGAAGGCCTCGCGCGCTTCGACACTGGTCACCGTGTTGAGCGTGCGCCCCTTGCTGGTCGCCTCGATCTTCTCGGCACGCATGAGGGCCAAGACCAGCAGCCGGACCACCTCGAAGTCCCATCCAAACGGTTCATTGGCGAACTCATCGTTCAGGTATCTCCCGCTGGCGGTCTCACCGTAGTTGGCTCGATCATCAATCCGGTGCAAAACCTCCCGGAGTGGGCCGCTGTCGACGCTGAACAGTGTCTGGCCGTTCTCGGTGCGGAGCAGATTCAACTGGTTGAAAACCTGTGGTAGGCCTCTCAAGTTCTGGGCAGTGAAAATCGCGTCGGTGCCCCTCCGGACGTCGTTAACCTTCGCAGCAGCTTCCTGGAAGCGGTCAAAGACATCGGGCAACACCTGGCCGAGGATCTCTGCGGCCGTCTTGGAGACTTCCACCGCCCTCTCGTCCGGGCTGCGGTCGTGACCGCGGAAGTACACCCGGCCGGCGAGACAGGCCGTCCGGAGTAGACGCCGAAGCTGATCCTGGTGAAGGCGCTGCCGAAGCCTTTCCTCGGCGATCAAGAGTGGAGTATCCTCACTCTTGGTCTCCCGCTCCTTACGAGCGATCATCTCACGAGACCGGAAGACCTCCTCAATTTCCCGATCGATGGCATTGTCGAGGGGCACCGCCCAGAACACATGTCTGCGTTCCTGCTGACTGCGGCTGCGCAGCTCGTTGGCCAGCGCCTCGAAGTCGGACCCTTCCTCGGCCAGGTGGAACTGAAAAGTCAGATCGCCGCCGGTGACGTCGCGGCCATGGATCGCCAGGCCAGCCTTGAAGGTCTTGGTCTCGAACAGAGTGTGGGAGGGTTGGGGCTGCCAGAAGCTGGCCAGAGTTTCGGAATAGAGGCGGTGTGCGTCCCCAGGTTTGGGGCTGATGCCGTTGCGGAGTCGTTCCCAGTCATCCTCGGCGGGGGTCGGGATGCGGTAGCCGTCGTCACCTCGGCGGACCTTGTGGGCCGCTTCCAGTTCCCGCAGCGCTTCTTTTACAGGGGCGAGCGGCGAGTCGCTTTCGACCCCGGGCAGGAGGGCGGCGGCTATGTTCTCTGCACTGCGGTGGACGCTCTTGACGTACTGGAGCAAGCAGATTACCTTCGCGACACGCTGTGCAAACGGGTGGTCTAGCTCTCGAGGGATCGTCGCGATCTTGGCGCGAATCTCGGAGCCAATATTCTCCTCAACCAGATCGTAGACCTGATCCAGCCGGACCAGTTCACCGACCGGATGATTGGCCAGGTCTACCGCCGGATTGATCAGAAGCTGCTGCGCGAGCTTGATGATCGTCCGATTGGCGCCGCCGACATGCCTGCTCGCGCCAGCTTGGGTACGCAGGCCAGAGACGACCTGGATGATGAGGTCGATCTGGTACGGCAGCAACGGGTAGAGATCGACGAAGCTGTCCCGGTTCAATTCGGGCAGCTTGATGTCCGCAGTGAGCCGGGTGTGGTGCAGCAGGCGCCCGCGGTGCTCCTCGAAGAGTGCACCAAGTGTCTGCTCGGCGGTGGAGTTCTTGAGTAGAACGCGACGGCTCGTCACCTCGGAGATGTCCGAGGGTTCCAGGTGCACTTGGAGCGGGAAGCGATCCATAAGCCGGGCCAGCTCGATCTTCTTGTCGTCTAGGCCGCTGACGAGTTCGCCGAGCTTCTCCTGAGAGGTGACGACCACCCAATGCCGGCCCCGGCCTATCACGCCGAGGCGCTGCACGATGGCCTGTAGGTCGAGCATCTTTTGCACGTCACGGGCAACGAACTGCCCCACCTCGTCGACGACGAACATAAGCGCCTGGCCGGGTCGACGTCGGTTCATAAGCTCGGTCGCGCGCTCGGCCAACTTACCCGGCGTGATATCGGCTTTGTTCTTAACCGCCTTTACCCACGAGTCAGCCATCGGATACGTCTCCGGATCAAGACTGTGCAAAACTCGACTGGCCTCGCTCAACGCGAAAGCGATCTTGCCCTTTTCTTTGTTCCAGTCCTTATGGAAAAGCTGTTGATATTCCTGCTCAAAACGACTCAGATCACCCTGTTCTTCGAGTGAGATTTCCAACTCTGAAAGATCAAGATCCTTAGCATACCCGAGGCTGTTCAGGAGCAGGCCGTACATGATTTCTGTAAGGGTTTGATTTCCGCTGCGAATGCCCCGATCGGTGGAGACGTCAAAGACCACTGCGTGTGTGGGGATGTATTCGTTGATCACCTGCAGCAGGACCTGGATCCTACTGTCTCCTGCGCGCTCGGCGAAACGCAGGCCAGCAGGTACCCCGTCCACCATGCTGTTCTCTATAGAAAGACCCAGCATCTTGGCGAAGCTTGACTTTCCCGAACCAAAGAAACCCGACACCCAAATGGCAATGCCTTCGCGCGGATTGTTCGGTGCCTGTCGGTACTCCTCGAGAATCCGGGCGTAGTGCTGGCGTATGGCGCCGGTGACGACGTACTCGTTTATCTCATCGCGGATGATCTCTTCATCAGTCTGGTCGACCTTGATGACTTCTTCGATGCGCCGGTGGATATCGTTGGCGAAAAGCGCCTTGATCGGCTGGTCTTTGGTCATCGGAAGAGTTCCTATCAGATGATCTTCGAGCGGTAATTGTGCTCGGCGTCAAGCACTCCCATGAACTTCAGGCCTCCAGCGCCCTCCACTTCTCCGGGATAGAAAAGCACCGTTGGTACGTGGACCTGGCCTTTCAACTGTTCGGGTAGGGAGAATGTCCGGTACATCGGAAACAAGGCGCCAGCGCGGACGATGAACACTATGTCGCGCGATGGATCGGGGTCGGCCGGCATACGACCAGCAACGTGATCCACGAGAGGCGAGTATTCCGATATGACCGCGTGGACGGTGTCGACAATGGTGGCGACACCCTGTTCGCGTTCGACGGCAAACCAGTCTTCGAGCGAATTCTGCGAGCGCATCGCCTCGTCAAGACACTCCGCCAGAGAGATACGATGCACCTGCTTCCCCCTTTGGGTGAGCCTAATCTCCAGCATCGTCAACTGAGCTCGTAGCCTAAACTCCTCGCTGGGCTTGTATGGGAAGATCGCGTAGGGCATGTCGTGGTACGCACTCATACGCGGGCGGGGATCGGACATCTCGAGAATGGGTTCGAGATCGCAGCGTATTCGCTGGTCGAGATTGCTCATGCGATCATCCTTTCCGCGTACCGTTCGGAGTCCACGCAAGGCAACGACAACTGCACGATGCTACCTGCTACCTGGAAGTCGAGCTTCCGGAATTGATGCAACCGGAACAGTTCGCTTTCGACGTCGGCGGGACGCATCAAGAACAGCCGCCAGTCTGGTGACGCAATAACCTTACTCGGATTTCCCAGCTCTTCCGTCATCACGTGCAGCAGATATATGAAGCTGCGTTCAGGAAGGTGGTATCCCGTGAATTCGCGGGCAACCGCCCCCCGCAACAATCCGAAGTCCGCGGCGATGTGCAGCAGGCCAACGGCGACCCTCTTCTTTGTTGTATCGGACCACGGATGCTCGGTCTTTCCGCCACGGCTTCCGATGTCGGTTAGATAGGCCATTACGTCGCTCGAGCGAATCCGAAACACGCCAGATTCGTAAGCATCAAAGAGCCAGTTTTGCAAGAAATCACGTACAAGAAACTCGTCGCGCGTCATGTGCCAGAGCAGTAGCGGTTTCCACTCAGAGACATCACAACCGCTCTGGGCCAATCGCACCAGCGGCCGGTCCCGGCCCGCCGGATCGTACCGACGGTTGAGTACCTTGGCGACGTCGCGCAGCCACGTCATGCTTTTAGCGCCGATGGAGTTGTCGGCTCGAAGCCGGTCAAGATTCTCTCGCTTCGACAGCGCAAAGTCCCAGCGCGCGAACGCCGTGTATGTCTCCGCGATCATCGCACCCTTCACAACGGTGAAGGACGACGCCACGTTGGCCCGAGAGGTGACTGTCATGCTTCAGCCCTACGTGTATAGGGGACGGTGAGCGCGCCGGGTTCGCCGCGCGCGAATCCCAATGCCAGAAGGCGGACATCCTCATTGGTGCCCGAGAACACGCCAGGCAACGCCACAGTCCTCCCTTCGGCAGAGCGGCGAAGCCGTGTCAACGTGTCGAGATCCTTATCATCGACCAAGCGCAACCCGTGAAGTAGGCGGGCCAGGTCAGTCTCGTCAGTCTGCTCGATCCGCCCGAAGAAGGCGGACCAGTCTCTGGCGTTGTCTAGCCAGTGCTCCCAGCGCGCCTCGAAGTCCTCCTCGATGGCCTCGGGAAGCCGCCAGAGTGTCACACAGCCAGGTGGGTTGAAGACCTCATCGCAACGGTGAGCCGCCACTGCGAAGACAGACCGAGCCTGTGCGAACCAATGTGTGCGCGGGAGACCTCGCCGCAGGGCCGCTGCGCCATAGCGCCCGAGTTGCCCCTTCGTGTTCCACCACTTCGCACTGTCCATCTCACCGAAGCGCGCGACCACAACCCGGAGCCGGAACAGTAGGTCGAGGTCAATTACTGGAGTGGTCATCTTGTGGACCGCCCGTTTGCGCCTGCGTCGGGTTCATCGACGCCGCCCGCCCGGACCCACTTGCCAACTTGCGAAAGCTTGAACTTCCGCAGGTGGCCGATCTCGTGTGCGGGCAGCACCTGCGGCTCGATCCACCAGCACACCGAGTCTTTGGCTACCCCGAGGTGGCTGGCGACGCCTTCGGCGAAGTCCCACGGCTCGGTGTTCATCGGCTCCTCTCAAGCATGAGACCAGCGTAGGCCGTGGAGAGCCACCAGAGCCTCGCTCTGCCCACGAATCCCCAAGACAATCCGCTCAACTCTACCTGGCACATGTCGGCTGCTACCGCTGGCTTACTGTTCGGGTCGCTTGGCCTCTCGGAGACTGGCCTGCATCGCGAGCCCTGCAGGGATGTAAACCGCCATGGTAGATGTTGCCAGGTGACCGGCCTTGGCTAGGCCGAGGATGTTGCAGCAGTCCGGCGGCGCCTGGACCCGCCGGTCGCAGGGGCACGGATCCGCGGATGATCAAGCCTTGAGGGCTGTCGGAGTAATGACAGGTGATACACCGTGTGTAGGCGAGACGTCGCCTGAGCGCACCGGTACCCGTCACATGAAGCGCTGGCCCAGCAGAGGCGGAGCAGGTGTCCCTTTTGAGTCGGTTCCACGGAGACACTCCCGGCCCGGTTCCCCAGACAGGTTTCTGCTTGGCGCCTGCATACACGCTCCGCCGTCAAGCTCACCTCACAACTTGATGTTGACCATGGCATCAGGCGCCGTGTTCAGTTCCGTCGTGGTCGGAACGCTTGTTACTAGCCGCTGGCACGGTTGCGGGTCCTGGCTAGGGCAGTGAGGGCTGTCTCGTCGGCGTCGGGGAGGGTGTGTAGGTAGCGCTCGGTTGTTGCGATGGAGGCGTGGCCGAGGCGTTCCTTGACGACCTGGAGATCGGCGCCGCCGTTGAGGAGCCAGGAGGCGTGGGCGTGGCGTAGGTCGCGCATGGTGGGTTTTGAGTTGAGGCCGGCGGCGGCTAGAGCGGGGTACCAGATTCTGCGGCGGAACCAGTCGTTGGGGATGTGGCCGTCGGTCTCTCGGACGCGGCGGGGGCGAGGGTTGTCCTTGCCCTTCGCGCGGCGGGCGGCTCGGTAGAGGGTGAAGGCGCCTCGGCAGTAATCGCAGCGGCACCGTCCGGCGGTGTACGCGCTGAGGGTGCCGTGGTTGTAGGTGCGGCCCTTCTCGTTCGGTTCCGTGCGGCCGAGGGTGTCCGGGTCTGGGATCTCGGTGATGCGGGCTCGGGGCTTGTCTTGGGGTGGCATCTGGAAGAGGAGGTCGTCTCGGGTGAGGTCCGCCGAGCTGATGTGGGCTTCTAGCTTCTCGGTGATCTGGGTGCTGAGTTTGAAGCGGCGGTACTCCTTGTCCTTGGGGTAGTCCTTAACGAGGAAGTGGCGGCCTTCCGGGTGGAACTTCGGGTTCAGCTCGACGACTGTGCGGCTGACGGTGAGGATGCGGGTTCTGAGGTTGATGTCCTTCACGCGGAGCTCGCTGAGCTCGCCCCAGCGGAGGCCGCTCTCGATCTCGGTTTCGGCGAGGAGCCGGAAGGTTCCCTCGGGGAGTGCGTGGTAGACGTCGTCGAACTGCTCGGGCGTGATGATCTCGAGTGGCTTGCGGACGACCGGGGGCGTGCGTACTCCGCGGCAGGGGTGGATGAAGGTGACCTGGTCGTCCATCGCCGTGGTGAAGATGGCACTGAGGATGATCTTTTGGTAGCGGATGGTCACCGGCTTCATGCCTTGGTTCTTGAGGGCCGTGATCCACGCGCGGACGTGCTCGGGGAGGATGTCGATCATCCGCATCGAGCCGAACGTCGGCATGATGTTTCTGTAGATCGCGTACGTGTAGCCCTCACGGGTGGTGGCCTCGATCTGGTGGTTTGGGAGCCAGGTCTGCTCCACGTAGTCCTTGAACCGCTGTCTTCCGCGGCCGGGATCTCCCGTTCGGCCTCTGGCGACCTCGACCTCTTGTCGTTGCCATGCCTTGTCTGCGTCCTTTTTGTTGGAGTATGTACCGGCTGACCGCAGTCGTCCTTTGATGTCGAGGTAGCAGGCCGTGTAGCGATACTTTCCGTTGTCACCCTTGCGCTTTTTCGCATATCCCAAGGCGCAATCCCCCTTGATCATCCGTCCGTGATTTGTCCGTGGACGGCGGCGGACGGGCCATCCTTGTCCGTGAATGGCTGGCACCGTCTTAGGCCGTCTACCTGGGATTTTAACGCGGATCGTCTTTACTTGCATGACCCCCTTATGGCCATTGTTTTCGGTTCGGGACGAAGAGGTCGTGGGTTCAAATCCCGCCACCCCGACAGGTTGATGAAGGTCAGAGGCCGTTTCCCTTCATAGGGAGACGGCCTCTTGATCGTTTGACCCTCGGACTGAACGTGATCATGCATCACGGACCCTCACTCTGACGGCACAGGATCGTCCCCGGCCAGGGCGGTCGCAGGGCGCGCCTGTTCAGATCTCCGACATCAGGAGGGCGGGCTCCGGCTGGAGCCCGCCCTCCTGATGAAGGTCACCGCATCGAGCGCTCAGGTGAAGCGAGCGCTCCCTCTCGGCGCCTCAACGAGCCGTGGGGTGATGCTCCAGGAGGCGCTGAAGATCGGCGGTGATGACGCGGTAGCTGGCACCGATGCGGATCGTCTTACAGGGGAACCGCCCGAGCTTGGCGAGCTGGTAGGCACGTGTGCGTCCAAGGCCCAGGGCACGCGCCGCGACCTCGACGGTCGTCGTAGTCGGCAGGGCCAGCAGTTCTTCGCGGCTCATGGGTTTCATCGTCAGACCTTCCGCCGGGTCCGTCGGTCGATGGGCGCGGCCTGAGGCCGCGGATGGTCCTCGGGTGGGAGAGACACCGACACCTCGTTGATCGAGAGCGGGAAGTCTTCGGCAGCGGTCTCGGCAGCGCTGCCGATCACACGTTCCGGCGCTGACACGGGGACGCCGTGGAGAGCATTGATCGCACGCTGAGCTTCGCTGAGAGCACCGTGAAGGTCGCCCGTGTAACGTCCGGCGAGGGAGAGCGCCTGGCCGAACTTGCGGACGAAGGGCGCGACCGGTTCTCCGAGATCGTGGCCCAGTCGGCCAGCCTCTTCCTCGTGGACCAGGAAGTCATTGAGTTGCGTGATGGTCTGGCCGAGGCCGTGGGCTGCGACGCCGGGGTCACTCAGAACCGCGTAGGCGGTGCCCACCTCGGTCAGGTCGGGTGGACCGCTGGTCGCGTGGTTGAGCTGCCGGACCCCTTCGTGGAGATCACGAGCGAGCTGCATGGTGCTGTCGTCGTCACGGACCGGGGAGATCGGCTCTTGGCTTGCGTTGGTCATGCGGACGCTCCTGAGTACGGCGGCGTGCATCCTGCGGAATGCCGGCACAGCTCGCCGCGATGAAACAGACCGTTCCCGCCGCCGAATGGGACCCCGTCTGGCCCGGCGCACGCTACGGCCTGGGAATCGGCCAGTTCGCATCCCCGTGTGGCACCTACTGGGGTCACGCCGGAAACACGCCCGGCCACACCGCTCACAGTGGGTTCACCGAGGACGGGCGCCGCGGGATGGTCCTGTTCACCACATTGTGGATGCCGAACGAGAACGCGCTCCCGGTCGAGAAGCTGGTCAACGACGCGATGGACAATCTGATATGCGATCGACACGGGTCGTGAGGCCCGGCGGCGTCGAAGGCCCCGGCGCTGAGGACCTCCTGGCGTATTCCACCCGAGGCTGCGCCGGCGCCACGACACCTCATCGCCTGTGAACGCTATGGGGATTGAGTGCTGAACCTGCAGAAACCGTCAAGACCTCTGATTCCTCGTGCCCGTGCCCGTGCGTATCTCAAGCTCACGGGCTGCGAGTTCTCGGGCGTGGGGGTGGGGGTCGGTCCGACGTCAGCCGTGGGCCCGCGCCTGGTCGGTCAAGGCGACGATGCCGGCGGTGAAGACCATGGCAACACGCAAGAGATCAATGCACATAAATGAGAGCACTGCTCTTGACATCAGTGCTCACAAAGAAGAGCATTGCTCTCATCCAAGAGATCGTGAGGACGTCATGGGAAAGCACGTCATCGTCGGGGCAGGGCAAGTCGGTCGAGGGTTGGCCGTCCTGCTGGCTGAGCAGGGGCACGAGGTCGTAGTGGTCAGCCGATCGGGTTCGGGGCCGGACAGTGCGACCAATGTGGCAGCGGACGCCACCGACCAGGACCGGCTGATCGAGATCACCAAAGGTGCGGACGCCCTCCACAACTGCGCCGCGCCGCCGTACCACCGCTGGCCGCAGGAGTGGCCGCCCCTGTTCGCGGCGCTGCTGGCGACGGCGAAGGCGACCGGAGCGGTGCTGGTCACGGCCGGCAACCTCTACGGATACGGGCCGGTCGATCAACCGATGACCGAGAACCTGCCGCTCGCCGCGACGCTGGCCAAGGGCCAGGTGCGCGCGAAAATGTGGACTGACGCGCTGGCCGCGCACCAGGCGGGGCGTGCACGGGTCACCGAGGTGCGCAGCTCCGACTACTTCGGGCCCGGCGCGGGAGACCAGACCCCGGCCGGTTCGCGGTTCGTGCCGCCATTGCTGGCGGGTAAGCGTGCGATGTTCCCCACCGACCCAACGGTCCCGCACAGCTGGACCTACCTGCCGGATGTCGTACGCGCCATGGCGTTGGCCGCCACAGACGAGCGCGCCTGGGGACACGCCTGGCACGTGCCGACCAATGCGGCGATGTCACCCCAGGAGCTGGCCGAGCGGCTGTGCACGCTCGCCGGCGCACCGGCACCGCGCGTCACCCAGCTGCCACGTTGGGCGATGAGCGCCATCGGAGTCGCGTCGCCGGTGGTCCGCGAGCTCAAGAAGACCCGGTATCAGTTCGACCGGCCGTTCCTGCTCGACTCCACCGCGTTCGAGACGACATTCGGCATCGGCCCCACGCCGATGGATGACGCGCTTCGCGCGACCATCGCTTGGGAACGACGCGCGTAATCTAGCTGGCCCGGCAGCACCGCGAGACGCTGCGGACCGGCAACGTCCTGCCGCAGAGGCGACGGTGTGCACCTGGCCGGCCTCCTCCAGCAGCAAATCGCCGAAGTACGTGCGGGCGCCTGTCTCCAATGCACCGCCTACCCCCCACCAACCACAGTGAGCTTTTCAGCGCCTAGCTCGGCGAACGTCTCGCCCTGCGCAGGTAGACCAGCACCATCAACGCCTGCATGCCAGGGGTGAGCGCCCGGCCCTTGCTGCCCAGGCTGGTGCGATGCCGACGGACGACTCCGGTCACGTAGTTCAGGGTCGAAGGCGACAACGGCAGCGAAGCGCGATACAACAGCATGCGAGGCCCTCTGGTGTGAATGGGGAGGCTGTGGTGATCACCCCGCCTACCAGGGGCTTCGCCATACTCCCGGCCAACACACGGCCCGCGATCATGTTGTGATCAGCAACCCCTCACACCGCCGCTGAAAGGTTCACTGAACGCGATCGAGCGCCGGGTGTCCGGTGATGTCCGGCCAGGTCAGAGGCGTTCGACGGGCCGGCGCGTTCCGGGGAAGGCCGCCCGGGGCGCGGGTTGTCGAAGCATGCCGGAGCTCGCCACGGGCCGCGTGACCCGTACATCTACGGGATGGCCAGCGGCCGGGGCCGTGCGAAATGTCCAGAAGGTGTCCGGTTGGGCGTCCGGGCGGCGCAGATGGTTGCCGGACACCCGTCCGGACGGATGGTCTGGGCAGCATGATCAGTCCGATACGAGTGGGCCTCACCCTGGTCGGGGGATTCTTCCTCGCCGTCCTCGGTGCCATGGCCTGCGACGTGCTGGCGGCGGACGCCGCGCGAGCCGCGGCGGGTCCCGCGCCGCCGGCGCTCGCGCGAGCCGCGGCGCCCGTCGCCCCACCCGGCCGGTGCCTGCCCACCGGCCATGGCGGGGACGCGCGGACGATGGTGTGCGCCGACACGTTCCCACGCGCGTCCACGACCCCCTTCACCGATCGCATCGAGGCGGAGCAGCGGCGGCTGCGAGAGCGGATCGAGCGAATCCGGCAGGACCTCCAACGGCAGCGGACGGCGGCGGAGCAGCCCCGGCGGACCGGCCCGCAGGACCTTCCGCAGAGGGGGCGGCGGGCCGAGTCGCAGTCCGTGGAACCGCGCTCTCCGTCGGCCGGACCCGACCGGCCCGTGGTTCGGTCCGAAGACCCGGGCGGGCTGGACCGGGCCGGGAATCCGGACGGTTCTGACGGCTCCCCTGCCGAGCCGGGACCGGGCTCGGGTGCCCCTGGGTCGTCGGACCCCTCTGACTCCCCGATTCCGCCCGGTCCCCTGGGGCGTCCTGGGGAAGGCTCGGGAAACCTTCCTGAGAACGGCCCGCCGTCCTTCGGACAGACTGCGGGGCGTCCGCCCGGACGGGATGACGAAGAGCCCGGCGTGCCCTTCGGCCAGCGCACCTCCGGCTGGTGGCGCGAGGTCGGCCGCGCCGTGGGGGCGAGCCCGCCGGTCCGCCGTACGCGCGAGCGCTACGTGCGGGTCAGGCGCGGGCCGTTCACTCCCGGTCCATGGATCATGTCGAGTCCGCGCACCATGCGGGCGCTGTGGGGGCCGACCGCCGTCGCAGGGGACGGTGTCGACCCCGTGGTCCAGCGGTTCATCTTCACGGGTGTACCGATGTTCACGGAGGGCATCGACCCCATCGGGCTCACGCGCTTCATCCAGCCGGTCGGGGACTTCCTCGACCCGTATCTCAGCGCGCGCCGCGCCCAGGCGCTGGACAGGGCCGAACGGCGGGCGGAACGTGCGGCGCGAGCCGTCGAGCGTGCTCGCGATCGGGGCGCTGGGACCCAGCGCGCCTATCGGCGCCTGGCCCGGGCCAACGCCAACCTCCTTCGGGAGCGCCGGGCGCATGTGGAGGGGATCCGTGCGGACCTGCGGTCAACGCAGGCCCGCCTCGATCAGCTCCGGGCGGCACGCGCCGCCACCCGCAACCCGGTCACCCGCGGTCTCCTCGCCAACAACCAGGTCATGGCGGGCGATGCGCGGCGGAGCACCCTGGTGGCCGCCGCCCAGCTAGACCGCGAGCCCTGGGCGCGCGGCGCCGGGTGGAGGCCGGGCGAGGGCGACCGGACCCCGCTGTCGGGCCCGTCCGGACGCCCCGGACAACCGTCCGGACGGGCCGGCACTGTTCCGGCGGCTGCTCCACGAACCGGTCCGATTCCGGGCCGAGGCAACCGCCAAGGCACCTGGCCCACCCTCAAACCCAACCCCAACCCCACACCACGAACCGGCCCCATCCCAGGCCCAGGCAACCGCCAAGGCACCTGGCCCACCCTCAAACCCAAACGAAACGGCGGTGAAGGCGGGGACCCACCGCCGGCGCGGCCGGGGCCGTCCACGGGGCCCAGGCCCGTGCCGCCTGCGCCGTCCGGTGGTGCGGTGGACCCTCGGCCTCCCGTGCAGGCCGGGCCGGTGCGCCAAGCCGTCTCAGGAGTCCCGGGAGGCGGAACGGTGCGTCCGCCCGCTCCGGGGGCGCCTCTCGGTGGAACCGTGCGCCCGCCTGTTTCGGGGCCCCTCGGCGGACCGGTGCCGCGTCCACCCAGTGCGGGGACGGGGACAGGGGTGCCGGGGCCGTCGCCCGGCGGACCGCGTCCGCAGATCCCCGCGCTCGGAACGGCGCGCCCGCCGGTGACGAGGACCGCCCCTCCGGTCATCCCCGGCAGGGTGGGGAACATGGCCGGGGGTTACGCCATCACGTTGGGCGTGGCGGAGATGCAGGCACAGGTCATCGCTCGTAACTACGGACTCCAACTGGCCGACGCGGCCGACCGGAGGGCGAACGAACTGGGCCGGCAGTTCGCCACCGACCGGGACGCGGCACGCGTGTTCCTGGAGGAGTACAACAACCGGAACCGCAACACCTGGACGAAGTGGACCTGGCCGTTCGGAGGCAACACGTACAAGTCCAGCGAACTACGTCATGACCTGGCCGAACTCGTGAAGAGGCTCTACCCCGAGCTGGTCGCCACCGGAGAGCCGCTGGACGACGTTTCGCTGACACCGCAGAATCCGCTCGACCGAACCGGCGTGCTCACGCCGGCGGACATCGCCAGAATCCGCGACACCCCGGCGCTGTACCAGTACAGGACGGGAATGGAGGGCAAGGGCCTCGACCGGTTGCTGCTGCTCCGCGATCGGAAGCCGCCGGCGTCGGCGCCGCGGGTGGAGCTCGCTCCGCCCCAGGAGCCTCATGACGCGGGTCCACCGAAGTCCGGTGTGCGGATGTACGGCCAGGAAATGCGGCACGGCGTCGGGTCGGGCGGCCGAATGCCCCACGAGGGCTGGCGGGACGACGACGAGCCGAGCTACGGGAACCAGAACCGGGGCCACAACACGATCGATCCCGATCGTGGCGGCACCCCGCCCCGCCGAGACGGCAACACGCTGAACGAGGGCGGCGGTCGCGGTGTCGGTCCGTCCGGTCCCCCCGCCGGGGGAGCACCGTCCGGCGCCGCCCCGGCCCCGACCGGTCCACCGGCCGGGGGCGAGCAGCCAAGCCCGGGCAACGCCGGGGGCCCGCCCGCCACCGGCGGCACCGGGCCTGCCCCGGAGCCCGGCCCGGGACGGCTGAAGCGGCTGGAGCGGGGACCCGAGGGCCGTTCGGCCCCCGCCTCCCCGTCGGTCCGGGTGTGATCCCGGTACCTGTCGCCTGATCGAGGCCCGCGCCGGCGACGGCGCGGGCCTCACCCATGTCGGCGTGGCCCGCGGCGTCCGGTGCGGGTGAAGAGGGCCCTCGCTCGGGTGGAGAACCCGGTGAGGTCGTCGCGAACGTGAACGGCCACTTCCTCATGATCGGGAGTTATCCACAGGCCGGCGGCCGGCATTGTGCGGGTTTTCGGGGGCGGGCAGAATGCGGCCTCGGACCTGCGAACTTCGGCTTCGGGAAGGTGGGTGGGGTCGGCATGGAGGACGCACCTGGTGCGCGGGAGGCGTTCGAGCGGGCTCGGGCCGGGTTCGAGGCGCATCGTGGGCTGGGCGTGCGGGAACGGCTGGCCGCGTTGTCCACGATGAAGGCGGTCATCCTCGAACGGCGGGACGAGATCGTCGAGCGGGTGATGGCGGAGGTCGGGAAGAGCCGCACGGACGCGCTGATCGCGGAGATCATCGGGACGGTCGACTGGATCAGCTGGCTGGAACGCCATGCCGCCGGGCTCCTCAAGCCGCGGAAGGTGAAGACGCCGATCACGCTGCTCGGCAAGAAGTCGATGCTGCTGCGCCGGCCGCTCGGGGTGGTGCTGGTCATCTGCCCGTGGAACTACCCGTTCCACAACGCGATCACGGCGATCGCGGCGGGGGTGGTGACGGGGAACGCGGTGGTCTACAAGCCGTCGGAGCACGCCCCGTGCGAGGGCCTGGTCGAGGAGATGCTGGCCTGCTCGGAGGTGCTGCGGGACCTGGTGCACGTCGTGTACGGCGACGGCTCGATGGGGCGGGCGCTGATCGACGAGGGGCCGGACAAGGTCTTCTTCACCGGCAGCGGGGCGACCGGCGCGAAGATAATGTCGCAGGCGGGTGCCAAGCTGATTCCGGTCGAGCTGGAGCTGGGCGGCAAGGACCCGATGATCGTCTTCGCGGACGCTCCGCTGGAACGTCCGGTCGCCGGCGCGTTGTGGGGGGCGTTCACGAACGCGGGGCAGTCCTGCAGCGCGGTCGAACGCCTGCTGGTCCAGAGCCCGGTCTACGAACGGTTCATGGAACGGCTGATCGAGGAGGCCGGGAAGCTCGTCGTACGGCCGGACGACAAGGGTGACGCCGACATCGGGCGGATGACCGCGGGGTTCCAGCGCGACAAGGTCATCGCGCATGTCGAGGACGCGCTGGCCCGGGGAGCGAGGCTGCGGTTCGGGGAGGTGCCCGGCCGCGACTCCCTCGTGGTGCGGCCGGTCATCCTGGACGGGGTCACCCCGGACATGGCGGTCTGGCGGGACGAGACGTTCGGGCCCGTCCTGCCCGTGATGCCGTTCGCGGACGAGGCGGAGGCGGTCAGGCTGTCGAACGACACCGGGTACGGGCTGTGCGGGAGCGTCTTCACCGCCGACCGGGCGCGGGCGCTCAGGGTCACCGAGGCGCTCGAGGTCGGCGGCGTGTCCATCAACAACGTCAACATGAGCGAGGGCAACCCGGGGCTGCCGTTCGGCGGGGTCAAGAAGAGCGGGTTCGGGAAGTTGCGGGGTCCGGAGGGGCTGCTCGGCTTCACGGTCAGTAAGGCGGTGCTCATCGACAAGGCGACGTCGAAGATCGAGGCCAACTGGTACCCGTACACCGAGGAGAAGCACCGCCGGTTCAACCGTTTCATCGACGCCCTCTACACCGGGCGCCGGCCGCGGCTTCCGGGGATCGCCCGGCACGGTCTGGGGCTCGAACGGTTCAGCCAGCGGCCTCGCTCGCGCGGCTGACGGCGGCACGAGTGGTGTGAGCGGCGTGACGTTCGTGCTGGGCATGAGGTTGCTACCGGCGGGTAGGCGGTGAGTACGGAGGAGATCGCATAAGGGGAGGTCCGGCTGTGAAGCTTTCGCCGTTGGAGGGGTCGGTCGATCCGGAGGCGCTGCGGCGCGTGCTGGACGGGCGGTGGGAGGCCGTCCGGCAGACCGCGCGGACGCGGATGCGGGAGCTGGAGCCGCCGGCCGGTGAGACGAGCGACGTCGAGGAGCAGCGCGAACGGGTGCTCGCCGAGCTGCACAAGCTCGCGGAGGGCGGCTACCCGGGGCTCGGGTTCCCGAAGGAGTACGGCGGTCAGGGCGACATCGGCGGGTCCGTGGTGTCGTTCGAGATGCTGGGCCTCGGGGACCTGTCGCTGCTGGTGAAGACGGGCGTGCAGTGGGGGCTGTTCGGCGGCGCTGTGCAGGCGCTGGGCACCGAGCGGCATCACGCGAAGTACCTGCGGGCCATCATGGATCTCGAACTGCTCGGCTGCTTCGCGATGACCGAGGCCGGGCACGGGTCGGACGTCGCGGAGTTGCGGACGACCGCCACGTACGACCCGGAGACGGCGGAGTTCGTGGTCGACACCCCGGACGAGAGCGCGCGCAAGGAGTACATCGGCAACGCGGCCCGCGACGGGCGCATGGCGGTGGTGTTCGCCCAGCTGGTGGTGGACGGGACGTCGCAGGGCGTCCACGCGCTGATGGTGCCGATCCGCGATGACAAGGGACGTCCCTGCGCGGGCGTGCGGATCGGCGACTGCGGGCACAAGGGCGGGCTGAACGGGGTCGACAACGGACGGCTGTTCTTCGACCAGGTGCGGGTGCCGAGGGAGGCGCTGCTCAACCGGTTCGGGGACGTGGACGCCGACGGCGTCTACCGGAGTCCGATTGACAACCCGTCGCGGCGGTTCTTCACCATGCTCGGAACGCTGATCCGCGGCCGGGTGAGCGTCGCGGGAGGCGCGGGGTCCGCGTCGAAGACCGCGCTGGCGCTGGCCGTCACCTACGGGGAGGGGCGGCGGCAGTTCGAACGTCCCGGCACCGGGACCGAGGTGCGGATCCTCGACTACCTCGCCCACCAGCGCAAACTGCTGCCCGCGCTGGCGACGACCTACGCGATGCACTTCGCGCAGGAGGAGCTCGTCTCCGCGCTGCACGACATCAAGGAAGAGGACGAGGAGTGGCGGCAGCGGGAGCTGGAGTCCCGCGCGGCCGGGATCAAGGCGGTCTCGACCTGGCACGCGACGAAGGTCATCCAGACGTGCCGGGAGGCGTGCGGGGGCGCGGGCTACCTGACGGCCAACCGCCTCACGCAGCTGAAGGCCGACACCGACGTCTTCACGACGTTCGAGGGCGACAACACCGTTCTGCTGCAACTGGTGGCCAAGGGGCTGCTCACCCGCTTCCAGCATGACGTGGACGATCTGGGGACGCTGGGGCTGGCGCGCTTCGTGGCGGAGCAGTTCGCCGAGGCGCTGATCGAACGTACGGCGGCGCGGTCGACCATCGCCCGGCTGCTGACCGCGAGGGGCGAGCCGAGCGAGGCCGATCTGCTCGACCGCGCCTGGCAGCTGGAGGCGTTCGAGGATCGGGAGAAGCACGTCCTGGAAGGGCTGGTGCGTCGGCTGCGCCGGGCCACGTCCGACGACGCCGACCCGTTCGAGGTATTCAACGACGCGCAGGACCACGTGCTGCGCGCGGCCCGGGCGCACGTCGACCGGATCGTCCTGGAGGCGTTCGTCGCGGCGCTCGACCGGTGCGACGATTCGGCCACCGACCTGCTGGGCCGGGTGTGCGACCTTTACGTGCTGTCGACGATCGAGGCCGACCGCGGCTGGTTCCTCGAACACGGACGGCTCAGCCCCGCCACGTCCAAGGCGCTGATCGAGACGGTCAACGACCTGTGCAAGGCCCTCCGCCCGCACGCCCGCACCCTGGTCGACGCCTTCGCCATTCCCGAGAACCTCCTGGACGTCCCGATGACGCGCGACCCGCAGGCGCCCGTCGACCGCACCTGACCCGGATCCCACCGTCAGCCGAACAAGTGGTCGGACGCACGGGCGGTCTGACCGAAACTCGGCGGACCTAGCGCTTGCTTTGGATGGTGGGTAGCCTCCCGTGGAGATCCGGCTTGGAAGTCTCCGGCTGTGAAAGAGGTGCCATGAGCCGCCTGGTCCTCACCGACGCCAACCTGATCGACGGCCTGAACCCGCCGCGCCCCGCCAGCACGGTCGTGGTCGAGGACGGCCGCATCACCGAGGTGCGCTCAGGCTCCGGGAGCGGGTCGGCCTCCGGTTCGGGTGACGGGCAGGTGGTGGACCTGGGTGGACGCACGGTCATGCCAGGGATGATCATCTGCCACTACCACTCGACGTACGACGAGCTCGGGCCGTCGCCGGTGCCGATCGGGCTCGAGCACGCGCCGCCCTACCAGGCGCTGCTGGCCGCCCGGAACCTGCGTACCGCGCTGGAGTGCGGGTTCACCAGCGTGGTCAGCGCGGGCGCGGCCAACGACGTCGACGCCTCACTCAACCGCGCCATCCGCGCCGGCCTGGTCGAGGGGCCGCGCTTCCTGCCCGGCAGCCGCGAGATCAGCACGACCGGGTTCGGCAACGACATGACGCCGTACCACTGGGACCTGCGCGCGCTCGGCGGCATGCGCACCTGCGACGGCGCCGACGAGTTCCGCAAGGGCATCCGCGAGGAGATCAAGCGCGGCGCCAAGGTCATCAAGCTGTTCGTGACCGGCGGGCACGGCGTCGTGCGTTCCAAGGACGCCGAGGAGATGTCGCGGGAGGAGCTCGCCGCCGCCATCGAGACCGGCCATGGGCGGGGCGTCATCGTCCGCGGGCACATCGTCGGCAAGCAGGCCATCCTGGCCGCGGTCCGGCTCGGCATCGACGTCGTCGACCACGGCGACGACATGGACGAGGAGTGCGTCGAACTGCTCGCGGAGAAGGGCACGTCGGTCGCGCCGAGCATCCACTTCACCGAGGTGATGCGGGACGTCGTGCCGGGCTGGGGCTCGGTCGCGTCGCGCGTCCACCTGGGCGAGGGGCGCCCGTACGAGATGCTCACCCATGCCGACAAGGCCGGGGTCAACCTGGTGATCGGGGACGACTACGGCGCGCAGGGCCTGCCGCACGGCTCGTACGCCAAGGAGCTCGAGACGTACGTGACGAAGGCCGGCATCGCGCCGCTCGACGTGCTGCGCTGGGCGACGGTGAACGGTGCCAGGCTGATGCGCCGGGGCCATGATCTGGGTTCGGTCGAGCCCGGGAAAATCGCCGACCTGCTCGTCGTCGACGGCGATCCGGCGTCCGACATCACCGTTCTCCAGGACCGGTCCGCAATTACCGTCCTGACTGGCGGCCGGGTGCGTTCAGGCTCGCTCTGAACGGGCTTGAGCACTCGTCCATGACCACGTAGAAGAGCGAGCGTCAAGCAGAGCGTTAACGTCCGATGGACCACTTCAGACACTTTCTGTAATTTCCGGTCGAATTCGACTAAAGATCGTCGATCTCCACCACCCGGGCGCCCGGCAGCCCGTACGATCGCCGCGAATCCCCGGGAACCCTCAGCGAAGAGGACGGTGCAGGGCATGACGACCGGTGACAGTTCGGCGGCCGCAGAGCGCGTCGATATGACCCGTCCGCATTCCGCCCGGGTGTGGGACTACTGGCTCGGCGGCAAGGACAACTTCGAGGTCGACCGCGAGCTGGGCGAGCAGATCGCGGGGATGTTCCCGCACGTGGTGGCGACCGCGCGCGGCGACCGCGAGTTCATGCACCGGACCGTGCGCCACCTGGCCAAGGAGGGGATCGACCAGTTCCTCGACATCGGCACCGGGCTGCCGACGCCGCCGAACGTCCACCAGGTCGCCCAGGAGATCAACTCCAGGACCCGCGTGGTGTACGTCGACAACGACCCGATCGTGCTCGTGCACGCCCGCGCGCTGCTCGGCTCGACCAGCGAGGGCGCCTGCGACTATCTGGACGCCGACCTGCGCGAGCCCGGCCACATCCTCCGCGAGGCCCGCACGACGCTCGACTTCGAACGCCCCGTCGCGGTGCTGATGATGAGCGTCCTGCACTTCGTGGCCGACTACGACGACGTGACGTCCATCCTGGGCCGGCTGATGAAGGCCGTCCCGCCGGGCAGCTTCCTCGCCCTGACCCACAGCACGGACGAGATCGGCGGCCCGGCGGTCAAGACGGCCTTCGAGATGTGGAACGCGACGGCCCACCCGAAGGCCCAGCCCCGCACGCTCCCCGAGGTCACCGGCCTCTTCGACGGCCTCGAACTCGTCGAGCCGGGCGTGGTGTCGCCGCCCCTCTGGAACCCGCCGGCGAACGACGGCACCCCCGAGCCCGTCCCCCTCTGGGGCGGGGTGGCCCGCAAGCTCTGACCCCTGCGCCCGTCAGCCGCAGAAGGCGGTTTCGGCGGCCTTGGCGAGATCGGCCTCGAAGACCGGGTCGGCCTCCATCGCGGGGCCGTTCTCGTTGTAGGTGATCACGGCCTGGCGGCGGCCGTCGGCGCTGGTGTACGTCCACGTGCGGTAGCCGGGGAAGCCGCCGTCATGTCCCCAGGCCTCGCCGCACGAGAAGCGGGTCCTGACGACGCCGAGACCGTAGTCCTGGACGACGTCACCGTCGGAGACCTTCGCGGTGGTCTTGAGCTCGCGCTGCAGATGGCGCGGGAGGAGACGGCCGGTGTAGAGCGCCCGGTGGAACCGCGCGACGTCGTCCACCGTGGAGATCAGACCGCCGGACGTCCAGGCGCTGGACATGCTGATCTCGGTGCTGACGTCGCCGTAGTCGCCCCAGTACCCGTGCACGTACGGGCCGGGGAACGAGCGGTCGCCGGACGCGGGCAACGACGTGTGCCGCAGCCCGAGCGGTCGGATGATCCGGCGCTGGAACTCGCTCTCGACGCTCCGGCCCGTCGCCTTCTCGATGAGCATCCCGAGCAGGACGTAGCCGGTGTTGGAGTACGTGCCCCTGGCGACGGGCGGCGTCTCCTGCGCGATGCCGACCAGCTCCTGCGGCGTCCACTCGCGGCGCGGGTCGGTCATCACCCGCGGGTCGCGCGTGTAGTCGTCCAGCCCGCTGGTGTGCGCCAGCAACTGCCGGACGGTGATCCGCCTTCCGTCGTGGCCGTTGCGGGTGACGGCCCCCGGCAGCCACTCGGCCACGGTGTCGTCGAGCGACACGCGCCGCTCGGCCACCAACTGGAGGACGACGGTGCCGGTGAACGTCTTGGTCACGCTCGCGATCCGGAACCGGAGCCGCGGGTCCATGGCCTGACCGGTCGCCTTGTCGGCCACACCGGCGCCGGCGCGCGTGACCTCGTTCCCGCGCCGGCTCAGGATGATCACGCCAGGCTGGCCGTCGCGCACGAGCCGTTCCGCAGCACCCCTCAACGGCCCGGATGACGCTCCTCCAGCCTGCACGGACGTGGCCGCGCGCCGCGCGGGCTCGGCCCCGGCTCCAGCGGATGTGGTCCCGGCCGGCGCAGACGCGACCCCGGCCCGCGCGGACGCGGCCCCAGCGGACGCGGACGTGGCTCCAGCCTGCGCGGACGCGGCTCCAGCCTGCGCGGACCCGGCTCCAGCCTGCGCGGACCCGGCCTGCGCGGACCCGGCCTGCGCGGACGCGGTTTCGGGTCGTTCGGCGCGGGCGGTCCCGGCGGATGCCGGTGTGATGGTGGCGGGGAGGAGGGTGGCGGGGAGGAGGGTGGCGGCGAGGGCGGTGCTCAGGCCGAGGCTCAGGAAGGTGGCCCGGCGGGACGGAAGAGTCGACACGGGAGGCTCCTCGTTCGTGCGGCGTGTGAGTCGTTTACGTGATCAACTCTGGCCGCGGAGGACTCCGTGCTGAATGGCCTTGAACACCCGGGTGGCGGTGTACCTACATCCACCTTGGTCAGGACGGGAGCGCGGTCAGGCGGAGAGCGCCGGGTTTGCGGCTGCGCCTTCCGTGCTCAGCAGGACGGCCGTACGGGCGTGGCCTGGTGCCAGCGACGCGCGGCGGTCGGCTGCGGTCAGGGCGGCGCGGACGCCGGCGAGGGACGCGGCGCCGCAGGGGCCCGCCGGAACGCCGAGTCCGGCGAGGTCACGGGCGGCCTCCGCGGCGTCGGCGTCGGAGACGGCCACCGACGCGTCCAGGCCGCCTGACAGGTAGGGCCAGGCGAGGCTGGACGGGGTCGCGCAGTTGAGCCCGGCCATGATCGTCGATCCGGTGGCGATGGTGGTGAGGTCGCCGCGCGCGAGGCTTGTCAGGACGGACGCGGCGGTGTCGGGCTCCACGGACAGCAGCGACGGGCCATCTGGGCGGCGCCGGTAATGGGCGACCGCGGCCTGGGCCAGCGAGCCGACGCCGACGGGGACGGCGACCAGCCCGGCAGGGGCGGCGCCCGCCGCCAGGAGCTGCACGTCGATCTCGGCGAAGAGCGTCGAGTAGCCGTCGGCCACCCACTGCGGCACCCGCTCGTACCCGGGCCAGGCGGTGTCCTGGATGAGCAGGGTGTCGCGCTGCTCGGCGACGGCCGCCGCACGACGTACGGCCTCGTCGTAGTCGCCCGTGACGTCCACGACCTCGGCGCCCTCGGCCTTGATCGCGCCACGTGCGGCCGGGTGCACGCCGTGCGGTACGTAGATCTCGGCGGTGAGGCCGAGCAGGGTCGCCATGCGCGCGACGGCGCGGCCGTGGTTGCCGTCGGTCGCGGTGACCAGGCGCGCCGGCGGCAGGTCCGCGATCCGTTCGCGCAGTTCGCCGAACGAGACGGAGCCGAGCCCGTGATGCCGAGCGAGCGCCCGGTGGATCGCCCACGACGCCCCGAGGATCTTGAACGCGGGCAGCCCGAAGCGTGCGGACTCGTCCTTCACGAACACCCGGTCGACGCCCAGTTCGGCGGCGAGCGCGGGCAGCTCGACCAGCGGCGTCGGCGCGTAGCCGGGCAGCTGGGCGTGGAACCCGGCCACGTCGTAGGTCACCTGGGCGGCGGACGGCGGGCTGGTCCAGGTACGCGCGGAGGGGCGGGCCAGCCAGGTCGAGGTACCGGCGGCGGGCGTCGCGAGGAACGTGTGAGCGGCCATGTCCCTCACGGTGCCGTAGGCTGATCTGATCGGTCCAGCGAAACTTTTCGAGCGGTAACGTTCGGATTCAATTAAAGATCGGGAGACCGTGCCGATGCTCGACCTCCACCGCCTCCGGCTCCTGCGCGAGCTCAAGCACCGCGGCACCCTCACCGCCGTCGCCGAGGCCCTCTCCTACAGCCCGTCGTCGATCTCGCAGCAGCTGTCCGTCCTGGAGAAGGAGGTCGGCGTACCGCTGCTCGAACCGGTCGGACGCCGCGTACGCCTGACCGAGCAGGCGGAGATCCTCGTCGCCCACACCGAGGCCGTGCTGGAGCAGCTCGAACGGGCGGAGGCCGAGCTCGCGGCGTCGATGTCGGGATTGACCGGCGTCATCCGCGTCGCCACGTTCCAGACCGCCGCGCTCGCCCTGTTCCCGGACGCGTTGACGCTGCTGCGCGAGGAGCACCCGCGGCTGCGCGTCCAGGTGACGCAGACCGAGCCCGAGACCGCGCTGCCCGCGCTCCTCGCCCGCGACTTCGACCTGGTCATCTCCGAGGAGTATCCCGGCAACCCCAACCCGCGGTACGCCGAGATCGAGCAGGAGGACCTGTGCGAGGACGAGATCCGGCTGGCACTCCCCCGGCGGCTGGGCGAGACCCTGGCCGGCACCGACCTCGCCGACCTCGCCGCCCTGGCCGACCACCCCTGGGTCATGGAACCGGCGGGCGGCGAACCACGGCAGTGGGCGATGGCGTTGTGCCGCAACGCCGGCTTCGAACCCGACGTACGTTTCGAGTCGAGCGACCTGCTGCTCCACGCGCGGCTCGTCGAGGAGGGGCACGCGGTGGCGCTGCTCCCCGACCTGGTCTGGTCGGGCGGGCCGCCGGCGGAGGGCGTCGTGCTGCGGTCCCTGCCGTCGGACCAGCGGCGGCGGCGCCTGACGACGGCCGTTCGCCGTGGTGGGGGCCGTCATCCCGCCGTTCGCGCGTGCCGTGAGGCCCTTCGTCGTACAGCGGGGACATCCGAAGCGGGCGCTGGAGCGAATCAACCGGGAGCGGACATATGACCGCGAGCACGATGGCAGCAGGCGAAGTCCCTGGCTGAGCCGCCGGCCCCTGAGACGGGTGGGGCCTGCCTAGGGGAGGCATAGGGGGTTGGCTCCACCCGGGTTGGGGGTTTTCCCCGATGGCGCGTTCTAAAGCCGGTTGTCATCGTGGTCTGTAAGCGAACGGGGCGGTAGAACCCCGGCTCAAGGAAGAAGGCACGCGATGTCGACCACACTCTCTCCGACCGCGTTGAGCACCAGCGACCTGGCTCGCCTCCTCTTCACCTCCCGGCTTCAGGCCTCCGACCGCCCCACCACCGAGCAGGTGCGCGCCGCGATCGACGAGCGCCTGTGCTCCTGGGGATCCGACTGCGGCACCTGTCTGGCGTCCGTGGCCCAGGAGGCCGGTGACCACCCGGAGGCGTACGCCGTCCGCATGCGCTGGGCACTGGACACCGTGGCCCGCGCCTACTCCCCCGGCGTCGCCGCCTGAGACGGCGCCGCGGACCACCACCGACCACCCACGGCCTCAGCAACCTGATCCGAGGAGAGATCCAGATGACTTCGCGCTACGCCGTCCGTCCCGAAGAGATCGCCCCGCAGAGCCTCAGCGACCTGCTGGCGACCGGCACGCCCGAGCGCAGGAACGGGACGCGCCGCAAGCATCGCCGCGCCATGACCCGGCGCCGTGTGACATAAGGATCAGGAGCGCTTCTTGGTCTTCTTCGACTTCTTCTTCTTGTCGCTGTCCGGCTCCCACTCGTAGCCGGGCGTCCCGGCCTCGCAGTACCTGTCGGCGACCTTCTGGTCGGTCGCGTCGAGCTCACACCAGCGCTTGCCGGAGCACGCGCTCAACCCGATACCCGCGACCAGAACGGTCATCGCGAGCACCGTGTTACGGGCCTTGGAGGGCATGTTCGGCCTCTTTCGGGGGGTTGAAGGACACCCTGCGTGGCAGAGGGTAACGCAGAACATCTGATCACCAGTGCTCCGGAGCGGACGGTCAGGACATGAGCGTCAGCGGCCGGAGACATGACGGTGGTTGGACGCGGCGGCGCGCACGACCGTTCCGGCGGTCATCGGCGCGCGGGCACCGACTCTCCGGCGGCGGCCCTGTCGAGACGGGCGACGGCGGCGCTCTGCATCAGCGAGTTGGGCACCGCGAACCGCCCCTCCGCGCTCTTCAGCTGGACGTACAGCAGCCCGATCTCCTGCACCGTCCCCTCCAGTTCGCCGCCCAGCGGCCCTGACCGGATGTGGACCTCGTCGCCGATGTCGAACGGATGCGAGTAGAGCAGCACGATGCCGGCGAAGACGTTCGCGAGCGTCTGCTGCCCGGCGATGCCCAGGATGACGCCGGTGAGGGCACCGCCCAGGATCAGCTGCCCGATCGGCAGGTTCACCAGGCCGAGCATCGTGATCAGCGCGATCACGGCCCCGGCGAGGACGACGCACAGCCGGACGATCGCGGCGCGGGCCTCCCCCAGGCGCGGCACCGTGACCCGGCGCAGCTCGCCGCCCAGGCTGACGACGGACGCGACCGCGAACGCCAGGAACACGAACGCGCCGGTCCACGCGAGCAGTTTGGACGCCGCGTCGGCCCCGTCCGGATCGCCGAACCTGGCGGCCACGGCGGCGCACAACGCCAGGACGCCGAACACGATCGTCCGCCGGAGCCTGGGCCTTGGCGTCACCTGGATCCGCGGCGGACGCCCGCCGGCCCCGATGCCGTTCGTCATCGCGCGGACCCCCCTCGCCGCACCTGACCGCCGCGTCCCGCGGCTTCCGGGACTGTGCCCTTGATCATCGATGGTGAAACTATGCTTGGCGGTCGTGAGCGACATGCCTGCCCAGGACGCCGGCCCCGAGACCGGCCCCGAAGCCGGTCCGGAAGCCCGCGAATTCCGGATCAGCGAACTGGCGCAGGAGGCCGGGGTCCCCGTCCGGACGCTGCGCTACTACCAGGAGCGCAAGCTCCTCCCGCCGCCGCGGCGCGAGGGCCGGATCGGCCTGTACTCCGAGGAGCACCTCGCCCGGCTGCGCGTGATCGGCAACCTGCTCGAACGCGGGCACACCCTGGAGGGCATCCGCGAGTTGTTGTCGGCCTGGGAACAGGGCCACGACGTCGCCGCGGTGCTCGGGCTGGAGAAGGCCGTCACCACCCCGTGGTCCACCGAGGTGCCGGTCACCATGTCGTTGTCGGAGCTGGCCGCGCTGTTCCCCGGCGAGGTCGATCCGGAACGGGTGGAGCAGGCGATCTCGCTCGGCCACATCTCGATCGACGGCGACCAGGTCACGCACTGGAGCCGGCGGCAGCTCGACGCCACGGTGACGCTCGTGCGCGCGGGCGTGCCCCTGTCGGAGGTGCTCGAGACCAGCCGGCGCCTCCAGCGCAGCGTGGACGACCTCGCCGACATGTTCGTAGAGATGATCATGAAGCACGTGGTGGGGCCCATCAACACCACCACGCTCGGCGACCATGAGCTGGCCGACCTGACCGCCACCCTCGCCCAGCTCCGTCCGGGCGCCGAGGTCGCGGTCGACGCCGGCTTCGCCCGAGCCATGGACCGCCGGGTCCGCCAGGAGATCGACCGGGTCTTCGGCCGCCTGGCCGCCACCACCCCCACCGACGACCCAGACCCCACCTGAGCCACCCCGGCCCACCTGCGACGACCACGCAATACCCACTCATGACCAACTCCCCGGTCACCAACCGAACAGACCCTGTAACCCACCGCTAACGTGACTCGAATGTCACGGGGCGCCTACCGAACTCTGTCCGTCACCCTGCTCACCACCGCCCTCCTCTCCCCCACACCTCCAGCAATCGCCACACCTCCGACAAGCTCAGCACCAACCTCCGCGTCGACCCCAGCAACGTCGGCAACAGCGCCCGCGACGACCTCGGCGCCAATTCGGACGTCAGCTCCAGCGTCAGCGTCAGCGACGGCTCCGGATCCGGCCCCAAAGCCGAATTCGGCGACGAACTTGAGGTCGCTCGCGGCGACAACCCCCACGGCGACGACGGCGACGAATTCGAGAGCGGGGGAAGGGGCGGCCCCGGCGAAGGCGCTGGCACCGAGGGCGAACGCGACAGCTCTGGCGTCGGCTCTGGCGTCGGCGGTGGCACCGAGGGCGAACGCGACAGCTCCGGCGTCGGCGGTGGCGTCGGCTCCGGCGTCGGCGGTGGCTCTGGGGAGGTCGGCGACAGGGATGGGTGGGGTGTGTCGGTCGGAGGGGGATTCTCGGGTCGCTCGGAGCCTGGGTAACGGGATTCTGGGGGCGCTGCGGGGGCGTGCGGGTGTTGAGTCCGTCGTGGTGTACGACCGGCGGAGGAAGATCCGCTGTGCCGTCGCTCCGGGGCGGCGGTATGACTCGGCCAGTGTCGTCAAGGCGACGATTCTCGGGGCCGTGCTTCGCCGGGCCGTTGAGCAGAGGCGGTGGCTCACGTCCACGGAGCGGACGCTGGCGGGCAGGATGATGACACGTTCGGACAATGCGGCCGCGTCGGCGTTGTGGGGGGCGGTCGGACGAACGCGGATGCAGCGCTTCCTCAGGCTCGCCGGTATGACGCAGACCAGGCTCGGCCCGGGCCGCTACTGGGGGCTGACCCAGATCACCGCCCGCGACCAGATCAAGCTGCTCACCGTGCTGACCTCGCGCACCAAGGTCCTCACCGACCGGGCGCGGCGGTACGAATTGAGCCTGATGAACAAGGTGATCCCGTCCCAGCGCTGGGGCACGCCGGCAGGCCGGCCGGGCGGGGTCCGCTGGCATGTGAAGAACGGCTGGTTGCCGCGCCATGGCCGGTACTGGCGCGTCCACAGCATCGGCGCCTTCTCCGGCCGCGGCCAGGACTACATGATCGTCGTGCTCACCCGCGGCACGCCGTCCATGACGTACGGCGTCCGTACGATCGAACGTGTCGCCCGCGCGGTCCATGGGCGGCTCAACCCGGGCCAGCGCACGACCACCGAAACCGTGCCCGACGAGACCTGGGAGACCTCCGACGGTTCCGTCCCGCCCCATGCGTGACGCAGCGGCGCGGCGTTCTGGACATACCGTTAAGCCGCCTGGCCCATACTTGGTCGCATGGTCGACGATGAGCGCTGGAAGGCCCGTTTCCGGGCCGCTCGGGTGAGCCTTCCGTCCTGGGCACGGAACGCACCGCACCGGTCGATGTACCGGTCGAACGCCACCGGGACGTGGGAGATCTACACGTGGGACCGTGACACCGGCGAGCAACGCCAGGTTACGGACCGCCCCAACGGCACCTGGATGGCCGGCGTCGACCCCTCCGGCGAGTGGATCTGGTGGTTCGCCGACACCGATGGCGACGAGTTCGGCGTGTGGCACCGGACGCCGTTCGGCGGCGGCGAGAGCTCGCCCGCCGTGCCGGGCCTGGAGCCGTCGTTCCCGTCCGGGCTGGCGCTCGGCACCGGCGGAGTCGCGGTGATCGGCCGTTCCACCGAGTCCGGGAGCTCTCTGCACCTGTGCAGGCCGGACGCGGCGAGCACGCCCGAGACGTTGTACGAGCACACCGAGGACGCGCACGTCGCGGCGCTCTCCCGGGACGAGAGCCTCATCGCGATCGGGCACAGCGAGCACGGCGACAGCCGTCACATGGCGCTGCGCGTCGTGCGGCAGGACGGCACGACGGTCGCCGATCTGTGGGACGGCCCGGGCAAGGGCGTGTACGGCGACGCGTTCGCCCCGGTCGAGGGCGACTCGCGGCTCCTGGTCGGGCACGAACGCCGCGGCAAGGATGAACTGCTCATCTGGGACCCGGTCAAGGGCACCGAGCAGGAGATCGTCCTCGACCTGCCCGGCGAGGTCGGCGCTCGCTGGTACACCGACGGCTCCGCGCTGCTGATCTCGCACTCGTACGAGGCGCGCGACGAGCTCTACCGCTACGACCTGGCGGCCGGTTCGCTCACCCGCATCGACACGCCGCGCGGCGTGATCGGCGGGGCGGCGCCGCGGCCCGACGGCACCGTGGAGTACTCCTGGTCATCGGCCGCCGAGCCGCCCGCGATCCGTTCGACGACGGGCGAGGTCGTGCTGACGCCGCCCGGCCCGGCCGCGCCGCCGTCCGTCCCGGTCGAGGACGCGTGGGTGGACGGTCCCGGCGGGCGCATCCACGCGCTCATCCGGCGCCCGGCCACCGGGTCGGCGCCGTTCCCGACGGTCTTCGACGTCCACGGCGGCCCGACCGCGCAGGACGAGGACTCGTTCGTGGCGTCCACGGCGGCCTGGGTCGACCACGGCTTCGCCGTCGTGCAGGTCAACTACCGGGGCTCGACCGGCTACGGCTCGCAGTGGCGGGACGCCAACGAGGGCCGCGTCGGCCTGACCGAGGTCGAGGACGTCACGGCCGTACGCGACTGGGCGGTGGAGTCGGGGCTCGCCGACCCGGACCGGCTCGTGCTCACCGGCGGCTCGTGGGGCGGCTACCTCGCGCTGCTCGGCATCGGCACCCGGCCGGACGACTGGACGGTGGCGGTGGCGGCCGTTCCCGTCGCCGACTACGTCGCGGCGTACGAGGACGAGATGGAGGGGCTGCAGGCGTTCGACCGTTCGTTGTTCGGCGGCTCGCCGGCCGAGGTGCCCGACAGGTACCGCGAGTCGTCGCCGCTGACCTACGTCGACCAGGTCACGGTGCCGGTGCTGATCCTGGCCGGGGAGAACGACCCGCGCTGCCCGATCCGCCAGATCGACAACTATCTGGACCGGCTGGCCGCGCTGGGCGTCCCGCACGAGGTCTACCGTTACGACGCCGGGCACGGCTCGCTGGTCGTGGAGGAACGCATCAAGCAGATGGAAACGGAGCTGACGTTCGCCCTGAAATATCTAGGTATGTCCTGATCTGACAGGCCCGGAACTGGCCCATTCCTCCAGGTCGCGGTTTACGCGATCAGCACGACGGGGATCCCTGATCTCGGCCAGGGAAGAGCGATCACCGGTGGAAAGAACCGGTCCCCCCGGCGCCGTCGCCCGACGCGACGGCGCGGTGCTCAGTTCACGCCCTCATCACGAGGACTCAGAACCGGGGGGAACCATGTCGAATCAGGACGAGCCGTACCACCATCCCGGGCGGCGCCGCACCGCGCTGCTCAGCTGTGCCGTCATCGCGGCGACGACGTTCACCGGGTTGACGCCGGCGACCGCGGACACGACCGCGGACGACGGGCCCGCGGCGGGGAGCGCCCACCCGACCGGGTCGATGCCCGCCATCTACAAGCGGTACGCACGTTCGGCGCGGATCTCGAAGTCGGTCCGCATGCGGCACCGGTTCGCCGAGTGGTCGCTGCGCACGAACGGGATCGGCTGGCGGTCGAACGGCCGTTGCAACGACCGCGACCGGGTCGACTGCACCTCGTTCGACGGCATGCGCTGGGGGTCGATCGACGGACTGATCGACTTCAAGGAGGACAGCGGCTGCCGCCTGGTCGTCTCCGGCGGCACCGAACGCGGCCACGCCCCGGGGCGCTACAGCCACGGCAAGGGCTACAAGATCGACGTGATGCCGAGCCGCTGCACCGACCGGCACATCACGCGGACCTACCGCCACGTGGGACAGCGCGGCGACGGCGCGGAGCTCTACCGTTCACCGGCCGCGGACGTCTACGCCCGCGAGGACAGCCACTGGGACATCACCTTCCGCTGACCCGCGGGCTTGAGGAGCTGCGGCCGGAGACCCAGCAGCCCGAGGCCCGAGGCCCGAGGCCGCAGCCCGAAGCCCGCCGCTCCGGCTAGGCGCGCACGTCACGGATCACGTGAACGAGCTCGCGCGTCACGGACTTGAAGCCGGGGATGCGCGACATCGAGACCATCTTGTTGACGAGCGGCACCGTGCGCTCGACCAGTAGGTAGGTCTTGCGGCAGCCCGGCGAGCTGTCGTGCACCCAGTAGAGGACGATGCCCATCGAGTAGAGCCACAACAACTCGGGGAGCTCCCGGCGGAACTCGTCGTCGATCTTCAAGGTGGAGCCGTCGACGACCTCGCGGTAGATCGAGACCGCGGCGGCGCGGGCCGGGCCCGACTCGGCGCTGAACGGGTTGAGCGGGCTGGTCGGCTCGGCGGCGAACTTGAAGAACTTCCCGGCGAACTCGTGGTACGGCACCATCGTGTCGACCCGGGCCTTGAGAACGCCGAGGAGGCGGGGCGCGAAGTCACGTTCGGCGTCCAGCACGGCGCGGCAGGCGGCCACGTGCTCGTCCTGCAGCTCGTCGTAGTACGCCTGGATCAGCTCCTCCTTGGAGCCGAAGTAGTAGTAGGCGTTGCCGACCGAGACGCCCGCCTCCTTGGCGATGGCGCGCATCGTCGTCGCTTCGTACCCGCGCTCGCGGAACAGCCGGAGCGCCGTCTCCACGATCAGCGCCCGGGTCTGCTCCGACTTCACGGCCTTGGTCTCGGTCACGTACGCCACCCTAAAGCGCGGATGCGCGGACTTGCGGAGCTGTCAACTCTACGTGCGTCCAGTGACAGATCGTCACCCTGAACGATCATCCAATGCCACGCCCCGCCCCCGCCCCGGCTGCCGTGCCGGCGGGGGGTCTGTGCGGAGGTTGTGTCTGGGTGCAGGCGGGGTTGGGGACGGCAAGGCCCCGCGGACGGGCGTTCGTTCCGCGGGGCCTGAGGATTGCCGGTCGGTCAGCGGGGCTTGGGGCCGCCCCGGTCGGTCAGCGGCCGGTGCCTCCGTAGACCACGGCCTCGACCTGGTCGGCCTCGAGGTCGAACGCGCGGTGGGCGCTGGCCACGGCGGTGTCGATGTCGTCCTGCGCGACGACCACCGAGATGCGGATCTCGGACGTGGAGATCATCTCGATGTTGACGCCGGCGTCGGCGATCGCGGAGAAGAACGTGGCGGTGACGCCGGGGTGGGAGCGCATGCCCGCACCGATCAGGGAGACCTTGCCGATGCGGTCGTCGTAGCGCAGGGACTCGAAGCCGATGCGCTCCTTGAGCTTGTTGAGCGTGGTCATCGCCGTCTGGCCGTCGCTCGCCGGGAGCGTGAACGAGATGTCGGTGCGCCCGGTCGACGCCGCCGACACGTTCTGCACGATCATGTCGATGTTGATCTCGGCCTCGGAGAGGACCGTGAAGATCGTGGCGGCCTCGCCGACCTTGTCCGGGACCCCGACCACGGTGATCTTGGCCTCGCTCCGGTCGTGTGCGACTCCGGAGATGATCGCCTGCTCCATGTCCTGTCCTTCGATCTCGCTCGAGTCGACCACCCACGTGCCCACCTTGGTGCTGAAGGAGGAGCGGACGTGGATCGGGATGTTGTAGCGGCGCGCGTACTCCACGCAGCGCAGGTGCAGGATCTTGGCCCCGCTGGCGGCCATCTCCAGCATCTCCTCGTACGAGATGCGCGGGATGCGGCGGGCCGTCGGCACGATCCGCGGGTCGGCCGTGAACACGCCGTCGACGTCGCTGTAGATCTCGCAGACGTCCGCGCCGAGGGCGGCGGCCAGCGCGACGGCCGTGGTGTCGGAGCCGCCGCGGCCCAGCGTGGTGATGTCCTTGGTGTTCTGGGAGACACCCTGGAAACCGGCCACGATGCAGATCGAGCCCGCGTCCAGGGCGGTGCGCAGCCGGCCCGGCGTGACGTCGATGATCCGCGCTTTTCCGTGGGAACCGTCGGTGATCACACCGGCCTGGGAACCGGTGAACGACCGCGCCTCGTGGCCGAGGTTGGCGATCGCCATGGCCAGCAGGGCCATCGAGATCCGCTCCCCGGCCGTCAGCAGCATGTCCAGCTCGCGTGCCGGGGGCAGCGGGCTGACCTGCTCGGCCAGATCGATCAGCTCATCCGTTGAGTCGCCCATCGCGGAGACCACGACGACGACGTCGTTGCCCGCCTTCTTCGTCGCGACGATGCGCTGGGCGACCCGCTTGACGCCCTCGGCGTCAGCGACGGAGGAGCCACCGTACTTCTGCACGACAAGAGCCACGAGTGGGCGCTCCTCGGATCGGGGTCAGGCGTTTCGGCGAAGAGTCTACCGAGGCCAGACGAATGCATTACGAGCAGGTAACTCCAACATTCGATACCGGCGTCCGCAATACGAGATCCGGTCGGGTCCGGGCGGGGTTCCGCCCGGCGGGACGTGGGGAGGCCTGGGCCGCTTGGCGTCGGGCGACAGCAAGGTGGCTCCGCCGACATGGCAAAGTCCCCGGTGCTCGTCCAGAGCACCGGGGACTCGCTCACGAACGGCCGCAACCCCGCTGCGGAACACGGCCAAGCCCATCAGGCCAAGCGGCCGGGACCCGTCAGGGAACGGCCTGGACCGCTGGGAACGGCTCAGGGTCCGTTAGGGGACGGCGGCGACCTCTTCGGCGACGTCCAGACGGGCGCCGGCGATGACCGCGTGCAGCGCCCGCAGCGCGGCGCCCGCGTGGTTGCCCCAGTGGTTGAAGTAGGAGTACTGCCACCACCAGAGCGCCTCCAGCGGACGGTCCTGCTGGTAGTGGCGCAGGCCGTGCACCAGGTCGCTGGCCACGTCGACGAGATCGTCGGACAGCCGGTACGCGGTGGGCTCGGTGTCCTTGTACGGGTCGAAGACCTCGACGTACTCGTCCACCGAGATCAGCCGTTCGGACAGTCCCTGCCGGACCGCGTCCAGGTCGGGGTCCTCACCGACCTCCGGCTCCCAGTTGTCGGGCAGGATCACGTCCGCGGTGGCGCCGAGCTGCGCGCCCGCGAGGATGACCTGCGACACCTCCAGGAGCAGCATCGGCACGGTATGCGCGGCCGCCTCGCCCCGCGCGACCGCCTCCAGTCCGCTCAGGTAGTTCTCGACATGGCACGCCACCCGCTCGGCGAGCGCGTTCCAGTCCTGCGGGCTGTTGGTGTCAGACATCGAGCAGCCTCCGTCCTTCGAATGCGCGGCCAAGCGTCACCTCGTCGGCGTATTCGAGGTCGCCACCCACCGGCAGGCCGCTGGCCAGACGGGTGACGGTCAGGCCCATGGGTTTCACGAGCCGAGCGAGATACGTCGCGGTGGCCTCACCCTCCAGGTTGGGATCGGTGGCGAGGATCAGTTCAGTGATCGTCCCGTCGGCGAGGCGCTGCATCAGCTCCCTGATGCGCAGGTCCTCGGGACCGACGCCCTCGATGGGGCTGATCGCCCCGCCGAGCACGTGGTAGCGGCCACGGAACTCCCGGGTCTTCTCGATCGCGACGACGTCCTTGGACTCCTCGACCACGCAGATGATGTGCGGGTCGCGGCGCGCGTCTCGGCAGATCCGGCATTCCTCTTCTTCTGCGACGTTCCCGCAGGTCTTGCAGAAACGAACCTTGTCCTTGACCTCTTTGAGCGCCTTGGTCAGCCGTTCCACGTCGGCGGGATCGGCGGCCAGCAGGTGGAAGGCGATCCGCTGCGCGCTCTTGGGGCCGACGCCGGGAAGTCTTCCCAGCTCGTCGATGAGGTTCTGGACCACCCCTTCGTACAACGGACCCTTCCTTCCAAGCTCGATCGATCAGGGGACGTACGCGTGTCAGGCGCCGGGCAGGCCACCGGGGCCACCAGGGCCGCCGGGCATGCCGGGGAGCCCCGGGAGGCCGGGAAGGCCGCCACCGCCGCCGAGTCCCTCGGCCAGCGGGCCCATCTTCTCCTGCATCAGCTCCTGGGCGGCACGGCCCGCGTCGCGGATCGCGGCGAGCACCAGGTCGGCGATCGTCTCGGCGGTGTCCGCCGGGTCGTCGGGGTCGACCGCCTTCGGGTCGATGGAGATCCCCGTCACCTCGCCCTGGCCGTTGACCGTGGCCTTCACGAGCCCGCCACCGGCGCTGCCCACGACCTCGGCCTCCGCGAGCTCCTGCTGCGCGCTGAAGAGCTGCTCCTGCATCTTCTGCGCCTGCTGCAGCAGCTCCTGGATGTTCAACTGACCACCGGGTTCCACGGTTTCTCCGTTCCTTCCGGCCCGGTACCGGGCCTTCTTGCTCGGCGACCCGCCGACCACGGACGTGTGTCTCCCCGAGACTACGGGTTTCGACCGTCGTGCGGTACGTACCGGCGCCGGTGTCTGGTCTGACGTCGGCATTCTTCGACGGCCGACGCCCTCAGCCCGGAAACGTCCGGCCGCCGCGTCCCGTTCCGCCGCCCTCCGGATGAGCCGCAAACCACACGGACGTCCGGGCGCGCGAACGAGGATCAGGTGTTGTCGATCTCGCGAATGATCTTGCCGCCCAGCTCACGCTGGATCAGGGCCATGCCGCTGGCCTCGGCCTCGGTCCCGTCGGCATCGGCGTCGCCGACCGGGTCGACCTCGTCGCTCTCGTCGAGGGGCGGCTCGGGCGGCGGAGGCGGTTCGTCGGCGGGCGGGCCGGGCGGCGGAACGGACCGCGTGCTCGCGGGAGCCGGGTCGCCGGGCCAGGTCGCGGCGGGCGGGCTCGGCTCGGCGGGCGGTGCGGACGGCGTCGGCCCGGGATTGGGACGCGGCGCGGCCGGTGCGGTGGAGTTGGAGAAGCCCGCGGCGGGCGCGCCCGGACCGTTCGACGGACGTCCGCCGCCACCGCCCGGACGTCCGCCGCCCGGCGCGGCGCCGCCGAGCACCGTGTCGATGCGCCAGTCGACGCCCATCCGTTCCTTGAGCACCTCGCGGAGCACGGCGTCACGGCCGCCGTTGGCGAAGTTCGTGCGCGCGCCCTCGGCCTCGAACGAGAGCGTCAGCAGGTTGCCGTCGAGCGTGAGCGGCCGCGCGCCGTTCATGATCACCATCCAGGCGACCCGGCTCTTCTGCTTGACCGCCTCGACGATGTCCGGCCACAACCGCTGCACCGTACCGATGTCCATGCCACCACCGGCGGCGGGCGCCGCCGGCGGCGGAGCCGAGGCGGGTGCGGGCGGCGCCTGCCGCGGCTCGGGCCTGGGAGGCGGGGCTTGCGGCGCCTGCTGAGCCTCCGGCCTGCTGGGAGGCGGCGACGGGGCTTCGGTCTCCCTGACCGGCGTGGCCGCCTGAGGGGCGGCACTCGGCGGAGCCGACGCAGGCGCGGCAGGCGGCGGGGAGGCAGGCGCGGGCGGGGCCGCGGGTGCGGCGGCGGGCGGAGGCGCCGACGCGGCGAAGGGAGCAGGCGCCGCCTGGAAGCCACCTTGGGACGCCTGGCGCTCGAGACGGTCCAGGCGGGCGAACATCGAGGCCTCGTCCTCGTACGCCGCCGGAAGCAGGATGCGGGCACAGACCAGTTCGAGCAGCAGCCGCGGCGAGGTCGCCCCGCGCATCTCGGTCAGTCCCGTGTGCAGCAGGTCGGCCGCCCTGGTCAGCTCCCCCGGCCCCAGCGAGCCGGCCTGGCGCCGCATGTGCTCGAGCTCGTCCGGCGGGACGTTCAGCAGGCCGGTCCCGCCGGCCTCCGGCACGTTCGACAGGATCACCAGGTCGCGGACACGTTCGAGCAGGTCGGCCGCGAACCGGCGCGGGTCCTGGCCGCTCTCGATCACCCGGTCGATCGCCGCGAACACCTGGGCGCCGTCACGGGCGGCGAACGCGCCGATCACCTCGTCCAGCAGCGCGGAGTCGGTGTAGCCGAGCAGCGACACCGCCTTGGTGTACGTGATGCCCTTCTCGTCCGACCCGGCCAGCAGCTGGTCCAGGATCGACAGGGTGTCGCGGGCCGACCCCGCGCCCGCCCGCACGGCCAGCGGCAGCGCGTTGGTCTCGTACGGCACGTCCTCGGACTTCAGGATCTCCTCGACCAGCTCCTGGAGGGTGCCGGGCGGGATCAGCCGGAACGGGTAGTGGTGCGTCCGGGACCGGATGGTCCCGATGACCTTCTCCGGCTCGGTGGTCGCGAAGACGAACTTCAGGTGCGGCGGCGGCTCCTCGACGAGCTTCAGCAGCGCGTTGAATCCCTCCCGGGTGACCATGTGCGCCTCGTCGATGATGTACACCTTGAAGCGCGCCGAGACCGGGGCGAAGAACGCACGTTCACGCAGGTCACGAGCATCGTCCACACCACCGTGCGAGGCCGCGTCGATCTCGATGACGTCGATGTGCCCGCTGCCGGACGGCCCCAGTGCGACGCACGAGTCGCACTTGCCGCAGGGATCGGGCGTCGGGCCCTCTTCGCAGTTCAGCGAGCGGGCCAGGATCCGGGCACTGGACGTCTTGCCGCACCCGCGCGGCCCGCTGAACAGGTACGCGTGGTTGATCCGGCCGTTGCGCAACGCCTGCTGCAGCGGCTCCGCGACGTGCTCCTGCCCTTTGAGCTCGGCGAACGTCGCTGGTCGGTACTTGCGGTACAGAGCCAGACTCACGAGGTCCGCCCTCCCTCGAGAAGCAGAGCGTCAGAAGCAAAGGGACCCCCCGCACACCCGCCAGAGCCTGCTTATCCTTGCTGCCTTCCGGCCCTGGGGAGGTTCACAGGATGACGCCGTGCGAGGGGTCTGCAGAGAGTCTATGGCATCCCCGGCCCCCGATATGCACGGTTGCCACGTAGGCTCCGGCCCCATGGCCGACGAACCCACCGAAACCCTTCTCCACATCGCCGAACGCCGCCACTGGGAATCGGCCCGCCAGGCGGGAGTGTCGTACGCGTGGTCCACCCTGGGCGTGACCCTCGCCGAGGAGGGCTTCATCCACTGCTCCGCCGACCTCTCCCAGGCCAAGGGCGTCCTCGACCGCTTCTACACCGCCGTCGACCCCGCTGACCTCGTCCTCCTCACCATCGACGTCGCCAAACTGGGCGCCGAGGTCCGGCACGAACCCGCCGACGGCCAGCTCTTCCCCCATATCTACGGCCCGATCCCGCTCCCGGCCGTTATTGATGTCCGACCAGTGCCCCGGACCCGGTAGTCTCTACGGCGGAGGATTCGCCTAGTGGCCTAGGGCGCACGCTTGGAAAGCGTGTTGGGGGCAACCCCTCACGAGTTCGAATCTCGTATCCTCCGCGTCTCTAAGCAGGCAAAACGTGATGAGGGCGGCACCCACAGGTGCCGCCCTCATCACGTTGGGTCTCAATTTGGGTCTCAGTTGACCCTTCAGGCGGCCGGTTCCGCCTCCTCCGGAGGGTCCTCGTCGTCCTCGTCGCGGTCCTGGCCGGGCTCCCAGAGGAGACCACCGACGCGGGCGGCGACGTCGTTCCGGATAGCGTCGCTCATGTGCTGGTAGCGCGTGGCCATCGATGCGCTTGACCACCCCATGATCGCCATAGCCGTAGGCGTGGGGACCCCGAGGATCAGAAGCACCGTCGCGGCTGTGTGCCGGGCGTCATGAAGTCGCGTCTCGCGAAGCTTGGCGATCGCCAGGAGCGATTTCCACTCGTGGTAGTCGGTGTTCGGGTTAAGGGGCTCCCCGTTGGGCTTGGTGAACACGTAGCCGCCTTCCGACCAGAGTTGGCGGGCTTGATCACGCTCGGCGGTCTGCTTGTCTCGGTGGGCTTCCAAGAGCCTGATCAACGGTGTCGGCAGCCCGATGGTTCGGCGGCCAGCCTTGGACTTGGTGCGGCCCGTCTCCGGACGTGTCTGCTCACGCTGGGGGCAGTAGCCCGATTTCCGGCCGCACGGCTTAGCCCCACAGCCGTGGGCGTACTTGGGACGTAGGCGCCCCCGCCTGATTCGGATCATCCCTGTGGCCAGGTCAACGTCAGCCCACTTGAGCCCGAGAGCCTCGCCCTGGCGGAGGCCGAGCGCGAGCGCCAGCACCCACCGGGCGCCGTTGCGTTCCTGGCTCTGGGCGACCTTGAGCAGGCGCTTGATCTCGTCAATCTCGTACGGCTCTGGCTCCTCCTCATCCAGCCTCGGGGCGGCAGCCATGAGCACGGGATTGGTTCCGACGGCCTCACGTCTCACGGCCACGTTCAGGGCGTTTCGCAGGGTCCGATGGACGTGATGGGCCGTGCCTGCGGACAGGCCCCGGTCCTGCATCTTGGCGTAGAGCTTTTCGCAATGCTCGGGAGTCAGCTTGTCCAGACGGTGAGCACCAAGGCCAGGGATCAAGTGCTTCTCGACGTCCACCCGGTAACCGGAATGCGCGTTCTCCGAGATCCTCGGCGGTACGGCAATGTTGTCGATCCAGTGCTCAAGCCACTTCTCGACGGTCCAGCGCTGGCCGGCCTTCGGCAAACTCCCCTTGTCCCGAAGCCGCTCCAGGTCGCGAACCTTCCCGGTGACAATGCTCTTGGACTTGCTCTTGACGTGCCGCCGATCAGGCTTCCCGTCATCCTTCACGCCCACCGTCACGCGGCCGTGCCAGTAGCCATCCGCACCCTTGTAGATGCTGGACCTTCCGTTGGCGTTGCGCCCCATTACTCGATCTCCTCTGGGTTAGCTGGGCTGGACGGCGGCCAGGAGGCCGGAGACGTAGGCGGCGAGGCACTCGGCGGGGATTCGGCGCAGGCGGCCGATGGTCACGCTCTGGACCTCGCCTGAGGTGATGAGGCTGTACATCTGGGTCCGGCCGATCTTGAGGCGCTGGGCGGCCTCTTCGACGGTGAGCAGAAGATCCGAGTCGGTGGTCATGAGGGCGGTCACTTCGGAACCTCCGGGCTGGGCGGAACGGCATCGCTGGACGGTTGCGGAGCGTCACGTACGGCCAGGCCGGAACGGGGGTGATCGGGGGTTGGTGACGCGGTGACGGGGTGACAGAAGCCGACAGAAGTAGTTCTGTCGCCTTCTGTACCTGTGTCCCCCTGTCCCCCGGCTTCCCTGGGGTCCTGCGGGCCGGTCGCGGAGGGTGGCACGTGCGGTCATGGGGTGTTGGTCAGGTCGGGGTGTGTTTCGTAGGCCGGGGCGGTGGGCCGGTTGCGCGGGTTGGGCGGGCTCGGGAGGCGCCGAATCCAGCCGTGGGACTCCAGGACGCGCAACGCGGGTTCGGTGTCGGTGGCCTTCTTGAAGCGGTTCTTGAGTCCGCTGCGCATGAGGTCGCGGGCGGTGAATCGTGTGGTGGCGGTGCGGTCGATCCAGTCCAGGACGGCGCGGGCGTCGTTGACGGCGGGGTCGGCGCCGATGGCGTCATAGGCGGCTTGGGCGTGGAGGGTGAAGTACTCGCCGATCAGCCGTGCGTTGGTGAAGGTGGCGAGCGTGATGGGGCGGTCCCAGCCGTCGTGGATGTGCTGGGCGAGGTGGAGCAGGGCGGCGATGCGGACGACGGCACCGACGTACTTGCCTGCCCAGTCGGTCATGTGGGCCAGGTCGCCGGTGCCGGGCCGTAGCCGGATCTCGTGCTCGCGCGCCAGGTCGAGGATGGCGGCCTGTGCGTCGGTGGCGAAGTGCAGGGTTGCGGGCTCGGGCAGGGCGGCCAGGGATAGGACGAGTGCTTGGACGTTGGCGCTGTAGGTGGTCTGGATGTGCTCGGGCATCGGGTCGGGCCGCTCGTTGCGGAAGCCGAGCAGGGAGGCGGGCACCGAGTAGAGCAGGCGGCCGAGTAGTCCTTGTTCGCCGAACTGGGGGGTCTCGCCGAGGCGGGCCAGGACGCCGGGTTGGGTGCAGATTCCGAGGGTGATGGTGGCGGCGGTGATGCGTTCGGAGGCGCGGCCCATGCGGTCGATGCGCATCTCTTCGCCTGCGTGGCCGGACTTGAGGATGGCCAGGTTCGGGGCGCCGGAGTAGCGGCCGGCGGCGATCGAGAAGATCTCGCCCTCGGGTGACAGGATCGCGAACCGGCCGCCCTGCTCGGCCACATGGCTGGTGAGGCGTTCCACGGTGGCGTCATCGGAGAACAGGCACGGCTCAGCCGGGATCGGCGTCTCCTCCAGGTCCAGGCGCGCGGCGGCGGCCTCGTCCATCGCCACAGCGCGCTGGGTGGCGTCGATGGCGGCGGTGGCGGCCTTCTCGGTCTTCTCGACGTTGGCCTCGGCGACCTTGCGCGCTACGGCTGCCTCGGCGATGCGGGGCTTGGCCTGCTCGACAAGGGCCGCTTCGGCGGTCTTGATCGGCGCGGTCATGTGCTTGTACACCTCGGACTTGCGGTTGCCGGGCGGCAGCACGACGAGGGTGAACAGGTTGGTGGGCTCGGTCCAGGTGGTGGCGCGTGCCCAGACCTTTCCGCCGGCGGCGACGCCGAGGACGGCCAAAGCGAGGCACCCGGCGAGGTCGGGCGGGGTTTGGGTGACCTCGGCCAGTCCGGCGGTGTACTCGTCGAGCCAGTCCGGGAACGCCCACACCGGGAACGGCGGTAGCTCGGCGGCGGCCGAGAGCGGCGTGGGTTCGGCCCAGCCTTGGGACTGGGCGGCGGTGACGGCGGCCAGCTCGGCGACGACGGCGCCGCGTAGGTCGTTGTGGGTGTCGCCGGTGGCGGCGTAGCCGAGTTGCATCAGCCGGGTGCCGGAGGTGACGACCTGGCGGGCATAGGCCAGGCCCCGGACGAGGTGTGCGTAGTAGGTGGCGTTCGCGGCGGTGGGCACCTGGCTGATGAGGGTGTGCAGGTACGGGCCACCGCCGAGAGCGGCCAGGTCGCGCGCGGCGATGGCGGCGGCGACCGCGACGGGTTCGAACGGGGCGCCTCGGTCGGCCAGGCCGACGATGGCCGACCAGATGACGCCGTGGGCGGGGCGGTAGAACTCAGTGCCGTCCAGCAGGCCGCGCACCTCGGGCAGCTCGGCGGGGGCCAGCATCACGGCGCCGAGGAGGTGTTGCTCGGCCTGGATGTTGTGCGGCAGCGGCCGGACGAACTCGGCCAGCTCGGCGGCCTGGCCGTCCTGATCGCCGTTGACGACGTGCAGGCGGGGCGTGGTCAAGGTGGGTTCCTCTCGGAAGAACGCGGTCAGTGAGGCGGCCGGAGCGGGCTAGCGGCGGGTGAGGGCATTCCAGACGTGGCGGCCGAGGCGGAGTTGGGCGCCCTTGCCGGAGCAGCGGTTGCAGTAGCGCCAGGCGTGGCCGGACGGCGAGCGGAACTTGCCGGTGCCGTGACAGCGGGTGCAGGCGCGGAAGGGCCAGAGCCAGCAGGCGGCGGCGTATCCGGCGAGCAGCAGGAGGCCGAGGGCGAGGAGGGCGGGCGTAGCGCTGGTGGTGGTAGCGGTAGCGGCGACGAGGGGTGTCACGGTGCCTCCGAGGGCCGTTTCTGGGCAGGGAGAACGGGGCGCGCTACCCGCTACCTGCGGGTATTCGCGCTGATCAGGTGGGTAGCGGGGGCGGTAGCGCGGTCGCTACCGCTGCGGGGTGTCCGCTACCGTCCGCCCGGCTCGGTGGGTGGCCGAGCCGGGCGGACGGCCGGTCAGGGCGTGCGGGCCTGGAGCGCGCCTTGGATGGCGTCGTGCTTGGCGCCCTTGAGCACCTGGCCGTCCCGCTTGCCGTTCACGCTCGGTACACCGAACGAGCGGACCTGAGCCGAGATCGCCTCGGCGGTCAGGTCGCCGTACGAAGCGGGCAACTTGTCGGCCAGGCGTACGGCCAGCTCTTGCCAGGGCAGGAACCCTTCTCCGGGCATGAACATGGCGTGCGCGTCGGCGAGCACGTCTCGCACCTGGCGGGCCGTTCGGTCGCCGGCGGCGTGCCCGGACAAGGTTCCGGTGCGCTCGCGGATCTCGCGGGCGGCGTTGAGGATCTTCTCGGCGTCCTCGGCGTCGGCCAGGTGGGAGCGCACAGTTGGGGTGTCGTCGGAGGCACCGCGCAGGATGCCGACGCCCTTGTAGGAGGGCAGCAACAGCGAGGAGTCGAAGCCCTCGGAGTACGCGCCCGCGCCCAAGACCAGGTCCGACACCTGCCACGAGCCGGTACGGAGGCTGAAGCGGGCCTGGTGGTTGTCGCGGAAGGAGTTGAACGAGGTCGCCACCTGCCCGGCGCCGATGCCGGAGGGCTTCTGAGTGGCGTCGACCATGAACACTCCGGCGGCCGGGGCGGTCTTGACCAGGAACAACAGCAGGGACGCGATCTCCTTGTTCGCCTCGGCGTCGGGGGTGTCGTAGTACTCCTGGAACTCGTCCAGGAACACTCCACGGACCGGCATCCCGTACTTGGGGTCACGGGCGATGTCCCGCGTGAGCTTGCCCTCGGGGCACACGTCGGTGGGCAGGTCGGAGAGCCGCTGGTAGCGGTCCTGGACGTCGGCCTTCAACTCCCGCAGCGCCTCGATGAGGAGTTCGACGGGATCGCCGTCGCGGGTCATCACCAGGCCGGAGGAGAACTGGTGAGCCACGAGCGCGAACTTGCGCCAGTCGGGTTTGCCCGAGGCGTCGAACACCGACAGCCGTACATACGGGTCGAGCGCGGCGTACAGCGCCAACAGGCGCGCGAAGAACGTCTTTCCCTGCCGGGGCTGGGCACCGACCATGGTCGAGTTCCACAGCAGCGGCACGACCACGGCGCGGCCTCGCTCGTCCAGGCCGACCGGCGCGGGCTCCCAGATGTCGGTGGGCTTGCACCGCAGCAGCGGCGTACGCCCGACCGGCACCGCCAGGGGGTCACGGTTGGCGACCCACAAGGTGTGACGCCGGTGCGAGGTCGCGTCCCGAGAGACGAACACCTGCGAGATCGCCACGTCCAGCCCCGAGGCGAGCGCGTCCTTGGCCTGGACGACGTCGTTGAAGCCCTTCCCGTACGGCAGGTCCACGGTGACCTTGGAGCCGTCGCCATCGGCGGCCAGGCCGGGCGCGGCGAACTGGACTTGCTGACCGGGCTTGTCGGGGTGGCCGAGCTTGGCGGCGTAGTACGCGCGCAGCACCACGTCATGGGTGATGACCCGGTACCGCGACGGGATGACCGCGTGGCCTGCGATGTTCCGGCCGGCTGGACGTCCGTACCGAGCGAGCAGCGGCACCGTGATGACCACCGCGCACGCCATCCCCCACGGGGACCCTGCCAGGTACACCGCGCCGAGGCCGAGGAGCGCGGTCTCGGCGAGCACGGCCAGGCCGCGCCCGGTACGTACCTTGGTGGCCTCGCGGTGCAGCTTGAGCCACAGGTCAGCGTCGCCCTTGCTCGCGGCGGCCTGGCGCAACGGCTCCTGCTCCAGCACCCACCACCAACGCACCTGCTTGGCGGCCAGCTTGCCCGTGCCGACCAGGGCGTAGCCGGTCATCTTGACCGAGTACCAGGGCGCGCGGATGGCGTGATAGCCGGTGATGTGCAGCCACCGCCCGACCAGCTTGCGGACAGCGGCCTTGAACGTCACACGGTCTCGGAGGACGGGCGGGACGATGGGGCGCCGAGCACCCTCGGTGCTCGTGTCGTCGCCCGCGGGGCGCAGGACCGTTCCCGACAACACCGGTCCGGCAGCGGTGTCGTTGCTCTCTTCGTCCGGGTCGTCAAGCGTCACCGCGTAGGAGGTGTCCTGCATCTCGGGCGCGGTGTCCGGCGCCTGGGCGTCCTCGGCGCGTGGACCAGGATCGGCGGGCGCGTCCGGGCTGGACGCCACGGGAAGGCGGACGACCTCGGCCAGGGGCTTGGGGGTGCCGTTGATCCTCATCAGGCGTGGTCTCCCTCGGTTGCGCTCACGGTCACCAGTTCGGCGTCATCGGTGGGCGCCTCGGTCTTGAGGCGGGACAGCAGCGCACCGACGCGTTCGTTACCGACAGGGCTTCCGGCCTTGCGCAGCTCGGCGGCCAAGGCGTCACGGGTCAGGGCCTGGCCCTGCTCGCCGAGATCGGCGGCGATGCGCCATCCCAGCGGCATGAGGTCGTCCACGTCCGGGACCGGTCGGGTCTTCCGGGTACGTGCGGGCCGCGTGCTCGTCCGGGACCGGGCGCCGGACGACGAGCCGGACCGTCCGCGCGCGGTCTTACGGACCGTCTTGGGCGCGGTCTCCGGGGCGGTCCCGGACGGCTCGGCCGGAGAGGCATCGGACGGTCCGGGCTCGATGGCGGGACGGTCCGGCGCAACCGGGATGGCGGTCTCGTTGACGGGGACGAGCTCGCCGAGGCGGTACATGGCGCGGACGCGGCGGGGTGCCTTGCGGCGCCAAGCCCACCGGCCGTAGGTGTCCTGAAGGTCGGTCAGAGCCAGGACGCGGTCACGCTCGCGGCCGAGGGCCTCGGGGTAGGAACGGATCTCCCACAGCACCATGCGGCGCCACAGCTTGAGCGTCGGCCACGGCGCCAGCACCCACCGCGAGACCCGGATGCCGTCCATCCGCGTCCCGGCTTCAATACCGGCGCGGATGCGGACGACGTGTGATCCGACTTCGACCGCGACGACCCACAGGCACGGCAGGACCGCGTGCGCGACCGCGCCGAACAAGGTGGTCTCCTCGGCGACGTTCAGGTACACCGTCGCGGCGGTCAGCGTCCACGGGATGAGGCGCAGCCACCGCACCCGCATGTCGAGCCGGGCAAGGACGATGTCCAGCGCGGCGAAGATGGCGATCCCGAGGTCGATGCCGAGGGGGACGGTCCAGGCGAACCAGCCGAACGAGGGCCGCGCGGCCTCCTCGATGGCGGCGAAGCTGTTGACGAACCCCAGCAGACCGAGCACGACCACGCACGCGGCGACGGTGGCGACGGCAGCGAACTCGTTGCCGGTCAGCGTCCGGGTCCGGCCGACGCGGTCAGGGTTTCCGAAGGAGGGCGGGGGTGTGGCGAGGCTGTCGGTCATGATGAGGGTGCTCCTGTCGCTGCGAAGGGACTGGGAGTCATCGGGGCGGCCGGTTTCTTGGCGGAGACAGGGCCGCCCCGATGCTGCGAACGCGGTCAAGGCGCATCCAGCGGTGCACCGGAGTTGAGGGGCTGGGGGCGGGTGGCGAGCCAGGTCTTGCCCTCGGCCAGCACGCCGCGCAACCGCTCGACCTCGTCGCGGAAGACCGGATTGGTCTGGACGGCGTAGGTCTTGAGTTCGGCCAGCTCAAGAGCGGCGATGGCCTGCTCTTCGGTGAAGACACGCCCCAGGTACTCGGCGCCCGACACCGACCACAGGAAGATCGGGCATCCGGCCGGCCGCGCGCTGAGCCGCTTGGCGATGACGCCGGTGATGTTGCTGGACATCTCACCGGAGGTGATGGTCAGCGCCATGGATCAGGCCACCTCGCCCAGGCCGACGACCGCCAGCTCGGCGATCTCCTCAGCGGTGAAGCCCGCCCACACGCCCGACTCCGGCATGGTGGTCACCGCGTACTCGAAGCACGCCTGCCGCAGCGGGCAGGTCTCGCAGACACCGATCGCGACCGCTTCGCGCACCTCGCGGTCCTCGGCGCTCTCCTGGGTGAAGACGTCCGGGCCGGTGTGAAGCTCGGGGTCGAAGCGGCACTGCGCGCCCTCGATGGGCTCGCCACGCAGGTCAGTGATCGTGATGGCCAGGTTGGACAGCGCGAAGTGGTTCATCGCAGGTAGCTCCTTGGGAAGTTGAGCAGCGGGGCGGGGTCAGCCGAGCGAGTTCGCGAAGGTGCTGATCGCGTTGACGGCCTGGTTGCAGAGCTGGGCGGCCTTCTCCGGGTTGTTGAAGGCGAAGATCACGAGCACGGCGGTCGCGAGGGTGGGCCAGATCTTCTTCGTCTGCGGGTACATCGGCATGCCTCCTTGGAAGGGCCTCACCTCGTTGCCGCTGCTCCGAGGTGTGATGCCGAGAAACCTAACAACTGATATGAAGCATGGTCAACTGTTAGGAATGAAGTCGCGAAAAATAGGGTCCTGACCTGCCTCTATACAGATCGACTAGCATCTAACAGCTGTTAGCTAGCTGGTAGCCTGCCTATCAGGGCAGCGAACGCGGCCCGGAAAGGAGTCCCCGATGGCACCCCCACGCCCCCGGCTGACACGGTCGGAGTCGCTTCACCAACAGGTCGCGCGCAACATCCGCAACGACATCGAGGCCGGGGTGCTGCGCGACGGGGACACGCTTCCGTCGACCCGCGAGTTGGCTGATCAGTGGGGCGTCAGCGTCTTCACGATCAGCGAGGCGATGAAGGTGCTCGCCGATGAGGGCCTGGTGGTCAGCAAGTCCCGCTCCAAGCGGATCGTCCACGCGCCAGACCAGGCAGCAGCAGGCCGGGTGCGACTCGAAAAGCCGCACGTCGTTCTCGTAGGCGGCTACGCCGGCAGCGGCAAGACCGAGCTCGGTCGCATCCTCGCGCGTGAAACCGGCTGGCCGATGCTCGACAAGGACACGCTCACGCGGCCCGTGGTCGAAGGCGCCCTGGAGTTGCTCGGGAGATCTCCGCACGACCGCGAGTCAGAGACCTACGTCCAGCACATCCGGCCTCGTGAGTACGAGGCACTCATCGCCGCCGCGAACGAGAACGTGGAGTGCGGTACGAGCGTAATCGTCACCGCTCCGTTCATCCGCGAGTTCAACGACAGTGCGTGGATCAACCGGACGCAGGCCTACTTCACCTCGATCGGCGCCATCACCACCGTGGTCTGGGTGTACTGCGACGCAGAGACCATGCGCACCTACGTGCGCCACCGGGGAGCCGCCCGGGACGCGGCCAAGCTCGCGGACTGGCCCGCCTACATGGACATCGTGAATCTCGACTTCCGACCCGAGGCGCCGCACCTCGTCATCGACAACAGCGCATCCAGCCGGCCTCTCCAGGAACAGGCCAAGGAACTACTCAAGACGGTCTTCAGCAGCCAGGGCGAATCGTGAGCGGACGCGGAGTCATCCTGTACGGCCCTCCCGCCTCCGGGAAAGACACCGTCACAAGAGCCCTCCACCAACTTGATCCCGCGTACTCGCTCTACCGACGCCTCAAGCTCGGAAGCGGCCGAACCGAGGGCTACCGACTCGCCACCGCGGCCGAGGTCGAGAACCTGAGAGAACAAGGCCAAGTCATCTGGGAGAACCACCGCTACGGCAACACCTACGTTGTGGACCGCCCCTCCCTGCAAGACCACCTCGCGACCGGCATCCCGGTCATGCACCTCGGCCAGGCCGAAGCCATTCCCCGAGTCAAGGAAGCCGTCCCGTCAACTCGATGGCTGGTCGTCTCGTTGTGGTGCCCCCGTGACATCGCCAAGCAGCGCATCCAATCCCGCGCGACCGGAGACACCGAGGCACGCCTCAAGGCATGGGACGAGACCAAGCCTCTCCCCACATCTGACGTCTTCCTCGACACCTCGCAGACCGCGCCGCACACCGCTGCCGAGCACATCGATCGCTACCTAAGCCGGATGTAGTCCCAGTCCGGCTGACCACCCCTGATGTAGCTAGCTGGGTGTGTCACGTTCGGGCACACCCCCAACCTGGGAGGTCGCCATGACGCTACGTTTCCTTGGCAAGGACCCCGACAGCAAGGACGGTGACTCACCTGCGTTCTGGCACGACGATACGGACAACAGCGTGCTCGCGCAGGGATGGAAGGAGGAGGACCCAACAGTGATCGCCGAACTCCTGGCGACCTCTGGGAGCGACCGCGTTCCCTCACACGAGGCCATCGTTCGGTTCCCGGGGCGCCTCCTGCCCGTGCTCAGGGAGTTGCTCGATGACGACACCACCGACACCCGCTGACCTCCTCGGCTCGGCGCGATCCAGCGCCGTTCACCTGGAGATGCGCGATGTCTACTGGGTGGCCAAGGAGGACGCGGACTTCAACGCCTGGAAGGCGGGGACGCGGGACGACCCTGCGGACCCGGGGTCATGGTGGCGACCGTGGCTCACGCTCGTTCAGCAAGCGTCCGGTCGTGGTGTCGAGATCCGCCGGGCCCGCATCGTGTCCGAGCCGGTGAGCGAGTACATCCGGTTCGAGTACGACGGCACCTTCACCAATGTCCACGCCGGAGAACAGGTGCGTTGGCTCCCTCGGCGGTTGGCGGTTGATCTGTGCCTGCCGGGGACCGACTTCTGGCTGTTCGACGGGGAGTTGGTCATGTGGAACCACTTCGACGGCGACGGACGCCCCGTGCTGAAGGAGACCACCACTGACCCGGCCGTGGTCAAGCTGTGCTCGTCCGCCTTTGAGGCGGTCTGGGAACGCGGCATTGACCACGCGGAGTACTGGCCGGTCTGACCCTCGTGTCCACCACATCGCCATCGTCCAGCGCTCAACAGGCGCGGCAGGTGCTGGCCGATCGACTTCGTGAGCTGCGTCTAGATGCGGGTCTGACCGGTCGCGGCCTGGCGGCGGCGGCCGGTTGGGACCGCACCAAGGTCAGCAAGATCGAGCACGCAGCCCGCGCCCCCAACTCCCAAGACATTCGGACGTGGTGCTGCGTGTGCGGCGCCGAGGACCAGACCGACGACCTGATTGCGTCGCTGCGCGCCGTTGAGGGCGCGTTCGTGGAGTGGAAGCGCCTCCAGCGTTCCGGCCTGCGACGGCTGCAAGAGACCCGCGCGGCCCTGTACGAGCGCACGCGCGTCTTCCGCGTCTACGAGCCCGGCATCGTGCCCGGCCTGCTCCAGACCCCCGGCTACGTGCGCGCGGTCCTCACCAAGGTCGGCTCGTTCCGCAACGTCCCCAGCGCTGACCTGGACGAGGCCGTAGCCGCCCGTATCTCCAGGCAACGAGTCCTGCACCAAGGCGCACACCGCTTCGCGTTCCTCTTGGAGGAGTCGGCCATCTGGACCCGCCTCGGCGGCGCCGAGGTCGCGCGCGACCAGCTCGCGCGCCTGGAGCACGTGACGACGCTGCCGAGCGTGTCCCTCGGCATCATCCCGGCCGATGTCGACCGCGAGCACTGGCCAGTCGAGGGTTTCTGGATGTTCGACCAGGACCGCGTCACCGTCGAGACCGTCTCCGGCTGGCTGACCATCACACAGCCCGCCGAGATCGCTCAGTATGCCGCTGTCTTCGAGGAGTTCGCCGAACTGGCCGTCTACGGCGCAGCGGCCCGAGCCCAGCTCGCCAAAACCGCAAACCGCCTGGCCTGAAACTCGCGTGCCACACTCCGCCACACTCGTAGGCCCTGCACAGGCCGTGAACCTAGCGTTCCAGTAACGCAGTTCCGGCAGGTGAGGAGGGTTTCAGTGGCATCCCTGGATCGGCCCCGAGAGGCCGACACCGATCAGCACGTCAACCCGCGACAGGACGCGGTCGAAACTCTGGCGCGGCTACTCCGTGGCCAGGACTACACCGCCATCGTGCACAACGGCTTCCTGGTCGCGTCCGCCGGCCTCAACGTCCGCCCCGTGCGCGTGTGGTGTCAGCCCCGCCGCAGTGACGGCAACCGCCTGTGGTTCCACTGGACCGGCGCCACCCCAATCTGCGAGGCGGACAAGCCCTATGAAGCCCTGACCGCCATCAAAGGCCACCTGGAGGCGACGCCATGAGCGCCGCAAGCCCCGAGCGGGAACGCCTGGAAGCCCTGAGCGAGAAACTCCGCCAGGGCGGCGCCCAAGTCGAACTCACCGGCGCGGGAGTCCAACGCCTGGCCGTCGAACAGCGATTGAACGTCGCCTGCCACGCCCAGCCCTGGCACGGCCCTCTGTACTTCTGCATCCCAGGTGACGCAGGCTGCCAGATCCTGGGTGAAGCCACCCAGGTATTCGAGGTCGCCCGCCTGGTCCTACGCCTCGCCCGCCCCCAACCGCAGCCCTAACCGCGCCGGTGGAACCGGACAAGCACAGCCTCACAAACCACCCGAACGATCAACACCAGCACCAGACCAAGCACCGGCGAGGCAGCCAGGCCGAGGACACCCCACATCCAACCGTTCCGCCACGTCATGACGGCCACCGACAGCAGCATCCACCACACCGTCATCATCGCGACCACGACCATGCACCCTCGGTAGATCCACGAGACCACTAACGGCGTAACGAGAGTCGTGAAACGCGTGTCCGTCAACGCAGTAAGGACAGTCGGCGGCTTGGGGCGGAGCTCCGGTGGGGGGATCATGGTCACCAGCGGATGGTAGCCAGAGCCTCTGATCTTCCCGGTGGCGGGGATGTCCAGCCACCCCCAGATGAGAACTTTCATTACGTCTTCAAGGGCGCCGCTTCGCGTCGCCGGCGGCCGCCCGCCCCGGCGCGCCGGGCGTGCGGCCTGTTCCGTCCGGTCCCGTCGCGCCGCGTCGCTCGTCCGCTTTTGTGGATACGAGCTTCACGGGCATGGTTTCAAACCTCCACGGCTGGACTTAGCTTGTCCGGAGGCCGTAACCCAAGAATTAATGATCCCAATTCGCCACTTCCAAGTACCCTCCGCCCAATTGGCATTTCCGAATCTAGCCAAGATCTCGCGCTGCTCCTCGGGTGTGACAAGTCCTGCGGATTCGACCGCTTGTAGAAGCGCCGCAATGTTGGGTTTCGCCAATGCAAGCATGGCTATGTCTCGGTCAGATACCGAGTCCGCGCGAGCGGCCATGGCGCGGCCCTGAGGCGCTAGGGAGATGAACTCGCCTGTGTCGTCCACGAGACCGAGTGATTTCGCATCGCGCAAGGTGGCTGCAACGATATTCCTTGACAGGAATGAGCGAAGATCGTTGCGCCCTGTGGGCTGCTGCTGCAAGCGCTCGACGAGTTGCCTGACCTTATTGGGTCTAACGGAAGGAATGAAAGCACCCGGCGTGAAGTTGCCTAGATTGAACTCTCTCCTGAGGACAAGATCGTCGGAAAAGGACTCTCGTTGGCGGATCAGGTCGCCCTCGATGTCGACCATTCCCGCATATCTAATCCAGTTCGCAAGAGTGCTTGCATAGGTTGACCACGTGTTATCGCTGGCCCGGATGTGCGGCAGTTCGGACCGCAGTAGTCTTTCTACCTCGCTAAGGGAGACGGACCCATGTTGGGCAACCAAGTCCATTACTCTGCCAACAAGAGCGTTACTGCGCAGAGCTCGCCTTAGATAGTCACCCATTGTATCGCTATCAAGGGCGGTGGCTGCGTCTGCTGAGAGAGATACTTTCCCCGCTTGAGGATCAAGCATGCCGAGTAGTCGGAGCTCTCGGAGTTTGTTTGAAGTGGCGGTGGAATTGCCACCGATATGCCGCATAAAAGGCCCGATCTCCATTGGTCCATCCTCGGCGATCTTCAGGAGAAGGTCGAGTGATGGCCCGGGTGTCACCCGGAAGACATAGCGCGTCTGGAAAGGCACGCGCTCTGTCAGGAGATAGGCTTTGAAGACGTCATTGTAGGTGTCGTAGACGTCTCCCGAAAGGCGCAGTAGCTTATGCCCTAGGAAGTCGTTCAACTTATGAGTGAGGCGATCCAATCCCACCTCGCCCTCAAGCCTACGGGCTAGCTCGCTCGCCGTGTTCGGCATATGCGCAGCGAAAGTGCGGAGAAGGGCTTTATCTGCTTCCTCCAGGCCTGCTAGGTCCTCATTGAATAGATCTTCTGCGCGCAGGCCTCCCCTGCTCAACTCCGCTTGGCTTGCTCCATCCTTGCTCATCGATATGACGTGGGCGCAGATTCGCTTCAGTAGCCAAGGAAAGCCTGAAGAAAAAGTGAGTATCGCCTCTGAAAGTTCGCGGGATAGCTTTCCACCGAGTTCCTCGGTGAGTCGATCGAGAAGTACTTGCTCTTCAGAGGGCGTGAAGTCGTCCAGGCGTATGGGCTGACTGACCTGGTTCAACTGCGCGAGATCGATGGCTGCTCCCTCATCGTAGGTAGCCGCAAGATCGTTCTTTCGCGCCATGACCCACACAAGAGGTGCCGCCCAAGTGGTGCACGAAAGCACCAGGTCAAGTAGTGACTGAAATACCGCCGGCCTCGAAAGAAGCGCTTCGAACTGGTCGACTTGGAGCAGAGCTACTTTGCCCTCTTTCCGCAAGGCCTCCCCTACTATATGGAAAGTTTCGGGGACCTCTTCCTGTGTGCGTGGGAAGCCGATGACTTCAGACAGACTCGAAAGATCTGCCTGGCGGGCTTTGTTTACCAACTCCACCGCCATCAGTCGCAGGTCGGAGGGAGTGCGCAGATTGCGCCCATCCACTGTGACCGCGATTTCTGCCGCTTCAGTATCGGCCAATTTCAGTAGCAGGGAACTCTTTCCCACACCGGAACGGCTCAAAATCTGCACCGCCCTGAGCGCGGTCGACTCATTCTGAACTTGCTCGATGAATCGTCCGATCTCTACTAGCGCACGATTTCGACCGATGAAGCACTCAGGAGGGCTAGGAAACTTGTAGTCGAACCATCCAGCTCCAGCCACAATCGGTGGCAAGGTATGCCGTTCGCTAGTGCCGTACTCGCTACCAGCAATCTTCGTGGAGTAAGTCAGTCCTTGCAAGTCGGCAACTTGTGAGGCGAGCCGCTTCACCTCGTCGGGAAGCAGATTGAGGACCTCGCCAGCCAAAGAAAAGGTGGCAAAATGGGTTGGAGGAGAGGCCACACTATTGCCACAAGTCGCAAGCAGAAAGTCACCGCGTTGACCAACTACCAGCCAGGTGTCACATGGCTCAAGGCCCGTAGTTGCACGGGCGGCATTGCGTAGCCGATCCTCGCTTATGCAAATATTGTTGATCTCCAGGAACTTGACGATCTCGTCGCCAACCAACGTGCGAAGATTAATACCAGTCTGAGCCAGGGCCCCTCCCCTGACAGACCGGAGATAATCCTCGCCCTCCGGAGTAAAAGGTGAGGTTGATATAAAGAGCCCGTCTAGACCCTTACCCTGTAGTGCGACAGGAAGTAGTTTGCCAACAAAGGCGGAAGCTTCCTTTCCTGACATAGAAGCTTCGTGTGCCTTGGCTTCGCCAAGCAAGGGCCGATCATGCAGCTTAGAAGTCGCCTCTATGTCATATTCGAGGCTGGATCGCTTGCTTCTAAGTTGGACGTCTTTGTATCCAGAAAGTTCAACAAGGCGCTTGGTAAAGGCTTCAAAGAAGCTGCCTTTTCTCTGGCTTGTTAGCTCGTCGTGTCCGGAATCGAAGAAAGCTATTTGCATGATGCTGCCTCAATCGATCATGAATAGCGCTCAGATACATTATCTCACAAGATCTTTGGGCGGCACCTGAGACAACATGGCCGCTCGCCTGTCCATTAGTGGACGCCGCCGCCCCTCCTTCCGGAGGCGGTGGCGCTTTGTCCGGGAAGCCTGGGCTCAGCGTGTCCGAAGCGGGGGCTTCGCAGCCCCCAGCCCCCCGCGAGCCGGAGGGCACGCCCGCGCGAATCTGTCTGTCACACCGTCTCGCCGTTCGCGCGGGCGCGCCCTCCGGGGCGGTGCGCGTGCTAACGCGGGTGCTAACAACGGCGCTGGATGACCTTGGACTGGCGTGGACATGCGGGAGGCTGCGTCGCTGGTCAGAGGACGGGTGTGGACGGGCCTGGATGCCTCTGATCTTTCTACGGATCAGAAGGTCGGCCAGGTCCGGCAGCAGGCTATCCCTGCTCTGGGGGACTCTCGGTCCTCCATGGCGTCATCGTGGCCGGCAGATGCAGGGTCTCAGTTCGGGTCTCATTTGGACGTTGTCCGGGGGTGTTCAGGCGAGTTCGCTGGCGACCGTGGCAATGAGCGAGATGACCGATGAGCTGGCGATTCGGATGAGCGCGATCATGGGTGGACGGTGATCTACAGACTTGGAAAGCGTGTTGGGGGCAACCCCTCACGAGTTCGAATCTCGTATCCTCCGCCAGCTTGATCAGCAAGAACGTCGAGGGCGGCACCTGTGCAGGTGCCGCCCTCGACGCGTTCAGTCTCAGTTCCAGTCTCGATTCGGCCGCTGCGGGACGGTCGACCGGGCGCCTGGCGTCGGGTGGGTTCCTAGTTGCTCGGGGTCGGGGTCGGGGAGAGGTCCCAGAATTCGGCGTAGCGGGCGCCTCGGTTCAGCAGGTCGTGGTGGGTGCCTTCTTCGACGATGCGGCCGTTGTCGAGGAAGACGACGCGGTCGGCGGTCTGGACGGTGCGCATGCGGTGGGCGACCATCACCACCGTGCGGCCCGCCATCAGGCGCTGGATGCCCTGTTGGACGGCGGCTTCGTTGATCGGGTCCAGGGCGGAGGTGACCTCGTCCAGCAGGACGATGGGGGCGTCCTTCAGCAGGGCACGGGCGATGGAGACGCGCTGGCGTTCGCCGCCCGACAGCAGTGCGCCGCCTTCGCCGACGTCGGTGGTCCAGCCGCCGGGGAGCCGTTCGATCACCTCGTCCAGGCGCGCCGCCGTGGCCGCCGCGCGGACTTCGGCGCCGGTGGCGCCGGGGCGGCCGAGGCGGATGTTGTCCTCGATCGTGCCGTCGAAGAGGTAGACGTCCTGGAAGACGATGGCGATCCGCTCCATCAGGGTCCCGGTGTCGATATCGCGGACGTCCACGCCGCCGACGCGCACCGCGCCCTCGTTCACGTCGTGGAACCGCGCGAGCAACTGGAGCAGGGTGCTCTTGCCCGCGCCGGAGGGGCCGACGATCGCGAACCGCCCGCCCTGGGGCACCGTCAGCGTCAGACCGTCGATCACCGTACGGTCGCCGTGCCGGAAGGCGACGGCGTCGAACTCCAGGTCGTGGCGTTCCGGCCGGACGGGGTCGCTGGGCTCCGGCAACGGCTCGGTGCGCAGCAGTGCGTCCAGCCGTGCCAGCTGGGCGCGTGCGCTGCGGAGCCGGCCGCCTAGGTCGGCCAGTGACAGGAGGGGGTCGGCGCAGCGGGCCGCCAGCACCAGGATCGCCAGGGCCTCGGCCGCGCCGACACTCCCGCCCAGCGCCAGGTAGGCGCCCATGGCCAGCAGCACGGTGAACATCGCCTGCACGGTGAGCGTGAGGCCGACGACGCCGGGCAGGGCCGACAGCGCGGATCGGCGGGAGGCGCGCTGGAGGCCGCGCAGCGAGTCGTCCAGCAGGCCGAAGCGTTCGGTGGTGCGGCCACCGGCCCGCAGCACCGGCTGGGCCTGGAGGTATTCGATGACCCGGCCGGTGGCCTGCTGGTCGCGTTCGTGGCGTTCGGCGTCGGCGGCGGCCATCGCGCGGCCCGTCCACGCCTGGATCGCCGCCACGAGCGGGACGGCGACCAGTGCGGCCAGCCCCAGCTTCCAGCTGAACGCCAGCATCACCACGACGATCGTCAGCGGGGTCACCGAGGCCGAGACGAACGGGGCGAGCAGGTGCGCGATCACGCTCATCGCCTCCAGAACGCCCCGGCTGGCGAGCACCGACACTTCTCCGACACGGCCGGGGCCGTACCAGCCGATGGGCAGCCGGGCCAGGTGGTCGCCGAGCCGGTGGTAGGTGCCGCGCAGCAGCGTGGTTCCGGCGCGGAAACCGGCGAGGTCGCTGATATAACGCAGCACCGCGTAAACCGTGACCGCGGTCCCGAACGCGATCAACCACGGCCAGGCGTCCTCGGGGTCGCTCCCGAACAGCTCCCGCAGTACGGGGACGAGCAGGGCGTAGGACAGGCCCTCCAGGATCGCGGTGGTGGTCATCAGGGCCACGGTGCGGCGCACCGGAGCGGCGTACTGATGGCCCAGCACGCGCAGCAGCATTCGGATCATCGCTACTCGTCTCCTCGGTGGGATCGCCAGAACGCGGCGAACGGGCCGTCGCCGGCCAGGAGGTCCGCGGGCGCGCCGCGCTCAACGATCACCCCGTCCTCCAGCATGACGACGGTGTCGGCGTCGGCGATGGTCTCCAGCCGGTGGGCGATGACCAGGATCGTCCGGTCGCCGCGCAGGCTCGCCAGTGCGTGGCGCACCGCCCGTTCGGTCATCGGATCGGCGAACGCGGTCGCCTCGTCCAGCACCAGGACGGGGGTGTCGGCCAGCAGCGCGCGGGCGAGCGCGAGGCGCTGCGCCTCGCCGCCCGACAGCCCGGCCTCCTCCCCGATCACCGTGTCGTAGCCGTGCGGCAACTCCAGGATCCGGTCGTGAACGCCCGCCAGCCGGGCGGCGCGGACCACCTGATCGCGGTCGGCGTGCGGGACCGCCAGCGCGATGTTGTCGGCCACCGGGGCGCGCAGCAACCGCACGTCCTGGAAGACGAAGGAGACCGCTTGGTAGAGCCGGCGACCGCCGACCTCCCGCAGGTCGGCACCGCCCAGGGTGATCGTGCCGTGTGTCGGGTCGAAGAACCTGGGCAGCAGCTGGACGAGTGTGGATTTGCCGCTGCCGGACGGTCCGACGAGCGCGGTGACCGTGCCCGGCTCGAGCACCAGGTCGATCCCCCGCAGCACCTCGCGGCCGTCGTCGTACCCGAACCGGACGTCCCGTAGCTCCACCCGGTGGCCCCGCGGCGCGATCGGACGTTCCGGCTCCGGCAGCGATCGCACCGCGAGCACGTCCTTGATCCGGCCGACCGCGCGCCCGGCGGCCTGCATGTCGTCGAAGCCGTGGCCGAGCGCCGCGACCGGGGCGGTCAGCCCCAGGCCGAGCAGCAGGAACGGCAGCAGGTCGGCGGGATCCATCCCGCCTCTCGTGATCAGGACCGTGCCGCCGACCAGCACGACCAGCAGCACGAACGGCGGTGACAGGGCCACCTGCATCCCGGCGGCGACGGGGGAAAGGCCCCGCACCCAGCGCAGGAACGTGTCGGCGAAGTCGTCCACCGCCGTGAGGAACCTGCGGTGCGCGCGGTCGCCTCCGCCGAACGCCTTGACCACCGCGATGCCCTGGACGAACTCCACGACCGAATCGGCGATCCGGCCCATGGCCGCGTCGAACTCGTTCTGCTCGCGCTGCCGGGTCGGGGTCATCATCAGCGGGACCAGCGCCACCGCCAGCAGAACCGGGACCAGGGTGATCAGGGTGAGCCGCCAGTCGACGGCGAACAGATAGACCAGCGACACCAGCGGCACCACGAACGCCGACACGAGCTCGCCGGGCGCGTGGGCGATGAACGGATGCACCGCGCTCACGTCCTCGCCCACCACCTTGGCCAGCTCGCCCGTCCGGCGCCGGGAGAACCAGCCGATCGGCACGCGCCCCAGGCGCCCGGCCAGCCGCCGGCGGAACGACAGTTGCACCTGGCCGTCGAGCAGGTGCCCGAGCCCTGACGAGGCGGCCGTGAACAGCAGCCGGACGAACAGGCCCACCGCACCCGCGATCACCACGAACCAGACCTGACCGTGATCGATCGGGCCGGACGACAACAACGCGCGCCCCAGCTCGACCACCGCCAGCAGCGGCGCCAAGCCCGCGACGGCACCGAAGACCTGCAGGACGACCACGGCGGCGAAGCTCCAGGCATGGGGGCGCAGGAGCGCCGCCAGGCTCTGTTCCTCAGTGGAACCGGTATCCGGTGGCGGGGCGGACTGCTCCCTCGCCTCGGCGAGGTCGGTGATGGTCATCGTTCCCCCGTTGAGAAAGTCACTATCTCTAGCAAGTGACTCTATGAATCTAATTGCAGACAGTCAATGTCTGATCGACAGTGACATGCTCTGGATAGTGACTGCCTGTAGGCTGATCACATGAGCGGACTTCGCGAGCGCTGGCGGCTCAAGGCCATGCACACCATCCAGGAACGCGCCCTCGATCTGTTCGACGAGAAGGGCTTCGGCGCCGTCACGATCGAGGAGATCGCGGCCGCGGCCGAGGTCTCGCCTTCGACGGTCTACCGCCTCTTCGGCACGAAGGAGGGGATCGTCGTCGTCGACGAGTTCGACACCATGAGCGCGGAGGAGCTCGACGAGATCGTGGACCCCCGCGACCCCATCGGCAGCCTGCTCCGAGCCGTCCGCGCCGACGAGGCCGCACCCGAGCGCTCGTTCGGCTCCCAGGACGCGGGCGACGACGCTCCGGCCGGCAAAGGCCCGTGGCGCAGGGTCCGCTACCACTTCACCGAACCGTCGGTGCGCATGGCCGCCTGCGCCTCGGCCGACCGCACGAGCCAGCGGCTCACACCACTGGTCGCCTCGACCGGACAGCTGAGCGAGACCCAGGCTCGGGTGGCCACCAACGCCCTGGTCTTCGGCTACTTCGCCGCCCTCGAACAGTGGTACCTCGACGGCGGTGACCGCCCTATCTCCGACTACGTCGAGGAGGGCTTGCGCCCGCTACGCGCCATCTGGCCGTCCTCGGACCACGAAGATCCCGCGTAGTCCCGATCCGACGGCCTACTACAGGGGCACCAAGTAGTCGACGGACGACTACGTCGACGTGCGCTGACAAGGATCGAGGGGCGGCACCCGCGCGGGTGCCGCCCCTCGGCACGTCCAGGAGCCGGGTGAGGGCGCGGTCGCCAACGATCGGTCCAGGCCTGGCGCCTTCCCTCGTTCAGGGTCGCTGGAGCCATCCGCGTTCAGGGTGAGGTGCGCTGGAGGATCCAGAAGCCCGTGTCGTGGGCGACGACCTTGTAGGTGGCGGTCGGGTGGAGGACGCGGGCGTAGTCGATCAGAGACTCGGCGTTCTGGCCGGCGTCGTGATAGGCGATGTAGTCGGGTACGAGGCCCGCGGTGTTGCCGACCCAGAGGACCCTGCACCTGCCCGTGAGGTGGGCGATGGGGCGGACGTTCGCCTCCACGCTGGCGCCGTCCGGGATCACCGAGAGCGCCCGTTCGCCGCCCTTGGCGGTGGGCGTGGAGGTGTAGGTCGCGGTCTGGAAGAGGATGGCCAGCGGGCGGGTCGTGGTGAGCGCGAGCGCGACGGCCAGGGCGAGGAACGGCAGGTGGTAGGCGTAGGAGCGCTGCCAGAGCCGGGACGAGAAGCGGGTGCGGGCGATCGCGTCCACGAGCGCCAGGCTGACGATGGGCATCAGGACGGCGTCGTAGTGCCAGGCCGTGCCCCAGTGGCTCGGCTCCTGGGAGGCGAACCGCCAGGCGAGCGTCGGCACGGCGGCGATCAGGAGCGGTGAGCGGAGCGCGAGCAGGCCCGTCGTCGGCACCAGGATCCACAGGACGGTCCGCGACTTCTCACCGAGGCCGTTGAGGACGGCGGTGCCCGGCGTGCTGTTCTCCGGATCGAGCTTGGACCAGTAGTCGTAGCCGCCGCCCGCGTTGAACGCCGGAATGATCACTCCCACGGTGAGCAGGAAGCCCAGGACTCCGACGCCCGCGACGGCCAGGCCGAGACGGACGGCGGAACGGTCCACGGGCCAGGCGCGGATCACCACGATCAGGGCCAGCGCGGCGACGGTCAGGCCGAGGTCCTCCTTGACCAGCAGGAGCGGGATCGCCCAGAGCAGGGCCGTCCGCCAGCGCCGCAGCAGGACGGCCTCGAGGGACAGCGCGATCAGCGGGACCGCGAAGCAGATCTCGTGGAAGTCGAAGTCGATCGCGCCCTGGACGCCCCAGGACAGGCCGAACGCGGCTCCGACGGCGATCCCGCGGGCACGTCCCAGCAGGTGGGCGGCGACGCGGGTGACGGGGATCACGGAACCGGCGAACAGCAGCGCCTGCGCCACGAGCAGCGTCACCGGTGTGGGGAAGAGCCGGTAGAACGGGGCGATCAGCATCAGGATCGGGCTGAAGTGGTCACCCAGAATGGCGAAACCGGGCCCCTTCAGATCGGCCACCGGCGCCTCGAGGTGCGCGTACGAGCGCACGACCTGCTCGAAGATCCCCAGGTCCCACGAGCGCGACTCCATCTGGACGAAGCGCGACACCGACAACACGGCGTAGGCGACGAAGAACAGAACCGCCAGCACGTACGGGTCGAGCCGCGGCCTGTCACGAGGGTCGAACCGTGAACGCCTCGCCTCCGGTGCCTCGTCGACGGCGACCGCGGTCTCGGCGTACGTCATGAACGCGCCCGGGACGGCTCGGGAACGGCGGGGACGGACATCGGCGGGGGAACTCCTCGAACTCCTGAGCGGACATATCACGGTATGACAGGAGTGAGGCTTTTAGGGCGTCCGAATCGTGGGGGCGCAGGACCGTCACGCAGCGTTAGCCATGGCCCTGAGCAGGGAAAGCCCGTCTACGGGGGACGTGGGCGGCAGGCAGCGCGTCCAGAGGGGAACGCCGGCATGGACTTCAGGGACGACGCTGAGCTCGACAGCTCCCAGGTGGAGGACACGCGCGGCCGTGGCGTACCCAAGGGCGGCCTGGCGATCGGCGGCGGCGCCGTCGGTATCCTCGCGCTGGTCGTCGGACTCTTCTTCGGCATCGACATCACCGGCGGTAACGACCAGCCCGCGCAGCAGACGGGCTCCGGCACCGACCTCGCCGCCAAATGCCGTACGGGGGCGGACGCCGACCAGTCCGAGGACTGCCGGATCGTCGGAACGGTCAACAGCATCCAGAGCTACTGGAAGCAGACCCTGAACGGCTACACGCCGGCCAAGACCCAGCTCTTCAGCCAGGCCACGCAGACGGCCTGCGGCTACGCCACCTCGGACGTAGGACCCTTCTATTGCCCCGGTGACAGGAAGGTCTATCTCGACCTCAACTTCTTCAACCAGCTCCAGCAGCAGTTCGGCGCCGAGGGCGGCCCGTTCGCCCAGGCGTACGTGGTCGGCCACGAGTACGGGCACCACGTCCAAAACCTCCTCGGCACCCTCGGCAAGTCCAGGTCGAGCGCTCGAGGCGCCGAGAGCGGCGCCGTGCGCGTGGAGCTCCAGGCCGACTGCTACGCGGGCGCCTGGGCCAAGAACGCGGTCTCCACGGGCTTCCTCGAGCAGCTCACCGACACCGACGTCCGGCAGGCCCTCAGCGCCGCCGAGGCGGTCGGCGACGACAGCATCCAGCGCCGCACCCAGGGGTACGTCCAGCCCGACGGATTCACCCACGGGACCTCCGAACAGCGGCGCAAATGGTTCACCACCGGCTACCAGTCCGGCGACCCGCGTCAATGCGATACCTTCTCGGGTTCCATCTGACCCCGTAAACTCGGAGGCGTGATCTTTAAGGCGGTTGGCGAAGGGCGGCCCTATCCCGAGCACGGACTCTCGTCCCGGGACTGGGCCAAGATCCCGCCGCGCCAGGTCCGGCTCGACCAGCTCGTCAGCACCAAACGCGAGCTCGACCTGCAGTCGCTGCTGGCCAAGGACTCCACCTTCTACGGCGACCTGTTCCCGCACGTCGTCCAGTGGAACGGCGAGCTCTACCTGGAGGACGGCCTCCACCGAGCCCTCCGCGCGGCCCTCCACCAACGCCTCGTCCTCCACGCCCGAGTCCTGGACCTGGACTCCGCCTGACCGCTCCCCCAGCCGCGCGCTCACACCTGCCTGCCCGCAGCAAAGAGCCCACTGGTCTGTAGGCCTGACGTTCACACCTGCACGTACACGCGCCAGACCACCACGCAACTGCTCGGGCACGCCAGGCTGCCATGCCTGCCCGTAGGGCATATCTGCCCGCAAAAGCCCCCTGCCGCTGCCTACGCACCTGCCCGACAGCGCGGCTGCCTGCTTGCGCCGTCGCGTGCTGCGCATGTGCCTGGCTGCGCGGCTCACTGCCAGCGCGTCCACCCACGGCGCACCTGCCTGCTGGCGCGGCGGCCAGCTGGCGTAACTGGCTGTTGGCACGGCCGGCGGACGGCGAGCGCGACAGATGTACGCGACGGGCGTACGCAGCGGACGGACGTGGCGAACGTACGCGGCAGACGGACGCGACGAACAAGCGCGGCGGACGAGCGCGGCGGACGAGCGCGGCGGACGAGCGCGGCGGGTGGACGCAGCGGGCAGACGTAACGCGCAGGCGCAGCGGGCCGGGCGTGATGGGCAGGTGAAGCAGACGTACGCGGCAGACGTACGCGGCAGACGAGCACGCCGCGCAAGCGCGGCGGACGTACGTGGCGGATGGACGCGGCGGGCAGGCGTGACGCGCGGGCGCGGCGAGCGGGCGTGATGAGCAGGCGTGATGGGCAGGTGCAGCAGACGAGCATGATGGGCGAGCGCGAGGGGAGCGCGGCGGGCGGGTGTGATGGGCGGGTGGGTTGGGGCGGGTGGGGTTGGCGCAGGGCTGGTAAGGGGGCCTGTCTTGCGGCCGGGGGTGGAGTGGGGTGGTTAGCGGGCGTTGGCGGGGGTGGGGGTTGGGGTGGGGATGTCTTTGGGTTCGATGATGTGCTCCAGGTGGCCTTCGGGGTGGGTGCGGGAGGGGCGGACGAAGCCGGGGCGGGCGGCCATCAGGCCGAAGATGGCTTCGGGGACGACCAGGGCGAGCAGGAGGATCAGGGAGAGTTCCCAGCCGCCGGTGACGCTGTGGAGGACGCCGACGGCCAGCGGGCCGAAGCCGGCGAGGAGGTAGCCGCCGGTCTGGGCCATGCCCGAGAGGCGGGCGGCCACCGCGGGGGTTGGGGAACGGAGGCTGAGGAGCGTGTAGGCCAGCGGGAACGCGCTGCCGGTGGCGAGGCCGAGGACGGTCACCCAGAGCCAGCCCGCTTCCGGGGCGAGCAGCATGCCGATCAGGCCGGCCACCATGGCGGCGGCGACGCCGACGACGAGGAGGCGCTGGTCACGCAGGCGTGCGGCCAGCACCGGGACCACGAAGCCCAGCGGGATACCGATGATCATCATGGAGGAGACCATCATCCCGGCCGTGGCGGGGGCGAAGCCGTGGTCCTGCATGATCACGGGCAGCCAGGACATGAGGACGTAGAACATCAGCGACGCCATGCCCATGAAGATCGCCACCGACCAGGCCAGCGGGGAACGCAGCAGCGAGCCCGGCTCGGAGGTCGCGGGCGTGCTCGCGGCGGGCTCGCGGGTGCGGCGGCCGCGGAGGGCGATGGGTCCCCACACGAGGGCGGCGATCAGGGACGGGACGGCCCACACGGCCAGGGCGAGCCGCCAGCCGCCGGCGTTGTCCAGGGGAACGGCGAGGCCCGCGGCGATGGCGCCGCTGACGGCCATGAGCATCATGGCGAGCCCGGTGAGGGAGCCGACCCGGTCGGCGAAGTAGCGCTTGATGATCGCGGGCATGAGCACGTTCCCCATCGCGATGCCCGCTCCGGCGAGGACGGTGCCGGCGAAGAGCGCGACCGAGGACGGGACGACTCGGACCACGATCCCGGCGGTGATCATGAAGAGCGAGCCGGTGATGGCGACCTCGGTGCCGAGACGGCGCGCCAGCACGGGCGCCACCGAGGCGAAGACGCCGAGGCACAACACGGGCAGCGTGGTGAGAACGCTCACCTCGACGCCGGACAGCCCGAACGTGTCCTGGAGGTCGCCGAGCATCGGCGAGATGCCGGTGATGGCGGCCCGCAGGTTGAGGGTCAGGAGGACCAGTCCGGCGAGCATCCAGAACAAGGTCGGTCGGCTGAATCGTGCGGAGGTACTCATATCGCCTTCGGGTCGTGCGCGTACATATGCGGGGCAAGCTGGGAGAACTGGGCGGCCAGGGCGGGCGCCCCAGCGGGCGCCGCTCGTCCGTCCGGGGCCGTTCTGGCGGATGATTTCGCCTGTCCGGGCGTCGGCCTGACGCCTGCTGTGACGACCGGGCCCGGTGCGGCGCCGGGGCGCCGGCCTTGGGAACGCCGGCCGCGGGAGATCAGGCCGGGGCGCCGAAGCGGCTCCGTGGTCAGACGGGAGCCGGTACGGCGTCGGCGGGCGGGCGTTCGGTCGAGCGGAGGATCTCGTCCAGGCAGGAGTGGGTCGCCTGGGCCGCGGCCGTGGCGTCGCCGGCCCGGATCGCGTCGGCGATCGGGGCGTGCGGGATGTCGGCGTGCTGGAGGAGGTTGCCTGCGGCGCCGATGCTGGCCCGGAGCGCGACGCTGAAGTCGCGGTAGAGGTCGGTGAGCACCTGGTTGTGCGTGGCCTCGACGACGACCGTGTGGAACGCCAGGTCGGCCTCGACGAACGCGGCGTGGTCTCCGCCCGCCCAGGTGGCGTCCCGGCGGGCCAGCGCCTCGTCGATCGCGGCGATGTCGGCCTCGGTGCGGCGGACGGCGGCGAGCCGCGCGGCCTCGACCTCGAGCCCGCGCCGGACCTCGAGGATCTCGATGAGCTCGGCGGTCTCCAGCCTGCGCCGCACCGCGCCGGACAGCTCGCTGGTGGCCCGTACGTAGGTGCCGTCGCCCTGACGGCATTCCAGCAGGCCGGCGTGGGTGAGCGCGCGGACCGCCTCGCGGACGGTGTTGCGGCCCACGCCGAGGCTCTCGGAGAGCACCGGCTCCGGCGGGATCTTGGCGCCGACGGCCCACACCCCGGTGGCGATCTCGTCTCGCAACTGGTCGATCACCTGCTCGACCAGCGACGAACGCCGGGCTGTGCGCAGCGTCATGATCCCCCCTCTGCTCCGGAAAGGATGGCGGCCGCTGACCTCCGGTCAGCCAATCATCCCATGTCTCCATGTTAGGACCATGAAACCCGTGCTTGTATTCCCGACCCTGACATATCCCCAGGTCACAGGCCCCACCATGTGAGCAAGCCCATAGCCCCGCACCCGGTGAGGGTGCGGGGCCACGGCTCGAACCGGCCGCTAGGTCAGACTCTGGGCAGGTCGCAGGCGGCCGCCTGCGGCCGTGAAGGGCGGAGGCCGACGGCCTCCAGGGCCTGCCGGTAGGCGTTGGCGGCGGCCTCGGGCTCCGTGGCCGCCTCGAAGAGCTCGCCGAGCTCCCGGTAGATGTGCGCGGCCGGACGGCCGGGCGGAATCCCGTCCATCTGGCCGCCCGCCGAGTTGAGCACCACCAGGGCGGCGGCGCCGTCGTCCTGGGCGATGCGGGCGCGAGCCAGCACCAGGCGTGCCTGGACGGTCTTGCGGAGGCGCGCGGCGAGGTCGTCGCCCGGCTCGGGGGCGGGCACGGCCTCGGGCGCGGACAGCGCCAGGCCGGTGTCGAGGAACTCCTCGAGCGAGGAGATCGCCGCTTCCGGCTCGCCGACGAGAACGAGCGCGCGGGCCCGTTCGATGGTGCTCTCGGTGGCCTCCGCGCCCTCCAGGACGGACGTTCCGCCCAGCAGGTCGAGGGCCTCCGCGGCGGCGACGCGTTCGGGCTCGGCCACCGTGCCGGCGCTGAACGGCGTCACGCCGCGCAGCAGGGCCCGGGCGGCGGCCAGGTTGAGCAGGGCCTGGGCGCGTACCGGCGCACCGCCGCGGACGGCCAGCGCCTGGTCGGCCAGGTAGAGCGAGTCGCCGACGGCGCCCTCCTCGAGCGCCCGGGAACTCGCCAGCCGGTAGCGCGTGCTGGGCTGCCCGGACGCGGCCTCGTCGGACGCCAGCAGGCGGCGGCCCAGCGCGTGCGCACGTTCGGGGTCGGATCGGTCCACATAGGCGAGCAGCAGGATCCGCCCCGCCTCGGTGTACTCCTGCCCGACGGTGAGGCCGAGGTGCTGCAGGCGCGCCAGCGCCCGCTCGCCCAGCGCGATCGCCTGACCGAGGTCACCGACCGTGTGGTAGCAGCGGGCCAGCGCGATGACCGGCGGCAGCCAGCTGGCCCGGCCCGGGTCGCGCTCGGCCTGCTCGCGCAACTCCTCGAAGAGCGCGATGGCGGCCTCGGTGCGGCCCAGCTCCTCGAGCGCGCGGGCTCGGCCCCACCGGGCGCGGGAGGTCAGGTCGGGGTCGTCACTGCGGGCGAGAACCTCGTCGAACGCGGTCTCGGCGCCCGCGGGGTCGCCATCGAGGAGGGCGAGATGTGCATGCCTCTCCCGTACCTCGAGATGGGCGCGCTGCTCTGGTTCGACGCCTTCCGCGAGGTACTCGGGAGTACACCCGAGCCTTTCCGCGAGCATGCGAAGAACGGTCGGGGTGGGCGTCCTCTTGCCCGACTCGATCAAAGATATATAGCTGTCTGAGAGGTCGTGACCAGCGAGCTGTGCCTGCGAGAGGCGTCTGGTCAGCCGCAGGTTGCGGACACGCTCGCCGACGTTGCCTGGACCCGGCATGTGGACTCACTTAGCGGAAGTAATCAGGCGGCTGGGGTGCCGACATGATTGCACATTGCGGGTTATCGCACATCGAGAGTAACGAAGCGGTAAGAAAAGTGATCACCTCTGGCCCGCCGCGAACGGCCGTACACGAGGCGTCCGGAGGAGGGACGCGCGAGGTGCGATCAGTCGTCGGAGGGGTTCTTGTTGGGGAAGATCATCTCGCAGACCTCAAGATAGAGCTGCTCGGGATACGGCAGATAGGGAACGGCCGAAAGCGCCTGATCCTGACCGGCCGACTCCAGCACGAACTCGCCGTAGCCGAGCATCCGGCCCGCGATCGTGCGCTTGAAGCTCATGTCGGTGACCTTGGCCAGCGGCATCATCGCGACCTTGCGCGTGATGAGGCCCGTGGTCAGCAACATGCGCTGGTTGGTGATCACGAAGTAGTCGACCGACCACTCCGCCACCCGCCACACGAACCAGGCCAGCAGGATCAGCCAGCCCCACCAGATCCAGGTGATGACCGAGCCGGCGTCGCTGGCGACGGTGTTGCTCAGCACACCGGCGACGATCAACCCGCCGAGGACCAGGCCGACCGGCACCATCAGCACCGCGGGGTGCCGGCGCACGGTGATGACCTGCGTCTCGTGCGGGAGAAGGTATTTGTTTACCGACGCCGGCGCGGAGTCACCGGGCGTCACGAGTCTCATGTGTACCTCAGCCGAGTGCGGTGACGAAGGACGCCAGTGAATCGGCGGCGTTGGCAAGGCCGTTCGCCGCGTTGTTCACCGACTGTGCCGCCCCTTGGGGCTGCTTGAACACGTAGAACGCGACGAAGGCCACGGCGACCCATGTGACGTACTTCTTCGCGGGCAAGACAGCCTCCCGGACCACGATGACCCACCGACCCCAGGTCAGTTTTGCACAGCCGCGATCCTCGACAAAGCAAGGGCTATGGCGCGTTGCCCAGACTCGTGCGCGTGGCGTGCCGAAGCTTCTCCGCCGCCACGACGGCGAGAACCTGCAGGTGCTTGCGTGCGATCCGTTCGACCAGGTCGGGCGCGGCGGCCCCGGTGACCTCCTCGGCACCGTGCCTGGCGGCCGCGACACACCGTGAAACAGTCTCCGTCGCGTGAACACCGGCGAACTCCGCGGTAAGGCGTTCGTCGATCTCCTCGTAGCCGGGCAGTTCGCCATCCCCTTGGTGAGCCATCACGCTTCCTCGAGCCTCGCTCACGCCGCCCCGGTCCAACGGTCCCCTGTGCCGGGGTGACGGAGGGGAACGATCATTGACGTTCCGTAGCAGCTTATTACCCAGGGTGACACGCGGGCGAACATCCGCTCACGAAGCGCGACGATCAGTGCGAGCCGGATCAAGCCCGTGCGGCGGCCGATCCGGAAAACCCGGACGAACGGCCGGAATCGAGGCCCGGCCATGTCTCGTGGCCTTGCAGGCTGGGAACGTACGCCACGTACAGAGGCCGGAACGCTCCGTACAGGCGTCAGAACGCGCAGGACGCGCCGTGGCTGCCCGCTCGCACCCCGGACGCCCCCGCGGTCAGACGACGCCGTAGAGGCGGTCTCCAGCGTCTCCGAGGCCGGGAAGGATGAAGCCCTGCTCGTTGAGGTGGGAGTCGACCGCGGCGGTGACCACGCGAATCGGTACCCGCGTGCCGGCGAACGCCTGCTCCATGTACTTCAGGCCCTCGGGGGCGGCCAGCAGGCAGAGCGCGGTGACGTCGTTCGCGCCCCGGTCGAGCAGCAGCTGGATCGCCGCCGCGAGCGTGCCGCCGGTCGCCAGCATCGGGTCCAGGACGTAGCACTGGCGGCCCGAGAGGTCGTCGGGCAGGCGCGTCGCGTACGTCTGGGCCTGCAGCGTGCCCTCGTCCCGGATCATGCCGAGGAACCCGACCTCGGCGGTCGGCAGCAGGCGGGTCATCCCGTCGAGCATGCCGAGGCCGGCGCGCAGGATGGGCACCACGAGCGGCTTGGGACTGGCGAGCTGGACCCCCTGCGCCGGCTCCAGCGGCGTCTGCACGGTGGCCTCAACGACGCGCACGTCACGGGTGGCCTCGTACGCCAGCAGCGTCACCAGCTCGTCGGCCAGGCGACGGAACGTCGGCGAGTCGGTTCGCACGTCCCGCAACGTCGTGAGCTTGTGCGCGACGAGCGGGTGATCCACGGCGAGGGTCTGCATGCGCTCACGGTAGCCCACAGGGGATGGCCTGCCATGTGGTACCCAGGAGGATACGAGTCACCTGAGCTGGGCAGTATGCCGGTATGAACCGAGATCGCGATACAAAGCCGAACCATACGACCGCGGCACGAGATACGTCCCCGTCCCCACCTGCGGAAACGGGGGCGGAGCCGGACACCGCGGAGACCTCCGAGGCGGAGGGCCTCTCGGCGAGCAGGGCCGCGGACGCCATTCCGGTCGTCCTCGACCCGTTCGTCCTGCGGCTCGTGCCCACCGCCCGGCACGCCCGCCCCGCCGGGTCCGGGCACCCGGCCGCGTCGTTCACCGGCGCCGCGCCCTCGTCCGCCGACGACCGGGACTCCCTGCCCCAGGCCGACGGCGCTCCCTCCCCGGCCGGTGACGAACCGATAACCCAGGAGCAGGTACGCGATCACCTGCGCCGCCGCGCGATCTTCCTGCGCGAGCTGGCCGAGGCGCGCGAGCTGCGCGAGCGCGTGACCCCTCACAGGTCGCGGCGGGCGCGCATCCACGCGGCGTTGCGGCACCGTACTTTCCGCCTGAACTGAGCCTGATCAAGTAGGTTCGTTCCGCAGCGCTCGGACCAGCGCTGTGGCCCACCCGACCGGACGGCCATGTCGCCAGTTTGCGGGTGGGGTACGCGAGGGCGCGCCGCATCTGGGAGCATTCCCTGGCAGGAACCGCGCCGGTGGGGTGGAAATGACGGATGTGGACGCGACGGATTTCGCCGTCGTGGTGTATCGGGAAGACGAACGCTGGGAGGCCGAGATCCTCCCGGTGGCGCTGACCGAGGACCTGACGGGACTGATCCACGCGCTGCGTCAGCAGCCAAGCCTCGGAGGCACGATCGGGCTCGTCTCGGTCGGCGACGACTTCTTCGTGGGGATCCGGCTGCTGGGCGACGAGGTGATGGTCTTCCTCTCCGACGTCACCGCCTCGGTGGACTGGCCGCTCGCCGGCCAGGTGCTCGACTACCTCGACATCCCGATCCCCGAGGACGAGGAACTCGACCAGGTGCTGCCCGTCGGCGACATGTCGATCTTCGCCGACCTGGGGCTGGACGAGATGGAGCTGGGCGCGATCTCCGGCGACCTCGAGCTCTACCCGGACGAGATGTTGCTGAGCATCGCCGGCCGGCTCGGCTTCGCCCAGCCCTTCGAAAGGGCGCTCGACGCCATCGCCTGACGCCGGATCCGGCAACGATCTCGCCATGTCCGGCGGAACTGGACAAACAAGGGTGTGTCCGCGGCAACCCGTTGGGTCACAATAAGCACGTGTCTTACTTCGCCGCCGTCTTCGCCCAGACTCCGCACGGCTGGCTCGGCACCGAGGCCGTGCTCGCCGAGGCCGAGAGCGTCGACGACGTCGCCGACCTGATGCGCGAGGCGGCCGTCGAGTCCTACGGAGATCCCGTGCTCCTCCTCATCGAGGAGAACGACGAGTGGTTCGCGGTCGTCCGCCTCGACGGCGAGGACGACCCGCGCGCCTATGTCTCCGCCGCCCGCGAGGACGGCCTGGGAGGGCTGTTCCACCAGCTGGTCGGCGACGTGCCCGACGGCGACGCCGCCGGCGACCCCGAGCTGCTCGAGGACCTCGGCGTCGACGGCAAGCGGCTCAGCGACCTCGGCGAGCGCGCGCTGCCCGGCGACGCCCTCCTGACCGTCGCCGAGATCGCGGGTTTCGGCGAGCAGTTCGACCGGCTCCGTGACTGACCTCACCCCTCCCGAGGAGGAGTACGCGCCCGCGATGCGCCTGGCGCTCGCCGAGGCCCGGCTGGCGTACGAGGCTGACGAGATCCCCGTCGGCGCCGTCGTTCTCGGCCCGTCCGGCGAGGTGATCGGCACCGGCCACAACGACCGCGAACGTTCCGCCGACCCCACCGGCCACGCCGAGATCATCGCCCTGCGCGCGGCCGCCGCCTCCCTGGGCGGCTGGCGCCTCTCCGGCTGCACCCTCGTCGTCACCCTCGAACCCTGCACGATGTGCGCCGGCGCCTCCGTCCAGGCCCGCGTCGACCGCGTCGTCTACGGCGCCATCGACCCCAAGGCCGGCGCCGTCGGCTCCCTCTGGGACGTCGTCCGCGACCGCCGCCTCAACCACCGCCCCGAGGTCATCGCCGAAGTCCTCGCCGCCGATTGCGCGGCCCTGCTCACCGAGTTCTTCCAGCACCGCAGAGTCGGGTAGGCTCTCCCGCGGTGGTGTCGCCTAGTGGACGAGGGCGCACGCCTCGAAAGCGTGTGAAGTGCAAGCTTCCGTGGGTTCGAATCCCACCACCACCGCCACCCAACTGGCCCGTACCAGGGCAAACGCTATGAGGGCGGGACCACTTGGTCCCGCCCTCAGCGCTTTTAGTCTCCGTTCTAGTCCCAGTTGCCGTTCCTAGGCCGCCCCTTGGCTCCCCTCGGGGACGTCGTCGTGGTCCTCGGCGAACTCCCACAGGAGACCCGCCACACCCGCTCCTACCTACGCCGCTGCATCCGCGCGGTCATTCCAGGTCAGGAGGGTTGGCCGGGGCCGGGCAGCCGGAAACAGCCGTCACGGCTCAGCCGATGAGCAGTTGTCAGAGGCCGCTGGGAAGGGCGCGAATGCGCCGACCACAGCGGCCCGACACGGGAACGACAGGCTCCCGGCGCGGCTGACGTGCTCGCGTCACGAGCAACCGCCCTTGCTCGCGACGACCGCCAGGTAGGTCCTCGACTCGCGCTCGTCCTCCTCGAACACGGCTTCCTCGTCCATGACGACCGCCGGTTCGGAGGCCGCGACCTGCTCCTGGGTCTGGCCCATGAAGTAGACGATCTCCTCGTGGTTGGTGGTCCCGGCGAAGTGTTCGAACCCCGCCTTGTAGTAGAGGTCGATCGTGGTCTTGCGCGGTGAGAGGTCCGGCTCGCGCTCGGCGCGGAGCGCCGCGAGGATCTCCGGAACGGGGTAGCGCAACGTGACGCCGGACCGCAGGTGGTACATCTCGCCTCGGATCCCGATCAGCGGCGGCAGTTCCCGCTCCTCGGGACGCTCGTCGTCGTCGCGCTGATAGACCGGCATGGTCAGCAGGTCGTACCGGAAGATCTCGTCGAGCAATCCGGCGGTCTCCGCCGGCAGAAGGGGACGCATCGACTCCGACCACCACCGCCTCAGCAGGCGCTTGCCGTCGCCCATTCCGTACAGGTAGCTGAGCGCCTGACCGTAGGCGTCCTGGTCGGCGGCCACCAGTTCCATCGCGGTCATCAGAGGCGCCGCGGCGGGATCGTCGGTTCGTTCCACCCACGTCTCGAAGTTGCGCAGCACCTCGGACTGGGTCATCCCACCGAGGACGAGGGCCGGCAGCCAGATGTGACGCAACACGGTGTACTCCGCCATCAGCCGGGCCCAGCGAAGGAAGCGCTGCATGCGCTGGTTCTCATCGAACGTCATAGTGTCGTGGCTGAGGACGTACTCGAAGTCGTCGGTGTCACCGCGCACCGAGACGATCCCGTACTCCGCCTTCTTCTCCACGTAGTCGGTGTTGGGGAGCATCAGGAGCGGATAGACCGCGATACGCGAGACCTTGTGAGCGAGCCGGTCGTATCCTTCGAGGAACGACTCGATCGTCTCTCCCGGGGCGCCCCAGATGAGCTCGGCGTAACATTCGAGCCCTTCCTTGCCGAGCCAGGCCGCCAGGTCCTCCCATTCGTTCACCCGCATATTCTTCCGGTTCATGTGCCGCAGCGCGGAGTCGTTCAGCGTCTGCAGGGCGAGGGTGAAGGAGCTGCGCAGTCCGGCCCGGGTCATCTTGCGCACGATGGAGTAGAAGACCTTGGACTTGTTCTTGGCCCACGAGGTCTCCAGGGCCCGGGGATAGCCGTACCGTTCGCGGATCTCGACCAGGTCGTCGACGAACTCCTCGTCTATCGGCAGCAGGCCGAAGTTGGCGTCGCACAACGCGATCGTGTGAACGCCGAGCTTGGCGAACAGCTCGAGTTCGGCCCGGAGGCGCTCCCGGGAGAACGCACGGACACGCTGACCGATCGCCCCGCCCCAGTAGCAGAAGGAACATTTGTACGGGCAGCCCCGGTTGGTCTCCATGATGGCGACGTCATAACGGAAACGCCCGTTCTCATCGGTGAGATCGATCGCACCCGTGAGCACCGGAGACGGAACGATGTCCAGGTCGTCGATCCGGTCTCGCAGCTGGGTGGTGACGGTGTGACCGGACGGGTCCTGGAACGAGATTCCGGTGATGTCGCCCAGGTCGTGTCTGGACCGTCCGTCCAGGTAGGCGTTGACGAGGTCCCTAAAGACGAGCTCTCCCTCTCCGTTGACGATGATGTCGACGGCGGGGTACATGCCGAAGACCCGTTCGGCCTGATGCGCCACGTGCGTTCCGCCGAAGATGACCCAGCCATCGGGGTTGAGCTGTTTGAACGTCTCGGCAAGCGCGCCGAACGAGCGGTAGTTCCAGCCGAGCACCGAACACGCCAGAACCGCGGGCGGCCCGTTGCGGAAGAGATCGGCGGCCATCACCGGAAGCGGTATCGCACCCCGATAGTTGCAGATCTTGATCTCCGCCCTGGTGGCGACCCGCTCGTCGGCACAGGCATAGGACTTGAGATATCCCGCGGCCAGTGGCATGGACTCCAGCGGCATCTCCCAGACGCCCTGCTGCAGAATGTAAATCGGAACCCGGCCAGTGGTCATGCGGCTCTCCAGGGGAATCTGTCGCCGTCACTCAGCGCATGTCGTCCTGCATTTGCCTCATCATCCATTTGGTCGTTAAATAGGCGCTAGACCCGCCTCGGTCGCCTGGTTGCCGATTCGCCCCTTGGTGGCATTCAGGTCACCGGTTCTGGGGCGCGACCGTGCGCGGCCGCCAGTGGGTGATTTCCGCGCGTCGTCAGGCGGGAATGCCGAGCAGGCCATCCGCCCCTCGGCAATGGAAAGTGGCAAAGGCGGGTCCGTGCTATGGATTCGCCGGGTGCCCACCATCGGCAGAGCCTCGAAGTTTCCCACCTCGTCGCGCCTGGCATAATCTGCAGGGCGCGCTCGCTTCTCTGGCGGCGCGGCGGATCGAGTGACCACAGGATCGTGCGGCGTGCGCCACCGGACGGCCCGGCGCCTTCAGCACACGGTGAGTTTCATGATGGTCCATTCGCCCACGCGGATGATGGACTCCTCGGACAGGCCGGCCTCGCCGGCGAGGTCGCGTACCTGAGCCCTGGTGCGTTCCCTGCCGCCGAAGTACACCAGCATCCGCAGATCGGTGGCGGTATCGGCTTGCGCTTGCTCATCGGTGGCGAACTCGTCCACCACGAAGACCTTCCCGCCCGGTCCGGCGGCCTCGGCGCACCGGCCCAGAATGGTCCGGACGTCCGCGTCGCACCAGTCGCTTTGGACCCGCGACAATATGTAGCCACCGGCGCCCCGGGGGAGCAGATCGAAGAAGCTGCCCACGATCGTCTGCGCCCGGTCGTCCAGCCCCGCCTCACGGATGGTCTGCGAGGCGCGCGCCGCCGCACGGTCGACAAGGGTTCCCCGCAGGCCGGGGTGAGCCCGCAGCAAGGTGACCAGCAGCGTGCCGTCCCCGCCGCCGACGTCCACCACGTCGCCGAGCGCCCCCCAGTCGTAGGCTTTCGCGACCTTGTCGCCGTCGAACACGATCTGCTGGGCCGCCAGTGCGTAGAGCTCGTCATCCCACGACGACTCGTCGCTGAGATCCTGCCAGAAAGTGGTTCCGTAATGACGGTGATAAGCGACTTCGCCTGTCCGGACCGTGTCGAGCAGTCGTACGAACGACAATTCGGCCCGGCCTATCGCGGTCTTCATGTCCAGCCAAGGCGGCCGACCCGAGCCGCCGTTCAGGTGCAGGCGGTCGTCCATGCGCAGCTGTTCGCCCACACCCGTCAGTCCGTAACGGCCCGTTCCATCTTTCGTCAGGATACCGGCCCCCACCAGATGAAGGAGAACTCGGTTCAGAGCGTCCGCGTCCGTATCCGTTTCGGCGGCCAACTGTTCCGCGGTCTGGAGACCGGCGGTGATGTGGTCGGCGATGCCCAGAGTGGCCGCCACCCGGATCGTCATCGGCGTGACCAGATCGGCGATCTCCAGGAGCGTTCTGCCGTTACCCGGCTCACTGGTCATTTGATCTCCCTGAATGGTTGATCGTTCGTGCTGCGCGATAAGGCCTGGTTCATGCTAGGTCGCCGGTTCATTTCCGCTCTAGGGACATCGCCGTCCTCAGGTGACACGTCCTCCAGGAGCCGGGCCACACCCCTACCACGTCGGCCTTTCTGCTCAGGTCGAAGGGCTGGTTCGGCCCGTACAGGCCAGCGATGATGAACCCCGGAAACCGCCGGAGCCGGCCGGCTCAGACCATTCCAAGAGCACGAAGGGCTGCCCGACCATGGGAGAGCCGTACGAGACCGGTGGAGGTGAGCCTTCATGACCGAGTGGGCCGCCCTGGACGGTGAAGGGCGCGTCGACCTGATCGTGGCCGCCTTGGCCCGGCTCGTCGCCGACGGTGATTCGGTCCTGGAACTGGGCGTCGAGTCGGGCAGGGTCGCCGTCGGCCTGGCGGCCGCCGGGCGGAACGTCACGGTGATCGATCCCCGGGCCGAGATACTGGACTCGTTGCAGGACAGGGCCCGGGAGGCCGGCTGCTCTCTGTCGACGATCCTCGGCGACCTTCGTGACTTCCAAAGCGGCCCCCACGAACTGATCTACTCACTGTGCAGCAGAATGCTCGAACTGGTGAGCCAGGACGACCAGGTGGCATGTTTCGCCAATGTCAGCCAGGCGCTCGGGGACGGCGGCGTCTTTCTCATCGAGACGCCCCTGCCGCCCTCACCACATGACCAGGTCGTGTCCATCGATCTCGCCGACGGCGATGTGGTGGTGCTCCTGGAGAGTTATGACCAGGTCACCCAACTCTACTCACGGGCCCGTCTGGCGGGCCGCGGAGAGAATGTGCGGATCAGCCATCGTCAGCTGCGGTACACATCGCTGGCCGAGTTCGACCTGATGGCGCGGTTGGCCGGACTCGACCTCAAAGCGCGTTGGGGGACCTGGTCCGCAGATCCTGTCAATCGGTTCAGTCGTTACGTCGTGTCTCTCTACACACTGAGCCTGAATCCGCCGCGTGACTTCAGATGGGAGTCCGGTGCCTGTCCGGCTTGAGGGCTCCTGCCGGTCGGTCGTTCGTCTGCTGGGGAGCTTTACGGTCGTTCGTCTGCGGGGGAGCTTTGCGGGAGCGGGGCGGTACGGCTGGGGCGGAGAGACGGTCGGTCGGCGGGCTGATGGCCGCGTACCGGTTCTTTCGGTGGCGGGTCGGCGCCTGCCGGGCCTTGGCCTGCCAAATCGGGTGTGCCGGATCGTTCGCTAGCCCGCTCGCTGACCTCTGAGATCCGGATCCATGGCCGTGGTGATCGCGAGGTTCAGCTCCGAACAGAAGCCGGCGATGGCTTTTCCCCGCGGCGTGAGCGAATAGTAGACGCGTACCGGTGACGTCGTGGCGTGCACCTTGCGATAGACGAGCTTCTTGTGTACGAGCGGCTGCAGCACGCGCGCCAACTGCTTGTTGTCGGCGCCGACTGCCCGGGCCAGGTCGTTATGCGACCGAATTCCCTTGGTGAGCTCATTCATCACCGGCAGGGTCCAGCGTCGTGATATCAGGCGTAGCATGTCTTCCACCTTGGGATTCATTGCCAATACTTCTTCCTGTCTGTGGTTGGGGGCTCTTCGCAGTTCGGTTCTGTTCGAATAAAAGTCATGTCCAATTCCCTCTCTATCGGCTGATCTGACGGGTGGCCGGCTGGATGAAGCGGCTCCGGATCCGTTCTGCGGAGATAAGGGGCCAGAACGAGGCCCGACACGATGACGAGTACTCCGAACGCGGCGATGACCGGACCGGCGTCGAAAGCGGCTGTCAGCGCACCGGCGGCGAATATGGTCAGCGCCTGCCCGGTGAGCATGCCGGTGCTGAGGAGTCCGAACGCCTGGCCCCTGGCGTGCTCCGGCAGTGCTTTGAGGAAACGCGCCTGAAGCCCCACGCCGTAGCCGAGTCCGGCCGAACTGATCCCGATGAACGCGACGGCGAGGGCGAGGGCGGGGCGAAGGGCGAACACCGTCATCATGCAGCCGGTCATGAGCACCAGGGGAAGGACCAGGCGTTCGGCCCACGCACCGGCGAGCCGGCCGACCAGGAGATTGCCGACGAGCATCCCGGTGGTGATCGCGGTGAACATCAGTCCGGCCGAGCTCCTGCCCATGCCGGCGGTGTACGCGATCACGGCGCCCTCGGCGCTCACGGCGAGCGAGCAGGGCACCAGTTGTGCCAGCAGGAGTCCGCGTACCCGCTGGTCGACCAGCAGCGCCTTGTTGACGCCCCAGGTAGCTCTCGGGGCCGACAGGCGGAACCTGCTGAGCGGCGACGGCACGTCGGGTCCGCCGGTGCCGGGCAGCCCGCGCCGCCGTGAGCCCACCCCGGCGTTCCGCAGGCCGACCCAGGAGCCGCCGGCCGCGACCAGGCAGACGACCGCCGCGATGATCAGCACTCCGCCGGGGCTCAGCGTGACGAGCAACAGTCCGGCGGCCCCGTGGCCGACGATCTGGGCCGCGCCCGCCGAGGCGGTGAACAGGGCCCGGCCGGACACGTAGTCGCGGCCGTCGAGCATGGTGGTCAGCGACGAGGCCGCGCTGCCCTCCGCGACGGGGCCGAATACGCCGGTCGCCACGGCCAGAACCAGAATGATCGGTACGGGGAGGACCGAGAGGGGCAGTAGGCAGATGACGGCGAAACGGAACAGGTGGGTTCCGGTGATGATCAGCTGTGCGGAAAATGCGTCGGCCACCGACAGCAGCAACATCCCGCCCACCAGGTAGGCGAGTATTCCCCCCATGTACGCGCCGACGGCCAGCAGCGGAGAACCGGTGCGCTCGAACACCAGCAAAGAGAGCGCCAGGGCCTTCATTGTCTCGGTGACGATTAGCAGCGATCTGCTGACGAACAGCGCGCGGAATGGATGGACGGAAAAGAGTTCCCGATAGCCCTGCCGATCCGAGTCCGAGATCGCTCTCATGCGATCATCTTTCATGGGTTCGTTGACGGGCAGCCAGACTTTCGAGGACGATGGAAAGATGCTGCGGATAGACGTCAACCCCCAAGATCTGGCCGTCAGCAGGTTCGCCATATCACCAGCGAGTGAGACCTGCCGCGCGCTGGACATTCTCAGCGGTTACCGCAGCGACTCCGCCCTGAAGTCATGGTCGAGCCGTACCCGGGATCGGTTCAAGGATCTGTGCAGGCGGATTCCGCAGGTTCGCGCACTGGCCAGTCTCGGACAGACCAGTGGGTATCATCCGGACTTCCTCGCACCACCTCCGACCAGCCCGCACGAGACCTTCGACAGCCAGCTGACGGCCATGCGCGCCACTCCGGTCTCGCAGGCCAGAACCGAGCTCCACCGCGCCATCGCCGAGAGGACCCGGCCGATGTCACCGGACGTGCTCGCGATCATCCGGGCACCCGACGCGGTCGCCCGCCTCGGTGTCGGTCTCGAGATGGCGTGGTGTGAACTGATCGAGCCGGAATGGCCCGTGATCCACGCCATCCTCGAGCAGGACCTGCTCCATCGGGCGGGGCGCCTGTTGGCGTTCGGCTGGGCGGAGGCCGTCGAGGACCTGTCGCCGCGCGTTCGCTGGAGCGCGTACGAGGAGGGCGGGTCGATCGAGGTGGAGGTCCCCTGGGAGCAGCGAAGTCCCTCGGACGGCACCGGACTGCTGTTCATCCCGACGATCTTCGGGGCGCTGGCGTTCAGCACCGACCCGCCCTGGCACCGTGCGGTGGTCTACCCCTCCCGCGGAAGGGCCGTTCTCGGAAATCAGCGCGCCGACTCCGGCTGCGACGCGCTCAGCAAGCTCATCAGCCGGACGCGAGCCGAACTCCTCGAGGCGATGCACCAGCCCGTGACCACGACCCAGCTCACGCGCCAGCACCAGCGCAGCCTGGGCAACGTCGGTTACCACCTGTCCGTGCTGCGCAAGAGCGGTTTGATCACCAGCTCCCGGAACGGCCAGGTCGTCCTCTACCGTCGCACCAGCCTGGGCGACGCTCTGATCGCGGCGAACGACGCGAGCCGGCGCTAACAGGGACGGGACGTCTCCGCACGCAGAGCGGCGAGAGCCCGTCGTTCTCGACGCGGGTCGAGCCCCACGCCCTGCCTGCCCGGAGGCCGGGGCGGCTCCCCCTCGGCCTGGAGCCACGCCCAGGTGTCCGCCACGGTCGCACGTACCGGGCGGCAGACCAGTCCCGCCTCGCAGGCAGCGGTCACGTCGCCGTCATGCCAACCGCCGTGTTCCTCGTCGTCCGGCAGCCAGATCGGCAGGTCGGTGAATGGGCTGATGTCCTGCTCGCGGATGAGGCCGGCAGGGGCCCAGACGAGTTCGGCGCCGCCGCGGGTCACGTCGATCACGGTGCCCAGCAGCTCGCCCATCGTGGTGTGGCCCGGTCGGCTGATGACGTTGTACGTTCCGCCGATGCGGCGGTCGGCGGCCGACAACATCCATCCGGCGAGGTCACGAACGTCGACGTACTGCACCGGCTGATCGGGGGCGCCCGGCGCCAGGACCGGTCCGCCACGTCTGGCACGGCCCAGCCACCATGTCAACCGGCCGGTGTTCTCGTACGGGCCCAGCACCACACCGGCGCGGGCCGCCAGGGCCCGGTCGCCGAAAGTCTCGACGGCGGCGAGCTCGCCGCCCCGTTTGACCCTCCGGTAGTCCCCCACCGCGCCGTCGTCGGGAGCGGCGTCGACCACCGGGGCCCGTTCGTCGGCGCGCCGGGGAATCGGCCAGGTATAGACCGATCGGCTCGACACGTAGCCATAGTGGTCGACGCGGTCGGCGAGCAGCCGGCAGGCCTGCTGCACATGGACGGGTGCACCGGTCCAGGTGTCGATGGCGGCGTCCCATTCACGGTTGCCCAGCACGCGCCGCACACTTTCCGGATCGAGGCGGTCGGCGACTAGCGGGGTCACGCCGTCCGGGGACGGGCGGCTCGACCCCCGGTTCAGGACGGTGACCTCGTCGCGGCGCCGCAACGCCGCCTCGACGATGGCACGGCCCACGAAATGTGTGCCGCCGAGGACGAGCAGTCGCATGGCTACTGCACCGTCGTGGTCATCGCGGGAAGACACGGCCGTTGTCCAACGATCGTGGTCTCCGCGACAGTGGCGGCGCCCTCCCGGAACCGCCAGGTGACGACCGGGGCTCGTCCAGCGGCGGCGTCGATGGTCAGCGTGTGGGCGTCGGTCCAGCCCGCGTACCGGAACGTGTGCTCTCCGGTATGGATGAGCGTCGCCTCCAGGCCGTCGGTCGTCGACAGGTTCAGGCGCCCGTGCTCACCGGCGGAAACGGTGACGACGCAGCGGTCGTCGGCGGAGGCCCGCCAGGGCTCGTCGGCGAAGAGGTGCTCGCCCACGGGAATCTTGAAGACATGGGTGAGATCGGGACAGTCCGGCAGGGGGACCTCCGGCCTGTTGTGCAGGATGCGGTCCTTGCCCAGCCGCGCCAGGAAACCGGGCGGGAAGATCTCGGTGACCTGGGGGCTGACTTCGATGTCCACCACGAGATGAACGCGGGCCAGCGTTCCGTCATTGGTGACATGGTGGAGCCGGGAGAAGTCGCCGTACCACAGTTCCCCCGGGCGCCAGTGGTGCCGCTTGCCGTCGATCGTGATGAAGCACCGGTCGTTGGTGGTGATGGGGATGTGCAGGCGGATCCAGCCGAAGGCGAATCCACTGGGATGGTCGCGGTGGACATGGGTCGATCCGCCCGGCGCCAGCTCCAGGAGTGAGACTTGGCGGTGGTTCCCGGGGAGGCCGCTGAGGATCTCCTGGACATAGGGAACACGCTCGAAGGCCGGGGTGTACGCGAAGTCGAGGACCCCCGGGCCGCCGGGGTCGGTGCGTGAAGGCCGACCCCCCGGGCTCCGCAGGGGAAGGCACGACCACCCGTTCGAGGAGCGCGGAGCGCCGGGGCCGCCCGCGGTGGACGAATATCGTGTCTTGGCGGCCCAGGAGGCTCGTGAGACGTTCGCCAAGTCCTGAACAAGCCGCTCCACGTCGTAGCCGGACCGCAACTTCACGGCCTCCGGCGAATCATGGGTGGTCACTTGGTCGCTCCTTCCTATGAGCGCACGGTGTCGGACCCGGCCCCTCTGTCGCCGTTGTCGACGCGGCAGGACTTGACGTACTCCTCCTTGGCCTTGGCCACCTCACGCGCGATGACCCCGCAACAGTCACCGTCGATGTCCTGATCATCGATTTCGTGTTCGACGATCGGCGGATGGGTGCTGGTCGAGAAGTCCATGAGCCCGGTGGAACGGATCACCTCGTCGCCGTCGATCGTGACCGTGGAGTCCGAGGTGATGAGGTCCAGGTGGATCTCGCACAGGTAGGGCACGACCTCGATCTTCTGCCCGTGCTGGCCGAGACCCAGGTGAACGCCGGGACGTCGTTCGTTGATGTGGGAGTTCATGGGAATGAAGTCCTGGACGCCGACGTTCGTCCCGAACCCGAGCTCGCCGATGCGCTCGGCGTTCTCCCGCGAGAGCGCATGTTCCATGAGCCGTGAGATCACCGGGCTCGGGCATGAATGCGAGACGACCCGGCCGTGCTCGATCTCCAACGTAACCGGGTGGTCCCGGAGCCGTGCGTCGGTCCTGGTGAAAGCGGTCACGTTGAACGCGCCGTCCGCGACGAAGGTCCCGTTGATGTCGGCGGGAAAGGTGCTGATCTCGCCGGCCGGCAGGATGACGAACGTCCCCTCCCGCCAGACGCCCCGGTTGCTCAGCCATCGGTAACGAGACGAGTCGACCGTGACCTCGAGATCCGTCCCGCTCGACGACTGGATGCGGAGGTGGCCTGCCGGCATCATCCTCGTGAGCATCCCGCCGTTGATCGAGGAGAGAAGCTGTGGCGTCACGTTGACGGCGTGCTCGAAGAACTCGGGCGAGGCGTTGATGAGCCTGAAGACGGCGGTCCTGGACTCGTCGTAAGGGGCGAGCGTCCTGCGCAGCTTCAGCGAGTGCGACATCGAGTCCTTCTCGATGGTCATCAGGACCAGCCGTGACCGCACGTCATCGGGCCGGGTGAGCAGACCGCGAAGCCGAGCCTCGAGCCCGTCGTCGGTCTCCGCGTGCATTCCGGCCACGCGCGTGGCGATTCCGCGCACCTGGAGATCCGCGGCCACCCATGCCGCCGACTCCCGCGCGTCTCCGGTATAGAGAATGTAGACGTCATCGTCAGGCTGCACTGCGACGTAATGGTCGAGAAACCTGGTGACTCCACCCTGTGCGGCCGGTGAAGGCTTCCGGATTTCTGCGACCCGGGCGGTGGTTTCGGTCACGGTCTTTCACTCCCGGTGGCTGCAGAGATTGTGTGCCGTGAGGCTGGGCTTGCGGCGCACCGGGCCGCCACCGAACGGCGGCCCGGTGCGTGTGTACTTCGCGATGTCAACAGAGCGAAATACGGTGTCAGTGGCAGTCGATGGCCCAGGCCACCCGCGAGTCACCGTCGGCGACAATGTCGCTGGAAACGTCACCGAGTGACGTCAGGTCGTCTGCGGGCATCTGTGCGAGAGCGGCAGCAAGGGCATCTTCGTAAGCCATGATGTGCACCTCCTTCGTACTGTGGACTTTTGATCCCTGCGGACTCAGTCTTGGTGACCGTTAAATGCTGATCCAGACCCAGTTGGGCCGCCTGATGGCGACCCTGTACCTAGGTGTCGCCGATGTCACCGTTGCCGTGCACTCGAAGCAGCTGAAGCAAGTTGTCGGCGCGATAAAACCGGCCGCTGGCCACTGACAACAGGCCATCGGTAGGAACCGGTCGAGGCGTACACCATAGGTTCGACCAAATCGCTCCTGGATGCCACTCTGGGGCAAATTTTGGTGGCCTGGCCGGCATTCGGAATGCTGAAACGTGAGTATCCGTAAGGCACTCCAGCAAGTGGTGAACCATCTGAACATGGCCGCTGCTGGAGTGCTGGGCAACCTCATCGCCGCCGGCGACCTGGAGTTGGCTGGGCAACTGCACTGAGGTATGGATCGGCACGACTACATGTCCGACCGGCCTGTGGGTTCGAATCCCACCACCACCGCCACTTATACCGGCCGTTCACCTGGCCTGACGCTATGAGGGTGGGACCCCTGGGTCCCGCCCTCAGCGTTTTCCAGTCCCAGTTCTGGTCTCAGTGCGGGTTGAGGCCCAACAACTGGGCCGTCACCACCGAAATGCGACAGGGCCGAAGCTGTACAGTCCCGTTTGGCGGGCGCTGGGGTGGGTCCAGGACGTTGCCCGGTTGCACGGGCCCGGCCATGGCATCGGTGTGGTCCGCTGTGGAGGTGAGCAGGGAATGACCCGCGGCGCGAACCCATCCGACTCCGACCAGGACTGGGCGGACTTCTGGATCAACCTATGGCCGGCATGGCGACGTGTGCTCGCGGGCACCGAGTCGTCGACACCTCCGCCCGCCGACCCGATCCTCGGGCGTCGCCGCCTCACGACCGACTACACCTGGGTGGGAACGTTCGAGCCGGTCAGGTACCTCACTGCCGTGACGCAAGCCCTGCTGTGGGACGAGAACGGCATGGACCTGCGTCCCCTGACGGGCCGCCGCTGGGAGCTGCTCCTGCTGGGCGGTCCGGCGGTGGTCGACATCGGCGAGCTGAGCGGCACCCCTGTCGACCACCTGATCCTGACGGTGGTCGACGTGCGGGATCCCGCACGGCTGCGGGAGTTGCCCGGTCTGAGATCCCTCACCCTGACGCACGGCGATTTCGGCGAGCTCCCGCCCCTCGACCACCTCACCGAGCTGCACACCTACGGCCAGGTGACCGTCGACACCACCCACAACCCGAGCCTGCGCGTCACCCACCACGACGAGATCTACCTCCCGCCCTTCGGCCCCGCCGACGTCTGACCAAGCAAGCAGGCGACGGCCCACCCGCCAGCTCACGGAGCCGCGCGAGGCCGGTGCCGTGTGCGGGTTGGGGGGTTCTTGGGGCCGGAAAGGCGAGAACGCCCCGGGGCGAGGGGGAGACACCGGGGCGTTCTCGTGCACCAGAGTGGTCAGCGAATGTTCTTCGGGCGGTGCGCCTTGTACTGGCTGCCCTTGGCCAGGCCGTACGTGCGCTTGCGGTAGTCGGTGCCGTAGCCGCCGCGCTGCTCGTACGCCCAGTAGGCGGTGTGCTTGCTGTTGGCCCACTTCTCGAAGATGACGACGTGCCGGGTGGTGTTGCTCCCGATCGCGTCGATGACGAGGTCACCCTTCTTCAACTGGGACATCTTGATGCGGGTGCTGTACGTCTTCGAGGCCAGGCCGACGGTGTTCGGCCCGGGCTTGGGGAGCCGCAGCGTCATGGACGCGTAGCCGGAGCAGTCGGTGCGGTAGCCGCCGTGGGTGCGGTTCTGGCTGTAGCGCACCCGCTTGCTGGTGTGGGGGTGCCAGGTCTTGGCGCGGGAGATGACCTGCGCGCGGGTGACCTTCGGGACCGCGGCGGCCGCCACGGTCTGGTTGGTCGCGGTCTGGGCGACCGGCGCCGCACCGGACGGCTTGGTGTCCGCGGTCGCCCCGTACACGGCGAACGCCGTACCGCCGGCGAGTGCCATCGAGGTGACTCCGATGAGAATGGCTCGGGGAGCAGCCATGAATGTCCTCCGTCACAGATTGCGGAATTGCGCCTTCGGTGGCGCCGAATGGGCTCGTCATCGATCGACCCGGCAGACTTTATGGAGGACTCGCAGCACCTCGCCCCGAAACGACTGGAAGTTGGGACATGGAGACACGTTCACCGCGCTGACCAGCAGAGACGTAGGTCTCGTGGGACAGGAGTGGGACAGGAAATCACTATTCCAAGGACCCCTGACGTCACAATTCGTTAGGAGTGAATAACACAGTGTGATCTTGTGTATTCCGCCGCCCCATTGGCTGTCACGCGGCATAGTGTGTGCGGCCGTAGCCGCGCCCTCGTGACCTCGGGAGTGAACGGATGAGCCGAAGCCGACCACCGGCTCCATTGCGCGAAGACCTGCCGGAGGCCGTACGCGTCCTGCTCACCGAGCTGCGCACGCTGAAGGAGGAGGCGGGCTATGACCTGCGCGCCCTCGAACGCAAGACGCACGCGAGCCGATCGTCCTGGGGACGGTGGCTGAGCGGCGAGACCTGGATCCCGCTCGACTCGGTCACCTCGCTCGCCGCCCTGTGCGGCGCCGACCAGCGCCGCCTCGAAGTGCTCTGGGAGGTGGCGGACCAGGCGAGACGTTCACCTGAGCCGGAGCCCGCCCCCGTCGAGGCCGCACCGCAGGCGTCGGCACCCGCCAAGGCGGGTTCGCGCCGCCGTACGTCCCTCGTCATCGCCGTGGGCGTCGTGGTGGGCGCGACCGGGGGAACGGCGCTGGGCGCGGCGTTGAAAACGGAGGAGCCGCAGCCGCGCTCGTCCACCAGCGTGCCGCAGAGCGTCTCACCGGCCACCGTCAAGAAACCCGTCGCGAACATCTCCCGCAACCACGCCCTCGCACGTGCCCGCACCTGGAAGCCGCGCACCGCCAACCGGATCCCGTACGACCAGGCGGCCAGCTACCAGGGCTACCGAACGGACGGCTCGGGCTACGCGTCCATGGCGCTCCGCCTGCCGAAGCCGGGCCCCAACTCGGCGAGCCTGCTGGCGTCGTACTGCCGCGTCATCCCCGCGTCGCGGCTGGAGCCCGGCGACCTGATCGTCAACGCCACCGGCGGCGACGGCAAGCGCGAAGTGATGATCTTCGAGAAGTGGACGAGCCGCTCCCACAAGTCCTACTGGGTCTTCCAGCAGCGGCGCGGCTACGGCACCGACCACCTGATCCGCCGCGACGTTCCGGAGCCCGCCAGCAGCCACCGCGCCTGCCGCCCCCACAATCTCCCCCCGGGCCCACCCAGCTGACCACCGCGCGTTCGAGATGCCGCGCCTGAGCGGTGGCCCGCGTCGGGGCATGGCGCTGCGCGGTACTCCCGCGAGGTCGCGGAACGGGACCCGTCGTGGGCGTGGTCGGCGTGCGACGTGCCTTTGAGGCCGCGGAGCGGGACCTGATCGTGGTGGCGCCGGTCGGCGGTCGAGGTGCCGCGGGGGCGAGCGCTGGTCGGCGTTCGGTACGGCGCGGGCGCCTTGAGGTTGCGGGGTGGGAGCGGTCCGGAGTAGCCCTGGTCGCCGGGTGCGAGGGGCCGGAAGAGAGGGGCCGTGCGGGGGTCGCCGGCGCGCCTTGGGGGTCGGGTGAGGGCCGTGGGCGGGGAACGCGGTCCCCGCCCACGGGCTCACGGTCAGGGGGCGTCTACGAGGACGCTTCCGGTGCGGGTGGCGGGGACGGTGGTGCCGGCGTAGTTGCGGTCGACTCCAGCCCTTTCGGTGGCGTTGGGGAGGGCGTTGGTGCAGGAGACGCCGCCGGTCGAGCCGGACATGAGGGAGGAGCACGGGCCGGGCTTGCGGTCGGGCAGGCCGAGGCTGTGTCCCATCTCGTGCGAGGCGATCCGGGTGGGGTTGTAGCCCTGCTGGACGGCCTGGCGGCCGAACCAGATCGTGACGCGGCCGCCGGGGCGGACCGGGCCGAGGTTGGCGCGCGGCCAGCCGTTGTCGGCGATGACCACGATCTCGGCCCGCCGGCCGGCGGGGGCCTTCGTGATCCGGACGTTGGTGACGCTGGAGTTCCAGGCCTGGGCGCCGGCGGCCACCGCGCTCTTGAACTCGGCCGCCTGGCTGTCGTCGTAGTAGAGGGTCGTGGCCAGCGCCGCGGCGGAGTTGGCCGCTGGGGCGATGGTCAGGGTGAGGGTGACGGCGGTGGCACCGATCAGGGCTCGCACGCCTTGTCGTCGCAGCATTGCGGGGGCCTCCTCTGGGCCTTAACTGCGGATGACCCGGGTCAGGACGGCCTGAGCGTATTTGTAGCGATTTGGCCCAACAAGTGGCGTGATGTGTCGCAAAAACCGGCGGTCCACTGTCAGATGTCCGAGTCAGGCGTGGTCAGCCGACGGTCACGAGCGCGACTCCGGCGGCGGCGAGGGCGAGTCCGAGTTGCTGGACCGTGCGGAGGCGCTCGCTGTAGGCGATCCTCGCCATCAGGACGGTGACGGCCGGGTAGAGCGAGGTCAGCACGGCCGCCAGGCTGAGCAGGCCGTCGCGGACGGCGAGGAAGTAGAGCACGTTGGCGCCCGCGTCGAGCGCGCCGGAGATCAGGGCGAGCGTGATGAGGACGCGGCCCGACACCTTGGGGCCGGTGTCGCCGCCGCGCAGGCGGAAGAGGACGACGAACGCGGCGACGACGACCAGCAGGTTGCCGAGTCTCGCGGCGACGAGCGGCCAGAGACCGGCGCCGTCGCCGGCCTCCTTGAGGAGGATGAAGAAGATCCCGAAACAGGCGCCCGACACGGCCGCCATGACCGGGCCGCTGTCGAGGTGGCGGCGCAGGCCGGTGGCCTGGACGTCGGCCGCCTCCGGACGTCCCTCCTCCATGCTGACCAGGCCGATGGCGACGAGGCACAGGGCGACGCCGAGCATGACGGCGGTGTCGAGCCGTTCGCCGCGCAGGACGCCGACGACGACCGGCAGCAGCGAGGCGGTGAGCGCGGAGACGGGCGCGACCACGCTCATCGGGCCCTTGGCGAGCGCTCGGTAGAACGTCATGAGGCCGGTGCCGCCCGCGAGGCCGGCGCCGAGACCCCAGGCGAGGGAGCGTGTGTCAGGGGTGCCGCCGGTCAGCAGGGTGCCGGCCAGCACGAGGGCCAGGCCGGTGGGCACGCACCAGAGGAGGGCGCGGAGGGCGGTCGACCGCCGCGCGACGGCGCCGCCGAGGAAGTCGGCGACGCCGTAGGCCAGGGCCGCGCTCAGGGCGAGCGCGGTCACCATCCGATCAGCCGCCTCTGGATCCGTACGCCTGGGGAGATGGTGCGCAGCCGGGCGGCCAGGTCGTCGCCGGCCTCGCGCAGGCGGTCGAGGGGGTACGGCTCGAGGCGTTCGAGCAGGAAGAGCACGTTCTTGGTGTCCTCGGTGACCCGGGTGCGGACGCACTGCCGCCAGTTCCACCGCCGGCAGGTGACGCCGTCGTCGTCGCGCCACACGACCTCGCCCGCGGCGGGGTGCTCGACGGCGGGCTCGCCGCTCGCGATCACGTCGAACGTCTCGTCGCCGGTCGCGCGGACGAGGCGGGCGGGGCCGCGGTAGCCGTCCAGGTCCTCGCCGCCGATCGGCAGCACGTACTCCACGCTGACCGCGTTGTAGGCGTCCACGACCTTGTTGATCACGGGCAGCGCGTCGGCCCGCCGGATCAGGGCGTCGACGGAGGGCTTGGTCCGCTTGGGCTTGGCGCCGAACGCCTGATAGGCCTCCCGCCAGGCGAGCACGTGCGGGTCGGTGTCGGCGTCGGGGGCACGTTCGGCCGCGGTGGCCAGCCAGCCCGCCGCCACGTCGTCGCTCGGGCCGTTCACCAGGCCCTCCGCGGTCATGGCCAGGACGGCGAAGTCGGGACGCAGCTCGCGTACGGCCTGGTCGACGATGATCTGATCCAGCATGGGGCGTCCCTCCTCGGTGCGGCAGCCGCCGTCCGGCCGTTCCGACACGGTCATTTTAATGCACTCTTGATACCACTATAACGACCGACTGCCGGCGGGCTCTAACCTGGGCGGGACGGGAGGCCGGCGTGAGCGAGCAGGAACTGATCGGCGAGGCGGTCGCCAGGACCGTGCGCTCCCTGCGCGCCCGGCACGGCTGGAGCCTCGACGAGCTCGCGGCCCGCGCCGGGGTCAGCAAGGGCGTCCTGGTCGGCCTCGAACAGGGCCGCGGCAACCCCAACCTGAGCACGCTGATCCGGGTCGCCGACGCGCTCGGCGTCTCGCTGACCCACCTCGTCCAGGTACGGGAGGAGCCTCTCATCCGGCTGTTCCCCGTCGACCGGCACGTGGTGTTGTGGCGCGGCCCGGACGGCGGCAGCGGAACTCTCCTAGCGGGCAGCGATCCGCGGCCGTCCCTGGAACTATGGGACTGGACGCTCAAACCCGGAGAGGTCAGGGAGAGCGAGGCGCACATCCCTGGCACGAAGGAACTCATCCACGTACGGCACGGCAGGCTCACACTGGACGTGGACGGTCACCGCACCGTCCTCGAGGCCGAAACGGCCGCGGTGTTCGTGGGTGACCGACCACATGCGTACGGCAACGAAACGGCCGCTGACGTGCGCTTCACCCTCGCCGTACTGGATCCGTGACCGCGCATGGCGGGGCACGCTGGAACGAGCCCTCACCACTCATTCGTTGCAGGTTCGTCCGGACGCTTGTCAAGCCACCCGTCTCCGGTCGATGATCCGGCACGAGACATGCCATCTCTCCCAAAGGGGCCATAAGCGGTGAACCGACGAGAGAGCCATGATCGCGCCGGTGTGAAAAGCGCGGTGATGGTGCTCCCCGGCGGGGCCACCTGGCGAACGCTCGCCTCACCGGTCGTCGAGGCACCACACCTGCTTTCGGGCGTCGCGGCCGCGTCGCCCGCCGAGATCTGGGTGGCGGGCCACGCGGGCCAGCAGCCGCTGCTGGCCCGCTGGGACGGCGCCGCCTGGACGGTACCGAGCGGCCCCGAGCCCGACGCCGCGCTGATCGGCGCAGGCGTCCAGGGCGTCGCACTGACCTCGGGCCCGGTGCGGGCCATCGCGGTGGGCGGCGGGTACGACCGGCTGCGCGGCGCCGAGGTCCCGCTCATCAGGCACTGGAACGGCTCGTCCTGGTCGGCCGCCGACACCCCGGAGCCCGCCACCGGCTACGTCCTCACCGACGTGACCGCGGCCGGCGGCGAGGCCTGGGCCGTCGGGCACGGCTTTCCCTGGGGCGTCGCGGGCACCGTCGCCCTCCACTGGACCGGCACGGACTGGCTCCCGGCGGCCATGCCCGAGATCCCCAAGGGCAAGCTGCTCGCCGTCTCGGCCCTCGCGGCCGGCGACGTCTGGGCGGTCGGCGCCGACGACCGGTCCAGCCTGATCATGCACTTCGACGGCCAGGCCTGGACGCGCGTCCCCGCGCCGGCGACCCGCTTCCCGCTCACCGACGTGACGGCCGTGGCGCCCGACCAGGCCTGGGCGGTGGGCCGCGACCGCGTCCTGCACTGGAACGGCCGCAGGTGGAAGCGCGTCAAGGCCCCCGTGACGGCGGCCAACACCGTCGCCGCCTCCGCCCCCGACGACGTCTGGGTCGCGGGCGGCGAGGGCGAGCTCGCCCACTACGACGGGCACCGGTGGACGGTCACCGCCGTCCCCCGGCCCAACGGCGCCACCACGGTCTGGCTGGCCTCGACCGCGACCCCCGACGGCGTCTGCCTGGTGGGCTCCCACCAGGTCGTACGCACCGGCCAGGTCGACAGCGACTCCGCCATCAGCGCCCAATCAACCGACAACTAGGGCGTCTCTCAACGTCGACCGCCCTACTCCGCGACGCCCAGGCACGCACCTGGACGCCGCTCGCCACGGGCGCCGACTTCGAGACACTCCCCGGCCTCTCACGCGCGGTCCGCGAGCAAGCCCGCAGACGCGACCCGTCGGCAGGCGCGTAGCAGGCAGGCGCGGCAGGTGTGAACTGCGGCTTGCAGGCCCCTGGGGATGGTCAGTTGTTGAGGCGGATGGGCATGAGGAGGTAGCGGAAGCCGGTGTCCTCGGTGGTGTCCTGGGGGTCGCCCGCGTTCTCGTCGTCCGCGTCGCGGTCGGGGATGCCGGTGAGGAGCGCGGGCTTGGTCGGGCCGGTGCACTGCAGGCGGGCCCACTCGGTGCGGATGCCGGCGAGCCCGTCGAGGAGGTACTGCGGGCTGAACGCGATGTCGATCTCGTTGCCGGTCATGCGTACCGACTGAGACTCGTTGGCACGGGCGGAATCGCCGGACGCGGCCCTGATCTGCACCTCTTCGGCGGAGAAGGCGAGCCGGACCGGGGTGTTGCGTTCGGTGACCAGCGCGACGCGCTTGAGCGCCTCGACGAACGGCGCCGTCCGGACGCGGGCCTCGGTGGTCCAGTCGCCGCGGAGCCGGCTGCGGTAGTTGATGTACTGGTCGTCCAGCAGGCGGGTGGTCATGCTGCGGCCGCCGCTCTCGACGCCCACCAGGGTGTCGGCGGCGCCGGCCAGGTCGACGACCACCTCGTCGCCCTGGCGGATCGCCTTGGCGGTGTCGGCGAGCGTCTTGGCGGGGACCACGATCCCGGCCTCGAAGCCGGACTCCGACGGCGACCAGGTGAGCTCGCGGGCGGCGATCCGGTAGCGGTCGGTGCAGGCGAGCCACATCGTGTCGTCCTCGAGATCGAGCCGCACGCCGGTCAACATGGGGAGGGTGTCGTCGCGCCCCGCGGCGGGCGTGACCTGCGCGACCGCCTCGGCGAAGACGTCGCCGGGCACGGTGCCCGCGCGGGCGGGCGGGGACGGCAGCGTCGGGTAGTCCTCGACCGGCATGATCTGCAGCCCGAACTCGGCGCTGCCGCAGCGGACCACGACCTCCGAGCCCTTGGTGGCGAAATCCACAGGCTGTGGAGGAAGGTTGCGCACGATGTCGGAGAGCAGGCGGCCCGGCACCAGGACGCGCCCAGGCTCGGCGACGTCGGCGTCGATCCGGGCCTTGGCCGAGACCTCGTAGTCGAAACCGGCGAGCACGAGCCCGCCGTCTTCGGTCGCCTCGATGAGCATCCCGGCCAGCACGGGCAGCGCGGGCCGGCTCGGCAGGGTGCGCGCCGCCCAGCCCACGGCCTCGGCGAGCTTCTGCCGTTCGACTCGGAACTCCACCATGACCGTCCCCTCACCTCTCGCGTGCAACACGAACGTTAATCGCAGCCAGGGACAAAACCGGACGCGCCCGATTCACCCGTACGGGGGACCCGGCCCGCTCCGCCGGGGGAAGCGCCGTTCCTCCGCCGCCGCGACGCTTGACGCCATGACCACCAGAGTGATCGATCCCACCCGCCACAACGTCGTCCACAGGGGTGGGACGGGCCGTTCCCGCCTGCGGACGGGAGCCGCGTACGCCGCCGCCGGCTGGGGTGTGCTGTTCGCGCTCGTCCACGTCTACTGGCTGGCCGGTGGACGGGCCGGCCTGCCCTCCGGACAGTCGATCTTCGACAGCACGGCGCTGCTGGTCATCGACGTGATCGCCATCCCGGTGTCGTTCGCGGCGGCCGCTCTGGCGCTCGCGTTGACCAGGCCGTGGGGCGGGCGTTTCCGCCGCCGGACGTTGCTGACCGGCGCCTGGGCGGCGGCCGTCCTCATGGTCGTGCACGCGCTGCCGACCATGATCGACTGGGTGGCGCTGGCGGCGGGGGAACGGACGGCCGGCGAGCTGACCGCGGAGGAGCGTTTCGTCACGTTCCTGTACGAACCCTGGTTCCTGGCCGGGGGCATCCTGTTCGCCCTGGCGGCCTTCGCTCACCGGCGCGCCACCCGCCTCGGCACCGGGCCGTTCTAGAAGAGGGTGGCTGAGGCGGCGGAGCCGGACTCGGCCCGGACGCCGTTCTCGAAGTCGAGCAGGCGCCGCTTGCGCTCCACGCCGCCGCCGTAGCCGGTGAGGCTTCCGGTGGAGCCCACGACGCGGTGGCACGGGACGATGATGCTGATCGGATTCTTGCCGTTGGCAAGGCCCACGGCCCGCGAGGCGGCGGGGTTGCCGATACGTTCCGCCAGCCGGCCGTACGAGATCGTCTCGCCGTACGGGATCTCCTGGAGGGCCGCCCACACCGTCTGCTGGAAGGGCGTTCCCCGCATCGCGAGCGGCACCTCGAACGTGGTCAGCTCGCCCGCGAAGTAGGCGGTGAGCTGCTCGACCACCGGGCCGAACGGCACGGCGCCGCTGTCGGGCTCACGGTCGCCGAAGGTCTCCTCCTGGGGGCGGTGCCGCTGGAGGTTCATGTAGAGCCCGGAGAGCACGCCGTCGGTGGCCACCAGGGTCAGCGGCCCGTACGGGCTCTCCATGACGGTGTGCGTGCGGTGTGACATCGTCGTCGATCCTCTCGCGTTCAGGCGGCGGGGAGCCGGTTGATGGCATGGTCGCCGGTCGCCCACAGGTACTGGACGGCGTAGGCGCGCCAGGGGCGCCAGGCGGCGGAACGTTCGGTCAGGGCGGCGGGCGTCGCGGGCAGGCCCAGGTCGCGGGCCGCCGCGCGGACGCCGAGGTCGCCGGGGATGAAGGCGTCGGGGTCGCCGAGCGCCCGCATGGCGATCGTCTCGACCGTCCACGGCCCGACGCCGGGCAGCGCGGCGAGCCGGGCGCGGGCGGCGGCCCAGTCGCTGCCGACGCCGAGGTCGATCTCGTCCGCCGCCAGGGCGGCGACCAGCGTGGTCAGGGTCGTACGCCGGGACTGCGGGAACGCCAGCGCGGCCGGGTCCAGCTCCGCCAGCGCCGCCGGGTCGGGGAACAGACGGGTCAGGCCGCCGCCTTCGGGGTCGGTGACCGGTTCGCCGTGGGCGGTGACCAGGCGGGCGGCGTGCGTGCGCGCGGCGGCCGTGGACACCTGCTGGCCGAGCACCGCGCGGACGGCGAATTCGGCGGCGTCGACGGTGCGCGGCACGCGGCGGCCGGGCGCCTTGCCGACCAGCGGTGCGAGCACCGCGTCGGTGCTCAGCAGGTCGTCGACGGCGACCGGGTCGGCGTCCAGGTCGAGCATGCGGCGGCACCGGCTGATCGCGATGGTCAGGTCGCGGACGTCGGTGAGCGACAACGTGCAGGCCACGTGGTCGGGCAGCGGGCGCAGGGTGGCGATGCCGTACCCGTTCGGCAGCCGCAGCGTCCGCCGGTACGCGCCGTCCCGCCATTCCTCCACGCCCGGCACGGCGGTCGCGGCCAGGTGGCCGAAGAGGTTGTCGGGGCAGAGCGGGGCGCGGAACGGCAGCCGCAGCGTCAGGGTGGCGACCGACTCCCCCGCGGCGGCCGGCTCCGCGGCGGGACGGCCCCGGGCGACGCGGTCGCGCAGCCGGCTCGGGGTGAGCGCGAAGACCTCGCGCACGGTGTCGTTGAACGCGCGGATGCTGGCGAACCCGGCGGCGAACGCCACGTCGCTCATCGGCAGCGCGCTCGTCTCGATCAGCAGCCGAGCCGTCTGGGCCCGCTGTGCCCTGGCGAGGGCGAGCGGCCCGGCGCCCAGCTCGGCCTGGAGCTGGCGTTCGATCTGGCGGGTGCTGTAGCCGAGGCGGGAGGCGAGCCCGGGCACGCCGTCGCGGTCGACCACGCCGTCGGCGATGAGCCGCATCGCGCGGGCGACGACGTCGGCGCGCTCGTTCCACTGGGGCGAGCCGGGGCTCGCGTCGGGGCGGCAGCGCTTGCAGGCGCGGAACCCGGCCTGCTGAGCGGCCGCCGCGCTCGGGTAGAAGCGCATGTTGGCGGGCTTGGGCGGGACGACGGGGCAGCTCGGCCGGCAGTAGATCCCCGTGGTCACGACCCCGGTGAAGAACCACCCGTCAAAGCGCGCGTCCTTGGATTGCACGGCCCGTACGCACCGCTCGACATCCTCATGCATGCCTCCAGCATTACCGAGGCAGGCGGCTTCCACTAGCGAGAATCCGACATCACCCTCCGGCGCCGGAGATCACCGACCGGGCACTATCCGGGCGTCAATACCGGTCAGCCACCCTGGTCACGCATGACGGCGGGCACGATCCGGTAGTCGCGCTGGAAGACGAGATTGTGCAGGTCGGCGGCCACGATGGCGCGGAACGTGGGCAGCGCGGCGGCGGCCTGCTCGGGCGTGAAGACGTTGAGCGGCCAGTCGCCGAGCGTCGCGCCGCGCAGGTGCGGATGGTGGAACCCCGCCCCGTAGAACGCCATGATCGTGATCGGCTCGACGCCGCCGGCGCGCTGCTCCGGCCAGCTCAGTGTCCACACGCTGTGGACACCGCCGTCGGGCGAACGCCCGGGACCCGTGGCGGCGATCGTTCCGGTGCCGTCGAGGAGCTCCGAGTCGATCTCTCGCAGGGCGGTCCGCGCGTACGGGTCGATCAGTTCTGAGGCCTCACGGAAGAGGCGTTCCTTCTCCCGCCGGGACACCGCGCCGCCGTGCGTGCCGTCCCGCAGGTCGGCGAAGTGCCGCAGCAGCTCGCTGGTGGTGCTCATGACGTGCTCCGTTCGTAGGTGAGGGCGTAGGTGGCGGCCAGCCAGCGGCGCATCCCGGGCTCGACGAGGAACACCCCATGGCGGGCCCCGGCGAACTCCCGGAAGGTGACGGCGTTCCCGGCCTCGCGCAGCCGGCGCGCGTAGCCGCGTACGTCGTCGGCGACCGGGTCGGCGGTGCCCACGGCGAGGATCGCCGGGGCGAGCCCGCCGAGGTCGTCGGCCTCGGCGGGCGTGCTGTACCAGGGCGTGGCGTGGGTGAGGGCCGGATGCCGTTCGCCCGTTCCCCGGTAGGCCCGCCAGGCCGCCATCAGGCCGGCCCGGCTCGGGTGGGCGTGGGGGGCACGGTGGTACGAGGCGGCCCGCGCCGCCGGGTCGATCGGCGGGTAGGCCAGTACCTGCGCGGCCAGCCGCGGCCTGCCGAGGTCCCGCCAGGCCAGAGCCGCCGCGGCGGCCAGCGTGGCGCCCGCGCTGTCGCCGCCCACCGAGATCGGGCCGTCGGTCAGGGCGAGCGCGAGGTCCATGGCGGCCAGCACGTCCAGGAGCGCCGCCGGGTGCGGGTGCTCGGGCGCCAGCCGGTAGTCGACGCTGACCACGGTGGCCGAGGCCGCACGGGCCAGGTCGGCGGTCGCGTGATGCCAGCCGGCCGCCGAGCCCGCCGTCCAACTGCCGCCGTGCGCCCACACCAGCCACCCGCGCGGCGCCCCGTCCGCCTGATAGATGCGAACGGGCACCCGCACCCCGGCGCCGGCCCCCGGCGCCATCACCGACGCCACCCGGACCCCGTCCGTGCCGGCCAGTGCGCGTGCAGCGGCATCGGCGGCACCGGTGGTCTTGACCGCCTCGTCGTTCAGTTCGAGATCCATGGCGGTGTCAGTCCTCGGCGCCGGGCGTGGCGCCGGTCGTGGCGGGGCGGCGGAGGAACACGGCTGCCAGCACGGCGCCGGTGAGGGTCAGGGCGGCGTTGACGGCGGTCGCGGCGTGGATGCCGCCGAGGATGCCGCCACCGTGCGCCGCGGTGAGGACGGCGCTCATCACCGGGATGCCCAGGGTGATGGCGACCTGCTGGGTCATGGTGGCGAGGCCGGTGGCCAGCCCCTGTTCGTGATCGGGCAGGCCGGAGGTGGCGATGCCCATGAACGCCACGATCGCCACGAGGTTGCCGAACCCGCCGACGGCGGTCGCGATCAGCATCAGCGCCAGCCCGTCGCGGGACGTGCCGAGGCCGAGCAGCGTGGCGGTGGCCACGGCCTGGAGCGCGAGCCCGGCCGCCAGCGTCCAGCGGCCGCCCAGGCGGGTCATGATGCGCGGCGCGGCGACACCGCCCGCGAACGTGCCCGCGCCGAGAACGCCCAGCGCGAGCCCGGTGGCGAGCGCGGAGAACCCCAGCACCTGCTGGAGGTAGAGCGTCATCAGGAAGACCAGCGAGGTCTCGGTGGCGAACGCGATGAAGCCGCCCACGTTCCCCCAGGTCACCGTGCGCTTGGCGAGCACGCGCAGCGGCACCAGCGGGGCGGGTGCGCGGCGTTCGGCGAACCAGAACGCCGCGAGGAGAACGGCCGCGAGAACGAGGGCCCCGAGCGCGAACGGATCGGACCAGCCCCGCTCGCCCGCCGCCGTGATCCCGTACACGAGGGCGAGCAGCCCGCCGGTCACGGTGATCGCGCCGGGAACGTCCAGCCGGCCACCCCGCGCCGCCCCGGTCGCCGACCTGGCCTCCGTGATCACGAGCGGCGCCACCACCAGCACGAACACGGCGATCGGAACGTTGATCAGGAAGGCCCAGCGCCAGCTCAGCAGGTCCGTGAGCACCCCTCCGAGCACCGCGCCCGTGGTGAACCCGGCCGACATCAGGGCCCCGCTGAGGCCCAGCGCCCGGTTGCGCAGCGGCCCCTCCGTGAACGAGGTCGTGATCAACGACAGCGCGGCCGGGGTGGCGATCGCCGTCGCCAGGCCCTGCAGGACGCGTCCCGTGAGCAGCAGCGCCGGGGACGTGGCCAGCCCGCCCAGCAGCGAGCCCACGGCCAGCAGCGCCATCCCGGCGAGCAGCATGCGACGGCGGCCGAACAGGTCCGCGACGCGGCCGAAGAGAAGCGTGAAGCCCGCGGCGGGCAGTGCGAACGCGGTCGCGATCCACTGCAGCGAGTCGAGCCCGAAGCCCAGCCCCTCGCCGACGACCGGCAACGCCACGTTCAGGATCGAGAAGTCGATGGCGAGCATGAACTGCACGCCGAGCAGCAGCACCAGAACCAGCCGCTGCCGTGAGGTCATCCGGTGGGTCGCGGCGGGTGTCGCCGCGACATCGGTCAAAGTCGTCATGCCCCCAAGATCGGCCGCCGCGGACCACCCACCCAGCCCCCGCTCGTTCGTACGCCCGCCGTGCCTACCACCACCAGTGGCAGCCACCAGTAGCAGCCACCACCCGCTGCCGGGCGGGGGCGGGGGCGGGTCGCGGGTGGGGCTACGCTCGGTGTTTATGGCGGAGGGGAACGAGCTGGGGGAATTCCTCAGGTCTCGGCGGGCTCGGCTGCGACCTGATGAGGCGGGCCTGCGCTCGTACGGTGGGCGGCGGCGGGTGCCGGGGTTGCGGCGGGAGGAGCTGGCCCAGCTCGCCGGGGTGAGCGTCGCCTACTACGTCCGGCTCGAGCAGGGCAACGCCGACAACGTGTCCGCTGAGATCCTCGACGCGATCTCGCGGGCGCTGCGGCTCGGCGGCGACGAACGTGACCACCTGCACCGGCTGGCGCATCCGCCGCGCATCGGCCACCGCGGAGGTCCGCCCCGGCTGCGTCCGCCGCTCCAGCATCTGCTCGACTCGATCACGCACGCCCCGGCGTACGTCGTCGGGCACTACACGAACGTGGTCGCGTGGAACCGTCTCACCGCGGAGATCTTCGTCGACCTGGCCGAGGTGACGCCGGAGGAGCGGACCTGGACGCACCAGATCCACCTCAACGCCGGCTACCGGGAACGGCTGGGCGGCAACTGGGAGGCGGTCGCCTGCCGCAACGTCGCTCACCTGCGGTTCCGGGCGGGCCAGGATCCGGATGACCGGCGGCTGCGCATGCTGATCGACGAGATGCTGGAGCGCGGCGGCGACTTCCGGCGGCTCTGGGACGAGCACCGGGTCGTCGACCTGACGCACGGGGAGGCGCGGATCACGCACCCGCGCGTCGGGGCGCTGGTGCTGCCGTTCGAGACCCTGCACCTGCCCGGCGATCCCGACCTGAGCCGGCTGATGATGTACGCGGCGGAGCCCGGTTCGGTGGACGAGGGCAAGCTCGCCGACCTCGCCGCGTCCTCGACCCGCCGTTCGAGTTCCGACCTGGTCGGAGCCGCATGAACGCGGTCGTCGAGTGGACCGAGGACGGGGCTCCGCGTTCGGCGCGCTGGCGTTCGGAGAGCGGCGCGGCGCCTCCCCGCCGCGTCGTGATCGCCGACGACGCCACCACGGCGGACGACGCGTACCGGCTGGCCTGCGAAGGCACGGCGCTGCTGTGGCGCGGCGACTTCCAGAACGCGCGGCAACTGCTCCAGGCCATGATCCGCCGAGCCGATCGGACGCCGCGCAGGGCCGGGCGGCGCCGGCGGTCCGCGCCCGAGCCGTCCCAGGTGCAGGCGTTCCACCTGCACAGGCAGGCGCAGGCGCAGCGTGCGCGCACGCTCGGGATGCTCCTGATCCAGGTCGACGCCGGGCACGTGATCGCGCTGCGGCGGGCACCGGACGTCGTGCAGGCCTGCACGGAGGCCCACGGTCCGGCCGGCGAACCCTACGTGACCTCGCTGCGCGAGTTGCAGGGGCTGATCGGCGCGCACGAGTGGCGCAAGAAGGGCGTGCCGATCCCGGCGCTCGGCGGCGACCGGATCCATCCGCACTACGGCGTGTTCTCACCGGTCAGGGGCGAGTACGTGGACCTGGTCGCGGAGGCGCCGCTGCCGCCGGGCGACCTCGCGTTCGACATCGGGACCGGTACCGGGGTGCTGGCGGCGGTGCTCGCCCGGCGCGGCGTCGGCCGCGTCGTGGCCACCGACCAGGACTCGCGCGCCCTGGCATGCGCGCGGGACAACGTGACCAGGCTCGGGCTGGCCGATCGGGTGGACGTGGTCGAGGCGGACCTCTTCCCGCCGGGCCGCCGTGCCCCGCTGGTGGTCTGCAACCCGCCGTGGCTGCCCGCCCGTCCGAGTTCGCCGCTGGAGTACGCGGTGTACGACCCGGACGGGCGGATGTTGCGCGGCTTCCTCGGCCGACTGTCCGACCATCTGGAACCGGGCGGCGAGGGCTGGCTGATCCTCTCCGACCTGGCCGAACACCTGGGCCTGCGGACCCGCGACGACCTGCTCGCCCTGATCGCGGACGCCGGCCTCGACGTGGTGGACCGCCTGGACGTCAAGCCCCGCCATCCTCGCGCCGCCGACGCGAACGACCCCCTCCACGAGGCCCGCGCCGCCGAGGTGACCTCTCTCTGGCGCCTCACCGGCACCTAGCCGCTCTGGTTTCACGTCAAACACTCGCGCGCTCCAGGCCAGGCGGGAGCCTCCGGACCGGCGGCCCGTCGCCTCGCCCGGGAACTGATCCGGGCGCGCAGCCCAGGGCTGCCGGTCCTAGCCAGAACGCTCCGCTCCTCAGCGGCACCGGACGCTGGCAGCGTCGTCGGTGATCGAACGTTGAGGAGAAGGGACGAGGACATGCCCGCGATCACCGTTGGAAGGGCCCGGGTGGAATACCGGGCGGAGGGCACCGGCCAGGGGCTGGTGCTGCTCCACGGCACCGGGCCGGGTTCGTCCATGTGGGACGGGCTGGTGGGCGAGTTCAGCGACCGCAACACCGTGATCCTGCCGGACGTGGCGGGCAGCGAGAAGGCCGAGGACGACGGCGGCGACCTGACCGTGGAGGCGCTCGCCGCGCAGGTCGCGGCGGTGATCGAGGACTCCGGGGCGGCACCGGTGGACCTGCTGGGCTTCTCGCTCGGCGCCCCCATCGCCGCGGCGGTCGCGGCGACGCGGCCCGAACTGGTGCGGCGGCTGGTGCTGGCCGCGGGCTGGAGTCACCTGGACGACGAGTACCTGCGCACCATGATGACCGTGTGGCGGGAGATCGCCGACAACCCGCCCGCGTTCGGCCGATTCGCGACGCTCACCGCGTTCAGCGGCGCGTTCCTCAACTCCATCGGGCGGGAGGCCGTCGAGCAGAACGCCGCGTACATGCGGCCGACGCCGGGCGTCCTGCGGCAGCTCGACCTCAACCTGCGCCTGGACGTCCGCGAACTGCTGCCGCTGGTGCGCGCCGAGACGCTGGTGATCGGGTGTACCCGGGACGCGACCGTCCCGGTGGAGAACGCGCGCGGGCTGCACGCGGCGATCGCCGGCAGCGCGTACGCCGAGATCGACTGCGGGCATGTCGCGCCGATCGAGAAGCCCGCCGAGTTCGTCACGCTGGTCGCGGACTTCGTGCGCCGTCCGTGAACGCGGCGGTGAAGGCGGCGGACCCGAGCGCGTCGCGTACGGCGAGGGTGACGCGTTCGACGTCCCCGCGTTCGGCCGGGGGCAGCGGCGTGCCGACGGACTCGCGCAGCGCGTGGGCGGCACCGAGCGAGCGGGCCGCTTCGCTATGGTCGCCGGCGAGCGCGTGCGCGCCGGCCAGCCCCTCCATCGCGAGCGCGACCGCCCTGGGGTCGCCGGTCTTGCGCGCGGTGCCGAGCCCCTCCCGGTGGAGCTTCATCGCCGCCGCGGCGTCGCCGCGTTGCTCGGCGACGAAGCCCAGCTCGGCGAGGATGAGCGCGACGCCGTGGTGACCGCCCCGCTGCCTGCACCATTCGAGCCAGCGCAGCAGGTGCCCCTCGGCGGCGTCGAGCCTGCCCTGCCGCCGCGCCACCAGGCCGAGCCCGATCTCGGCGAACTCCTCGGCCGACTCGTCCGACTGCTCGGCGGCCAGCCGCCGTGCCCGTTCGTGCAGGTCGGCGGACGTCTCGTAGTCGTGGTCGAGGAGCGCGATCCGGCCGAGTCGGGTCAGGCGGCGCGAGACCTCGGGCCAGAGCCGCAGCTCTTCGGCGGCCTGCAACCCGTCCCGATGCAGGTTCTCGGCTTGCTCGTAGTCACCGGCGACCTCGGCGACCGCACCCAGGGCATCGCTGACGCCCAGCTGCTCCCAGCGATCGCCGACCTCCTCGAAGAGCGCGGCACTCTCGGACGCCTGCCGCGTCGCGGCGGCGAAGTCGCCCCGCAGCACAGCCTGACGCGCCCGCATGCTGAGAGCCGCCGCGATCCCCCAACGATCACCGACCGTGCGAAACCCGATCAGAGCACGCCCCACCAGATCCTCACTGACCGAGACGTCACCGTAGCCAAAGAGCGCAAACCCAAGCAGCCACTCACCACGAGCCCGAACCCACGCACCCCCGTTGACCTTCTCTCCCTCAGTAACGTCCTCGTCCTCGTCCTCGTCAGCATCCTCGCCAGCGTTCATGTCCTCGTTCGCGAAGAGAGCAAGCGCGGCGTCCAGCCGCTCCGCGGACGGCGGAACTTCTCCAGCCTGAACGCCAAGAGCGATCCGCCAGATCGTCGCCTCAGCCCGCAACAACCCCACCCCGCCAGCCGCCACCGCAGACGTCGGGGCCTCGGACGCAGGCGCCTCAAGCACGGGCATCACAGACGCGGCGGCCTTGGCCGCGAGCGCCTCGTTCTCGAACTCGAACGCGGGCATCTCGGACGCGAGCGCCTCGGACGCGGCCGCCTCGAACGCGGCCGTCTCGGAGGCGGGGGGTTGGGGGCGTTCGGGCAGGGGTGGTGTGGGGCTGGTGGTTAGGGCGAGGGTGAGGGAACGGTTCGCTTCGCTGAGCCGGCCTCGCAGGAACCAGTACCAGGCGAGGGCATTGACCAGGCGGAGCGCGAGGTCGGCATCGCCGCGGTGGGCGGAGCTTTGGAGCGCGGCGCGCAGCCCCGCCGCCTCGGCGTCGAGCCGTTCGAGCCATTCGCGCTGGTGATGGCCGCGCAGATGATCTGCGGCGCGTTCGGCCAGCGCGACGTAGTAGGCGTCGTGCCGCCGCCTGACCTCGTCGGACTCACCGGCTTCCCGGAGCTTGTCCTGACAGTAGGCGGCCACGGACTCCAACAGCCGGTAACGCGGGCCGCCGGCGCTCTCGGCGTCCGGACGTTCGACGACGAAGACCAGCGAGCGGTCGACCAGCCTGGCCAGCAGGTCCAGGACGTCGACGGTCGCCACACCGTTCCCAGCGCAGACTTCCTCGGCGGCCTCCAGCGTGCAGCCGTCCGCGTGCACGGCCAGGCGGCGCAGCACCGCGCGTTCGGCGGCGGTGAGCAGTTCCCAGCTCCAGTCGATCATCGCGCGGAGCGTCTGCTGGCGGGGCGGGGCACCACGCCGTCCGGACGCGAGCACGCGGAACCTGTCGTCCAGCCGGTCGCGCAACGTCGTCACCCCGAGCACGCGCAGCCGGGTCGCCGCCAGTTCGAGCGCCAGCGGGATGCCGTCGAGCTGGCGGCAGATCTCGACCACCGCCGCCTCGTTGGCGGGTGTGAGCTCGAAGTCGGGCGCCGCGGCCTTCGCCCGCGCCAGGAACAGCCGGACGGCGCTCGACTCGCGCGGTGCCGAGCCGAGGTTGGGAAGGCCGAGCGGCTGAACGGGCCACACTTGCTCGCCGTCGATGCCGAGCGGCTCCTGGCCGGTCGCCAGCACGGACAGGTCGGGGACCGTTCGGAGGAGGAACGCGACCAGCTCAGCGGCGGGTTCGATGACGTGCTCGCAGTTGTCGAGAACGAGCAGCGCGCGACGCCCCCGCAGCGCGGCGGCGATCAGCAGAGCGGGATCGTCCGCGGGCGCCGCGTCGTCGCGCAGGCCGAGCGTGGTGGTCACGAGATCGGTCAGCCGATCGACCGCCGCGCCGCGTTCAAGGGTGGCCAGCTCGACCAGCCAGACAACCTCCACGCCCGAGCCGGCCGCGACGACGTCCGTGCCGGGGCCCGCTGCTGCTGCGGCGGCCCTGCTGAAGTCCCCCGACGTGGCGTCCATACCCGAGCCTGCTGCTGCGGCCTCCACGCCAGAGACCGCTGAGGCGGTACTCCTCCCGGAACCAATGGCTGCCGCGTCCATGTCGGCGTCCGCTGGCGCGGCATCCGCGTCGGTGCCCGCCAGCGCGGCCATGGTGGCGGCCGTCTCGATCGCCAGCCGCGTCTTGCCCACGCCGCCGGGACCGGTGAGCGTGACGAGCCTGCCCGACGAGAAGAGACCGCGAACGTGCTCGATCTCGTCCGCGCGCCCGATCAGCTCGGTGACCGCAGCGGGCAGGTTCGTCCGTAGGCGCGGCAGCACCGGAGCAAGACCCTTGCCCGAGCCAGGGCCGCTGTCCAGAACGAGGCCGTGGTCCTGGCCGAGGTTGCGATTCTGGGCGTCGTCGCTGCGCGGGGCGAGGTTGCGGGCCTGGGCGTTGTCGCGGCTGCCCGGCGCGCGGTCACGGTCCGGCACGAGGTCGTGGGGTGGGGTGTCGTCGTGGGGCGGGGTGCCGTCATGGGATGGGGTGTCGTCGTGGGATGGGGTGTCGTCGTGGAGTGGGGTTTGTTTCGGGGGCGGGGTGGGGGTTTGGGTGAGGATGGCTTGTTGGAGGGTGGTCAGGGCGGGGCTTGGGTCCAGGCCTAGGTCTTCGCGGAGGCGGGCGCGGAGGTCGGTGTACGTGGCCAGGGCCTCGCTCTGGCGGCCTGCGCGGTAGAGGGCGCGCATTTGCAGGGCGCGTAGGCGTTCGCGGAGCGGATGGCGGGCCACGAGGTCGGCGAGTTCGGCGGTCAGCGGGACGTGTTCGCCGAGGTCTAGGCGGACGGCGGCCTGCTCCTCCAGCGCGGCGAGCCGCTGCTCGTTCAGCCTGGTGATCGCGGACCGGGCGAACTCCTCGTCCGCGAAGTCCGCGTACGCCGTCGGCCCGCGCCAGAGCGCGAGCGCCTCGGTGAGCAGGGCCGCACGTTCGCGCGCGTCGTCGTCCAGGCGTCCGGCCCGCGAGAGCAGCGCCTCGAAGTGGTCGGCGTCGATCTCATCGGTCTTGATCAGGTAGCCGGGCGGGTGGGAGACCACAAGATCGCGGGCGCCGGGCTCGGCCGCCTCCAGGGCGCGGCGGAGGTGCCACACCTTGTTCTGGAGGGCTCCCGCCGGGTTGCCGGGCGGCTCCTCGCCCCACAGGTCCTCGGCGAGCCGGTCGGTCGAGACGACCTGCCTCGCGTTCACCAGCAGGATCGCCAGCAACATGCGGACCTTCGCCTCGGGAACGCGCACGGGGGAACCGTCGGCCGCCCACACCGCGAGCGGGCCCAGCACCCCGAACCGCATGCCGATCACGTTACCCGTGAGCAGACCGAGAGCCGATCGAGAGAGCGCCCGCGCACAGTGACGGCATCCCTTCTGAAATGGAGATCCGCATATGAGCGACAAGCAGTCCGTGAGCGTGATCGGCCTGGGTTCGATGGGCGGGGCGCTGGCCCGGGCGTTCCTGGACGCGGGCCACCCGACGACCGTGTGGAACCGTACCGCCGCCAAGGCCGACGACCTGGTCGCGGCGGGCGCCACCCGCGCCGCCACCGCCGGCGATGCGATCTGGGCCTCCGATCTGGTGATCCTGTGCGTCCTCGACTACGAGGCGGCGAACGCCCTGCTGGAGCCCAACGCCGACATGGTGAAGGACCGCGTGATCGTCAACCTGACCAACGGGCGGCCCGAGCAGGCGCGGCGCACCGGCGCATGGGTCACCGCGCGAGGCGGCGCCTATCTGGACGGCGGCATCATGGCCGTGCCCTCGATGATCGGAAAGCCTGGGGCGTTCGTCCTCTACAGCGGGTCCGGGACGGCGTACGAGCGGTACGAGGCGGCGCTGGCGGCCATGGCCGCGCCGGTGTACGTGGGCGAGGACGCCGGGCTCGCCGCGCTGAACGACCTGGCGCTGCTGTCGGCGATGTACGGGGCGATCGCCGGCGCCCGGCACGCCACCGCCATGGTCGGCCCGGAGCGTGCGCCCGAGTTCACGACGTCCCTGCTGATCCCCTGGTTGCGGGCGATGGCCGCGGTCCTCGAACCGTCCGAGGACGAGGAGTCGCCGCTCGACATGCAGGCCGTCGGGCTCGTCAACATCGCCCAGGGCAGCCGCGCCGAGGGCGTCGACGACGCGCTGCTGACCCACCTGCTCACCCCGATGCGCGACATCATCGCCGCGGGCGAAGGCGCCGTGCTCACCGAACTGGTCAAGGAGATCCGATGAGGTACGCGGGCAAGAAGGCCGTCGTCACGGGCGGTACCCACGGCATCGGCATGGCCGTCGTGCGATCCCTGCTCGACGGCGGCGCCGAGGTGCTCCTCACCGGACGCGACGAGGCCAACGTCGAGAGCGCACGTACCGATCTCGCCGGCCGGGCCGCACACGTCGTACGTTCGGACGCCGCGAGCATGGCCGACATCGGCGCCCTGGGCGACGTCGTGGCCGAGACGCTGGGCACGGTCGACCTGGTGTTCGTCAACGTGGGGTACGCGACGTTCGGCCCGATCGAGGACGTCACCGAGGAGGTCTACGACCGCGTCTTCGACATCAAGGCCAAGGGCGCGTTCTTCACGACCCAGCGGCTCCTGCCCCTGGTGAACGAAGGCGGGTCGTTCGTCTTCACCACCGCCGTCCTGGACGGTTTGGGTTTCCCGCAGTCAAGCGTGGCCACGGGGTCGGTCACGGCCGTGCGCGGGTTCGCCAAGTCGTTCGCGGCCGAGTTCCTGGCGCGCGGGATCCGCGTCAACGTGGTCAGCCCGGGCTTCACCCAGACGCCCACCATGGGCATCGCGGGCCTCACCGCGGAGGAGAGGGCCGCCAACCAGAAGGCGGGTGAGGAGGCGACCCCGATGTCCCGGCACGGCGATCCCGCCGAGATCGCCGCCGCCGTCCTCTACCTCGCGTTCGACGCCACCTTCACGACCGGCACCGTCCTTGAGGTCGATGGAGGCCTGGGCCACATAGCCGCCTGACCCGAGACCGATCGCGCCCTCCAGACCTTCGCGCCACACGCCGCGCCAGCCGCTCGCGCTGGCGCGGCACGCGGCATCACCCGTATGAACGTACAGATCGTCGCCTCGAACGGTCCGGTGCGGGACGCGCAGCCATTGCGCGCCCGTCTGCCGGGATCACGCGAGTGGCAAGGCAGCGCGTGGGGGCCACATGCGCCAGCGGCCAGCGTGACGTGACAGCACAAAGGAAGGATCACGCGCGTGACGCAGCGGCGCGGATGCCTCGAAGACAGGTGGCGCGGGTCTCGGAGGCAGAGTCGCGCGGGTCGTGCGGGTCGTGTGGGCGCTGCGGGTGGCGCGGGTCGTGTGGTGTGGCAACGCGGCGGCAGAGTCACGCGAATAGCGCGGCGGCGCGGGCCATGTAGGTGGCGTGGCAGCGCGGGCGGCGCGCGTTCACCAACGTTTCCTGGACGACGCTGGCAGTGTGGTGGCGCGACGGTACGAGTGGCGCGGGTCGTGTGGTGGTGGAGCAGCGCGGCGGCAAGGTCACGCGCGTAGCGCGACGGCGCAGGCAACGCGACGGCACGAGCAGGACGGCGGCACGAGCAGCGCGGGTACAGGTTGACGGGGCACGGTGCGTGGCGGCCGGGGTGGCGTGGCGGCGCGAGCAGCGGGGCGGTGTGGCAGTGCTGGGGTCGGGTCACGCGGGAGTATCGCGGGCGGTTTGGCCGCGCGAGACGGGGTGGCGCGAGACAGTGGGGTGGGGTGGCGTCGGGCGGGGGGAGGCTTGTCCACAGGGTGTGGATAAGGGTGGGTGTTCGAGTGGGGCGGTCAGGGGTTGGGCGTTAGGGCGGCGCGGGCTTTGGCGGTGCGTTCGGCGGATTCTTGGGCGGCTGTCTGCTTCTCGGCGGCCATGCGGACGTCGTAGGCGGCTCGGGCGGCGGCGATCTCGTTCTGATGGCGTTCGGTCCAGGTGACCAGGGAGCGGATGGTCTCGTGGAGCGTCGCGCCGAGCGGGGTGAGGGCGTAGTCGACGCGGGGCGGCACGACCGGGTGCACGGTGCGGTGGACGAGGCCGTCGCGTTCGAGCTGGCGCAACGTCACGGTGAGCATGCGCTGGCTGATGCCGTCGATCTCGCGGCGCAGTTCGGAGAACCGGAGGCTGCGGCGGTCGAGGAGGGCGATGACCAGGAGCGACCACTTGTCGGCCACCCGGTCGAGGATCTGCCGGACCTCGCAGTCCTCCCGGGTGTCCCACTGGAGGACGTCGTAGTCGCCCTCGCCGTCCGGGCACATCGCGTTCAGCTCGTCCATGTCCAGATAGTGCCTGTTGAAGCTCATGGTTACAAGAGGTAACCACCTCGTCCTGTCATAACTGGGGCTTCTGACGATCAGAAAAGACATGGTCTTGGACTTATGGGCGGAGGGGGCGCATCGTGGAGGGTGGAACACAGTTGAGAGGGGTTCGATCACCATGACGCTGACTCGTGAGAAGGCCGGTAGCCCGGAGGAGATCGCGCGGTTGTTCGTGCGGCGGGTGAACGAGGGCGATGCCGAGGGCCTCGCCGAGTTGTACGCCGAGGACGCGGTGCTCGCGTTCCCGCCCGGTGCCCGGACCGTGGGGCGTGCGGCGATCCGGGCGGTGTTCGAGCAGATGCTGGCGGCCAAGCCGCGGTTCGAGTTCGAGGAGCCGCTGCCGACGGTCTTCCAGGGCGACCTGGCGTTGACATCGACGCGCCCGGCGGACGGCACCGGCGGCCGGGTCCAGGTCGCGCGCCGCCAGCCCGACGGCACCTGGTTGCGCATCATCGACCGTCCCGAGACTTCGGCCGGCTGAGACTTCGGCCGGCTGAGACACGTCCGGACGGCCCGCGCGAAGACCGCGCGGGCCGTCCGGCGCGTTCAGGTAGGGGTCAGTCATCCAGGCCAGTCACGTGACAGATTCGTGCGCGCGGCGGGATCCCTAGCGTCGTCCTCATCCCGAGAAACGCAGTCCGGATGAGGAGAGAACGATGAGCGGCACCCCCCTGAAGCTCGCAGTGATCATCGGCAGCACGCGGGAAGGACGTTTCGGTCCCACCGTGACGAACTGGTTCACCACGCACGCGGCGCAGCATCCTGAGCTGGACGTGGACGTCATCGACCTGACCGAGACGCCGCTGCCCACCGTGTTCCCGGACTTCGGGCGCGGACCCTCCGGCGACGTCAAGGAGCAGCTCGCCGCGGTGACTCCCCGGATGGCCGCCGCGGACGCGTTCGTGATCGTCACCCCCGAGTACAACCACAGCTTCCCCGCGGCGCTGAAGAACGCGATCGACTGGCACAACCGGGAGTGGCACGCCAAGCCGGTCGGCTTCGTCTCGTACGGCGGGATGTCCGGCGGCCTGCGCGCGGTGGAGCAGCTCCGGGTCGTCCTGGCCGAGCTGCACGCCGTCACCATCCGCGAGACCGTCAGCTTCCACAACTCGTGGGGCGAGTTCGAGGAGGACGGGACGCACCGGAACCCGCAGGAGTGCACGGCCGCCGCGAAGACGATGCTCGACCAGCTGACGTGGTGGGCGCACGCGCTCCGCGACGCCAAGGCGCAGCGGCCGTACGCCGCCTGACCACCGCTCCCCGTGAGGCGCCGACGCCCGGCCGCACCGCCGGGCCGGCCTCACCCTCCCCTTCGAGGAACTCGAGATGACCGTGACCGCCTCGTCCTCCGCGGGCTCGCGCGACGGCGGATCGGACGCGCCGCCGCCCGGATCCACACCACCGCCGCGATCCACGCCACCGTCGCCACCTGCCGCCGCCCACGCCGCCGCGCCGCGAGTGAACGCGATCGTGCTGACCCTGGTGCTCGGCTCGATCATGACGACGTTCGACATGACCGTCGTGAACATCGCGATCAACCGCCTGACCCAGGACTTCTCCGCGCCGCTGGCGACCGTCCAGTGGGTGGCCACCGGGTACTCGCTGGCCCTGGGCGCGATGATCCCCGCCACCGCGTGGGCCACCGGGCGTTTCGGCGGCCGGCGCCTCTACCTGGCGGCGATCGTGCTCTTCACGCTGGGCTCGGTGCTCGCCGGCGCGGCCTGGAACATCGAGTCGCTCATCGCGTTCCGCGTCCTGCAGGGCCTGGGCGGCGGCATGATCATGCCGGTCGGGATGACCATCCTCATCCGCGCCGCCGACCCCGAACGGCTGGGCCGGATGATGAGCCTGCTCGGCCTGGCGATCCTGGTCGGGCCGCTGAGCGGGCCGGTCCTGGGCGGCTGGCTGGTGGACGAGGTGTCCTGGCGCTGGATGTTCTTCATCAACATCCCGGTCGGCGCCGTGGTGATCGCCCTGGCCGCGCGGATCTTTCCCCGGGACACGCCGCGGGCACACCGCCCGCTGGACGTCCCCGGCCTGCTGATGTTGTCGCCGGGCCTGGCCGCCCTCCTGTACGGGGTGACCAGCGGCGGCGAACGCCATGACTTCGGCTCCCCCGGCGTGGTCGTGCCCATCGTGGCCGGGGCCCTGCTCATCGTCGCCTTCGTGGCCCGGGCACTGACCGCCCGCGCCCCGCTGATCGACCTCGGGCTCTTCCGCGCCCGGTCGTTCGCCGCCGCCTCGGGCACGCTGGCGCTGTTCGCGTCCGGATATTTCGGCTCGATGCTCCTGCTGCCGCTCTACTACCAGATCGTCCGCGGCGAGACCGCGACCATGGCCGGGCTCCTGGGCGTCACCGGGGCACTGGCCTCGGGCAGCGCGATGCAGGTCGCCGGGCGGCTCTCCGACAAGTTCGGGCCGGGCAAGGTGGTCCTGACCGGCATCACGGCCGCGGCCTCCGGGTTCGCGCTCCTGACCTTCGCGCTCGCCGCCGACACCCCGTACTGGCTGCTCATCGTCGCGACGACGGTGATGGGGGCGGGCGGCGGGACAACGATGATGCCGACCATGGCGGCGGCCGCGCGCGGCCTGTCCCACGACCAGGCGCCCGCGGCGAGCACCACCGTCAGCCTCATCAACACCATGGTGGGCGCCGTCGGCACCGCGGTGGCCTCGGTCCTGCTGACGAACGCGATCTCCACGCGCGGCGCGTCGGTCGGCGGCCTCGGCGTCCAGGTGCCCGACGCGACCCGGCGCGAGCTGGCCCCCGCCCTCGCGGACGCCTTCCAGCACACCTACGGATGGGCGCTCGCCGTGATCGTCCTCGCGCTGATCCCGGCGTTCCTGCTCCCCCGCCGCAAGTCCTGAACGGTGGCCCGCAGGCTCGGCTCTCATCACCGGGTCGCAAGGCCCGAACGGCGCGGCCGCCGCCCCCTCTCACCTGGGCGGCGGCCGTCGCGCGTGTTTCACGTCAAACAAGATCGAGCCGCCTGGAAAACATCGAACGGGAGGTCCGAAACCTACAAGACCACGACCGGCCGGGGGCGCACGATGGAGTCATGAACATCGACCTGACCGCCGCCACGACGTTCATGGCGGGCCACGCACGCGTCCTCGACCGCCGCCGCTTCGAGCTCCTGATGGGCGAGACCGACACCACCGCGGTCCTCGCCGCCCTGGAGGCCTACCGCAACCCCGACAACGGGTACGGCTGGGGCCTCGAACCCGACCTGCGTTCACCCGAGAGCCAGCCGGGCGCCGCCCTCCACGCGTTCGAGGTGTTCGAGGAGGTGGCACCGGCCACCACACCGCGGGCCGCCGAGCTCTGCGACTGGCTGCAGACGATCTCGCTGCCCGACGGCGGCGTCCCGTTCGCCCTGCCGCTCACCTTCACCACCGCGTCCGCGCCCTGGTGGGCCGGGGCGGACACCTCCACCTCCGCGCTCCAGATCAGCGCGATCAGCACGGCCGCCGCGCACCGCGTCGCCGCGCACGACCCGGCCGTCGCCGCCCACCCCTGGCTGGCCCGCGCCACCCGCTACTGCCTCGACCAGATCGCCGCGCTCGACGAGGCGCCGCCCGCCTACATCCTGAGCTTCGCGATCCACGTCCTGGACGCTGTGCACGACACCCACCCCGAGGCGCCCGAGCTGTTGCAACGCATGGGCAAGTACGTCCCGGCCGACGGAAAGGTCCACGTCGAAGGCGGTACGGAGGACGAATACCTCCGCCCGCTGGACTTCGCCCCGTACCCCGACCGTCCCGCCCGCTCCCTGTTCGCGCCTGAGGCCATCGCCGCCGACCTGGACCGTCTGGCCGGCGAGCAGAAGGACGACGGCGGCTGGACCGTCGAGTACGCCAAGATCTCACCGGCCGGCGTCCTGGACTGGCGCGGCGCCATCACCGTCCACAACCTCCAGCTCCTCCGCCGCAACGGCAGGATCTAGACCCGCCAGGAGCTAGCTGGCCACCAGCCGCGCCACCGGATCCAGGCACCACTCCAGCGCGGACGGCCACGGCCCATAACCATCGGGGACCGCCACATGCCCGGCGCCCGGCAACAGGTCGACGTCGCACCCGAGCGGCTGCCCGAAGACCACGTCGGCACCTTCCGGGCAGTACGGGTCGCCGTCGGAACACGCCAGCCGAGGCGTCTGGACGGAGAGCTTCAGCCTGGTCAGATCGAGTGCCGCCGGAGTGAACCCGGCGATGGCGTCCCAGGAGTACGCGCCGGGCTCGGGCGGGGCCACCAGCAGCACCCGGTCGGCCCCGGGCGCGTCACCCCGCCGCGCCGCCACGTGGAACCACGCCGCGCACGCCAGGCTGTGGCAGACGACGACCCGTTCGCCGCGCATCATCCCGAGCTCGGCCTCGATGGCCTCGATCCAGCCGGCCAGAGCGGGCGTGTCGGTGTCGGGCAGCTGCGGGTAGAAGACCTGCTCCCCGCGTTCCCTGAGGCGCTGCGCCAGGTCGTACTGCCAGTGCTCGGCGGGACGCCGGTTCTCCACGCCGTGAAGGATCAGGAAGCTGCGGTTCCACATGGCGCGAACTCTACAAATCACCCATCGCGTTCCGCGCGCCCGCCCGCGACATTGCCTAGCCTGCCGGCATGGCAGCGCCCCCTGACGTCCTCGTCCGGCCCGGAACGCCCACCGACGTGAACGCCGCGTCCCTGGTCGTAGCCCAAGCCGACGCGGCCCGCCTCTCCCCGGGCACAGGAGACCACAGCGAAGGCCACCCTGAAGTGAGTGAAGCCGTGACGGACGGCAGCCGCCCACCCCTAGGGCCCACTTCGGAGACTGGATGGGAACGGACACGCGAGCGGCTGGCGGACGAGCGGACGTTCTTCTTCGTGGCCGAACGAGCGGACGGGGCCATCGTCGGCGCCGCCGCCGGGATGGGCGGACGGCTGGACGGCGGCCGAGGAGAGGCGATCCCCGGGCTCTGCCACGTCAGCATGGTCTCCGTTCACCCCGATGAGTGGGGCCGCGGAATCGGCGGGCGGCTCCTCTCCGCGGTCATGGCCGAGGCGGGCGAGCGCGGCCTCGAGCGGATCCAGCTCTTCACGCACGACGACAACTTCCGGGCGCGGGCACTCTATGAACGGCTCGGCTTCCACCTCACCGGGGAGACGGCGATCTCGTCCTCCGCAGAACACATCGTCCGCTACCTGCTCCTCCTTCCCCCCACGTGAGCAACCCGCCCTGAACGAGTAGTCCCTGAGCAAGCAGCCACCAGCAAGCAACACCGGCCTCGCGAAGCAGCCCGGCCTTCCGGAGAAGACCGACCAGCGGAACGGCCGGCCTCCCAGAGCAACTGGGACTTCGCAGAGCAACTGGGCGGCCTCGCAGCGCGGCACGGCCTCGTAGAGCGAGTTGGGCTGGTGGAGGAGGTGGGGCTGGTCAGCGGAGGAGGGGGAAGCGGTCGACGAGGGGGCGCGGGCCGGCGATGCCTACGGCGTGGTAGGTCAGGTCGTCGTCCTGCGTTCGGGCGAGTTCGGTGAGGTAGTCGTCGTACACGCGTACCCGCTGGGCGACCGCGACCATGTCGGCCACGAGCAGGTCGGGCTCGGCGAGGGCGGTGGCGCGGACGGTCTTCACGATGGGGGCGGTCGCGGCGAGGACGGTGCAGCCCGTCCAGGGGAGGCCGGCGTGCGGGCTGCCCGCGGCGTCGGCGCCGCCGGAGCCGACCAGTCCGGGGGCGGCCTTGCCGGTGGCGGCGGCGGTGCAGGCCGCGGCGTTCACCTGGAGGCCGGCGGGCAGGTCGCGGTCGACGAGGATGACCCATTTGAGGGCCTGCTCCCTGGTCGGCAGGTCGGGCCGCTGAACGATGGTGTCGATCCAGGTGGGCGTGAACGTCGTGGGCACCCTCTGGAGTTCGTCCGAAGTCATGCCAGGAGAATCGGAGATGAACCGCATGGATCTCAACTCGGATGGGCTGGATTCCGAAGATAGTTCGGCAATTGACCTCGAGGGGGCGTGATGGACGAACTTGATGCGGCCATCGTCGACGAGCTGCAACGCGACGGCCGCCAGACCAACCGGGAGCTCGCCGACCGGCTGGGCATCGCCCCGTCCACCTGCCTGGAACGGGTGCGGGCGCTGCGCAGGCGCGGGGTGATCACCGGTTTTCACGCCGAGGTCGACCCGGCCAGGCTCGGCCGTCCGATCCAGGCGCTCATCAACGTCCGGCTGCAACCGAAGATCAGGGAGGCGGTCGAGGGTTTCCGTACGTACGTCACCGAGCTTCCCGAGACGCTCGCGGTCTTCGTCGTGTCGGGCGGCGACGACTTCATCATCCAGGTGGCCGTCCGGGACGCGGGCCACCTGCGCGACTTCGTCCTCGACCATGTCTCGCGACACCGCAACATCGCCGACGTGCGCACGTCCCTGGTGTACGACCACATCCGCACCCCGCTCCGGGTCCTGCCTTGACAGGCAACCTTCTGGTTGCCTAATCTGAAACGCAACCGAATGGTTGCCTGATTTGAGTGATGGACGACGATGGACGCGATCTTCAAGGCGCTCGCCGACCCCAGCCGCCGGCAGCTGCTCGACGCCTTGAACCTCCGCAACGGCCAGAGCCTGCGCGAGCTGTGCACCGAGCTGGACATGACCCGGCAGGCGGTCACCAAGCATCTGAGCGTCCTCGAATCGGCCGGCCTGGTGACCACGATCAAGCGCGGCAGGGAAAAGCTGCACTACCTCAACGCCGCTCCCATCAACGACATCGCCGAACGCTGGATCGACCGGTACGACCGGAGGCGGGCCCGCGCGCTCGCCGACCTCAAGAGAGCGCTGGAGGACAGCCCCGTGAGCGACACCCAGTTCGTGTACGTGACGTACATCAGGACCACGCCGGAGAAGCTCTGGCAGGCCCTCACCGACCCCGCCTTCATCAGCCGTTACATGGACGGCACCGGCCCCGACTCCGACTGGAGGGTCGGCTCGCCGATCAGGTGGCGGATGGACCCGGAGCACGAGTTCCAGGACTGGGACCAGAAGGTCCTGGAGGCCGAGCCCGGCAAACGCCTGGCCTACACCTGGCACAACTACCAGCCCGAGATGGCCGAGTACTTCGGCTGGAGCGACGAGAAGCTCGCCGAACTCCAGAAGGAGAAGCGGTCCAAGGTGACCTTCGAGATCGAGCCCGCCGGCGACGAGACCGTGAAGCTGACGGTCGTGCACGACGACTTCGAGCCCGACAGCGAGATGCTGAAGGGTGTGAGCGGCGGCTGGCCCGCCATTCTCTCGAGCCTGAAGACGCTCCTGGAGTCGGGCGAGACGCTCTCCCTGCCAGGCTGACGGCCTGACGGCCTGACGGCCTTCGACCGACCCCGCGTGCCACCGGCCGCGGGGTCGTCGCTTTTCTCAGCCTGTGGTTGAAGTTCGTATCACGAACTACTATCGTCACGTCTCATAGCTTAGTTCGTACTACGAACAAAACTGAGGGAGTGAGATCGATGAGCCGTACCGTTGTGGTCATCGGCGGAGGTTACGGGGGCGCCGCGGTCGCCAAGGCGCTCGACCAGGACACCGATGTCGTCCTGGTCGACCCGAAGGACGCGTTCGTGCATTCGGCGGGCGCGTTGCGGGCGCTGGTCCAGCCCGACTGGGCGGGCAACATCTTCTTTCCTTACGAGACGCTGCTCGAACGCGGCCGCGTCGTCCGCGAGCGTGCGACCTCGGTGGACCCCGCCGGGGTCACCCTCGCCTCGGGCGAACGCCTTGACGCCGACTACCTCGTCCTGGCCACCGGCTCCAGCTATCCGTACCCGGCCAAGATGACCACCGACGTGGCCGACGAGGCGCTGGAACAACTGCGCGGCACCCACAAGGAACTCGCGTCCGCCGAACATGTCCTGATCCTCGGCGCCGGGCCGGTGGGCCTCGAACTGTCCGGCGAGATCAAGGCGGCCTGGCCCGGCAAGCGGGTGACCGTCGTGGACCCCGCCGAGCAGTTGCTCACCGGCTTCCACCCCGACCTGCGCGAGGACCTGCACCGCCAGCTGGACGACCTGGGCATCGACGTGCGGCTCGGCACCGGCCTCACCGCGCCGCCGCCCACCGAACCGGGCACGGTCGGCACGTTCACCGTCGAGACCACCGGCGGCCGGATCTCCGCCGACATCTGGTTCCGCGCGTACGGCGTGAACACCAACGGCGACTACCTCGGCGACGGCCGCGTCGCCACCCGGACGCCGCAAGGCCAGGTCCGCGTGACCGAACGGCTCACCGTCGAAGACCACGCCCACATCTACGCCCTCGGCGACATCACCGCCATCGCCGAGGCCAAGATGGCCGGCTTCGCGATGAAGCACGCCGAGGTCGTCGCGCAGAACATCATCGCCCAGGTGCGAGGCGAGGAGCCCGCGGCCACCTACCAGCCCTCGCCGATCCCCGTCGTCCTGCTGCCCCTCGGGCCCGAGGGCGGCGTCGGCCAGGTGCCCTCGCCCGACGGGCCCGCCGTGCTCCCCGCCGCGGCGGTCTCGGAGTACAAGGGCACCGACATCTTCATCGGCCGCTTCCAGGAACTCTTCAACCTGACCTGAAGGCTCAACGACCGTTCGCGCCCGGCGTCCCCTCGTCCAGCTCCATGAAGACGACGGGCACCTCGTTGTCGCTCACCAGCCGGCTGAGCAGCTCGGCGAGCTGGACACGTTCGCCCTCGTCGAGACCGGTCGGCAGCAGATCGACCCGCCGGCAGGTCTCGGCGTAGAACTCCTCGACCAGCGTGGCGCCCTCGTCGGTGAGCGCGACCCGGACGGCGCGCGCGTCGTCCGGGTCGGCCTCCCGGCGCACGAGTCCGCTGCGCGCGGTCCGGTCGACCAGACCGGTGAGGCTCGACTTGGCCAGGCCCAGGATCCCGCCGAGCTCGGTCATCCCGTACGGCTGCGGCATCAGCACGCAGAGGAGCTGGCCCTGCTGGGGCGTCAGCCCGTACTCCCGGGCCGACGCCGCGTACACGGCATTGACGAGAAATGAGGAACGCACCAGTGCGGCGACGACCCCCATATGCGCGCCTACGGCCTTTCCCATTCATCCAGAATACGACAGCCATCGGACTCCTCGCGCCAGCCAAACGATCACCAGCGGACCCCGTTCGACCTGCAATACCCTCGACCGACCACATCACGTACAGATAATTCGTAACACGAACCAACTGTGCAGAGAAAGGCATGACGATGCGGGAGCACAAGGCACTGTTCGGCGTCGGGATCAGCACCGCGGTCGCGGACGCACGGCAGTCCCTCCGGCTGGCCGCCCAGGCCGACCGCCAGGGCCTGGACCTGTTCACCGTCTCCGACCACCCCTACTTCGCCGAACGACTCGACGCGTACTCCATCATCGGCGTCGCCCTCGGCGGCACCACCGACATCTCCGGCCTGGTCAGCGTCACCAACCTGCCGACCCGCCCCGCCCCGATGCTGGCCCGCACGGTCACCTCACTGACGGCGCTCACCGGCGGCCGTCTCGTCCTCGGACTCGGCGCGGGCGGCCTCTGGGACGACATCGCCCGGCTGGGCGCACCCCGCCTCGGCCCCGCGGCCGCGGTCCGCGCGTTCGAAGAGGCGATCGTCCTCGTCCGCGCCCTCTCGGGCGGCGGCGACCCGGTGACCTTCAACGGCGAGTTCTACCAGGTCACCGAGCTCGAACCGGCCGCGCTCCCGGCACCGCCGATCTGGACCGGATCCGTAGGGCCCAAATCCCTCGCCGTCACCGGCAGGCACGCCGACGGCTGGATCCCCGGCCACGCCGCCGACTGGCTCAGCCCCCGCCACCGCGACTCACGCCCCGTCATCGACGAGGCCGCTGCCGCCGCCGGACGCGATCCGTCCGACATCGCCACCGTCTACAACCTGCCCGGCCGCATCACCACCGACCCGCTCCGCACCACCCGCGACCAGGACGGCCGGTGGATCGGCGGCTCCCCCGCCCAGTGGGTCGACGAGCTCACGACCGCCGTCCTTGACCACCACGCCTCGGGCTTCGTGCACTTCCCCGTCAACGACGCACCCCTCGACGTCACCCTCGGCCGCTGGGCAGAAGAGATCGCCCCCGCCGTTCGAGAGGCCACCGCCAGGGCGAAGATGTGAGGCATGAGCGATGACCCACTCCACCGCCTGCGCGAACTGTGCCTGTCCCTGCCGCAGGTGACCGAGCGCCTCAACCACGGCGAACCCGCGTGGGCCGTCCGCGGGAAGGCGCTCGTCACCTGCTCCGAACGCAAACCCGAAGGCCGGATCGGCTTCTGGTGCCCCTCCCCGCCGGGAGAGCTCGAAGCCCTGGTCGCCGCCGAGCCCGACCGTTTCTTCCAGCCGCCCTACGGCGGCCACGGCTGGCTGGGCGTCTACCTCGACGTCCCCGTCGACTGGGCCGAGGTCCGCGAGATCATCACTGACGCCTACCGCATCACGGCTCCCCGGTGCCTGACAGCCGAGCTGGATCCCCCTCCACCCCCACCCTGACCACGGCCCGCCCACCCGCAAAGCCACCACCCGAACCGCACTCCGGCCACCCGCGCAGACCAGCCACCCGAACCGCACGTCCGCGTTCTCTCGCCGGCGGGCTCCAGCACGAACGCCGCTCCAGCGAGCTTTGCGCGGATGCCGCAGCTACTGGGCCATGTCGACGAAGCGGCTGTAGTGCCCCTGGAACGCCACGGTCACGGTCGCGGTCGGACCATTACGGTGCTTGGCCACGATCAGGTCCGCCTCACCCGCACGCGGGGACTCCTTCTCGTACGCATCCTCACGGTGCAACAAGATCACCATGTCCGCATCCTGCTCGATCGAATTGTGGATGGAAATCCCATTCGCCACGAAATTGTGCAGTCCGAGGACCGAGGCGTCGTAGACGTCCTGCTCACCCAGACTCTCGATCGAGACGACCTCATCCCAGAACACGTCGTTGGTCGCCAGCATCTCCAGCTCCGCGCCGTCCAGCACGGTCGCGACCCGTCCCAACCGCTCCCGGCTGGGCGCGCGCTTCCACAAGGCGCTGCCACAGAACTGGGTGCCGATCGCCGCCGCGAAGTCGCGGTGGGTCATCCGACGCTCGGCGAGAATCTCCCGGATGTCGTGCCAGATCTCGCGCGGCACCGTGTCGACGTTGGTGTTGCCGCGCACTTCACGCAGCCGCTCGGCAGCGGTGGCCGCAATGACGCCTCGCGCACCGTGAACCCGCACGGCCGTGAAGAACGCCAGCTGGTTCTCGGCCCCATAGAGGTGCAGCTGATAACCCGGGCGATGCTCGCCCCTGGTGACGGTCTTGACCCGCGACAAGATGCCGAAACGCAGGAGAAGCCGGGAGACGTCGTCCACCAGGCGCCGGCTGGTCGACGCGTAGTAGACACGGCAACTGCTCTTCTCCGCATTCCAGTGAACGCAGCCGTCGGTGGCCCAGAGGTGCCTGAGGAACAGGGCGACCTGCTCCTTCGGCAGCTGGAAGATCGGAGCGGGCACGAACTTCTCATGTGATCGCAGGCCAAAGAGTCCAAGCCCGTCCAGCCATTCGGCGATCGGGTTACGGCGCCCATGCGTCAACCGGAAGGGCGCCGGCAGACGGAGCGTCGTGACACGCGCGGCCTCGGAGTCATCGCGCACCGCGCTGATCCCGAAATGCCGAGCCGCTTCGGTCACCGCGGCAAGACATGCCTCGTCCTTGCTCGCGTAGCGGATGGGCTGACGTTCGACGAACGAGCCGTCCCCGATGAGGTGCGCCAGCAGGGTGACACGTTCGGCCGGCCACGGCTTGATCTCCAAGGGCGGCGGAACGTGGCGGGCGGTGGCGATGCGCTCGCCAGGGACCAGGTCTCCCAGCGCCGTCCAGCCCGTGTAGGTCAGGAATGGGTGGTTGGCCGTGGCTTCGATCTCCTTGCCCGAGGTGAGCCGAACCCGGAAGACCTCCTTGCGACCACTCGAGAAAGCGTGCGTCATCGTCCTCGGCACGTACTTCAGCCGATCGTCGAGCGCCCACACCGGCACGTCCCGAACTCCGGAGCCGAGCAGTTCGCCGATGGTGACCTCTTCGTTAGTGTCAGCGCGCATGACCCTTGTCGCGGCGGTCACACAACCCGACTCACGGAGGTCGGAGACCATCGGTTTCTTGTCGGTTCGCTGCTCAGGACCACGGTTGAGCTGGGAGAGCGCGATGACGGGGACCTGGAGCTCCTTGGCGAGGAGCTTCAGCGAACGGGAGAACTCCGAGACCTCGACCTGGCGGCTCTCGACCCGTTTGCCGGACGTCATCAGCTGGAGATAGTCGATGACGACCAGGCGCAGGTCGTGCTGTTGCTTGAGGCGACGGCACTTCGCCCGGATCTCCATCATCGACATGTTGGGCGAGTCGTCGATGAACAGCGGCGCCTCGGCGACCTCGCTCATCCGGCGCGCGAGGCGCGTCCAGTCCTCGTCCTGCATCGTGCCGGAACGCATGGCGTGCAGGGCGACACGGGCCTCGGCCGAGAGCAGGCGCATCGTGATCTCGTTGCGCCCCATTTCCAGGCTGAAGAACGCGGAGGTCAGGCCGTGCTTGATCGAGGCCGCACGGGCGAAGTCGAGCGCGAGCGTGGAGTTGTGGGTCGGGATGCACGATCGACCGACCAGGTACATGTGGTCGGCGTTGTCGACCTGGACGCACCGCACCGGGACGCTCGGAACGCGCCGCACGTCCACGATGTAACGGACCCCGGCCTTCGGGTGAACGGTCGTGCGCTGCCGGGCCGCTTTGCGCGGAAGCCGGAAGACCGTCTCGGTCGGCGTGAAGTCGATCCGGTAGAACGTGGACGGCTGGGAGGAATCGAAGCCGACCTGCTCGGTCGTCATCGTGGCGCGGTAACCGAGGCTCAAGATCAGCTCGTGAGCACCTTCGGCCAGCCGCTTGTTGGCGAACGCGAGCTGCACCTGCCCGATCTCCGACACATGCCCGTCCGTGTCCAGCATCCCGGCGAGCAGAGCCCGCCGCTGCTCCTCGGACGCACGCAGATAGATCTCAGGGACGTGCTTGTCGTTCCACAGCCCCAGTGCCCTGACCTTGGTAGCGAGCCCCGGGAGCCCGAAGCTTCCCGGCGCGGCATGACGGCTGACAGGCTGGCCTGCAGCCGCGATCTCCTCCAGGATCCGTTCGTCGAAGCATGTGATCTGCGCCTGCGTGCTGCAACCGTCTCCCAGCCAAGCGCCGAGCACGTACGGGGCGATGGGAAGGTCTGCCCGGGGCAGTTGGAAAGCGGCCGACACGGCGACCGCGTGATTAGGCCGGTTGTCGCCGTCACAGCGAAGGGTTGCCGCGATCTCTTCGGTCGTCTTGATGGGGCGATGCTCTGCCGTCGTTGCGGCGCTCTTCGGGCGGACCGCACGCTTGAGCGGTCCCCGATAGAGGCTGGTGCTCGTATAGCGGGGCTGCCGCTCGGAGAGACCGGTGTCGGACTCACCGCGGCGCCCGAGCTCGCGGGTCACCGAGTGGAGCGCGTGCTTGAACTCCGCGCCGACGACGCCAACCGCTTCGGCGTGGGTGACGAGCTGGACGGGCTGCTCGTTGGCGTCCGCAGTGGCCCAGCGCACCCGGTTGATCATGTCGTCAGGCCAGTGGCACGTCGTCTTTCTCTCGGTCTGCTGACGACGGCTCGCCCGTGTTGTGGTGCGCCATTGATGCTGGGCGTCCGCGATAAGGACCTCGCCATCGGAGAACTCGACCTCATAGCAGGGACGGTCGTGCATCACCTCGGTGGCGGCGACGACGCGGGTGGGCTTGCCATCCGCGCCGATGAGGAGGTCCCCGACCTCCACCTCGCCCATGGTCGTCCAACCACTGGGGGTAGGGAGCTCGGTGCCGATTCCTACCGCTTTTCCCATGGCAGGTCGGGCTGCGACCACGATCATCTGCCCGGAGTGAAGGCCGTTGGTCAGGGAGTCGAGGTCGCTGAAGCCGGTGGGGACGCCGGTCATCTGGCCGCCGCGGCTGCCGATGGCCTCGATCTCGTCGAGGGCGCCGGGCATGATCTCGCTGAGCGGGACGTAGTCTTCGCCGGCGCGCTTTTCGGCGATGGCGAAGACCTCGGCCTGGGCGCGGTCGAGGACGTCGTCGGCGTCGGCGCCGTCGGCGGCGTAGCCCATCTGGACGATGCGGGTGCCGGTCTCGACGAGCTTCCGCAGGACGGAACGTTCGTGGACGATCTTGGCGTAGTAGCCGGCGTTGGCGGCGGTGGGGACCGAGGAGATCAGCGTGTGCAGGTAGGGGGCGCCGCCGACGCGGCCGATCTCGCCCCTCTTGGTCAGCTCGCCGACGATGGTGACGGCGTCGGCGGGGTCACCGCGGCCGTAGAGGTCGAGGACGGCGTCGTAGATGATCTGGTGCGCGGGGCGGTAGAAGTCCTGGGTGCGCAGGACCTCGATGACCTCGGCGATGGCGTCCTGGGAGAGGAGCATGCCGCCGAGCACGCCCTGCTCGGCGTTGATGTCGTGCGGTGGAGTGCGCTCGAACTCGGCAGAGGGCTCCGAGCCACCGATTTCGGCAACACTCACGTTGGACACCCCTCGTTGATTCTGGACTCAGCTGCCCCGCCAGCGACCCCGCATCTCAGGTCTATCGTCCGGGTCTGACATTCTCCGAGTTCCCACACCGAGGGAGCAAAGTGATCTGTGGACGGGCCTGTGGAGTCGCTGTGCAGAGGTGCCCGATTCGTTGTGCACGACCTGGGGACAACTCTGGGGATTGTCGTGGAGCGACTCCGGCATGATGGCCTTGACCTGCGATGACTTCGTCCACCGGGTGTGCGGGAAAGAAAGTCGGCGCTTCGTCGGCCTACCGTCGTGATGTAAGAGACATATTTCCTATAAGCCTTACATCTTGCTAGCCTGGAGGCCATGGTCGGCTCACCCCCACGGCTCCGGAAGAACGCCCACGACCGCGAGATCCTGCGGCTCGCGGTGCCCGCGTTCGGCGCGCTCGTCGCCGAGCCGCTCTTCCTCCTTTCGGACACCGCGATCGTCGGCCATCTGGGCACGGCGCAGCTGGGCGGGCTGGGAGTCGCCGGGCAGGCGCTGAGCACGCTCGTCTACCTGTGCGTCTTCCTGGCGTACGGGACGACGGCGGCGGTGGCGCGGCAGGTCGGCGCCGGCGACCTGCGCGGGGCCGTCCGGCAGGGCATCGACGGGATGTGGCTGGCGCTGACGATCGGCGCGGTGCTCGTCGTCGCCGGGTGGCCGCTGGCGCCCTGGCTGGTCGACCTGTTCGGGGCGTCCGCGTCGGTGACGCCGTACGCGGAGACGTACCTGCGGGTCAGCCTGCTCGGGATTCCCGGCATGCTCGTCGTCCTGGCGGGCACTGGCGTGCTGCGCGGCCTGCAGGACACCCGTACGCCGCTGCTGGTGTCGATCGGCGGGTTCGCGCTCAACCTGCTGCTGAACGTGGTGTTCGTGTTGTGGTTCGGCTGGGGCATCGCGGGGTCGGCCTGGGGCACCGTGATCGCGCAGACCGGGAGCGCGGCGGTCTACACCGTGGTCGTGCTGCGGGGGGCGCGGCGGCACGGAGCGTCCATCCGGCCTGATGTACGCGGGCTGCGGGCGTCGGCCACGGCGGGTGTCAGCCTGCTGCTGCGCACGGCCGCGCTGCGGATCGTCCTCATCGTGGGCACGTCGATCGCCGCCCGGATGGGCGACCCGGAGATCGCCGCGTACCAGATCGGTTTCCAGGTGTGGACGTTGCTGGCGTTCGCCCTCGACGCCATCGCGATCGCCGGGCAGGCGATCACCGGGCGCCACCTGGGCGCGAGCGACACCGCCGGCGCGCGGGCCGGGACCCGGCGGATGGTCGAGTGGGGCGTGGCCTGCGGGGTCGTGTTCGGGCTGGCGATCCTGCTGGTGCGGCCGTGGCTTCCGGGGCTGTTCACCTCCGACGACCAGGTGCGGGATCTCCTGCTGACGTCCCTGCTGATCGTGGCGCTCCTGCAGCCGCTCGCGGGCGTGGTGTTCGTTCTGGACGGCATCCTGATCGGGGCGGGCGACGGTGCCTACCTGGCGTGGACGACGGTGATCGCGACGGTGGCGTTCCTTCCGGCGGCGTTCGTGGCGTACCGGCTGGAGGCGGGACTCGTCGGGTTGTGGCTGGCGATCGGCCTGTGGATGTTCACGCGCTTCGTCACGCTGAGCCTCCGTGCGCGGGGCGATGCGTGGCTGGTCACCGGAGCCACGCGGTGACGGTGTGATTGCCGGGACGGAAACGGCGAAGTCCGCCCTTCTTCCTACCCGCTGCCACTAGTATTCGAACATGTGTTCCACACATGGAGAGCGGATGGCCCGTCTGGCCCAGGCGATCGACGACCTGGCGGCAGAGGGGCTGGCGGGGTTGCCGCCCGAGACGCTGGTGGAACGGGTCGCCGGCATCTGGTCACTGGTCGAGGGCATCGACCCGGAGATCGCACGCCGGCGTACGCGCTACACCACGCCGGAATCCTGAGACGGGGGGCCGTCAGGAAGGGGGCCTGCGCATCGGGGGGAGATCATCGGGGACGTCCAGATCACTCGACGGAGTGATCATGGGCTCCTCCATGATCTCGGGCTCGGGGACGTCCGGGACGGGGGGCTCGGGACGGGGTTTGGGCTTGGGGCCGCCATCGGACAGGTACATCGCCACAGCGCGCCGCAACTCGGGGAGCCTGGCGTAGAGCACGTCGCCCGGGCAGCTGGTCTTGCCGTAGTCGCGGTGTCCCACGATCGCGCGGTTCGGGTCGAGCCGGTATTCGGCGCAGAGCCAGGCGCACACCGTGACCAGCGACGTCCACAGTGACCCCGGCACGGGGGCCCTCATGTAGTTGCCCTCGTTCTCGATCCCGATGGTGTGGTCGTTGTGGTGCAGCGCCTGCGCGCCGAGGACGTGCCGTCCGGACAGGATCGCCGCCAGGCTGCCGTCCCGCCCCTCCATCACGTGCCCGCCGCGACTGATCGTGAGCTGCTGGCCCGTGTCGTTCCACTTGCGGCTCCTCATGTGGAACCGCTGGATGTCGCGCGACAGCCGGTACGCGTGGGCGAGGGAGTAATCCCTGGTGTTCGGCGTCGCCGTGTGGTGCACGATGATGCGGTCGGGCACCCTCTTGAGGATCTTGGTCGCCTTCCTGGGCTTCCTGGCGCCCCACTCGCGGCGGGTGTGGACGCGTGGCCCGGCCGGGCCGGGACTCCCGCTCTCGATCTCCGCCATGGCGACATTGTCGACCAGATCGAACACCCCCAGGCCGAGGACGCTCGCGGCGCCCAGGACCGCCCGCCGGCTCGGGAGGCCGTCCCCGAGCCCGTGATCGTCTGAACATCCCCCCGCGAATCCGAACACGCCACCCTCCCCGACGGTAATGATCTACCAACGGAACGTAGTGGCGGCCTCATGGATGACCAAGGACGCGGCGGTTCAGGGACGTTTCACAAGAAAGGGCGATCCCGCCCGGGAACGCGGAACGGCCGGGACTCCGCTGGGGAGTCCCGGCCGTTCCGGTGGTGCGTGGTCGTCAGGCCTCGGCGACGTTGACGTCGATCGTGGCGCTGACGTCGGCGTGCAGGCGCACGCTGACGCGGTGCTGGCCGACGGTCTTGATCGGGTTGCCGATCTCGATGCGGCGCTTGTCGAGGTCGGGGCCCTTGGCGGACTTGACGGCCTCGGCGATGTCGGCGGCGGTCACGGCGCCGAACAGGCGGCCGTTGCTGCCGGTACGGGTGCGCAGCGTCACCTTGAGCGCCTTGAGCTGGTCGGCGACCTCCTTGGCGTGCTCGACGGTCGCGATCTCGCGGGCCGAACGTGCCTTCTTGATCGACTCGATCTGCTTCTCGGCGCCCCGGGTCCACTTGATCGCGAACCCGCGCGGCACGAGGTAGTTGCGGCCGTAGCCGTCCTTGACCTCGACCACGTCACCGGGCTCGCCGATGCCGGACACCTGCTGAGTGAGGATGAGCTTCATGATTCAGATCCCCCTGACTCAGCGAGCGGTGCTGGTGTACGGCAGCAGCGCCATCTCGCGGGCGTTCTTGATCGCCGTCGCGACGTCGCGCTGGTGCTGGGTGCAGTTGCCGGTCACGCGACGGGCCCGGATCTTGCCGCGGTCGGAGATGAACTTCCGCAGCAGGCCGGTGTCCTTGTAGTCGACGTAGGAGATCTTCTCCTGGCAGAAAACGCAAACCTTCTTCTTCGGCTTGCGAGGAGGTGGCTTCGCCATCGTGGTGCTCCTTAGGGAGAGCCCCGCTCACGCGGGAATGGACGTCTGTCTGGATTGCTGGTCTTGCCGAGAAGGGCGGGTCGTCCCTGGAACGGCTGGTCTAGAAGGGCGGGTCGTCGGAGAAGCCGCCGCCCCCGCCACCGCCGCCGCCGGAACCGCCGGTGGCCCAGGGGTCGTTGGCGGGGGCTCCGCCACCGCCGCCGCCCTGGTTGCCGCCGAAGTCGCCGCCCCCGGCGGCACCGCCGCCGAAGCCGCCGCCCCCGCCGCCACCGAAGCCGCCGCCGCCACCCTGCCGCTGGGTCTTGTTGACCTTGGCGGTGGCGTTGCGCAGCGAGGGGCCGACCTCGTCGACCTCGACCTCGAAGACGGTGCGCTTCTCACCCTCACGGGTCTCGTACGACCGCTGCTTGAGGCGCCCCTGCACGATCACCCGCATGCCGCGCTGGAGGCTCTCGGCGCAGTTCTCCGCCGCTTGCCGCCAGACGTTGCAGGTCAGGAAGAGGGCCTCGCCGTCCTTCCACTCGTTCGCCTGGCGGTCGAAGAACCGCGGGGTCGACGCGATGCGGAACGACGCGACCGCCTGGCCGCTAGGGGTGAAGCGCAGGTTCGGGTCCTCCACGAGGTTCCCGACGATCGTGATTACGGTGTCGCCTGCCATTGGGCTCGCTCCGGCGGATATGTGGGCCTGGGCTGGGGCCTGACGCGGTGCGCCTGGCTCAGTGGACCTCGGGGCGGATGACCTTCGTACGCAGGATCGTCTCGCTCAGGTTGAGCTGCCGGTCGAGCTCCTTGACCGTGGCAGGCTCGGCCGTGAGGTCGACCACCGCGTAGATGCCTTCGTTCTTCTTCTGGATGTCGTACGCGAGACGACGGCGACCCCAGATGTCGACCTTCTCGACGCTCCCGCCGTCGTCCTTGACGACCTTCAGGAACGGGTCGAGCGACGTGTTGACGGTGCGCTCGTCGATGGCCGGGTCGAGGATGGCCATGAGTTCGTAACGACGCATGCTGTGTCCCTACCTCCTCTGGACTGGTGCGGTCACGGTCTCTCCGTGACAGGAGGGCTGTTGCGTCTCCCGCGGTGGCTCCGCCGGCCATGGTGACCGGCCGCCGTCCGCGAGACCGATACAGGCTACCAAGAGTTCGCAGCGTGTCAGGCGTCCTGCGCAGGTAACACGCGACCCGCCCGCCCCAGGAGCGACCGCCCCCGGCGTCAGTGGCGGGCTTGGGCTCTGGCAGGGGGTTTGGCCACGCAGCGGCGCCGCTCCAGCTCGGCCATGATCTCGTGCATCCTGGCGCGCATCCTGGCGGTCTGCGTCGTGAGCGCCGACAGCTCCTCGACGAGCTCGGCGTCGCCGATGATCGTGAACTCGCTCGCCGTCACCGTGCACCTCCTGCGGTCGTCTTCGAATTCATGTTCGACGGTACCGGGTCCGGCCGACATTTTCCGCCCCCGAGCCGCCGGTTGATCTTCGGGTCTCCCGGGAATCTCTCTACGGACCTCGATATGCGTCCCGCGTCACGACGAGCCGGAAGGAGCGTGGCCCATGCCACCGGAAGCCGCCGGTCAGAAGCGTTCGGCCATCAGCCTCAACACCGACGGCGAACGGCACCCGCTGGAGAACTCCCTCGCGGTGTCCGCCATCGTCATCGGCCTGGCCGCGCTGGTGCTGGGATTCATACCGGCGACCCACTTCTTCGGGATGCTCGCCGGCGTGATCGGGCTTCCGCTGGCCCTGTACTCGCAGCTGGTCTCGGTGACGACCGGGGAACGCTGGCTGAACGTGGTCGGGATGGTCGCCTCGTTCGTCGGCGCCGCCTTCGCGCTGAAGCACGGCGGCTTCAACCCGTAAACCGTCCCTGGGCGCGGCTAGGCTCGGTGGCATGCGCATCGGAGCCCACGTCGACCAGACCAACCCGCTCGACAACGCCCAGGCCGTCGAGGCCGACGTCGTGCAGTTCTTCCTCGGCGACCCGCAGGGCTGGAAGAAGCCCGTCCTGCCGGAGGGCGTCGAGGCCGTACGGGATTCCGACGTGGACGTCTACGTGCACGCCCCGTACACGATCAACGTGGCGACGTCCAACAACCGCATCCGCATCCCGAGCCGCAAGAACCTCCAGCAGCAGCTGGACGCGGCCGCGTCGATCGGGGCGAAGGCGCTGATCGTGCACGGCGGGCACGTGCTGAAGGACGACGACCCCGAGGTCGGTTTCGAAAACTGGCGGAAGGTCTTCGAGCGGCTCGAGTGCCCGATCCCGGTCTACATCGAGAACACCGCGGGCGGCGGCAACGCCATGGCGCGCAAGTTCGACCGGATCGCACGGTTGTGGGAGGTGCTGTCGGGCGTTCCGGGGCTGGACGACAAGCTGGGCTTCTGCCTCGACACCTGCCACGCGCACGCGGCGGGCGAGGAGCTCATCGACGCGGTCGACCGGATCAAGTCGATCACGGGGCGGATCGATCTGGTGCACTGCAACGACAGCCGTGACGCGTTCGACTCCGGTGCCGACCGGCACGCCAATCTGGGCACCGGGACGATCGACACGGAGCTGATCCTGACCGTGGTGCGCGCGGCGGGCGCTCCGGTGGTCGTGGAGACGCCGGCCGAGGGGCAGGCGGCCGACATCGCCTGGCTGCGCTCGCAGCTGGCCTGAACCGGCCGCCCGAGGTGGGCGCACGGGCGTAAAAGGGGCGCCTTCCAGCGGGAACTTCAGGCCGTGGTGTCGCATCTAACACCGCGAAGTCCCTGAAATGACCCACGCACCCCCCTGTGCCGCGCTGGCATAATCCTCGCAGTCCACACCTCAGCGCACGCTCGCGACATTCGCGGCGACGGGCGCGCTAAAGATCGGGAAGTCGATGGCCCAGCCCCCTTACGACCCCTACGGCTACGGATCCCAGGACCCCTACGCGCAGCAGTACCCGCCCGCCCAGGTGCAGCACCACTACTACGGCGCCGCACCGGTCGCCGTCCGGACGAACGGCATGGCCACCGCCTCGATGATCCTCGGCATCATCGGCATCTTCACCTGCGGTTTCGGCTCGATCCTCGCGATCATCTTCGGGCACGTCGCGCACAGCCAGATCCGGCGTACGGGCGAGGGCGGGCACGGCCTGGCCGTGGCCGGCCTGATCATGGGTTACCTCATGTTCGTGCTCGGCCTGCTGTACGTGCTCTTCGTGGTCGTCTGGGGCTTCGCGCTCTGGGGTGCGGCCGGCACGAGCAGCGGCTACTGACGGCCCGCCCTCGGGTCAGGTGAGCCAGGGGACGCCCTCCGCCTCGGCCTCCGCGCTGGAGAGCAGGACGGTCATGGGGGTGTCGCTGTCCCGCCATGACTCGACGGCCTCGGCGAAGACGTCGAGGGCCGTACGGAAGGATCCCTGGTCCGCCTCGGCCAGGTCGTTCCACGACTCGTACCCGATCAGGTAGCCCTTCGGCGCGGGCGCCCAGGACAGGTCGGTGAGGCAGTCCTCCAGCGCGTCCCAGTTGGCGCCGAACCAGTCGGGGAACTCGAAGACCTCGGCGCACCTGCGCAGGAACGACTCCTTGTCGCGGACGGTGCGCCCGTCCAGCGCGAAGACCCGCAGGCCGGCGCGTTCGGCCCGGCCGGCCCAGTCGAGCGAGCCGGGCGGCCGCCACTGGAAGACGCCGGGTTCCAGCCGTCCCGCGAGCAGCTCGTTCAGTGCGTTCTTCGCGTCCACGTCGTCTCCCGGCCGGATCACGGGCCGGCCACCCGCACGAAGCTGCGGTAGTGGTCGGCGGTGTAGTAGCGCTCCCCGTTCTTCCCCGCGATGAGGCGCCGTGCGCCGCGGTCCTGTGAGCCCGGCGTGGGAACGGTGTACTCCCGGTAGTAGCCGCGCGCCTCGCGGGGCAGAAGCCGCTCCCGGTTGCCGAAGACGGACCCGTCCTTGCGGTACGGGAACGGGCCGCCCTGGTCGATCAGCCGCAGGATCCGCCGGGCTTCGGCGGGCAGGTCGCTCTCCCGGACGTCCGGGATCGTGGTGGCGCGACCGCCGGCTGTCGGGGACGACGCTCCGGTCCCGGCGGCGGACGTACGGCCGGACGTGCCGCCGCCGGACGTGTCGCCGCCGCGCGTGCAGGCGCCGAGGCCCAGCAGCGCGAGCATCAGCGGGATCAGCAGGCAGGTCACCGCTCTTCGCGTGACGGCCTTGGCCGTCATCGCGGGGCGGCGGTGTCCGCCGTCATCGCGGCACTCCTCACGTTCGTGATGGTCGCACAGCGCCTCCGCCGTTCCCGCCAGCGACGCGCTGACCTGCTCGGATCACCTCGGCGAGCACGTTCACTTGACAGGCATTGCTCGCCTTTCTACTCTCTCTTATATCGAGAGACTCTTTCGGAGAGTCGCTCGACTACAGAGTCGGTACCCGTTTCGGGAGGAGACCCACCATGAACGTCACGAAGACCGAGAAAGCACCCCAGGCCACCGAGCACGTCCAGGCCGACTACCGGACCGTCAAGCGGCTCGGCCACTGGACCACCGCCCGGCACATCGAGGTGCGCGCCCACCGCGGCGGCGCCGTGCTGGACCTGCGGTCGCCGCGCATCCCCACCGGAGACGTCGAGATCCGGCTGGACCTCGACCACGCCTGGGTGAAGGTGCTCGTCGACGACGACGCCGACATCGACAGCTGGGACCTGCGCTTCGTCCGGCGCGGCCGCGTCAAGGACTGGACCGGCACGAACGGCTCCGGCCGGCGCGTGCGGCTCGTCGGCGAGATGCGCAGCGCGGAGGTCCGCGTGCACCGGGGCGGCGTGGCGACGCTCTCGGCGCTGTTCTCCCGCGAGTTCGTCGAGGAGGCGCGCAAGGCTCACAAGGAGGGCGGCACCCCGTCCATCCCCGACCCCTCCTACCAGGGCTGACAGCCCACCACGGCGCCACCGAGATCGCGTACGGACACCCGTGCGCGATCTCGGCTTTCCACGTCCGGCATCAGTGTCCGCCGGGCCTTCGTGGGAGGGTCGGATCGACGACTTGAGTCTCCAGTGGCTGGAGACCGCAAGGTGGGGACATGGACGGCGACACCCTCTACACGATCGGAGAGCTGGCCCGGCGGACCGGGCTTCCGGTCAGGACGATCAGGTTCTACTCCGACAGCGGAGTGGTGCCGCCGGCACGACGCACCCACGCCGGCTACCGGCTGTACGACCTGGACGCGCTGGCACGGCTGGACCTCGTGCGCACGCTCCGCGAACTCGGGATCGACCTCACCACGATCCAGCGCGTGCTGGGCCGCGAGGTCACCATCGCCGAGGTCGCCGCGGCGCACGTCGAGGCGCTGGACGCGCAGATCAGCACGTTGCGTCTGCGCCGCGCCGTGTTGCGGGCGGTGGCCGGGCGCGGATCAGGCCCCAAGGAGATGGAACTCATGCACAAGCTCGCCAAGCTCTCCGACGCCGAACGCCGGCGGATCATCGACGAATTCATCGACGAGACGTTCGGCGGCCTCGACGCCAACCCCGAGTTCGTGGCCATGATGCGGTCCGCGATGCCCGAGCTTTCCGACGACCCCGAGCCCGAGCAGGTGAACGCGTGGGTCGAGCTCGCCGAACTCGTCCAGGACCCGGCATTCCGGGCGAGCGTCCGGCGGATGGCCGAGTTCCAGGCGTCCGAACGCGACACCGGTTTCCAGGACGGCCTGCACGGCGACCTTACGCGGACGGTGACGTCGAAGGTAGAAGGGGCCAGGACCGCGGGCGTCACGCCGGAGTCGCCGGAGGCGGAGCGGGTCGTCGGCGACCTCGTCGCCGCGTACGCCACCGCGTTCGGCCGTTCCGACGGCCCCGAGTTCCGGCGGCACCTGCTGACGCGCCTCGAGGTCGGCAACGAGCCGGCGGCCGAGCGGTATTGGCAGCTGCTCGCCACCGTCAACGGCTGGCCCGTGCCGCCGACGCTCACGCCGGTCTTCGAATGGTTCATCGCAGCGCTGCGCCACGCCCTAGGACGCCCCGGCCGTCTCACGGACGGCGGAAGGACCAGTTGAGCACGCGGACGGCGTCACGGAAGCGCGCGCCGGGATCGGTCGGCGAGCTGTTGAGCACGGCGCCGACGAGCGTACGGCCGTCGCGGCGCGCGGCGAAGACGAAGCTGTAGCCCGCGGCGGCCGTGTGGCCGCTCTTGATGCCGAGCATGCCCTGGTAGACACCGGCGAGCTCGTTCGTGCTCCGCCACACGTACCGCCGGTGGCCCTTGCTCGCGCCGGCAACGTACCTGCCGCGCACCACGATCTGCCGGAACGCGGCGTCGCGCATGGCGTGCCGCGCGAGCCTGACCTGGTCGCGCGCGGTCGAGTACCCGGCGGGGTGCAGGCCCGCGCTGTCGGCGTAGCGGGTGCGGCGCAGGCCGAGCGACCGCGCGGTGCGGTTCATGCGGCGCACGAACCTGCGCTGCCCGCCGTACGCGTCGGCGAGCGCGGCGGCGGCGTCGCATCCCGAGGGCAGCAACATCGCGTTCAGCAGTTCGCGCGTGGTGAACCGGTCTCCGGGCCGGAGCCGCGCGGTCGATCCGTTCCACGCGGCGGCGTAGGCGAGGTGGCCGGGCTTGACGCGGATCCTGCGGTCGAGGCGGCCCGCGCGCAGGACGACGAGGGCGGTCATCACCTTGGTGATGCTCCCGATCGCGCGCCTGCCGCCCGCCCGGCGGCTCCACAACACGCGCCCCGTCTCCGCGTCGACGAGGTAGCCGGACGCCGCCCGCACCTTCCGCGGCCCCCCGCCCGCCGCAAGCGAACGCACGACGCCGGCCGGCGCGGCGAACACGCCACCGGCGACACCCGACCGAACGTGGCTGGACGCGGCACCAGCGACACGCGACCGGGCCTGCGCAGACGCGGCACCAGCGACACGTGGTCGGGCATGGGTGAAAGCGGCGCTGGCGGGGTGTGGTCGAGCGTGGGTGGGTGTGGTGTTCTGGACGGCGGCCAGCGCGGTGGGCACCCCGGTGGTGGCTGGGGTGAGGGTGAGCGTGACGGCGAGCAGCATCGCCGTGATGATCCGCATGATCGGGTGAATACCCCGGTCAGAGGCTGGTTCAAGCCAGCGAATCGGCGGCGAGTGGTGGGGGGCGGGTCCGTTCTCAGGTCGCGGCCACGGCGGCGGGCCGGGCGGGCCGCCGCCGCCGCGTGCGCAGGGTGGTGAGGCTGAAGGCGTCGGGGGCTCCGTCGAGGACGCCGCCCGCCGGGTCGTCGGCGCCGTCCTGCCTGACGACGTCCCTGGACGGGCGCAGGATGTCGATGACGACCAGGACCGCCAGCAGGAGCACCGTCAGGAAACGCGCGAAGAGCGCCACGTGGTAGGTGCCGTCGTCGATGCCGCCCGGCGGCACGTCGAGGTGCAGCAGCGACGACAGGGTGGTGGACAGGTCGGATCCCGGCCGCTGGTACGACATCGCGAGCAGGTACCACCAGATGCCGAAGAAGTAGACGACCTCGCCCACCTGCCACAGGATGAACGCCGGCAGGCGCGGCCGGGCGAGGACGACGAGCGGCAGCAGCCACAACACGTACTGCGGCGACCAGACCTTGTTGGGCAGCATGAAGGCGACCAGCACGAGGAACATCAGCTGCGGCAGCCGGGGCCGTCGCGGCGCGGCGAGCGCGAGCACCGCGATGCCCGCGGCGAGCAGCAGGAACGTTCCGGTGCCGACGAGGTTGAGCACGCTGGTGTCGGTCACCGACGGCACCCCGTGGTCACGGAAGTAGAAGAAGATCGAGCCCCAGTCGATGCCGCGTTCCCGGCTGAAGCCGTAGAACTCCAGCCAGCCGTCCCACGCGAAGATCATCACCGGCAGGTTGACGGCGAGCCAGGCCACCGCCGTGCCGCCCAGCAGGCGGCCCATGGCCCGCCACTGCCCGGCGCGCACGCACAGCAGCACGAACGGGCCGAGGAAGAGCAGCGGATAGAACTTCGCCGCGACCGCCAGCCCGAGCAGCGCCCCCGCGAGCCCCGGCCTGCGCGCCGCCCACGCGGCGAGCGAGAGCGCGGTGAGCCCGACGGCGAGCAGGTCCCAGTTGATGTACGCGGTGAGCAGCAGCGCCGGCGACAGCGCCACCATCAGCCCGGCCTTCAGCGTCCTGCGCCCGGCGACGTACGCGGTGGCGAGCACGGTCGCGACCGCCAGGACGGCGAGCAGCAGCACCGTGACGTGGTAGAACGCCATCCCGCGCGTCTCGATCCCGAACGGCCGGACGATCATCGCGACCAGCTGCATGAAGAAGCCGCTCAGCGCCGGGTACTCGACGTAGGTGATGTCGTCGCCGGTGAACGAGTCGAAGTAGGGCACCTTGCCGTCGTTCAGCCCGCGCACGTAGTAGAGCGGGTAGATGTCGGTGTAGCACGCCCGCGTCGTCGTCTTGACGAAGTCGAACCCCGCCGACGCGCACGGCTGCTTCTGCAGCCAGCCGAGCACGCAGGTCAGCGCGGTCACGCCCGTCAGCACGGGCAGCAGGCGCATGAGGCGCCCGTTGCCGCCCGGCCGGTCGTCGAGCGTGGCGGAGGCGGCGGGGGTGGACGACGACATGGTCGAACCCTAGTGCCCCTGCCTGGACGCGAACCGAACGACCCGTCGTCCCTGGCGTTCAGGGACGACGGGTCGTCAGGCGGGTCCTCATCGGCGCTCCGGCGGGTCGCCTGGGGTCAGGGAGCCGACCCGCTCGTCCGGCTCTGCGTCTGGGGCTGGTTGGGACGGTCCTGGTCGGTGTCCCGGCACTGCTCGGCGTCGGGATGCCGCGCGCACCACCACGTGGGCGGCGGGTCGGACGGCGGGATGTCGGGGTTGCAGCCCACCGGCATGCCCCACTGGTCGCAGGGCTGCCGGCCCGCGTCGGGCGGTGTCGTCGGCGACGGTGAGGTGGTGGGCGACTGCGACGGGCAGGGCTGCCCGGTCGGGCTGCCCGGCGCGCCCGGCGTGCCCGGATCGCAGGACGGCGTCTCGGACGGCGTCGGGGACGGCGCCGGCGGCGGCGTGTCCCAGGTCTTGGGCGTGCTGTCGGAGTAGGTCGGCGCGTCGAAGGCCTGGGGCTGCATGTTCTCGCCGGCGATGACCTTCTCCATGAAGTTCTTCCAGATCTGCGCCGGGATCGTGCCGCCGTAGATGCTGTTGCCCTGGAAGCCGGGGATCCCCTTGATCGACTGGCTGCTCTTCTCGTTGTACATCGTCACGGCCGTCGACAGCTGCGGCACGTACCCGACGAACCAGGCCGCCGCGTTCTTCTCCGTCGTGCCGGTCTTGCCCGCGACCTCGCGGCCGTCGCTGAGCCTGGCCCGGGTCGCGGTGCCGTTGCGCACGACCGACTTCATCGCGTACGTCGCCTGGGCCGCCTGGTCCTTGGTCAGGATCGGCTTCTTCTGCTTGTCCCACGGCAGGTCGAGCGTCTCCATCTTGCCGTCGGGCTTGCGCAGCTCCACCTTCGTGATCAGGTGCGGCGTGACCGGCCGGCCGCCGTTGGCGAACGCGGCGTAGCCGGAGGCCTGGTAGACGGCCGGGATGTTGGTGACGCCCAGCGCGACGGCGCCCTGCTGGCCGTGGAAGTTCTTGAAGTACTTCGGCGGGACGCCGAACCCCTCGGCCGTGTCGATCACGTTGTCGATGCCGAGCTTGAGGCCGAGCTTCACATACGCGGTGTTGACCGACTTCTCGGTGGCCGTGACGAGGTTGATGACGCCCATCGGCGGGTCGCCCTCGTCGTTGTTGACGGTGTAGCCCTGGCCGCGCGGCACGTTGTCGCCCTGGACGTCGAACGTCTGCGGCGACCTGCCCATGATCGTCGACTTGACGCTCTGGCCCTCCTTGAGGGCCGTGGCGAGCACGTACGGCTTGAACGACGAGCCGACCTGCGCGCCCGGGGTGAAGACGGTGTCGACCTGGCTGCGTTCGGGGTTGCCGCCGTAGAACGCCTTGATCTCGCCGTTCTTCGGGTCGACCGCGATCAGCCCGGCCCCGATCTTGCTCGGCCAGCGGGCGACCCCGGCCTCCTTCATGGCGTCCTTGGCGTAGCCCATCCACTTGGGGTCGAGGCTGGTGGTGATCCGCAGGCCGCCGTTCTGCACGTCCTCGGGGACGCCCTTGACCTGCGAGAGCTCCTCCATGACCCGCTCCTGGATGAACGTGGTCTGCGACGTCGCGGTCGCGTCGGTCCACCGGTACTGGGTCTTGGGGAACTGGATGCGCTGCCGGTCCGCCTGACTGAGCTTGCCCATCTCGACCATGCCGTCGAGCACGTAGTTCCAGCGGTAGCGCAGCGCCTGGTTGGCGTCGCCGTCGCCGCGGGTCTGGAAGTAGTTGGGCCGCTGGATCATCGCGGCCAGCATCGCGGCCTGGGCCACGTTGAGCTGGCTGACGTCCTTGCGGAAGTACGCGCGCGAGGCGGCCTGGATCCCGTTCGCCTGACGGCCGAAGAAGACCGTGTTCAGGTACATCTCAAGGATCTTGTTCTTGTCGAGCTTGCGGCCCAGCTTCAGGGAGATGAAGATCTCCTTGAACTTCCGGCTCATCGTGCGGTCCTGGCTGAGGCCCTTGTAGTAGTTGCGGGCCAGCTGCTGGGTGATCGTCGAACCGCCCTGGGTGTCGCCGCCGACCGCGGTCTTGAGGACCGCGCGGGCCAGGCCCTTGGGCGAGACGCCGTGCTCGGAGTAGAACCCGCGGTCCTCGGCGGCGAGCACGGCGGTCCGCACGTGCTCGGGCACCTTGCTCAGCGGCACGGACTCGCGGGTGGCGCCCAGCCGGACGATCGGCGTCTTGCCGTCGCCGTAGAGGATGGCCGACCCCTCGTCGGTCACGCCGTCCTGCGGCGCGTCCGGGATGGGCGTCATCGCGTAGCCGACCCCGATGAGCGTCGTGGCGCCGAAGAACATCAGCGCGGTCACACCGGCGACGATCTTCCAGGACGGCACGTACCTGCGCCAGCCCTCGCGGCGCGGACCGGCGGCATGCGAACGCCTGCGCCCGCCGCCACCGCCGCGCGGGCCGCCGGGCCCACCCGGACCGCCGGGCCCACCCGGACCGCCGGCGCCGCCACCCCTGGGGCCGCCGGGCCCGCCGGGACCGCTGCCCGGACGGCCGGGGCCGCCAGGCCCGCCATAACCGCCGGGGCCGCCAGGGCCGCCGGGACCGCCAGGGCCGCCGGGACCGCCAGGGCCGCCGCGCCCGGGCCGTCCGGGGCCGCCGGGGACACCCGCCCCCGCGCCGGCGCCGCCGCCCGCACCCGCCCCACGGCGGCCGGGCGCCGCCCGGCGACCACCGAGACGGCCGGGGCCGCCACCGCGCGCCGGCGGCTGCGACGGCCTGCCGGGCATGGGTGTGCCAGAGGGAGTTCCGCCCTGTTCCCTGCCCGGCGTGCCTGACCCTCCGGGGCGGTACGACGAGCCCCGGCCACCGGGGTTCTCTCCGTAGTCCGGTCCATATGGGCTTGGGTAACTCACACGCGTCCTCGTTCGAGTGGGGTACGGCTGTGCGTCGTCCGAGGGTACTGCGCGCCTCGGTGACGATGTGACCGGCGTGCTCCGCTCTCGCCTTTCGGGGCCATCTGAACAGGCAAAATGCCCACCTTTGCCCCATGGCGTACCGTCAGCGCGGGTGCGGGCGGCCCCATGGGGCCCTCGATCTCGGTACGCGTACCCGAAGCATCACGGTTCACTCCCACCCCGCGGCCCACCCCGAAATCCCCCTCGAACGCGCCCGAAAACCGCCTCGGAAACGACCCCCGCAAACGCCGAAGGCGTGGCGTCCCCCGCCTGTCGCGGGGTCCGCCACGCCTTCACGCCGTGCACCGGACTCGTCGTCCGGCCGTCAGTCCTCGGTCCGGCCCGTCGGCAGCACGAACAACGTCCGTTGTTGCGTCTGTGGCTGGGTCGGGTCGCCACCGTCGTCATCCTGCTTGCGGCAGGAGGGGTACTGCGACGCGAGGTCGGGGTGCGCCTGGCACCACCAGTCGGGCGGCGGGCGGCGGGGCGGCTTGTTGGGATCGCAATTGCCGTCCGGGATGGGCGTCTGGCACGCGGGCTTGTCGGTGGGATCGGTCGGGTCGGTCGGGTCTTCCCCGTTGTCGTCCTTACAGCGCGGGTCGTCCTTGAAGATGGGGAGCTTGCAGAAGGCCGGCTTGTCGTCGTCCTTCTCTTCCTTCTTCACCGGGGGCTTGGCCCACTTGTAGACCGTGCCGTCCATCGTCGCCTGCGGGAACGGCTCGGCGTCCAGGCCCTTGGTCGCCTCGCTCATGTACTCCCGCCAGATGGTGGCGGGGACGGTACCACCCTGCACCTCGCCGATGCCGGGCAGGATGAGCGAGCGCTTGCGCTTCAACTGCTTGTCGAAGTTGTCGTTGAAGAGCGTCACGGCCGTGGACAGCTGCGGCACGTAGCCGACGAACCAGGTGGCCACGTTGTGGTCGGTCGTACCGGTCTTGCCCGCGGCCTCACGGCCGTCCGGCAGCCGCGCGGCGGTCGCCGTACCGCCGCTGACGACCCTGCGCATGGCGTACGTGGCCTTCGCAGCGACGTCGGCGCTGAAGACCTCGTGGTTGTCCCACTTGAGCTTCTTGTAGTCGGTCTTGCCGTCGGGGTTGAGCACCCTCTTGAGGACGTGCGGCTGGTGGTACTTGCCGCCGTTGGCGAACGGCGCGTAGCCGGCGGCCTGCTCGACCGGCCGGATGTCGTTCGCGCCCAGGAACATGCCGGCGCCGCCCTTGTGCGGGTCGAGCAGCGTGCTGGCCACGCCCGCCTGGGTCGCCATCTTGTAGACGTCCTGGTAGCCGACCTTGAAGCCCAGTTGCACGTACGCGGTGTTGTTGGACCACTGGGTCGCCTCGATGAGGTCCATGACCGGCTTGGAGTGGCCCGTCTTGAACTTCACGCCGCCCGGGGTCACGTTGCCCTGGGTGTCGATGGGCACCATCGACCGGGCCTCGACCAGGCTCTTGAGGCTGTAGCCCTTTTCGAGCGCGGTGGCCAGCACGTAGGGCTTCATGGCCGATCCCGCCTGCGCCTTGCCCTGCCACACGTTGTCGAACGCCTGGTTCAGATAGTTCGGGCCTCCGTAGAAGGCCTTCACCTCTCCGTTCTTGGTGTCGATCGAGATCAGGCCGACCCGGATCTTCTTCTTCGCCAGCTTCTTGGGATTGACCTGCGGCACGGCGTGCTCCGCCGCCCGCTGGGCCTCGGCCATCAGCCTCGCGTCGAACGTGGTGTAGACGCGCAGGCCCTTGGTGGTCAGCGTCTTGCTGTCGATGCCCTGGCGCTCGAGCTCCAGCTTGGCGCGCATGAGCATGTAGCCCTTCTGCCCGCCGAACAGGTTGCCGCTGGCGCCCGCGGCCTTGATGGCGGGCAGCTTGGGCTTGTAGGCGTCGGCCTGCGACGACTGCATCTTGCCCATCGTCACCAGGCCGTTGAGCGTGTACTGGTACCGCTCGGTGATCCAGGCCTTGTTCTTGTCCTCGGCCGGGTCGCGGTTGGGGTTCTGGATGAGCCCGCCGAGGAAGGCGGCCTGGTCGGGCTTGATCTCCCACACGTTCTTGCCGAAGTACTCGCGGGAGGCGGCCTGGATGCCGTAGGTGTCGCGGCCGAAGTAGATGGTGTTGAGGTAGAGCTGGAGGATCTCGTCCTTGGAGTGCTTCTCCTCGAGCTTCATCGAGATGAAGAGCTCTTTGAACTTCCGGCTCATCGTCCGGTTGTTGACGTCGGAGTAGTAGTTCTTGGCGAGCTGCTGGGTGATGGTCGAGCCACCGCCCGAGCCGCCCGTCAGGTTGACGTACACCGCGCGCCCGGTGCCCTTGATGGAGATGCCGCCGCGGTCGCTGCGGAAGCTGCGGTTCTCGGCGGCGAGGACGGAGTCCTGGACGAAGTCGGGGACCTTGCCCTTGGTGGGCTTCTCCCCCTGCGCGCCGAGCTGGACGCTCTCGCGCTTCTTGCCGATACGGCCGATCTCCTTCTTGCCGCCCGCGTAGTAGAAGATCGAGGCCTGGTCCTTCACACCCTGGACCGTGGGCTCGGCGGGCGTCGGGGTCTGCGCGTAGGCGACCGCGACGAGCGTGCACAGGCCGGCGAAGCCGAGCAGCATCACGCCGACGACGGCGCGCCACGGCGGCAGGTAACGCCGCCAGCCCTCGCGCTTGACGCCGGGACCGAGCAGGATGCGCTGCCAGCCTTCGCGGGGCGTGTTGGGGCCGTTCGGCCCGCCGGGACCGCCGGGGCCACGGCCGCCGGGACCGCCCGGTCCGCGTCCGCCCGTTCCCCTGCCGCCGGGGCCGCGCCCGAACGGGCCGCCACCGGGACGGCCGGGAGCGCCCATGCGCTGACCGCCCGTGCGTGGGCCGCCGAGCCGGCCGGGGGCCTCCGCGCGCGACGCCACTCCGGCACCCGCCGCACCCGCGCCTGCCGCGCCCGCGCGTCCCGGTCCGCCGGGACGTCCGGGACGCCCAGGGCCGCCGGGCCCGCCGGGACGGCCGTTGCCGTTCGGCCCGGGACGGCCGTTGCCGCCGGGTCCTGGACGGCCGTTGCCGTTCGGCGCGCCGGCGCCGTTGGGACGGCCGTTCGGGCCACCGTTGGGGCCTCCTGGACGCCCGTTGGGGCCGCCGTTCGGTCCGCCGGGTCGGCCCGGGGCCGCGGGGCGTCCGGGCATGCCGGGAGAACCCGGCGCGGCGGATGCTCCGGGGCCCGGGCGGCCGGGCGGGCCACCTGGGCGGACGGGCGGTCCGGACTGCTGCGGGGCACCCGGCCTGCCAGGAGCGCCTGACGGGCCAAGGCGGGGATTCTGCTGCCCGCCCGGCCGCGGCGACCCGGGTTCTGGTCGGGGCTGGCTTGGATTACTCACGCGACCTCATCAACGGGGGTAACGGCTGGTGCGTCGTCCGAAGAGTACTGTGCAGGCTGGTGAGCGGGTTACTGCCGTGCACGGTCATGGCGCCCTCTACGGTGACGATCCTCGCTGGCGGCGAGGCGGTCGGGAGCTATCCGCGCTGGCTGCGGGGCTCGTCTCCATGTCCGAGGACGTATGACACCGATAGGTGATTCCAGGCGCAACCCTGGCACACTTCGACCACATAAACCCTGAATTCTCCGTATTCACGATCCATCTCCGCAAGATCGGCCGTCACCTTGACCCTCCCCGCGTAACGGCCCAGTTCGTCTCCGTATACATAGGTCACGTGCGTGAGCCGCTCGCGCCCGCAGACGGGGCAGTCGTGGTCGGTGGGCTCGCCGTGGTACCTGGCGGCGCGGAGGAGATAGGGGTGCGCGTCACAGGCGTCGTCCCTCGTCAACGCTCCGGTGCGCAGATCCGCCAGGGTCGCCCGCCTGGCCAGGCCGTAGTCGACGACGAGCCTGGGTCTCATGGGCGGTGACTCCGACCCCGCATGTCAGCAGGGTACGACCCGAATCCGCCCTTTGGAAGATCACGTACAGGTACGTGTTCTCCGTACCGACTTGCCAGGATCGGCGCCCGTACGTATCTTTCAGATGTATCGAGTCGATACATTCACTCGATACATCACAGCGAGACATCGGCTCTGCGGGAGTGGGACATGAGCGGCAGGAAGGGACAAGGCGTGCTCGAGCTCGCCGTGCTCGGCCTGCTGCACGAGTCCCCGATGCACGGTTACGAGCTGCGCAAGCGGCTCAACACCCTGCTGGGCATGTTCCGCGCCTTCTCCTACGGCTCTCTCTACCCGTGCCTCAAGCAGCTCCTGGCCAACGGGTTGATCATGGAGGACCGGCCGGAGGAGCCCACCGTGCCGCTGGCACTGCAGAGCCGGCGTTCCAAGATCGTCTACAAGCTCACCGCCGAGGGCAAGGAGCGGCTCCAGCAGCTCCTGACCGAGGCCGGTCCGGCGTCCTGGGAGGACGAGGGGTTCGGCGTTCACTTCGCCTTCTTCTCGCACACCCGCGCCGACGTCCGGCTGCGGATCCTCGAAGGCCGGCGCAGCCGGCTGGAGGAAAGGCTGGAGGGTGTGCGCGCCGCGCTGGCGCGGACGCGTGAGCGGGTGGACAGCTACACCCTCGAGCTCCAGAACCACGGGCTCGAGTCCGTCGAACGCGAGGTCCGGTGGCTCAACGAGCTCATCGGGCGCGAGCGGGCGGAGCAGGAACAGCAAGCACAGCAAGAAGCACAGACTTCGAAATCGATTCAGGACATGCCTCGGGAGACGGACCGCTGAGCGCGGTCCCCACCCCCTCGGGGTCGGGTGAAGAACACCACATGTTCCGCCAGAGAGAATGGAGCAACCGGATGGGTTCGGTGCGCGTAGCCATCGTGGGTGTGGGCAACTGCGCCTCTTCGCTCGTCCAGGGTGTCGAGTTCTACAAGGACGCGGCCCCCGAGACGCGAGTCCCCGGCCTGATGCACGTTCAGTTCGGCGAGTACCACGTCGGTGACGTGGAGTTCGTCGCGGCCTTCGACGTGGACGCCAAGAAGGTCGGCATGGACCTCTCCGAGGCCATCCACGCCAGCGAGAACAACACCATCAAGTTCGCCGACGTGCCGCCGACCGGCGTCATGGTCCAGCGCGGCCACACGTTCGACGGCCTCGGCGAGTACTACCTCGACATGGTCGAGGAGTCCGACGCCCAGCCGGTCGACGTCGTGCAGGCGCTCAAGGACGCCGAGGTCGACGTGCTGGTCTCGTACCTGCCCGTGGGCTCGGAGGAGGCCGACCGCTTCTACGCGCAGTGCGCGCTGGACGCCAAGGTCGCCTTCGTCAACGCGCTCCCGGTGTTCATCGCCAGCGACCCCGAGTGGGCCCAGAAGTTCGTCGACGCCGGTGTCCCGATCGTCGGCGACGACATCAAGTCCCAGGTCGGCGCGACCATCACGCACCGCGTGATGGCCAAGCTGTTCGAGGACCGCGGCGTTGAGCTGCTGCGCACCTACCAGCTCAACTTCGGCGGCAACATGGACTTCATGAACATGCTGGAGCGCAAGCGCCTCCAGTCCAAGAAGATCTCCAAGACCCAGTCGGTCACCTCGCAGATCCCGCACGAGATGGCCAAGGCCGACGTGCACATCGGCCCGTCCGACCACGTGCCGTGGCTGGACGACCGCAAGTGGGCCTACGTCCGCCTCGAGGGCAAGTCCTTCGGCGACACCCCGCTCAACCTGGAGTACAAGCTCGAGGTCTGGGACTCCCCCAACTCGGCCGGCGTCATCATCGACGCGGTGCGCGCCGCCAAGATCGCCAAGGACCGCGGCATCGGCGGCCCGATCCTGTCGGCCAGCTCCTACTTCATGAAGTCGCCGCCGGAGCAGTACAACGACGACCAGGCCCGCGACGCCGTCGAGGCCTTCATCCGCGGCGACATCGAGCGCTGAGCGAGGCGTTCACACGAGCGCTGAGCGAGGCGTTCACACGAGCGCTGAGCGAGGCTGAGAGTCTCGTCACAAAGCACGTCCCAGGACGCCCTGGCAGTGGACATCACTGTCAGGGCGTCCTTACTTCTATATGAGAAATGCCGATGTAGCGGCCGTTGTCACTCTCTGGCCCTACTCTGACACCGCTGGTAATTGGTCATACCGCCATACGCCGGGGCGAGGAGGACGTGCATGGCACGCGAAGGCCTGAAGGTGACCGCTGGGCTCGCCGGTCTGGCGCTGGGCCTGACGGCCTGCGGCGGGGGCGGCGAGGACGGCACCAAGGCGGGCCCGCCCCGCGAGGGCGGGACGCTGCGCATCATCGGGTCGTCCGACGTCGAGCACCTCGACACCGCCAGCGCCGCCAGCACCGGCTCGTACGGCCTCAACCGCACCTACGCGCGCACGCTCTTCGGCACCAGGGCCTCCAACGACTTCAAGGAGACCGTGCCGGTGCAGGCCGACGTCGCGGCGCGGATCCCGACCAGGGAGAACGGCGGGATCAGCAAGGACGGCCGCACGTACACGATCAAGCTCAGGTCCGGCGTCAGCTGGAACACCCGGCCGGCCCGGCCGGTCGTCGCGGCCGACTTCGTCCGCGGGCTCAAGCGGCTCTGCAATCCCGCGTCGCCGTCCGGCGGCATCGGCTACTACACCTCGACCCTTCGCGGGATGGACGGCTACTGCCGCGGCTTCGCCAAGGTGAACGCCAAGGACGCCGCCGCGATGGCCGCGTACCAGAACGAGCACGAGATCTCCGGGGTGAAGGCCGAGGGGGACGACACGATCGTCTTCCGGCTCAAGCGGCCGGCGAGCGACTTCCTCAACCTGCTGACGTTGCAGTTCACCGCGGCGGCGCCCAGGGAGTACGACGAGCACGTGCCCGACAGCGCGGAGTTCCGGCAGCACACGATCTCGAACGGCCCGTTCCAGATCACCTCCTACCGGCCCGGCCTCTCGTACGAGCTGACCCGCAACCCGGCCTGGCGGAAGGAGACCGACCCGCTGCGCGAGCGGCACGTCGAGAAGATCCGGCTGACCCTCGGGCAGGAGTCGCCCGACGCCGTCCAGCGCCAGCTCGAGCAGGGCACCGCCGACCTCTCCTGGGACCAGCCGGTCCCGACCACCGCGATCGCGCGGTTGCGCAGGAGCCGGGACGAGCGGTTCGCGATCCGCGACACCCCGAGCAGCAGCCCGTACCTGGTCTTCAACACCCGCGGCCGGACGGGCGGCGGCGCGCTCGGCAGGCGCGAGGTGCGGCAGGCGCTCCAGTACGCGGTCGACCGCACCGCGCTCATCAAGATCGTGGGTGGTCCCGAGGTGGCCGAGCCGCTGCACACGATCATCCCGCCGGGCAACGCCGGCCACTTCTCGTCCAACCGGTACGCGACGGCCGGCGAGAGCGGGGAGCCGGCGCGCTGCCGCCTGCTGCTCGCCCGCACCGGCGTGCCCGAGGGCCTGACGCTGAAGTTCCCCTACCGCGTCCAGGGCTCCCACAAGAGGATCGCGGAGTCGCTCAAGGAGAACCTCGAAGGCTGCGGCATCAAGATCAAGCTGATCCCGGACACCGGCGGCAACTACTACGGCAGCACGCTCGCCGACCCGGCCAAGACGCGCGAGGGCGCCTGGGACATCGCCGCGCCCGGCTGGACGCCCGACTGGTACGGCAACAACGGCCGCTCGCTGATCCAGCCGCTGTTCGACGGCCGCGCGTACGGGCCCAACTCCACCAACTTCGGCGGCTACGACAGCCCCCAGGTCAACGCCCTGATCGACTCCGCGCTCACCGCGCCGGACCCCGGCCGGGCGGCGGGCTACTGGCAGCTGGCCGACCAGAAGATCATGGAGGACGCGGCGATCATCCCGCTGCTCAACCGGTCCTTCCCGATCTTCCGCTCGGGCCGCGTCCAGGGCGCGCGCTACCTGCCCACCGCGACCGGCTACGACTACACGCGCGTCTGGCTGGCCGACTGACCCGGGCGTTCGGCTCCGCCCGCGCGGAGCCGAACGTCCGCCCGGAGGGTCAGGGGCGCAGGGCGACGGCGTCGACCTCGAACCTCATCGCGGGCAGGGCCAGCGCGGCGACGCCGGTGAGCGTCTGCGGCGGTGGCCGGTCGCCCCAGATCTCGCCGATCCGCCGGCCGAGGATCTCCAGCTTCGCCAGGTCGTGATCGACGATGTACGTGCGGAGCTGGACGACGTGCTCGAAGTCCAGGCCGGCGGCGCCGAGCGCGGTGCGCAGGTTGGCCAGCGCCAGCCCCACCTGCTCGTCGAAGTCGTCGGTCGCCACCTCGCCCGTGCCGTCGGAGGCGTACTGGCCGGCGACGAACACCAGCCCGCCCGGCGTGTCGGCGACGTGGCCGTACCCGAAGCGCACCGGGTCGTGCAGTCCGCTCGGGTTGATGATCGTGTGCGCCATCGTTCGTTTCCTCTTCCCTGCGATCGCCTTCCTATCCTGGATAATAAATATCCAGAATAGGAAGCGCAAGGGACGCCCCGGTGACGTGGACCACCGGCACGGATGCGCCGGGAGCATCGGCGGGTTGCGCGTAGGGTGATCGGGTGAGGGCGAGCGAGCTACGGGTGATCCTGCGCGGCCGGGATTTCCGGCGGCTGTACGCGACGCGCCTCACCTCCCAGCTCACCGACGGCGTGTTCCAGGTCGCCCTGGCCGGCTGGGTCTTCTTCTCCCCCGAACGGCAGGCGTCGGCGGGCAAGGCGGCCGCCGCGTTCGCGATCACGCTGCTCCCCTATTCGGCGCTCGGCCCGTTCGCCGGGGTCTTCATCGACCGGTGGCAGCGGCGGCAGATCCTGGTCTGGGCCCCGATCCTGCGCGCCCTGATGGTGCTCGGCGTCGCGGCGCTGGTGGCGTCGGGCGGCGACGGCGCCGTGTTCTTCCTCGGCGTGCTGCTCGTCCTCGGGGTCAACCGGTTCTTCCTGGCCGCGCTGTCGGCCGCGCTGCCCCACGTCGTCCGGCGCGAACACCTGGTCACGGCCAACGCGTTCGCCGTCACGTCCGGAACGATCATCGCGTTCATCGGCGCCGGGGCCGGCTACCTGCTGCGCCAGGTGTTCGGCGCGGGCCACGACGGCACCGCGCTGATCCTGGTCTGCGCCGCCGGGCTGTTCCTGCTCGCCGGGCTCATCGCCACCACGCTGCCGCGCCTGCTGCTCGGCCCGCACCTGGAACAGGCCGCCGAGCAGACCCGCGAGGCGCTCGGGAACGTGCTGCACGGCCTGGCCGACGGCGCCCGGCACATCCGCGACCGGCCGTCCGCCGCGCTCGCGCTGGGGGCGATCTCGTTCCACCGGTTCGTCTACGGCGTCATCCTGATCATGACGCTGCTGCTGTGCCGCAACCACTTCACCACCGACGCGGACGAGGGCCTCACGAAGTTCGCGATCATGCTCGGGGTCTCCGGCGCCGGCTACTTCGCCGCCGCGCTGATCACGCCGCTGGTGGTCCGCCGGATCAGCAAGCAGGCGTGGATCGCGGGGTTGCTGGCCGGCGGCGCGGTGTCGCTGCTCCTCCTCGGCATGCCGTTCACCGAGCCCTTCTGGGCGGCGGGCGCCTTCGCCCTGGGCGTCGTCTCCCAGGGCGTGAAGTTGTGCGTCGACACGATCCTCCAGGAGTCGATCGACGACGCCTACCGCGGCCGCGTGTTCGCCGTCTACGACATGCTCTTCAACGCCACGTTCGCCGCCGCTGCCGCCGCTGCCGCCACCTGGCTCCCCGCCGACGGCGTCTCGTACCCGACCCTGGCGCTGATCGTCGTCGCCTACGCCCTCGGCGCCGCCGCCTACCGCGCCGCCTCTGCCCGCGTCACCCGCCCCCGGTCACCGATCCCCAGCTGACCCCGGACCAGCACCAGGCCTCAGCGCGGACCGGCACCGGGCCTCAGGGCCGACCACACCGGGCCTCAGCGCGGCAGAAGCGCGGCAGACTCCAAGCCCAGCGCGGACCAGCACCGGACCTCAGCGCGGACGAACTCCAAACCCAGCGCCGACAGACTCCAAGCCCCCCAGCGCGGACGGACGTCGCTCCTCGGCTCGGACGGACTCCGTGCCCCATGACGCGCGGGCCCACGCCTCACCCCGCCGCCTGGTCCGCACCGTCTGACGTCAGGTGGTGACGCGGGTTTTCAGGTAGGGGGCGGTGCGGCTGTCGGGGGAAGCGGCGATCTCGGCGGGGGTGCCCCGCGCGACGACCCGGCCGCCCTCGGCGCCGCCGCCGGGGCCGAGGTCGATGACGTGGTCGGCGCCGGCCACCACGTCCATGTCGTGCTCCACCACCACGACCGTGCTCCCGCCGTCGACCAGGGCGTGCAGCTGGCGCATCAGCACCTCGGTGTCGGCCGGGTGCAGGCCCGTGGTCGGCTCGTCCAGCAGGTAGAGCGCGCCGGTGCGCCGCGTGCGCTGGAGCTCGGTGGCGAGCTTGATCCGTTGCGCCTCGCCGCCGGACAGCTCGGTGGCGGGCTGGCCGAGGCGCAGGTAGCCGAGCCCCACCTCGCGCAGGGTCCGCAGCGAACGCGCGGCGGCCGGGACGTCGGCCAGGAACTCCGCGGCCTCGTCGACGGTCATGCCGAGCACCCCGGCGATGGTCACGCCACGGTAGGTGATCTCCAGCGTCTCCGGGTTGTAGCGGGCGCCGTGGCAGTCGGGGCAGGGCGCGTACGTGGTGGGCAGGAACAGCAGCTCCACCGAGACGTAGCCCTCGCCCTGGCAGGTCTCGCACCGCCCGCCGGTCACGTTGAACGAGAAACGGCCGGCGTCGTAGCCGCGCGCCCTGGCCTCTCCGGTGGCGGCGAAGAGCTTGCGCACCGCGTCGAAGAGCCCGGTGTAGGTGGCGAGGTTGGAACGCGGCGTCCGGCCGATGGGCTTCTGGTCGACCCGGACGACCCGTCCGGCCTCGTCGGTCTCGGACAGGACGTCGATCAGGGTCGACTTGCCCGAGCCGGACACCCCCGTGACGGCGGTGAAGAGGCCCATCGGCACGTCCACGTCCAGGCCGTGCAGGTTGTGGCGGGTGATCCCGCGCAGCCGGATCAGCCCCGCGGGGGAACGGGCCGGACGCGCCGGGCGGACCACCTCGCCGAAGAGGTGGCGGCGGGTGACGGAGCCGGCGGCCTCACGCAGCCCGTCGATCGGCCCGCTGAAGAGGATCCGGCCGCCGTTGACGCCGGCGCCCTTCCCGACGTCCACCACCCAGTCGGCGCGGCGCACGACGTCGAGGTCGTGCTCCACCATGAAGACGCTGTTGCCGGTGTCCTTCAGCCGCCGCAACACCGACATCAGCGCCTCGGCGTCGGCCGGGTGCAGGCCCGCCGACGGCTCGTCCAGGACGTAGACCACGCCGAACAGCCCGGACCGCAGCTGGGTCGCCAGGCGGAGGCGTTGCAGTTCCCCGGCCGACAGGGTGGGGCTGGGCCGGTCGGCGGACAGGTAGCCGAGGCCGAGCTCGACGAGCACCTCGATGCGGGCCGTGAGGTCGCGCGACAGGACGGCCGCGGGGCCGGTGTCCGCGGCGTCCGCGTACGGGCGCAGGACCGCGGCGAGCGTCGCCAGCGGGAGGGCGGCGAGCTCGGAGATGGTGCGCCCGGCGAACGTGACGGCGAGCGCCTCGGGCTTGAGCCGCCGCCCGCCGCACACCGGGCAGACGGTGCTCACCAGGAACTCCGCCGCCTTCCTGCGGCGGCTCTCGCTCTTGGACTCGGCGTACGCGCGCAGGACCAGGCGCTTGGCGCTGGAGTAGGTGCCCTGGTAGGGACGGTGGATGCGGTGCGCCTCGCGGACGGGGTGCACGGTGACGACCGGCTGCTCGTCGGTGAAGAGGATCCAGTCGCGCTGGTCCTGGGGCAGCTCGCGCCACGGCCGGTCGATGTCGTACCCCAGCGTGTCCAGGATGTCGCGGAGGTTCTTGCCCTGCCAGGCACCGGGCCAGGAGGCGACGGCGCCGTCCCTGATCGACAGTGACGGGTCCGGGACGAGCGACTCCTCGGTGACCTCGTGCACCAGGCCGAGGCCGTGGCAGTGCGGGCAGGCGCCCACGGGGGTGTTGGGCGAGAACGAGTCGGAGTCGAGCCGTTCGGCGCCGGGCGGGTAGTCGCCCGCCCGCGACAACAACATCCGCAGCGAGTTGGACACCGTGGTGACGGTGCCGACCGACGACCGCGAGGACGGCACGGACCGGCGCTGCTCCAGCGCCACCGCGGGCGGGAGGCCGGTGATCTCGTCCACGTCGGGGGCGCCGACCTGGTGGACGAGGCGGCGGGCGTACGGCGCCACGGACTCCAGGAACCGGCGCTGGGCCTCGGCGTAGAGCGTGCCGAACGCCAGCGACGACTTGCCCGAGCCGGACACCCCGGTGAACGCGACGAGCGCGTCGCGCGGCACGGCCACGTCCACGCTCCGCAGGTTGTGCACGCGGGCCCCGCGCACCCGGACGTACGGGTCGTCCGCTCCGCCTCCGGCGTCCATGATCTCCACGCTACAACGGCGTCCGGGCAGGTCAGGCACCCGGTGTACCGTGATGGCACAGCGCCCATAACGGGCCCGAGGGCGCACGTACCGGCGAACGGGACGACATGGACGATCGATCGGCGGGCGGCGGGGAGCCGCTCCTGGAGGCGGTCGCGGACGGCACCGAGCTGGACCTCCTGATCAAGCGTCACCAGACCGAGCTGACCGGCTACTGCTACCGGATGCTGGGGTCTGCGTTCGACGCCGACGACGCGGTCCAGGAGACGATGGTCCGGGCGTGGAAGAGCCTCGACCGGTTCGAGGGCCGCTCGTCCCTGCGCACCTGGCTGTACCGCATCGCCACCAACGTGTGCCTGGACATGCTCGCCGGCGGGCGGCGCCGGGCCCGCCCGATGGACCTGTCCGGCCCGTCCTCCGGGGCGAGCGGTCCCGGCGAGCCCTGGGCCGCGGACCGGCTGATCGAGCCGGTCCCCGACGACCGGATCACCGGGCACGGCTCGCGCGGCACCGACCCGGCGGACGTGGCGGTGGGACGCGAGTCGGTGCAGCTGGCCTTCGTCGCCGCGTTGCAGCACCTGCCGTCGACGCAGCGCTCCGTCCTCCTCCTGCGCGAGGTGCTCGGGCTGTCCGCCCGCGAGATCGCCGAGTTGCAGTACAGCAGCGTCCCGTCGGTCAACAGCGCCCTCCAGCGGGCGCGCGCCACGCTCGCCGCCCGTCGGGGCGAGGCCGGCCCGCCCGCCGCCCCCGTCTCGGACGACCTCGAGAACGCGCTGGTGGAACGGTACGTCGACGCGTTCGAACGCTTCGACATGGAAGCGCTCAGCCTGATCCTGCACGTGGACGCGACGCTCTGCCTCCCGCCGCACCCGGTGTGGATGAAGGGGCCGGACGCCATCCAGGCCTGGCTGCTCGGGCCCGGCGTCGGCTGCCGCGGCTCCAGGCTGATCCGGACGGTGGCCAACGGCTGCCCCGCGTTCGGGCAGTACCGGCCGAGCACCGGCGGCGACGGCTTCGCCCCGTTCGCCTTGCAGGTGGTCGAGATCGTGGCCGGCCGCGTCGCCGCCATCCACTCGTTCCGCGACACCGACCGGCTGTTCCCGCTGTTCGGGCTCCCGCCCCGCGTGGACGCCTGATCAGGCGGGGACGCCGCTCAGAGCGACTCGGCCGCGGCGTACATGGCCTCGGTGATGTGACCGATCTCGTCCTCGGTGCAGACGTACGGCGGCATCGCGTAGATCAGCCTGCCGAACGGCCGCAGCCAGACGCCGTGCTCCATGACGACCTTCTGGACGGCGGGAACGTCGACGGGCTCGCGGGCCTCGATGACGCCGATCGCGCCCAGCACCCGCACGTCGGCGACGCCGGGAAGATCGCGGGCGTCCTCGAGGCCGGCGGTCAGCAGCGCCTCGATCGTGTCGACCTCCGTACGCCAGTCGCGGGAGAGCAGCAGGTCGATCGAGGCGCTCGCCGCCGCGGCGGCGAGCGGGTTGGCCATGTAGGTCGGCCCGTGCATCAGGACGCCCGCCTCGCCGGACGTGATGCCCTCGGCGACCCGGTCGCTGCAAAGGGTCGCGGCCATCGTCAGGTAGCCGCCGGTCAGCGCCTTGCCGACGCACATGATGTCGGGCGCGACCTCGGCGTGGTCGCATCCCCACAACTCGCCGGTCCGGCCGAACCCGGTGGCGATCTCGTCGAGGATGAGCAGCAGCCCGTGCTCGTCGGCCAGGTCGCGCAGCGCCCCCAGGTATTCGGGCGCGTAGAAGCGCATGCCGCCGGCGCCCTGCGCGATCGGCTCGGCGATGATCGCGGCGAGCTCGCCCGCGTGCGCGCCGACCAGGTCGGCCAGGCCGGCCAGGTAGTCCTCGTCCGGCTCGGCCAGGTAGCCGAGCGGCGGCGCCGGCGCGAACACATGCTGGGGCAGCACGTCGGAGAACAGATGGTGCATGCCGTTGACCGGGTCGCAGACGGCCATGTCGCCGAACGTGTCGCCGTGGTAGCCGCCGCGCACCGTGAGCAGGCGGTGGCGTTCGGGCCTGCCCTGCGACCGCCAGTACTGCAACGCCATCTTGATCGCGACCTCGACCGCGACCGAGCCGGAGTCGGCGAAGAACACCTTGGTCAGGGGCTCCGGCGAGAGGTCCACGAGCCGCTCGGCCAGCCGGATCGCCGCCGGATGCGTCAGCCCGCCGAACATGACGTGCGCCATCTTGCCCAGCTGCCGGGTGACCGCGGCGTTCATCTCCGGGTGGTTGTGACCGTGGATCGCCGCCCACCACGACGACATGCCGTCGATCAGCTCGGAGCCGTCGGCCAGGGTCAGCCGGACGCCCGCCGCCGAGACCACCAGCTCGGCCGGGTAGGCGGCGGGCATCGGCGCGTACGGGTGCCACACGTGCTCGCGGTCGTAGGCCAGCAGCCGCTCGGCCTCGTGCGGGCTCATGCGGCCGAGCCTGAGATCGATCATCACTCCCCGTTCCGCGCGGCACCGTCCATGTGGCCGTGCTCGACGGCCCAGCGGCGGAGCTCGGCGACGGCCGCGTCCTTGCCGATCGGGCCGCGGTCGAGCCGCAACTCCAGCATGTAACGGTAGGCCTTGCCGACCAGCGGGCCCGGCGTGATCCCCAGAATCTCCTGGATCTCGTTGCCGTCGACCTCCGGGCGGATCGAGGCGAGCTCCTCCTCCTCGGAGAGCCGGGCGATCCGGGCCTCGAGGTCGTCGTAGGTGCGGCGCAGGCGGTCGGCCTTGCGCTTGTTGCGCGTCGTGCAGTCGGCCCGGGTCAGCTTGTGCAGCCGTGACAGCAGCGGCCCGGCGTCGCGCACGTACCGGCGCACCGCGGAGTCGGTCCACTCGCCGGTGCCGTACCCGTGGAAGCGCAGGTGCAGCTCGACCAGGCGGGACACGTCGGACACGACGTCCTTGGGGTAGCGCAGCTCGGTGAGGCGCTTGCGGGTCATCTTGGCGCCCACGACCTCGTGGTGGTGGAACGAGACCCGCCCGCCGGCCTCGAAGCGGCGCGTCCGCGGCTTGCCGATGTCGTGCAGCAGCGCGGCCAGCCGCAACACCAGGTCCGGGCCGTCCTCCTCCTGCGCGATCGCCTGCTCCAGGACGATCAGCGAGTGCTCGTAGACGTCCTTGTGCCGGTGGTGCTCGTCGATCTCCAGCCGCAGTTTGGGCAGCTCGGGCAGCACCTGGGCGGCCAGGCCGGTGTCGACCAGGAGCGCCAGTCCCTCGCGCGGGTAGGTGCCGCAGATCAGCTTCGACAACTCGTCGCGCACCCGCTCGGCGGACACGATCTCGATGCGGCCGGCCATGTCGGTCATCGCCTGGACGACGTCGGGCGCCACGGTGAAGCCGAGCTGGGAGGTGAACCGGGCGGCCCGCATCATGCGCAGCGGGTCGTCGCTGAACGAGTCCTCCGGCTTGCCCGGCGTGCGCATCACCTTGCGCCCGAGGTCGGTGAGCCCGCCGAACGGGTCGACGAACTCGTACCCGGGCAGCCGCGCCGCCATGGCGTTCACCGCGAAGTCGCGGCGCCGCAGGTCTTCGACCAGGGACGTGCCGTAGGAGACCTCGGGCTTGCGCGACTTGGGGTCGTACGACTCGCTGCGGTAGGTCGTGATCTCCAGCTCGTGGCCGTCCTTGCGCAGGCCGACCGTGCCGAACTCGATGCCGATCGTCCAGACCGCGTCGGCCCAGCCGCCGATGACCTCCAGGATGCGGTCCGGCGGCGCGTCCGTGGTCAGGTCGACGTCCTTGCCCGGACGGCGCAGCAGCGCGTCCCGCACCGGGCCGCCGACCAGGGCCAGCTCGTGCCCCGCGGCCGCGAAACGTGCGCCGAGCTCGTCGGCCACGGGCGCGACCTGGCGCAGCAACTCGGCGATCGCGACCCGCTGCGGCTCCGACGGGTTGACGTTCTCTTCAGGCACGGCCATCGAGCGTATTTCCTTGGTGAGCGGCTGACAAAAGACTTTGGACGATCCGGGCGTGGACGACCCGGTGCGGAAGAAAGGTAAGAGGCCTCTTCACACGGCGCGATCCCCGAGTTACGTTCTGGACACCCCTACGAAGACGCGGACGCGACCGCGGGCCGGATCCTCCCGTACGACCAACGGTAGCGGTGTCCGTAGGGCGGCGGTCACGCCCGGCACCGGGCCGAACGCCCTGGGCGCACGGGACGCGCAGGGTCGATGAGACGTACAGGGTTCTTGAGACCTACAGGGTTCATGGGACGCACCGGTTCACAGAACGTACGGCGAGGATTAAGCCCCGGACCCTGGGTAGGTGGGGAGATCCCCCTGACTCTGAGGGGTGACGGGGGCAGAAGGTCTCGATCGGGGGTTGTGCGGGGTCCGCCCCGCAGGACGGAGCTGTTGAGATGAAGGACGCTCTCACCATTCACCGCGCGCTTCTCGAACGGGAGACCGTCCACGAGATCGTGCGTCTTCCCATCGCGATCGCGAACGCCGACCAGCTGCCCAAGGCACTGGGCCTCCCTGCGAGCCGGTGCCTGGTGACCCGCGTCTACGCCTGCAACGACGTCCACCGCGGCCACCGGTTCCTGGTGGGGGTGATCGTCCCGGCGGGGGTGCGGCCGCCGACCGAGCGGATCCGGCTGGCGGTGGGGGCGCGGCTGATCCGTCCCGCCCGGCCCGATCTGGTCAACACCGTCACCGCGTACGCGGCGGGCCTGGTGTGCCCGCTGCTGCTGCCCGAGTCGATGCCGCTGCTGATCGACGAGGAGACCGTCGGCGGCCTGCCGGTCGACGACGTCGTCTACACCGCGACCGGCGAGGCCTCGACCGCGCTCGGCATCCGTGCGCTCGATCTTTTCGCCCTCAGCGGCGCCAAGCCGGTGGATCTTGCGACCGGTGCTGACCAGATTCGATCAACAGAGGTGGCCAGGAAGGTCTGAGCGGAGCGGTGTCACGGCTAACATCGAGGCCGTGATGCGGGAATGCGACGCCCGTCGCCTTCGGGTGGACATGGCGTGAGAACGGTCAACCGCGCGGCCGCGCTGGCCGCGACGCTGTCCTGCATCCTGGCCTCGGCGGCCCCGGCCCTGGCACTCGAGCCGCGCGAACGCGGTCAGGAGCGCGCCTCCCGCCAGTCCAACCGCGAAACGTCGCAGCGTGACCAGGTGTCGCTCGTCCTGGAGTCGGTCAGCCCCAAGATCGCGCGCCCGGCGCCGTCGTCCGCCGCGACGATCAGGGTGACGGGCACGGTCACCAACAAGTCCGGCCAGCCGCTGCCCGGGCTCCAGGTCAACCTCCGCTACTCCGCCAGCCCCGCCGGCAGCCGCGGCCAGGTCGCCCAGTGGGCGTCGGGCTCGCCGGGCCAGCTCGGCGGCGTCGCCGACGAGCAGCCCCTCCAGCAGGCGGCCGGGGCGGGCGGCAGCCAGAAGTTCACGATCACGGGCAACACCGCGAGCATGGGGTTGAGCGGGTTCGGCGCGTACCCGATCGGGGTCGAGGTCACCAGCAACGGGCAGCCCGTCGCCGGCCAGACGACGTTCGTCACCTACGTGCCCAAGGGCAAGGGGTTCGCCGCCCCGCTCCAGGTGGCCTGGGTGTGGCCGATCATCGGCGGCGTGCACCGCGCCAACGACCAGAACTTCATGAACGACCGGCTGGCGCGCGACATGGCGGCCGGCGGGCGGCTCTCCGGCCTGGTGGGCGCGGCGTCGGCGGCCAAGAGAGAGGCCAGGACGTCCTCGGTCACGTGGGCGATCGACCCGGCGCTGCTCGACGACGCGCAGGCGATGACCGCCAAGAACGGCTACACGGTCAGGGCGCCGTCGCGCAACGCCAAGGCGACCCGCCGCCCGCAGAACAAGGACGCCGTCAACTGGCTGTCGGCGCTGCGCGAGACGTCCAAGAACGAACCGTTCTTCAACCTGCCGTACTCCGATCCCGACGCCGTGGCGCTCGTCCGCCACAAGCTCGGTGCCCACCTCACCACCGCCTACAACGACTCCAGGGCGGTCAACACGCAGGTGCTGGGCCGGCAGCCGACGGTCCCGGTGGCCTGGCCGCCGTCCGGCGCCGCGGGCAAGCAGACGCTCACCCAGCTGGCCAAGTCGGCCGGCCTCGACCCCAAGACCGGCGCGTTCCTGATGAGCAGCCGCGAATACCAGTCGCAGGCACAGACGCTCACGCCGACGGCGGCGGCGCGCGTGCCCACCGACGGCGGGCAGATGCGCGCGGTCATCTACGACGAGGGGCTCAGCGACATCATCAGCGGTGACACCCGTTCGCCCGGGTCGGCCCTGCTGGTCGAGCAGCGGTTCCTGGCCGAGACCGCCATGATCACCGCCGAGTCGCCGACGCGGCGCACGCTCGTCGTGGCGCCCAGCCGGCGCTGGAACCCCGACCCCGAGCTGGCCAAGCGTCTCCTGGTCTACAGCGCCAAGGCCGACTGGCTCGACGAGCGCACCAGCGTGAGCGACACCGCGGCGGCAGCGCCCGGCGACGCGGCCTTCCAGGGCTACTCCAGCGCCTACGAGCGCTACGAGCTCGGCGAGCTCTACCTGCGCGACGTCCAGGCCATCGCCCGCCGCGCCGCGACCTTCCGCGCGATCCTCAACCCGGAGGTCAACCCCTACCAGCGGGCCATCCTGCGGCTGGAGTCGTCGCACTGGCGCGGGCGCGGCCCCCAGGCCGTGCAGGCGCGGACGATGGTGTCGAACGAGCTCAAGGCCGAGATGGAGAAGGTCCACGTCGTCGTCCCGACCAACGACCGGGTGAGCGTCGCGGGCAGTTCGGGGCGCATCCCCATCACGATCGCCAACGACCTGCGCGGCCGGCGCGTGCGGTTCCGGTTCGAGGTCGTGTCGCAGAGCCCCGGGCTCCAGATCGGCCGGCTCGAGCCCAGGGACGAGCAGGTGATCGAGCTCGACCCGGGCAAGAAGCACACCGCTCGCATCCCCGTCCAGGCATCGGGCAACGGCAACTTCAAGGTGCGCATCCAGCTGTACACGCCGACCGGTGAACGGGGGCGGGCCTACGGCACCGGTGAGGACCTGACGGTGCGGAGCACGCTGTACGGACGGTGGGCGCTGCTCATCACCGGCGGCGGACTTGCCGTACTCTTCGTGGGCGTCGGAGTGCGGGCCATGCGAGCAAGGCGCCGCCGGAAAGCGGAGGCAGCCGGTGACGGGTCACCCGGAATGGGACCAGCAGGGACGACCGGATCCCCGGGGACAGGGTTCCCCGGAGACGGGTCCGGGCTCCCCGCCGAGTCCGCGTTCCCCAGCGGGCCCGAATTCCCCGGCGGGACCGGGCTACACACCGGGCCCGGCACAGGCTCAGCACCCGGGTCCCCCGGGGCAGGGCCGGCCGCCGGGCCATGGTCAGGGTCCGAGGCCGGGCCAGGGCCCGCCTCCGGGGCAGGGCCGACCGCCGGCGCAGGGTCCGCCTCCTCCGAGGCAGGGACCGCCGGGACAGGGCCCACCGCCGGGACAGGGACCGAGGCCTGGGCAGGGCCCGCCGCCGGGCCGGGGTCCGAGCCGCGGCCAGGGACAGGAACCGGGCCGGCACCGGGGTCCGGGGCAGAGCCCGAGGCCGGGGCAGGGCTACCCGGTGCCTCCCCCTCCCCCGGGGACGGGACGGCCCCCGGCCGGTGGGATGGACACCAGGGTTGATCTCCCGGCGCCCGTCGCGGGCGTAGGGGCTGCGCACACCCGCGCCGACATGCCCGTCGGCGCACCGGGCGGCCCGCCCGGTGGTCAGGCGGGCGACGGACCGGGCGGCGGCGAGCCGCCCGGCGACAAGGGCACCTCCGGCCTCCTGCGCTCCGGCGCGATCATGGCCGTGGGGACGCTGGCCTCCCGGGTCACCGGGTTCCTGCGCACCGCCATGCTGGTCGCCGCGCTCGGCACCGGCGCGGTCGCGGACGCCTACAACACCGCCAACACCGTCCCGTTCATCGTCTACGACCTGCTGCTCGGCGGCATCCTGACCGCCGTCGTGGTGCCGCTGATCATCCGCGCCAGGGAGCGCGACGCCGCGTACGGCGAGCAGTACGAGCAGCGGCTGTTCACGCTGGCCGTGGCCGCTCTGTCGCTCATCACCGTGATCGCGGTGCTGCTCGGACCGGTCTTCATCACCATCTACGGCGGCAAGATGGAGGGCGACCAGCGCGACCTGGCCGTGCTCTTCGCCCGGTTGTTCGCCGTGCAGATCTTCTTCCTCGGCGTCAGCGCGTTCGCCGGCGCGATCCTCAACACGCGCAAGCGGTTCGCCGCGCCGATGTGGGCGCCGGTCCTCAACAACATCGTCATCTGCTGCACGGCGGCGATGTTCCTGCTGACCAGCACCGGCAAGGTGACCCCCGAGTCGATCACGAACGGGCAGATCACGCTGCTGGCGGCGGGCACCATCGGCGGCATGGCGTTGCAGACCCTGGCGTTGTGGCCGTCCCTGCGCGGCTCGGGCTTCCGCTGGCGGCCCCGGCTCGACTTCCGCAAGGGCGAGCTCGGCCAGATGGGCCGGATGGGGATCTGGACCCTCGCGTACGTGTTGATCACGCAGATCGGCTTCGCGGTCACCACCTCGCTGGCCAACGCGGCGGGCGTGCTCGGCCGCGAGGAGGGCATCGGGGACGTCGGCTACACCCCGTACTTCAACGCCTACCAGCTCTTCCAGCTGCCGTACGCGATCATCGGCGTCTCGGTGATCACCGCCCTGCTGCCGCGGATGAGCGAGCACGCGGCGGCCGGCCGGATGACCGAGGTCCGCGACGACTTCTCCAACGGCCTGCGGCTCTGCTCCGCGGTGATCCTGCCCGCGGCGGCCCTCATGGGCGTGCTCGCGCCCGAGATCACCACCGTGCTGTTCGCGCACGGCAACACCAGCGAGAGCGACGCGCTGGTCATCGCCAACGTGCTGCGCGCGTTCGCGGTGGCGCTGGTGCCGTTCGCCGCGTACCAGCTGATGCTCCGGGTCTTCTACTCGATGCAGGACACCCGCACCCCCGCGTTCATCAGCATCGCGGTGGTCGCCACCAACATCCTGGCCTCGTTCGCCATGTACAACCTGCTGCCCACCGACAAGATCATCGTCGGGATCGCGTGCGGCTTCGCCCTCGCCCAGACCATCGGCGCGATCGTCGGCTGGGCGATCCTGCGCCGCCGGCTGGGCGGGATGGACGGGCGCCGCGTCTTCGGCACGTACCTGAAGCTGGCCGTGGCGATCTGGCCGCTGATCGGCTTCGCGTACGCCACGCACGCCGTCATCGACGCCACCCTCGGTCTCGGGCTGATGTCCGGGCTGCTCGCCCTCGTGATCGGCAGTGCCGGAGGCGGAGTGCTCTACCTGGTCTTCGCAAAACTTCTGCGCGTCGGCGAGGTTCAGTCAATGATCTCCATGGTGGCCGGGCGCCTTCCGGGCCGGGGCTGACATGGACATTAGCCATTGATCGCCCCACCTGACGGGAGACACAGAAGAGCCGTGAGCGTAATTCGTGGCAAAGTGCACAGGACGCGCGGCGATAAGGAGGCCATCAATCGGTGTAAGCACTACCATGTGGGGGACTACGGCTTGCGGGGCGACACCCTGGGGAACGCAAAGAGGAGGGTCGGAGGCGTAAGCTGCCACGCCACGAACATGGGACTTTCGCGCAGGACGTTGCCGTGAGCACGTCAGTCATCGAGCCCGGCACCCGCCTCGCCGGACGCTACCGTCTCGAAGAGCGCATCAGCGACTCCGGCGGCTCTTCACTGTGGAAGGCCATCGACGAGATCCTCGCTCGTGCCGTGGCCGTCCGGACCTTCGAACCCGACTTCCCCCGCATCGCCGAGGTCGTCACCTCCGCCCGTTCCGCCAGCCGGCTCACCGACCCCCGCCTCACCCAGGTCTTCGACGCCGACGACACCGGCGAGAAGGCCTACGTGGTGAGCGAGTGGGTCGCCGGCGAGACCCTCGAGCAGATGCTCGGCAAGGCCCCGCTCGAGCCGGGCCGCGCCGCCACCCTTCTCTACGAGGCCGCCGAGGCGATCGTCACCGCGCACGCCGCGGGCCTGGCCCACCTCTGCCTCACGCCGCGCAACCTGGTCTGGACGACGGGCGGCACCGTCAAGGTCCTGGGCGTCGCCACCGACGCCGTGCTCGCCGACTGCTACGCCGAAGACGCCGCGGCCGACGACGTGGTGGGCCTCGGCGCCATGCTCTACGCGGCGCTCACCGCCCACTGGCCCGGCCCCGCCGACCTGTCGTCGCTGCCCGCGGCCCCCGAGAAGGACGGCATTCCCCAGGCGCCCCGCCAGGTCCAGGCCGGCATCTCGCACCCGCTCAACGCGATCACCTGCCGCGCCCTCGGCCTCGAGGTCCCCGGCCAGGAGCCCATCGCGACCCCGGCCGAGCTCGCCCAGGCGCTGCGCGGCGTCCCGCGTACGCCGCTCCCGCTGTTCGCGGGGCTCGCCAGCCAGCCGGCACCGCCGCCGCGCCCGCCCAGGGCCACCGCGCCCCCGTCCGGTCCGCGACCGGCGCAGCAGGCACCGGCGCCCCAGCCGCGCCGCCCGGCCTCGCACCGCGCCCAGCCGCAGGCCACGCAGCACCACTCCGCGCCCCCGGCCCCGACGGCGGCGCACTCGCACGCGGGCTCGCGCAAGCCCATCAGCCGGGGCCTCGTCGGCGTCGGCGCCGCCGCGCTCACCGTGATCCTCGGCCTGGGCGTCTGGGCCATCAGCAACCTCGGCGGCGACGACCCGGGCAACACCGACAACGCCGGGATCGGCGACAACAAGGGCAAGAACGCGCAGAACACCTCCGGCCGCGTCGGCCCCCTCCGCATCTCCGGCGCCGAGGGTTACGACCCCGCCGGCGACGACAGCGGCAAGGGCGCCGCCAAGGGGCTGCTGGCCGTCGACGGCAAGCCGTCGACCGTGTGGCGCAGCTCGCACTACTTCTCCGCCGACTTCGGCAAGCTCAAAAAGGGCGTCGGCCTGATGATCGACATGGGCAAGCCGGTCACGATCAACGAGGTCAAGGCACAGATCCCGACGTCCGGAGCGTCCGTCCAGCTCAAGATCGGTGACAGCCAGAGCAGCCTCTCCCGGGCCGCGAGCCAGATGTCCTCCGGCGCGGGCGAGACCAGCCTCAAGCCGCAGAAGCCGGTCAAGGGCCGCTACGTCCTGCTGTGGTTCACCAAGCTCGCCACCGGCACCGACGGCAAGTGGCGCGCCGAGGTGAGCGAGATCAACGTCCACGGCTCGGCGTCCTGACCTCCTGACCGCTCCGCGACGATCACGAAAGGCCCTCTCCGGAGGGCCTTTCGCCGTTGCGGGACGGACGAAAACGCGGTGCGACACCGCGATGGCGGACGTAACATCTGCGATGCGAAAGGAGCGGGGCGCCGGATGACCTGTGACGTCGAGCGGTGCCAATCGGTATCGTGCCTGTGAGCAGAATGTCCCCTCCCCCCAGGAATCTGTGGTGTCGACCCGAGCAGGCCAGACCGCACACCCGAGAAGGCTCCCATGGCATCGGTGAGCATGCGGCGCGTGGACGAGGTTCCCGACAAGGAACTGCTCGCCCGGCATGCCCAGGGGGATCCGCACGCCTTCGCCGAGCTGGTCAACCGGCATCGGGACCGCATGTGGGCGGTGGCGATCCGCACCCTCGGTGATCCCGAGGAGGCCGCGGACGCCCTTCAGGACGCGTGCCTGTCGGCGTTCCGCGCGGCCGGCCGGTTCCGGGGCGACGCCGCGGTCACCACCTGGCTCCACCGGATCGTGGTCAACGCCTGCCTCGACCGGCTGCGCCGCAAGTCCGTCCGGCCGGCGACGCCGATGGGCGACGACGCCACGTTCGACGCGGTCGCGCCGAAGATGCCGGACCCGACCGACGCGCACGGGGTGTCGCTGGACGTGCACTCGGCGCTCGCCCAGCTGCCGTTCGAGCAGCGTGCGGCGCTGATCCTGGTCGACATGATGGGCTACTCCGTCGACGACGCCGCCCGCGTCCTGGAGGTCCCGCCCGGAACGATCAAGAGCCGCTGCGCCCGAGGCCGGGCGCGACTCGCGCCACTTCTCGTTCACCATCGGAACCGACGGGAACGTAAGAACGTCGGAGGTGTGGAAGGAGGTGGCATGCCCTGATGAACCCCGCACATTATGACTACGACACCCTCGCCGATCTGGCCGAGGGTCTGCTCGAAGACGATCACGCCGCCTCCGTCAACGCGCACCTCGACACCTGCGCCGAATGCCGGGACCGATCCGCCGACCTTGCGGACGTCTCCCGGCTGCTGGCGGAGGCACCCGTGCCGTCCATGCCCGCCGACCTGGCCGAGCGCATCGACCACGCCCTAGCGGCCGAGTCGCTCAACAACGCCACGGTGGTGAGCCTGGAGCAACGGCGTGGACGGCGGCATTGGCGGATACTGTCGGCCGCCGCCGCGACGGTGGTCGTGCTCGGCGGCGGAGCTCTGGTAGGCAAGGCGGCCCTGGACGGATCGAGCAACGGCGACGGGTCCACGACGCTGCACTCACCGGTGACGGATCCCAAGGATTCCGGCAGCGGCGGCACCGCGCCGAACCCCGCTCCGTCGAAGCGGACGCAGTCGCTCGGTGCCGAGGGCGAACAGCCCAAGATGGCCGGCGACGCCCCGTACACCGTCACCCGCTCCGGTACCGACTACCGGGGGACGCAGCTGAAGCAGCAGGTGGGGAGCCTGCTGAGCAGTGCGGCGCAGAAGTCCAGGAGTGGGGGGACGGCGCCCGACGCGCAGACGGCACAGTGCGTGACCTCGATCACGGGCGGCAAGCGCCCGGATCTCGTGGACGCCGCCAGGTACGAAGGCTCCGCGGCCACGGTGATCGCCCTGGCCGGCACCCAGCCCGGAACGTGGAACATCTGGGCCGTAGGCCCTGACTGCAAGCTCCTCAAGCGCGAGTCCGCGTAACCCTTCGAAGCCCTCCGCGACCGGTCCCATGACCGCCCGCGGGGGGCTTCGCCACGTCCACAGGCGTCAGGGCGGGCCCGGCCGGTGGTCAGAGGTCGGCGAGGAAGTCCAGGGCGATCTTCCAGGCGCGGTCGGCCGACTCGGCGTCGTGGTCGGGCAGGGCGGGGTCGGTGAAGAGGTGGCCCGCGCCGCGGTAGCGGAAGATCTCGACGTCCGCGCCGGCCCGGCGCATCCGCAGGTACCAGGCGTTGACCCAGTCGACCGGCTCGAACGTGTCGGGGTCGGCGACGTGCAACTGTGCCGGGACCTCAGTTGACGCGTCGTCGGCGAGGTCGGACGTGCCGTGGAAGAGCAGCAGCCCCCGCGCCTTGTCGTCGGCCAGCGCGAGGTTCTGGGCGAGGGCGCCGCCCAGCGAGAACCCCGCGTACACCAGGCCCTGGTCGGAGAGCGGCGCGGCGGCGGTCACGGCACGGCGCAGGAGCTCGTCCCGGCCGATCTCCTCCCTGATCTTCGCGCCGGCCTCGGCGTCGTCCACGACGCGCCCGTCGAACAGGTCCGGAACGTGGACCTCGTGACCGGCCGCGCGCAGCCGTTCGGCGGCGTCGTGGACGGCCGGACGCAGGCCGTACATCGAGTGCAGGAGAAGAATCCGTGCCATGTGGTCCAGCTTATGGCCAGGCCGGAGCGGCGCCGGGACCGCGCGGGAATCACGGGGCCCTAGGATCGGTTGACGCCACTGGCAGCCCGGAACGTGCCGGAGGCACCGGCGGCGAGCGAGTCGGCCGCCGGGCGGCCCGGGTCGTACAGCACAGGCGGGTGAGCCCCCGGCAGGGGCTGGCAGGAGCAGAGAGGCACAGAACAGTGACCGACGTCCGCAACGTCATCATCATCGGCTCGGGCCCCGCGGGCTACACGGCCGCCGTCTACGCGGCCCGCGGCGATCTGAAGCCGCTGGTGTTCGAGGGTTCCGTGACGGCGGGTGGTGCGCTGATGAACACCACCGACGTCGAGAACTTCCCCGGCTTCCCGGACGGGATCATGGGCCCCGACCTGATGGACAACCTGCGCAAGCAGGCCGAGCGCTTCGGGGCCGAGCTCATCACCGACGACGTCACCGAGGTCGACCTCACCGCCGACCCCAAGGTCGTCAAGGTCGGTGAGGACGTCTACCTCGCCAAGTCCGTGATCATCGCGACCGGTTCCGGCTACCGCGAGCTCGGGCTGGAGAACGAGAAGCGGCTGTCCGGCCGCGGCGTCTCCTGGTGTGCCACCTGTGACGGCTTCTTCTTCCGCGAGCAGGACATCGCGGTGGTCGGAGGCGGCGACACCGCGATGGAAGAGGCGATCTTCCTGACCAAGTTCGCGCGTACCGTCACCGTGATCCACCGCCGGGACGAGCTGCGCGCCAGCAAGATCATGCAGGACCGCGCGCTCGCCAACGAGAAGATCCGGTTCCTGTGGGACAGCGAGGTCCTCGACGTCCACGGCGAGGAGAAGGTCACGGCCGTCCAGGTCCGCAACATCAAGACCGGCGCCGAGGCGCGGCTGGACGTCACCGGGCTGTTCATCGCGATCGGCCACGACCCGCGCAGCGAGCTGTTCGCCGGCCAGCTCGACACCGACGCCGACGGTTACCTGCTCGTGGACGCCCCGACGACGAGGACCAAGGTCCCCGGCGTGTTCGCCTCCGGTGACGTGGTCGACCACATCTACCGTCAGGCCATCACCGCGGCCGGCAGCGGCTGCGCCGCGGCCATCGACGCCGAGCGCTGGCTGCAGGACCAGGGCACCGCCGAGCTGACGCACCAGGCCTGAGGCACCTCACCCGAGATCGCACGCCAGGCGCGGCGGCGGGGGAATCCGCCGTCTTGAACGAAGGAGACACCATGAAAGCCGTAACGGACGCCGACTTCGAGGCCGAGGTACTCAAGAGCGACAAGCCCGTCCTGGTCGACTTCTGGGCCGAGTGGTGCGGACCGTGCCGCATGATCGCCCCGATCCTCGAGGAGATCTCGGCCGAGCACGGCGACAAGCTGGAGATCGTCAAGCTGAACATCGACGAGAACCCGGTGACGCCCGGCCAGCTCGGCATCACCGGCATCCCGACCCTGCACGTCTACCAGAACGGCGAGATCGCCAAGCAGATCGTCGGCGCCAAGCCGAAGGCCGCGCTCCTCCGCGAGCTCGCGGACTTCATCTGACCGCCGTTCGCCTCTCGTGGCAAAGGCGAAGGCCACGGCCCGTACCCACGGGTCGTGGCCTTTCGCATGTCAGACCTTGGTCACGCAGCCGGAGACGACCCAGCCGCTCGTGCCACTGCGGGTGATGTAGTAGTACGTCGTCCCGGTAACGCCGCAGGCCGTGTACGTGGGACCGGACGAACGGGAGTTCAGGCACGCGGTGGTGCCCTTGAGGAACAGCCCGAGCGAGGTCCCGCCGATGGAGGCGCGGATGTTGACGTTCTCCTTGGCCTTGACCGTCGAGGAGCAGGCCGCGGCCGCCGCCTGGACGCCGGTCTGCGCGGGCGCGACGGCCTGCGCGGACGCGACACCGCCCGTTCCGATGATCGCCATTGCGGCCGCCGGGGCGAGGACGAGCAGCTTCTTCATCCTGGGACTTCCTTTCGGGCGGGCCCGCGCACCACGGTCGTGCGGGGGCCTGGCGCGGCACCGGATGATCTCCAGCGCCCCTCACCGTAGGCAGCAAAGGATCTTGAAGGAAAGATCAACTTTTGCCATACCGGAGGTCAGTAGGCCTTCAGCGTGATCGCGTTGGCGGCCCGGTGGATCGGCTCCACGACCTTGGCCAGCATCCTGTCCTTGCCGGGCAGCCGCGCCAGCACCGCCAACATGGTCATGGAGAAGCGCACCTGCCCCGCGCTCCGCATCACCATCCGCTTGACGTTGGCCGGCCCGAGCCTCTGGTTGGCCTCGACGAACGCCCGCATCTCCCGTTCGTAGCCCTCGAACCCGGCCGCGATGTCGCCCCCGGCCGCCGCGAGCTCGCCCGCGAGCACGTAGGCGCCGACGAGGGCGAGGCTCGTGCCCTGCCCTGACGCGGGAGAGGCGCAGTACGCGGCGTCGCCCAGCAGGACGACCCGCCCCTTCGACCACCGGTCCATGCGCACCTGGCTGAGCGAGTCGAAGTAGAAGTCGGGCGCCTCGGCCATGCCGCGCAGCAGGTTCGGCACCTCCCAGCCCTCCTCCGCGTAGGCCTCGCGCAGGACCCGCTCCTGCTCCGCCCGGTCACGGCAGGTGAGCGGCTCGTCCGCGGAGAAGAGGAACATCGCCTTGGCGCCGTCCCCCTTGGCCGTGCTGTAGGTGAGGGCCGTCCTGCCCGGGCCGACGTAGGTGAGCTCCTCGCGGTCCAGGCCCAGGTGGTTGGGCACGCTGAAGATCGAGATGTAGTGCCCGAGGTGGGTCAGGTAGTCCTCCTCGGGCCCGAAGACCAGCTCCCGCGTGATCGAGTGCAGCCCGTCGGCGCCGACCACCAGGTCGAAGACCCGGCGCCGCCCGCTCGCGAACGTGACCTCGACACCTTCATCGCCCTCGTCCAGCGCCGTGATCGACTCGTCGAAGAGGTACTCGACCTCGTCCCGCGTCCGCTCGTACAGGAGCCAGTGCAGGTCTCCCCGCAGCACCTCCGCGTCACCGTGCACCCTGCCGCCGAACGTGTCGCCGTCCATGCTGGCGACCCGCTTGCCCGCCGCGTTGACGACGGACCCGACCCGGACATCGGTACGCATGTTGCGGATCTCGTCCAGCACGCCCATACGTTCCACGACCTGCAACGCCGCGCCGCGGACATCGACCTTGTAGCCGCCGGCCCGGATGGTTGCGCCCCGCTCCACCACCGTGGGCGTGAAGCCGTGCCGTCGCAGCCAGCAGGCCACCGAGATGCCGGCGATGCCGGCGCCGGAGATCAGGACGTTCATGGGGGCTCCTCCATCGTCTGTGGACACTCGAACGGTACAACCGTTTTAGACAGGTGTGCAAGACATACGTTTCAGACAACTGTGCTACTCTGTGGGCATGGGTAACCGCGAAGACCTCCTGGCGGGCGCCAAGCGTTGCCTGCTCGACAAGGGCTACACCCGGACGACCGCCCGCGACATCGCGACGGCCGCCGGGGTCAGCCTGGCCGCCATCGGCTACCACTTCGGATCCAAGGAGGTCCTGCTCACCGAGGCGGTGCGGCAGGCCATCGAGGAGTGGGGCGACGAGATGGCCGGGATCGCGGTGACGACCGAGCCCGACCCCGCCGAACGGTTCGCGGCGACCTGGCGCAAAGTCGTCGAGTCGTTCCCCGCCACCCGCCCGCTCTGGGCGATCCAGTTCGAGATGCTCGCGCTCCTGCACCACGAACCCGAGCTGCGACGGACGTTCGCCGACGCCAACAAGCAGGCCCGGCTCGCCCTGGTCGACCTCTTCGGCGCCCCCGACTCGGCGGCCGACCCGCACCAGAGGGAAATGATCGGCGCCTACTACCAGACCCTCCTCAGCGGCCTGGCCGCCCAGTGGCTCCTGGACCCCGGCACCGCCCCCACCGGCGACGACCTCTTCCAGGCCGCCCGCCACGTGACCACTGGCCTCTTTCCGGAGGCCTGACCGCATGGCCTACGTCCTGAACGCCGCCATCGCCGCCACCGACCTCCTCCGCGCCGCGACCTCCTCCCTGCCGCACGCCAGGCTCGTCCCGCTCGACCAGGGCCTCTCGTTCATGCCGATCAGCGACGACCTCTTCGACGCGGTCACCGAGCGTTCGGCCGCACCGCTGCCCGGCTTCTGGCGGCTGCCCGCGGGCTTCGAACGCACCCTCGCGGACTGGTCCCGGTCAGGCCCCGTCGCCTACGTCGAGGCCGAATACTTCGGCGGCACCGGCGAGCAGCACGCGGCGGCCTGGCACCAAGGCCACCTCATCTTCGGCCCTCTCCACATCGAAGAAGGCCAACGCTGGCCCGAGGGCGGCAGCCCCATCTCCCAAGCCCTCCGCCACCTGGGCGCCCAAGCCGGCACCGCCTTCGACGAGTTCGACGCCGTGGGCCTCCAACACCACCGCCACACCTGATCGCCACACCGGCGGAGGAAGCCTGACGCACGTTGTCAGGTTTTACGGCGACGATCGTTCTCATGAGTGGAGAACTGAAGGGCAAGATCGCGCTCGTCGCGGGCGCGACGCGGGGAGCCGGCCGGGGCATCGCCGTGGCGCTGGGCGAGGCGGGCGCGACCGTCTACGTGACGGGACGCAGCGCGCAGGGCCGGCGTTCGGAGATGGACCGGCCCGAAACGATCGAGGAGACCGCCGAGCTCGTCAGCGCGGCGGGCGGCACGGGGATCGCCGTTCAGGTAGATCACCTGGAGTCCGACCAGGTGAAGGCCCTCGTGGAACGCATCGATCGTGAGCAGGGCCGCCTCGACGTGCTCGTCAACAACATCTGGGGCGGCGAGCTGATGTTCAGCTGGGACGCCACGTTGTGGGAGCACGACCTCGACAAGGGCCTGCGCATCCTGCGACTGGCCATCGACACCCACATCATCACCAGCCACCACGCGCTACCGCTCCTGATCAAGAACCCGGGCGGCCTCGTCGTCGAGATCACCGACGGCACGGCGGAGTACAACGACGACAACTACCGGGTCTCGTTCTTCTACGACCTGGCCAAGACGTCGGTGACCCGGATGGCGTTCGCACAGTCGAAGGAACTGGCTCCGCACGGCGCCACGGCCGTGTCGCTGACGCCCGGCTGGATGCGTTCGGAGATCATGCTCGAGGTCTTCGGGGTCACCGAGGACACCTGGCGGGACGCGCTGGAGAAGGAGCCGCACTTCGCCATCTCCGAGACGCCGCTGTACGTGGGCCGGGCCGTGACGGCACTGGCCGCCGACCCGGACGTGGCGCGCTGGAACGGGCAGTCCCTGTCCGGCGGGCAGTTGGCCCAGGTGTACGGCTTCACCGACGTCGACGGCAGCCGCCCGGACAGCTGGCGCTACCTCGTCGAGGTCCAGGACGCCGGCAAACCCGCCGACCCCACCGGCTACCGCTGAGCCCGAACCAACACCCTGTGTCCCACACGCGCCCGCGCGGCCCCACACACGCATATGGTCGGCGCGGTCGGAGTGGGCGCGTGGTGGTTGGCGTGCGATCTATGCGACGGTCCACGCGAGTACGGGGACGAACGGGGGTCGATGCCGAGGGGGCGGGCCGCCGCGTGGTGGCGTTGAGCGCGGGTCTTCTATCGCGCCGACGGTCAAGAAGGGGTTTCTTGACCGCTGAGGGTCCGTACAAGGGTCGGCTGGTCCGACGTGGGGGCGCGGGCTGCCTCTGACGGGGAGGGCCGCCTCGGTGTTCGCCGGGGCGGCCCTTCAAGGTGGGGTGTCGGGTGTTGGCTGGACGCCGGGTGTGTGGTCAGACGGAGAGGGAGATCGGTTCGGTGTTCTCGTCTTCGACGGTGGCCTTTGCGGGGCGGTTTCTCTTGCGCAGGTAGCGGACGATCTCGACGATGGCGGTGACAGCGAGGGCCAGGCCCACGCCCAGGATGACGCCCTTGAACGGGTCGTTCTCGAACGCCATGCCGCCCAGGTAGCCCAGGAGCGTCCCGTACAGCGACCAGCTGACCGCGGCGAGGGTGGCGAAGATGACGAACGTGCGCAGGCGGTAGCGGACGCAGCCCATGGTCATGGTGACGGCCGTGCGCCCGCCGGGGATGTAGCGGGCCACCACCAGGATGAGCCCGCCGCGTTCGTTCATCGTCTTGTCGGCCCAGATGAACGCCTTGTGCCGGCGGGTCCCGGGTTTCAGCCGCGCCATCAGGCGACCTCCCGAACCGCGGCCGATGAAGTAGGAGGCGTGGTCGCCGATGAAGGCGCCCAGGGCCGCCAGGACCACCACGAGCACCACGTTGGGCTCGCCGGTGGCGGCGTACACGCCACCGGTGATCACCATGCTCTCGCTGGGCACCACCGGGAAGAACCCGTCGATCAGCGCAACCGCGAACAGCGCCAGATAGAACCACGGCGAGCTGACCGCCGTATGCACAAGATCAAGAAGTCCGTCCACTCGGACAAACCTAGTTAAGGATCATCGCTCGCGGGATCGAACCATCGTCGAGACCTGCCCCCTACTTTGGGTGGGGTCGGGTCCCCCTGGAGAGTGACACGCCCTCAGATCGCCTCAGACGGGACGGAGCGCGCCCTCTGGGGTCATGGAGCCGAGAAGGCGTTCCAGAGCCACCTCGACGTCCTCACGCCACGACAGGGCCGACTTGAGCTCAAGACGGAGCCGCGGATAACGGTGATGCGGTCGCACGGTCTTGAACCCGACCGAAAGCAGGTAGTCGGCCGGCACCATGCAGCCGCCCTCCTCGCCCTTCAGATCCCCGAACGCCTCGATGGCCTTCACCGCCCGCCGCGTGAGGTCCTTGGCGACGCCCTGGACCAGCATGCGCCCGAGACCCCCGCCCGAGAACTCCGGCAGGATGTGCGCGGTCATCAGCAGCACGGCGTCCGCGCTCACCGGACTCGTCGGGAACGCGACCGAGCGCGGCACGTACAACGGCGGCGCGTAGAGGACGAAGCCCGCCGGCGCGTTGTCGACGTACGCGATCTTGCCGCAGCTGCCCCACTCCAGGAGCGTCGAGGAGATCCAGGCCTCCTTCTCCAGATCCGGGTCGCCGCTCTCCACGGCACGCTCCCGGTTGACCGGATCGAGCTCCCAGAACACGCAACGGCGGCAACGGCGCGGAAGGTCGTCGAGATTGTCCAGCGTGATGTTGACGAGACGACGCGACACCGGAATCGGCACCCCCAGGTGGACCCGTCCGGACGACCCTCGGGTGGCGCGTGGCCGAGGACCGGACAACGAGCGTGCTGCGAACGTGGTAAATCGCGCGGAGCGCCACTTCGCGGAAATTCCCGGCAACTAGCCGGGATCCTCAGGCATCGTATCGGACTGAAGGCTTCATCCCGCCGCAAGAATCGGGGGTCGTCCTCGGCGGTCCCGCCCCGATGCCGTATTTTGCAGGAATCCCGACGCCACGGAGGTACCTCGTGGAACAGCACTCGCGAACAGACGCCTACTCCGATCGCTACGCCGCCCGTGCCGCCGGCATGGTCGCCTCTGAGATCCGGGCTCTGTTCGCGGTGGCCAGCCGCCCCGAGGTCGTCTCCCTGGCGGGCGGCATGCCGTACGTCTCCGCCCTCCCCCTCGACGCCGTGGGCGAGATGGTCGGCGACCTCGTGGCCCGCAACGGCGCCGAGGTCCTGCAGTACGCGTCCGCGCAGGGCGACCCTGGGCTGCGCGAGCAGATCTGCGAAGTCATGTCCCTGGAGGGCATCCAGGCGTCGGCCGACGACGTCGTGGTGACGGTCGGCGCGCAGCAGGCCCTCGACCTCATCACCCGGATCTTCGTCGACCCCGGGGACGTCGTCCTCGCCGAGGCCCCGTCCTACGTCGGCGCCCTCGGCACGTTCGCCTCGTACCAGGCCGACGTCGTCCACGTCCCCCTGGACGAGGCCGGGCTCATCCCCGCGGCCCTCCGCGAGACGCTCGAGCGCCTCCGCGTCGAAGGACGCCGCGTCAAGTTCCTCTACACGGTGCCCACCTTCCAGAATCCGGCGGGCGTCACCCTCACCACCGCGCGCCGCGCCCAGATCCTTGAGATCTGCGCCGAGTACGACGTGCTCGTCATCGAGGACAACCCGTACGGGCTCCTCGGCTTCGACGGCGAGCCCATGCGCGCCCTCCGCGCCGACGACCCGGACCGCGTGATCTACCTCGGCTCGTTCTCCAAGACCATCGCCTCGGGCCTGCGCGTCGGCTGGGTCCTCGCGCCGCACGCCGTCCGGGCCAAGCTCGTCCTGGCCGCCGAGTCCGCCGTCCTCTGCCACTCGAGCCTCACGCAGCTGGCCGTACGGCAGTACCTCACCACGCAGCCGTGGCGCGAGCAGATCAAGGACTTCCGCGAGCTCTACCGCGAACGCCGCGACACGATGCTCGACACGCTCGAGGCCCTCATGCCGGAGGGCTGCACCTGGACCCGTCCGGCGGGCGGCTTCTTCGTGTGGCTCACCCTCCCCGAGGGCCTGGACGCCAAGGCGATGGCCCCGCGCGCCATCGCCCAGCGCGTCGCGTTCGTCCCCGGCACCGGCTTCTACGCCGACGGCACGGGCCACCGCCACATGCGCATCTCCTACTGCTACCCCGAACCCCACCGCATCCGCGAAGGCGTCCGGCGCCTCGCCGGTGTGATCGAGCAGGAGATCGAGCTCCGCGACACCTTCGGCGGAACGGCCACCCCCGCCGACGCCTCCCCCTTCGTCGACACCCCCGGCCCCGAAACCCTCTGACTCTCAGCCCGTCCCCCGTCGCGCCGCCCCCGGGCGGCGCGACGGCCGTTTCCGGGCACCCCGCCGCATTCTGACGTCCCCCCGCGCACTACCCACGCCGGACATCAACCACCGGACCCCACCGTCCGCACACAACCCTGCCCGCCCGCACCGCCGTTCCCCGTCGCCCCGACCCGGGACCACATAGGACTGCTTCGCAAGGTCGGCTATTACAACCACACCGGTGCCGCTCTCAGGAGAAGCCATCCGTCCCAACCTCGCGGCATCCTCGCCAGGCGTGCCGCCTTCTCCGGCTCCCGGCCGGGACCGCCGCGTGGCAGTGCGCGGCGAGGAACGTTGTGGCCACACGGGAGCGACTTCCCTCAGCGCGCAGCCGCCTTGTGAGCCTCATGGCGCTGCCCGCAAAGCCAGACTCCCGGGGCCTCCACCGTCGCTCATCTCAAGCGTCCCCACGAACGTTCAACAACCGAACCCTCAGGCGAAATACGCCCCCACGATCTTCGCCAATCAGGCACAAAGCGGCCCGCAGAGCAGCCATCTTCACGGACCGCGGCGTCCCCACTCCCGACCTGAGCCCACCACCCATCGGAGTGACCATCGCGCAACCTCTTCGAAAGGTCCGACGCGTTCCCGGACGCGGCGCGCACGCACCGCTCCCACACCTGGTTTCCTAGTACGCGACAAATCCGCCTCCCAGGAGGCGCCGTCTGGAAGGGCACTCGATTGGAACTCGGGCACGTGGTCGTCCTCGCCGGAGGTCTCTCGTACGAACGGGAGGTATCGCTGCGCTCCGGCCGCAGGGTCACCGACGCGCTCCGCGCCGCCGACGTCCCCGTGGAACTCCGGGACGCCGATGGGACGCTCCTCGACGCCCTCCAGCACGACCCGCCGGACGCCGTGTTCCCCGTCCTCCACGGCTCGGCCGGCGAAGACGGCTCCATCCGAGATGTCCTCGAACTCCTCGAAATCCCCTACGTGGGTGCCCGCCCCGACGCCTGCCGTGTCGCCTGGGACAAGCCGACCGCCAAGGCCGTCGTCCGCCGCGCCGGGATCTTGACACCGGCCTCCGTAGCCCTCCCCAAAGAGGTCTTCCACGACCTCGGCGCCGCCTCGGTCCTGGAGCGGATCGTCGACCGGCTGGGACTCCCCCTCTTCGTGAAGCCCACACGGGGTGGCTCCGCGCTCGGCGCCTCCGTCGTACGTGAAGCCAGCGAGTTGCCGGCTGCGATGGTCGGCTGCTTCGCGTACGGGGACGCCGCACTCGTGGAGCAGTACATCGAGGGCACCGAGGTCGCCGTCAGCGTGGTCGAACGCTCAGGCGAGCCCATCGCCCTCCCCGCGGTCGAGATCGTCGCCCCCAGCGGGCTGTACGACTACACCGCGCGGTACGACGCAGGCGACACGGAGTTCGTCACCCCTGCGCGCCTCACCCCCGAGGCCTCCCAGCGAGCCACCCATGCCGCTGTGACCGCCCACCGCGCCCTCGGTCTCCGCGATCTCTCCCGCACCGACCTCATCGTCTCCCCCGACGGCGAGGTGCACTTCTTGGAAGTCAACGTCGCCCCCGGCATGACCGAGACAAGCCTCCTCCCCCGCGCAGTGAGCGCCGCCGGCCTAGAACTCGGCCCCCTCTGCCGCGACCTCATCCTCGCCCGGTTCCCCTAACGCCGTTTCCCGTGAAACAACCACCGCCACCGACGCCGACGCTCACGAAGGTGGCGCCTCTTCGAAGGGTTCGTCGCACCGCCCGCTACGTCGTCGCACAGTGGCGCCAGCCAGCCTGACCCGCACGGGCGCGTGAAGGCGCGTGAGTTTCTCCGAGCCCTCCGCCGCCGGCATCACCCCCAAAACGCACCCGCCCCTACCGACCCCAGACCGACGGCAAGGTCGGACGCTCAACGACACCCTGCTCGACAAATGGGCCAGCGCCCGCCCCTCCACCAGCAAGACCCAACGCCGCCGAGCACTCCCGCACCGGCTGCCGCCTATAACCACCACCGCCGCCACCCGTCTCCGACCGGGCGTCGTCTTCCCTCACTGCCCTCGCCGTCCTGGCCGCCGTCGACCTCCTCAACGTCCTACTCGGAGAACCGTGCCAGTAGCTACTTCTTCCGCCGGGACGGCCTGCGCCATCACCCCCCGTACCGGCTACGGCCACCATCAGGCCATCCTCGACGCCGAATCCGGCGGGCGCACCCGACCCGCCGTTACATCTCCACCTCGACCGCCGTGACAGGCGCCAGACATGATGCCGGTGCGCATGTTTCACATGAAACGGCCTAACAGAAGGCCGCCAACAGCTCGTCCGGGCCTACTCATGGCTACCCTCACAGTCGCCCATCCCCCAATGCCGGTGGTGAGCTGCTAGTCGAACGCGATGAACCGCTGAGCCGTCACCCCTCACGGGAGGCGCGGATCGAAAGGCCCGTGGGCGCCGCCACAGTGCCCCACATCGCAAGCCAATCTCAGGTAGGCCGGCCGGGGCCTTGCTGTCACGGACGCCGATCGAGTCGCCGAGGGCGGCGACTCAATGGAGTCCCGTCTGCTCCAGCCGCGCCCAGGAGCGCGTCACGAGCAGAGAGGAGCGGCGCCCCGTGAGGGCTCGCGAACGCCGCTCACCAGACGCACGTGACAGGCACTTGGCCAGTCGCGCCCGCGCGATCAGCACACCCGAGGCGCAGCGCTCACATCGTCGCGCCCCGCGGACGCATCAAGAACGGAAAGGCACTTCGCACTTCAGGTTCGCGCGGACGCTGCGTACCGGGGGGCGCATGTGCCTCGTCGGGCACCTGTCTCGCTGCGCCGCCAGCCACGTCCCCAGGCGCAGTACGCCACTGAACACGACCACAACGCCTCCGCCGCACCAGCGGCACCTCAGGCCTATGGCTACAGGTGGGGCTTCGGCCGCGACCTGGCCAGCTGGTGAGGCAGGCAGACCGACTACGCCACAGTGCCCGACAGCAGCTCGGACGATTGGAGACCGAGCTGACGGAGTGTCTACAGGCAGGATTCAGACAGGCGGATGGCCAGACCGCGCGGGTGCAGGTTCTCTAGCTGGCGAGCGCAGCGCCAGCGTTGTTTCACATGAAACACGCGCGGAGCGATCCCTTCGAGCGCGGACAACGGTCATGCGATGCCGCAACCCCGAGAGACGCTCGGCCGGCCTTCGACTCCGTTGGGCTGGTCCGACGTAGCGGACGCCGGCGCTGTTGGGTCGGTCTGAGCA
>NZ_JBEYUA010000010.1:187032-393246 GCF_040643285.1 Spirillospora sp. NPDC047279
GCAGTCGCAGTCGCAGTCGCAGTCGCAGTCGCAGTCGCAGTCGCAGTCGCAGTCGCAGTCGCAGTCGCAGTCGCAGTCGCAGTCGCAGTCGCAGTCGCAGTCGACCGGAGCATTGCTGACGCCTGGAGCGCCCGTGCCCTAATTCATCTCCGACCTAGCTGCGGAATGCTGAGGACCCATTGCGACGCGGTCGCCCCATGACTTCGGCCAAGCTCCCCAGCGGTGGTCGAATGCCGGGAGCGCGACCAGGAATCGACGTCCGTAAGCGACTCCACATTCGGCGAGGGCTGACCGCCAGGCGCGGCTGTTGCCGTAGGCCATGGTGTTGTCGGCCAGCGGCACGTACGACCCGACGCACGTCGTCCGTTGGCCGCCGTCGCAGGACTTCCCCTTAGGGGCTTGGCTGGAGAGCACTCGCATGAGCAATCGGGCGAACTCCGTGATGGGGCGGCCCAGGAAGTTCTGCTCGGCGACGGTGCCGGGGCGGGGTTCCTCCTTGGCCTCAACAAGCTCAGTGGCCAGGAGGGCGCAGGCGCGGCAGGCCGGGCGCTGCCGAACGACACGACGCTGGTACTGCGGGCGGATCCCTTGCTGCCGACTGCGGCGCGGCCCTCTGTTTCACATGAAACATGCGGGCTGGTGGTGCCGGAGGTGGACATCCTCGATCGGAGCCAGGTCCCGGGACGGAGCGGCGCCGGAGGTCTCGATGGTCATACGGCCTCCAGGGACAGGGCGGACACGGAACGTTTCCGCCTTCACCGTCCCCGCGGCGCCCGGCACCACCATGACAGCGCCCCGGAGCCCGCTTGAACCAACGCCGAACGCCCCGCACCCGCCCCGGGGGGCAGGCGTCGACCATGTTGCGCGAGCGAACTTCAGCGGATCCGGCCCGTTCCGGTGGCCGGGTGGCGCGCCCGCCGTGGTCGCCATACCTGCCTCGCCGACCTACGCGGGCGGAAGATCTCGGCGGCGGCGCTCGTCCCGACGGCGCTGTTCCTGCTGGCGGCGAGCATCACCTCGCCGCCCAATCCCGATCGGCGCCTGGGCCCTCGGCTCGTACCTGCCGCTACACCTGGGCGCTGGAAGACCACGCCGCCAACCCTGGAACGCGAACGCGAGCAACTCGACCAGCTCGCCGCGAAGCGCGAACGCACCGCCATCGCCCGCCTGATCGAGGCCGTCCACGTCGTGCACGCCGGTGAGGCCCTGCTCTCCTCGGTCAACCGCAGGCTGAGCGAGGAGAGCCTGCTCGCGCTCGGCGCCGAGGACGCATGAGCGCCGAGACGAAGAACGTGGTGGTTCTGCGAGCAGCCAGGGCAGCGGCAGCACATGTCCTCAGTGGCACCCCATTACACCGGCTACGCGTTACATGCCGACCTGTGGCGGTCGCATGGTTCCGGTGCGCGGGCGTCCAAATGATCACGGCCACGTCCCCGAGGGGGTGGCCCCTCCGGCCCACTTCCCTGCCCGCTGCCGTTCCCATTGCGATCAACAGCCCGTTGAGTGCGGATGGGCTCTTCCCCTGCTCGACCTCCTGCTGCGTGCGCTTCGGTCGGTGGTACGCCAACGCCGGGTTCGAGACCTGATCTTGCTGTCGGAGCGCTTGGAATCGCCTTGAAACGAGTTCTGTGAGCGTCTCTGAGCGCTCTGAGGCCCATCCAGTTCCGTCGAAAAGTGGCTCCGATCGGCAGGAGAATGCGTTCTGGAGAACTCGCGGAGCAGCCAAAAAGCGCTCTCCAGCTACTTGGGCCGTTGATTTCGGCACGGTCGAAGAGCCCCCGGTGGGCTCCCGAACAACTAGATGGACGCGGTCAGCCTGACGACGGGTTGGGCTTGGTCGATCAACCCCCTGCCGGGCACGCGTCCGAAGGACGACAGATCGGCGGTCCTCCAACCCGAGCGACACGGATGGTCCTCAATGACAGAAGCTGGAGTCTCCGAGGCATCGGCGCCGGGACTCTTCTCCATGACTTGCCCCAACCTGCTCGACGGGGGGTGCTGTCTGTCGTCGCCGAATTGACGCGACGCCCCGCCCCGATCTACCGGCGTTCGGGCGCATGGCCATACCCGGCTGCTCGGATACGCCTCGCCGGCTCACCATTCATCTGGCGCTGGCGGCTGTGGCAGCCCCGCAGCCCCGCAGCCCCGCAGCCCCGCAGCCCCGCAGCCCCGCAGCCCCGCAGCCCCGCAGCCCCGCAGCCCCGCAGCCCCGCAGCCCCGCAGCCCCGCAGCGAGCATGACGGTCGTCCGTGGCCGAGGCAAGCGGACTGCCAACGCTCGGCCGATTACGTCCGGAGATAGACGTCGGTCAGACACGGGACCCCGAGCCTCCGGGCGTTGCCAGGTGGGCACGACGCTGCATCGGGTCGCGTTAGTGGCGGGCAACTGGCCGAGGGCCACGGATTCGCCCCGCTCCTTTGTCGTACAGGACCGAGACGGCCAGTCCGGGGGCTCCCAGGCGGCGCGGTGTTCGCGGGCTGTTCGGCGGTGATCGGCGCCGCAAATAGCGGCACGCCGTTGTTGATCGGCTCGCAAAGGGGACCCGGCAGCGGCAGCGGCAGCGGCAGCGGCAGCGGCAGCGGCAGCGGCAGCGGCAGCGGCAGCGGCAGCGGCAGGCATCTCGCGGCGGGTGAAGGGCGTTACCGGTGGGGAGCGCTTCCGGCCTATTGGTGCGACGGTCGCAGTTCGTTCAGCTCCCACTCGACCAAGTTGAGGGGTGGGGTCGTGGTGTTGGTTGGCTTGTCGCCGTGGGTGGAGAGCCCGACCGCGCCGCGCAAGGGCACCCTCGACGTGATTGCGTGGAAATGCGGCCGGCGTCTTCCGCGCTCTGACCGAGGCGTGTGAGTCCCGTGTATCGAAGGGCTCGTTGATGGGGGCGTTCTCGGGTGAGGCTGGGGAGAGGCGCGTGGAGGTGTTTCACATGAAACTTGGGGGACGAGAAACGCCCCGGGCTTTGAGCTCCGGGGCGTTTCTCAGAGGTCGGGATCGCCGACGCCTTGTTCGTCTGGGGCCATGGTTTTGATGATCCGGTCGAGGTCCTCCAGGGAGGCGAACTCGACGACGATCTTGCCCTTGCTGCGGCCCAGGTCTACGCGGACCTTGGTCTCGTAGCGGTCGGAAAGGCGGTCTGCCAGCTGCTTGAGGGCCGGCGCCACGGGCTTCTTGCGCTTCTGGCGCGGCGCGGCGGAGTCCTCCTCGACCTCGCGCAAGGCGATGATCTCTTCGACCGCGCGGACGGAGAGGCCCTCGGCGACGATGCGGGCGGCGAGGTTCTCCTGCGCCTCGACGCTCTCCAGGGAGAGGAGCGCGCGGGCGTGGCCGGCCGACAGGACTCCCGCGGCGACGCGGCGCTGGACGGCGGGCGGCAGGTTGAGCAGGCGCAGCGTGTTGGTGATGTGCGGCCGGGAGCGGCCGATGCGGCCTGCGAGCTGCTCGTGGGTGGCGCCGAAGTCCTCCAGGAGCTGCTGGTAGGCGGCAGCCTCTTCGAGCGGGTTGAGCTGCTGGCGGTGCAGGTTCTCCAGGAGGGCGTCCCGGAGCATGTCGTCGTCGCCGGTGTCGCGGACGATGGCGGGGATGACGTCCAGGCCCGCGTGGCGGGAGGCGCGCCAGCGGCGCTCCCCCATGACCAGCTCGTAGTCGTGCTCGGCCGTGTCGATCCTGCGGACGACGATCGGCTGCAGGAGGCCGACGATGCCGATCGACTCGGAGAGCTCTTCGAGGGCCTGCTCGTCGAAGTTGTCCCGGGGCTGGCGCGGGTTGGGGCGGATGGAATCGAGTGGGAGCTCGGCGAAGTGGGCGCCGGCGACCGGTTGCATGGCCAGCGCGGCGCCGTCGGAGCCGTTGGCGGCACCGGGCTCGCCCCCGGGGGGCGGTGGCGGAGCTGTGGGAATGAGGGCCCCCAGTCCCTTGCCCAGGCCTCGTCGCTGCTGGCTCACGCCGCGTCCCTTCCGTTCTTTCCGGCACTCACTCCGCGGCTCCGCGGTGAGCGATCTCGGAGGCGGCCTCGCTGTAGGCGAGCGCTCCACTGGATCCGGGGTCGTACGTCATGACCGACTGTCCGTAGCTGGGGGCTTCGGAGACGCGGACGCTGCGCGGGATGACCGTGTTGAGGACGACGTCGCCGAAGTGGTTGCGGACGTCGTCGGCGACCTGGGCGGCCAGGCGGGTGCGGGCGTCGTACATCGTCAGGAGGATCGTGGTGACGGTCAGCTTCGGGTTGAGGTGCGACTTCACGAGGTCGACCGTGCGGATCAGCTGACCGAGGCCCTCCAGGGCGTAGTACTCGCACTGGATCGGGATCAGCAGCTCGTCGCCGCCGACGAGGGCGTTGACGGTGAGGAGTCCCAGGGAGGGCGGGCAGTCGATGAGGACGTAGTCGAACTTCTCCGTGTCGTACGCGTCCAGGGCGCGGCGCAGGCGGGACTCGCGGGCGACCTTGGAGACCAGCTCGATCTCGGCGCCGGCGAGGTTGAGCGTCGCGGGGGCGCAGAACAGGTTAGGAATGTCGGCGGCCGCGACGACGATGTCGGCCAGCGGCATGTCCTCGATCAGGACGTCGTAGATCGACGGGATCTCGGCGTGGTGCTCGACGCCGAGGGCGGTGGAGGCGTTGCCCTGGGGGTCGAGGTCGACGACCAGGACCTGGGCGCCGTGCATGGCCAGGGACGCGGCCAGGTTGACCGAGCTCGTGGTCTTTCCGACGCCGCCCTTCTGGTTGGCGATCGTGACCACCCTGCAGGCGGCGGGTCTCGGCCAATCCTTCTCACGGCGGCCGGACATCGCCTTGATCACCGCCACCGTTGTTTCTTGTGAAACATTGGCGTCCTTGAGCGCCTCGCGCACGAGCTGTGACTCCCCCTGATTGGGTCCCTTGCGCGGGCCCGGGGGTTGCGAGCCCCCGTTGGTCGGCACGTACCCGACGGTCTCCGCGGTCCCGGACGTGGTGTTGCCCCACATGGCATGGCCGGAGGGCGTGCCCTCCGGGGCGGCAGGCTCCTCCGGAGCGCCGCCCGTTTCCTCCGGCGTCTCGCCCTCATCGGGCCAGCCCAGGCCGGACGTGTCGTCATCGGGGGATTCGTCGCCGCGGTCAGGCCAGCCCAGTCCTGGTCCCGTGCTCATGAAGACCTCTTCCTCGACCCTTTGGCGTCGCCCTTTCCAACCAACCGACCCCTACCGGACTCACGGCGGGGTGCGCGCTCGGCGACCACACGGACAAGCGTTGTCGGCGGGTCGACTTTACCGCGCCCGACTTGCAGTAGCTCCGTCGTACGTACACCAAAACGTTTGAGAACGGGTCGCGCCTCTTCCAATTCGGTCGCCGCGCGCTCCCCCTTCATGGCCAGAAGCTCCCCACCAGGGCGCAGGAGGGGCAGCGCCCATTTGGCGAGTCGTTCAAGCGGGGCGACGGCGCGGGCGGTGGCGATGTCCACGGACAGTTCCCGGGCCACTTCTTCGGCCCGGCCCCGGCGGACCTCGACGTTGTCCAGCTGAAGCATTTCGACCACCTCGTTGAGAAAGGTGGTGCGGCGCAGGAGGGGTTCGAGCAGGGTGATCGTGAGATCCGGCCGGACGATCGCCAGAACGATACCCGGGAGACCGGCTCCCGAACCGATGTCGACGACGGTGGCCTTCTCTGGAATCACCTCCGCCACGACGGCGCAGTTGATCAAGTGACGCTCCCAGAGCCGGTCGACCTCGCGCGGCCCGATCAGGCCACGCTCGACCCCGGCACCGGCGAGAAACTCCGCATAGCGTTCAGCCAGCGGCAGTGCGTCACCGAAAACCTCGCTCGCAATCCCCACCGTACGAATCGTTCCACAAAAAGTCCGGGGGACGCACACATGAAACGTGCAGGACGGAGACTGTTCGAGCGGTCACAAGCCCCTTACCGACGAAGGAGGCAGGCATATTCCTGCCTGATCGGGTAGATGCGGAACCAGGCAAGCCCGTCCGCAAGCCCCGCCCGTCACGGAAGGAGGCTCCGAGTCATGGGAGTCGGAGTCAGTCTCGCCTTCATCGCCCTGGGGATGATCCTCGCGTTCGCCCTGCGCGTCGAGCTCAGTGGCCTGGACATCCAGCTGGTCGGCTGGATCCTGATCTTGGTGGGGGCCATCAGCATGGCGTTCACCCTCATGTACCTCCGCCCGCGTCGCCGCGCCGGCCTCATGTCCGGGGCGGACCCGGCGTACGTCGAGCCGCCGATCGTCGAGCCGGGCGCCGAGACGGTGGTCCGCGAGGAGCGGACGGTCGAGCAGACCCCGAACGGCCCGGTCGAGCACGTCGAACGTGTGATTGAACGTCCTGGACACGTTGAACAGCCGCACGGCCACATGGCGCAGGACCCGGGTCGCGCCCAGGACCCGGCCCGAGCCCAGAACCCGGCGCACGCGCAGGATCCGGGTGTGGAGAACCGGCTGCACACCTCCGCCCCTCCCCCGCGCCGCCGCCGCCGCCCGCCGCATGAGCGGCCCATCTGACCGGCTTTTCCCAGGAGGGCAGGGACGTGCGCCCGGTCGCCTGGTCGTCGGCTCACTCTCGAAGTCGCCGCCGACCGCTCCCGCTTCAGGCGACCGGGCGCCTGCCCGCACCGGCATAGTTATGGCACAAGTTGTTCCACTGAGCACGCCGGCGGACGGCGACGGCCCTGGGATGTCCCACGTGGCCGGAATCACACCGAGATGCGGCAGGCACCGGGGCTGAATGCCTGCCGCGACGGGTTCGGTCTCGGTCGAGATCAGACCGAAGCGATCAGTCAGATACGGCCGGACTCGAAGCTCGCAGCGGTCAGCCCCGGCGGATCCGGATGGTTAAACGAAACCGGCCCCGTCGCGGGGACGGGGCCGGTTTTGCGTTCGTGTTTCAGGCGGGGAGCACTACTACGAAGCGCTCGGGCTCTTCGCCCTCGGACTCGCTGCGGAGGCCGACGGCCGCGACCGCGTCGTGGACGATCTTGCGCTCGAACGGGGTCATCGGGGCCAGCGGCTTGGGCTCACCGCTCTGCTTGACCTCGTCCGCGACGTCCTGGCCCAGCTTGGTGAGCTCGGCGCGGCGCCGCTCGCGATAACCGCCGATGTCCAGCATGAGCCGGGTGCGGTTGCCGGTCTGGCGGTGCACGGCCAGCCGGGTCAGCTCCTGCAGGGCCTCCAGGACCTCACCGCGCTTGCCCACCAGCTCGTCCAGCGCCCCGCCGACGACCGCGACCATGGCACGTTCGCCCTCGACGTCCATGTCGATGTCGCCGTCGTAGTCGCCGATGTCCAGCAGACCCTCGATGTAGTCGGCGGCGATCTCGCCTTCCTGCTCGAGCGCCTGGACGTCGACCTCGGTGGTGTCGGTCTGGCTCAACGGGATCTCCTTCTTCGACAAGGACCGGGGTTCAAACTAGCGCTTCTGGCTGCCGCTGCGCTTGCTGCGCGGCTTGCGGGTCGGCTGGTTGCGCACGACCTTCGGCTTCTCTTCGGGCTCGGGGGTGTCGACCGGCTGGTCCTTCTTGAGCTTCTTGAGGCCGGAGCCCGCGGGCGCCGCCTTCGCGTTCTTGCTCGTGCCGGCCTTGCCTGTGCCCTTGGACGCGCCGTTGCCGTTGTCGTCGCCGTTCTGGTGCGGGTAGTACTTCTTGTAGATGTAGTGCTGCTGCGCGAGGGTCCAGGAGTTGGACGTCGCCCAGTACATGAGCACACCCAGCGGGAAGCCCAGACCGAACAGGCCGAAGAGCGGCGCCAGGAAGACCATCATCTTCTGGGCCTGCATCATCGGGTTGTTGTCGTCCATCGTGCCCTGCAGCTTCTGCCGCTGCATGCTCGACCGGACGGCGAAGAACGTGGTGCAGGAGCTGATGACCACCGCGATGCCGGTGACGACGATCGCGCTCCACGTCTTGGGGTCGGCGCCCCAGGCGTTGAGGAAAGTGTCGGGGATGTGCGCCCCGAAGATGTTGGCCTTCTGAGCACTCTGCACCAGGTCCGGGGTGACCGCGAAGACGCCCTCGCCCGGCTTGGCGTCCGAGATCCGCTTCAGGACCTGGAAGAGACCGATGAAGACCGGCATCTGCACCAGGATCGGCAGGCAGCCCGCGAGCGGGTTGGCGCCGTTCTCCTGGTAGAGCTTCATGACCTCCTGGTTGAGGCGCTGCTTGTCGTTCTTGTACTTCTTGCGCAGCGCCTGAATCTTGGGTTGCAGCTCCTGCATCTTCTTGGACGCGTGGATCTGCTTGACGAACAACGGGACGAGGACCAGCCGCAGCAGTACCGTCAGCAGAATGATGGAGCCGCCCCAGGCCCATCCGCTGTCCTTGTCAATGCCAATGGAGCTCAGTCCCGTGTGAATCCACACGATGAGCTGAGCAACGATCTTGTATAGCCAATCAAGCACCGGGCAGCTCCTTGGGCTCTGCTAGGGCGGGGCCGCTCTCCTCGCGGCCGGAGGTCTGGGAGGGTGCGTCCCCTCGGGGAGGCGGAACGGGGTCGTAGCCGCCTCGGTTGAAGGGGTGGCACCGGCCGATCCGGCGGACCGTCAGCCAGGTGCCGCGCAGTGCTCCGTGCACCTGGAGCGCCTCCAGGCCGTACGCGCTGCAGCTGGGCTGGAAGCGGCACTGCTGTCCGAGCAGAGGGCTCAAGAAGCGGCGGTAGGCGCGGACGAGGAGCATCAGCGCACGTGCCGCGAGGCCGGGCCTCGCGAACGTGTGGGGTGAGGGGATCTGCCCCTCAGGCTGGCTCGTCATCTCCGCCCCTTGGACGCGGGCCGCAGCAGCCGGTCGAGCGCCGACTCGAGGTCCGCGGCCAGTTCGTCGTGGCGTGCCGCACCCGCGGAGGGATTGGCGCGCACTACGAGCAGGCTACCCCGCGGAAGTCGATCGAGGTGCGCGCGGACGAGGTGGCGCAGCCGCCGCCGGACGGAATTGCGCACGACGGCGTTGCCCACGTTCCGGGCGACGATGAAACCGACCAGCGGCCGGTCGTCCGTCGCGCTCTCCTCGGCGGCGTCATCTCGGCGTAGCAGGTGAACGACGACATTCGGCCGTCCAGCGCGGCGACCGCGCCGGACGGCCAAGGTGAACTCGTCCCGCCGCCGCATCCGGTGTCCGGACGGCAGCATGAGAAGGGAGGGTCAGACCGCGATGCGGGCGCGGCCCTTGCGGCGCCGCGCGGTGAGAACGGCACGCCCGGCGCGCGTACGCATGCGCAGCCGGAAGCCGTGCTTCTTGTGGCGACGACGGTTGTTCGGCTGGAAAGTACGCTTGCTCACTCGAGGCTCCAGTGCTGCGGTCGGTTGGGTCGTTCAGGTGGTTCAAGTGCGAGGATTCGCATCGAGGGCCGCGTCTGGTCCCTCGCAGCGGGGGCCCGCCGGCTATCGGTTGGCGGGCACGCGTCATCTCCGTCGATGCGACTCGACCTCAGAACGTTACGGGCTACCTGCCCATTAGGTCAAACGGAGAGCACCGACTCGGAGCACCCAGTTTACCCGCCCTGGCCCCCGCCCGAGCCGCCCTCCGATGCCCTCCGATGCCCTCCGATGCCCTCCGCCAGGCCGTCCACCGTTCTCGGCATCGGCGTCATCCTCGACCACGAGGAGAGGGCCCGGACCGCACCCACGGGAGGGTCGGCGCGCGGTCGTGGGTCGGTCTGACGCGGGCGGTGGAAGGGCTTGGGCAGTCGTGGAAATCACATGGTGACGGGGGGTGATGGGCGGGTGTGAGAGAAGAGTCCGGGGTTGCCTGAGTCTGTTGCGGGGCCGGGGCGGGCGGCGCTAAGGTCTCCCGGCGAGCCGGTGGACGTCGACGTCGTGCCCCGCCGGCTCTCTTCCCCTCCCGGGACTCGCGGCGAGCTGCACCGAGTCCCCTGTAGATCACCCACCAGACCCTACGCGCTGTGACTTTTGCACAGGCATCCGATGCTCATACACAGCGTGTGGACAACTCTGTGGACAACTCGTGAGAGAGTAAGTCTTCCGCGGCGGGGCTGAGCTCTGTGAGACCGGCCGCACCCGTGGTGATGCAGGGCAACCGGCGGTGCTCCGGTTGACGGGGAGCTTAGGGAGGGACCTTGCGCATGGACGGTCAGGATCTCGCGTCGGTCTGGGCCCGGACTCTCACCGCACTCGCCGAGGGTGAGCTCCCGCCGAGCTACCGCGCGTGGCTTCCGATGGTCCGTCCGCTGGCCCTCGTCGAGGGCACCGCGCTGCTGGCCGCTCCCAACGAGTTCGCCAAGGACGCCCTGGAAACCCGGCTGCGCAGCCTGATCACGCAGGCGCTCTCGCATGAGCTGGGGCGGGAGATCCGCGTGGCGGTGACCGTCCATCCCGACACCGCCGACGGCGACCAGCGCTCCCCCGAGTCCGCACCTTCTTCTTATGGCGAACGTCCGTACGGCGAGCAGTCCTATGGGGAGCAGCCCTACGGCGAGTCGTACGAGGACCGTTCTTATGGGGGGCAATCCTCCTATGGGGACCAGCAGTCCGGCTATGGCGAGCAGGGTTACCCCGAGCAGTTCGGCGAACGGCCTTACGGCGACCAGGGAACGTACGGAGACCAGGGATACGGCCAGGGTCAGCCGGGAGTTGTCCACAGCCCCGGACCCGGTGGCGGTGGATATCCACCGCAGGACGACGACCGTGGATGGCCGCAGCGTGACAACGACCACTCGGGCGGCTATCCGGCCGCTCCCCGGCCGCCCGCCTACGGCGCCGGTCCGGGCAACCGGTCGTTCGAGGGGCGCGGTCCCCAGCCCGGCGGTGGATACTCCGGGCGCGGACGCCCCGGCCCGGGCGGTCCCGGCGGGCAGAGCGGGCAGGGCGGCGGTTCCGGCGGCGGGCACAACGGGCTCGGCGAGCCCGGTCTGCGCGGCGGCCCGGCCATGGGCGGGCCCGGCGGCATGGGCGGCGGCAACGGCTCCGACTCGTACGATCCCGCCGAGGGCGGCCGACGCCAGCAAGGCTCCCCCGGCGGGCACGCGCCCTCGCACCTGAACGACCGCACCCTCGGAGCTGTCCGTCCCGGACGTCCGGCCGAGCCGCCCCAGCACGGCGGCGGCGCGCGGTCCGGCGACGACCCGTTCGGCGGTGGCGGTGGCGGTGGCGGCGACCGCTTCAAGAACGACACGTTCCAGCAGGACGACACGTACCGCAGCGAAGAGTCCCTCCGCGATGAGGAGTCCCCCGGCGGCATCGAGCCCCGGCTCGGCCCGCCCTCCGGGCCGGGCGGCGGGCACGAAGGCCCAGGCGGCGGCTCCCGCGAGGGCGCCTCCAGCGGCGCCGGAACGAGCAGCGGAGGCGGGGGCGGAGCCGAGCACGCGCGCCTCAACCCCAAGTACACGTTCGAGACGTTCGTCATCGGCTCGTCGAACCGTTTCGCGCACGCCGCCGCCGTCGCCGTCGCCGAACAGCCGGCCAAGGCCTACAACCCGCTGTTCATCTATGGAGACTCCGGCCTCGGCAAGACGCACTTGCTGCACGCCATCGGCCATTACGCGCAGAGCCTCTTCAACGGAGCACGCGTGCGGTACGTGAGCTCCGAGGAGTTCACCAACGACTTCATCAATTCGATCCGCGACGGCAAGGCCGACGGCTTCCGCCGGCGTTACCGGGATGTGGACATCCTCCTCGTCGACGACATCCAGTTCCTGGAAGGCAAGGAACAGACGCAGGAGGAGTTCTTCCACACGTTCAACACCCTGCACAACGCGAGCAAGCAGATCGTGATCTCCAGTGATCGGCCGCCCAAAGAACTGGTGACGCTGGAGGATCGGCTGCGCAACAGGTTCGAGTGGGGCCTGACGACCGACGTCCAGCCGCCCGAGCTCGAGACCCGCATCGCGATCCTGCAGAAGAAGGCCCGCCAGGAGGGCCTCGCCGCTCCCCCGGACGTGCTGGAGTTCATCGCCTCGCAGATCGCGACCAACATCCGCGAGCTCGAGGGCGCGCTGATCCGGGTGACCGCGTTCGCCAGCCTCAACCGCCAGTCGGTCGACATGAAGCTGGCCGAGATCGTCCTCAAGGACCTCATCCCCAACGACTCCGGCCCCGAGATCACCGCCGCCATGATCATGGCGCAGACGGTGGAGTACTTCGGGACGACGATCGAGGACCTCTGCGGTCCGTCGCGGTCGCGCATGCTCGTGACCGCCCGGCAGATCGCGATGTACCTGTGCCGCGAGCTGACCGAGCTGTCCCTCCCCAAGATCGGGCAGCAGTTCGGCGGCCGGGACCACACCACGGTGATGCACGCCGAACGCAAGATCCGCTCGTTGATGGCCGAACGCCGCGCCATCTACAACCAGGTCACCGAGCTGACCGGCCGGATCAAGCACCAGGCGCGCAAGCGCTGAGCCATCCTGTCCCCACGTCGTGCACAGCCCTGGAGCCCTGTGGGCAACGCGGGACGGCATGTGGACGGGCCGTTCCCACAGGCCCCGCGGGACGTGCACAAGGAGGCGAGGACGAAAAGGCGCACATCACCTGCTCAGACGGCACGACACCCACAGGCTGGGGAAAACTCTGGGGATCCCGGTGGAAAGCCGGGGGACAACCTGCGGACAAGCTGAGGAAATTCGTGGATGGTTTGGGGACCGGCTGGGGAAGCCCGCCGGGCGGCATGGGGACGAACTCGTGGACGGCCTGGGGAATGCCTGGGGACGTCCTGGGGACGCGTCCGGCCACCGATCCCGCCCGTCACGGACGACCCGTGGAAAGCCGCGAAAGCCTGCGGAGAACTCGTGGACAACCGGGGGAAGACATGAGGACGACGTGTGGGGACGATTTCTCCGTCCTCAGGCGGCGCTCGCCGATCCACCGGCCATGCACACCCTCAGTGGACAGAAATTCGTACTCTCACCTGGGAGAACGCACGATATCCACACTGTCCACGGCCCCTATGACGAGTACTACCTCTCTTATCTATTCAAGAAAAAGCTCAACTCAAACTAGGGCCTGGGGACGAAGCTCCCCGGGTGCGTCACTTGAGCTGTTCCACCTCACCCTTGATCCGAAACCTGCAGGAGGCGGGTCCCCTTGAAGTTCCGCATCGACAGAGACGCCCTGGCCGAAGCCGTGGCCTGGACGGCACGCACGCTCCCGGTCCGGCCTCCTGTACCCGTGCTCGCAGGCATGCACCTCGTCGCCGAGGGCGACCGGCTGAAGTTGTCGGCGTTCGACTACGAGGTCTCCGCACAGGTCTCGACCGACATCGACGTGGAGGACGCGGGCACGGCGCTCGTCTCCGGCCGCCTCCTCGCCGAGATCTCGCGCAGCCTTCCTCCCCACCCTGTGGAGGTGACCACGGACGGGGCGAAGGTGATGCTGCGCTGTGGCAGCGCGAAGTTCACCCTCCTCACGATGCCCGTGGAGGACTACCCGACCCTGCCGGAGATGCCGCCGGCCGCCGGGTCGGTGGGCAGTGACGAGTTCGCGGCCGCCGTCAACCAGGTCGCCGTCGCCGCCGGTCGTGACGACACCATTCCCATGCTCACGGGCGTGCGTGTGGAGATCGAGGGCGAGACCGTGACGCTCGCCGCGACCGACCGTTACCGCCTCGCGGTGCGCGAGCTGCACTGGAAGCCCGAACGACCGGACTTCTCCGCGGTCGCCCTCGTTCCGGCGAAGACCCTGGCCGACACCGCCAAGTCGCTGACCTCGGGCGCCGAGGTCTCGATCGCGCTCGGCGGCACGGGCGGCACCGGCGAAGGCATGATCGGTTTTGAGGGCGGCGGCCGCCGGACGACGTCGCGGCTGCTCGACGGCGACTTCGTGAAGTACCGCTCGCTGCTGCCCAGCGAGTACGCGGGCCTCGCCGAGATCCAGACCGGGCCGTTCATCGAGGCCGTCAAGCGCGTCTCGCTGGTGGCCGAGCGCAACACGCCCGTACGGCTCTCGTTCAGCCAGGGAGAGGTCGTCCTCGAGGCCGGGACCGGCGACGAGGCCCAGGCCGTCGAGGCGCTGGAGGCGACGCTGGAGGGCGAGGACATCGACATCGCCTTCAACCCGGGCTTCCTGCTGGACGGCCTGACGCACATCGGGTCCGACATCGCGCGGCTCTCGTTCACGACGCCGACCAAGCCCGCCGTGCTCACCGGCAAGCCGCCGGAGGAGGGCGTCAACCCCAATTACCGCTACCTGATCATGCCGGTGCGCCTGTCTGGGTAAGGATCTGTCCTGGGGCATGCCTGCGGACGACGGCCGCCGACCGCGGCCGGAATCCACAGGCATGTGGGCTGTCCTCGTGGACGCCGAACGAGCCGACGTGCTCGCCGGCGCCTTCGTCGCCTGCCCGCCGATCGCCCTTGCCTGCCTGTGGCCACCTGTGGTTGCGGGCAGGCCGTCCGTTCTCCCGTTCGCGGGCAGGACGGGCGGTGGATGGCGCGTCCACAGGTCGTGCGTCGGGCAGGTCGTGCGTCGGGCAGGTGGTGCGTCCACCGGGCGTGCGGGCCGTCGGCGGCCGGGGTACGTCGGTTGCCCGCGGGGCGACGGGGTGATCGACTTCGGTCGGACGGACGTACGGTCGAGGTGGGGCGGGGCATGACGGCGGGGGCGCGGCCGGCGTTCACGGCGACGGCGTGGCTCGGCATGCACAGCCCTGTGGACGTGGGGGACGCGCGTTCGCGGGTAGGCAAGCCCTCACCCGACAACGACAGGCAGAGCCAGGCAGAGTTACGCACAGGGGAGTGAGCATGGAGCTGGGGATGATCGGCCTGGGCAAGATGGGCGGCAACATGGCCGAACGTCTTCGCCGCGGTGGCCACACGGTCGTCGGCTACGACCGGAACCCGGACATCAGCGATGTGAGTTCGCTCGAGGAGCTGATCGAGCGCCTGTCGCCGCCCCGGGCGGTGTGGGTGATGGTGCCGGCGGGCCAGCCGACCCAGGACACCGTCGACCAGCTGGGGAAGGTGCTCCAGCCCGGCGACATCGTCATCGATGGCGGTAATTCACACTATGTGGACGACCAGAAGCACGGGCAGGAGCTGGCGGCCAAGGACATCGGGTTCGTCGACTGCGGCGTCAGCGGCGGCGTGTGGGGCCTGCAGAACGGCTATGCCCTCATGGTCGGCGGCGACGACGCCAACGTGAAGCGGCTGATGCCGATCTTCGAGACCCTCAAGCCCGAGGGCGAGTTCGGGTTCGTGCACTCCGGCAAGATCGGCGCGGGCCACTTCGTCAAGATGGTCCACAACGGCATCGAGTACGCGATGATGCAGGCCTTCGGCGAGGGCTACGAGCTCATCGAGGCCAGCGACATCGTGACCAACGTGCCCGAGACGTTCCGCAGCTGGCAGGAGGGCACGGTCATCCGGTCCTGGCTCCTGGACCTCATGAACCGCGCGCTGGCCGACGATCCACAGCTCGACGAGCTCCGTGGATACGCCAACGACTCCGGCGAGGGCCGCTGGACGGTGCAGGCGGCCGTCGACCATGCCGTCCCGCTGCCGGCGATCACAGCGTCGCTGTTCGCCCGGTTCGCGTCCCGCCAGGACGACTCGCCGGCGATGAAGGTCGTCGCGGCGCTGCGCAACCAGTTCGGCGGTCACGCCGTGGAGTCGGCCAAGGGCGCCGACTCTCCCGGCGCCGACGTCGAGCCACCCAAGCTCTGACCAGGCACGTCGCGGCTCTGTCGAGTGGTGAGGGGCGGGCGGCCGCCGGGAGGCTCTACGCTCGTGTCCCGTGCACGTCGCCCACCTCTCGCTCCAGGACTTCCGCTCGTACGCCACCGCCGAGGTCGCGCTCGAGCCGGGAGTCACCGCGTTCGTGGGCCCGAACGGCCAGGGCAAGACCAATCTCGTCGAGGCCGTCGGCTACGTGGCGTCCCACGGCAGCCATCGGGCCGCGACCGACGCGCCGCTGGTCAGGCAGGGTGCGCTGCGCGCCATCGTCCGGGCCGGGGTGGTCAAGGACGAGCGCAAGGCGCTGATCGAGCTTGAGATCAATCCCGGCAAGGCCAACCGCGCGCGGCTCAACCGCTCCCCCGTCCCCAGGCCCCGCGAGATCCTGGGGATGTTGCGGACGGTCCTGTTCGCGCCCGAGGATCTCGCCCTGGTCAAGGGCGACCCGGGTGAACGCCGCCGTTTCATGGACGAGCTCCTCACCGCCCGGGCCCCGCGCTTCGCGGCCGTGCGGTCGGACTACGACCGCGTCCTCAAGCAGCGCAACGCCCTGTTGAAGTCCGCGGCCGCCCATCGCCGCGCGCCCGGCGCCGAGGTGATCTCCACCCTCGAGGTCTGGGACTCGCATTTGGCGCGTACCGGCTCCGAGCTCCTCGCCGCGCGCCTGGAGCTCGTCGCCGCCCTCGGTCCCCTGGTCTCCAAGGCGTACGCGGCGATCGCCCCCGGCGGCGGCGCGGCCGACATCACCTACAAGAGCTCGCTCGGCGACGCCGAGTTGTCCACAGACCGTGCACAGCTGGGCGAGCTGCTGCTCGCGGGCGTCGCCGAAGCGCGCAAGCAGGAGCTCGAACGCGGCGTCAGCCTGGTCGGGCCGCACCGCGACGAGCTCGTCCTCCGCCTCGGCGATCTGCCGGCCCGCGGCTACGCCTCGCACGGCGAGTCGTGGTCGTTCGCGCTCGGCCTCCGTCTCGGCGCGTTCGACCTGCTCAGGGCGGACGGCGACGACCCGGTCCTCATCCTCGACGACGTCTTCGCCGAGCTGGACGCCGGCCGCCGGGCGCGCCTGGCCGAGATGGTCTCCCCCGCCGAGCAGGTGCTGATCACGGCCGCGGTCCCCGCCGACGTGCCGGGGGAGCTGACCGGCGCCTCGTACACCGTCTCCGACGGTGAGGTGACCCGTGACTGATATCAACGACGATCCACAGGATGTGCACAACCATCCCGGATCGGTGAATTCCGGAGATGTCGCGGACAACTCCGTCCCCAGCCCGTCCCCAGCGCCGGAACCCCCGGCGAAGTCGGGGATCGAGCTCGCCCGCGAGGCGCTCGCGCAGGCGCGGGCCGACGCGGCCAAGCGCGGCTCGGTTCCCGGGCAGGGCAAGCGCAAGGGCCCGCGCGGTCCCCGCGTTCCGCAGCCGGGCCGGGGCGGCGACCCCAAGCTCTTCGGCGCCGCCATCCGCGAGCTCATGTCCAACCGCGGCTGGGAGCAGCGCGCCGCGGTGGGCGGCGTCTTCGGCAACTGGCCCGGCATCGTGGGCCCCGAGCTCGCCGAGCACACCCGCCCGGAGAAGTTCGAGGACGGCGAGCTGACCGTCGCCGCCGACTCCACCACCTGGGCCACCCAGCTGCGCCTTCTGTCGTCCACGCTGGTCAAGCGCCTGAACGAGGAGCTCGGCCACAACACCGTCCGCCGCGTCAAGGTCGTGGGCCCCTCCTCAGGCCCCCGCCGCACCGGCGCCTGGCGCGTCCGCTGACCCGCTCCCCCACGGCGAGGTCCTGAGGTGGGCTGGTGAGGTGGCTCACTTGCGGGACCGCTGTGCGTCACCTTCGCGCCCGCTCTCCCACCCTTGGGGACTGGGGTTTCGGGCCTGGTACACGGGTGGGTGAGCGTCGTGCGAGGCAGACTTGTCAGGTGGAAACGAAGGCGGGCGGAGAGGTGAACATCCGTTCGGGACGATCACTGCCCGGTTTCGCTGCGAGCGGCTCGTAGGCTCGTAGAGCCCCCGGGGGCAATGGGGGGATGTATCTCCAGGGCCACTCGCCCGCCACACGCGCAATCAGCGCCCGTGAGTGCCACTTTTCCGCTCATGACCCGGTAGAATGAATTCGGGTTCAGGATGCTGCGCCGCCATGGGTCGCCCCGGAGTCTCTGATCGCCAGAGCAGAGCAGGGGGCGCCCTTACGTGTGTTACGGGGCACACCGCGTTCCCCCGCATGGGGCTCATGGGACGCGGGTGGCGGCACGCTTCCCCGGCAGGAGGATCTCCTTTGGCGTACGACGCTAGTTCGATCACTGTCCTTGAGGGTCTCGAGGCTGTCCGGAAGCGCCCGGGCATGTACATCGGATCGACCGGGGAACGAGGCCTCCACCATCTCGTTTACGAGATCGTCGACAACTCCGTCGACGAGGCCCTCGCCGGCTATGCCGATGACATCCATGTGACGCTGTTGTCGGACGGCGGCGTACGGGTGACGGACAACGGCCGTGGCATCCCCGTGGGCCTCCACCCTGTGGAGAAGAAGCCCGCGGTCGAGCTGGTCCTGACCACGCTGCACGCGGGCGGCAAGTTCGACGGCAAGTCGTACGCGGTCTCCGGCGGTCTGCACGGTGTCGGCTCCGCGGTGGTGAACGCGCTGTCCACCCGGCTCGAAGCCGAGATCAAGACCGATGGTCATTTCTGGCGCCAGGCCTACAACTGGACCGGCCCCGTGGCCCCGCTGGCCAAGGGCGATCCGACCGACGAGACCGGCACCACGATCACCTTCTGGCCGGACGGCGACATCTTCGAGACTCTCGAGTTCAGTTTCGAGACCCTGTCGCGCCGTATGCAGGAGATGGCGTTCCTCAACCGCGGCCTGGCGATCACCCTGCGGGACGAGCGGCCCGACCACATCAACGGTGAGCCGCGCGAGGTCCGCTACCACTACGAGGGCGGCGTCGAGGACTTCGTCCGCTACATCAACGCCAAGAAGGACGCCGCGCACCAGTCGGTGATCTACTTCGGCGACGACACCGAGGGCATGTCGGTCGAGATCGCCATGCAGTGGAACTCCTCGTACGCCGAGTCCGTCCACACGTTCGCCAACACGATCAACACGGCGGAGGGCGGCACGCACGAGGAGGGCTTCCGGGCGGCGCTGACCACGATCGTCAACCGCTACGCGCGCGAGAAGAGCCTGCTGCGCGACAAGGACGACAACCTCACCGGCGAGGACGTCCGCGAGGGCCTGACCGCGATCATCTCGATCAAGCTGGCCGATCCGCAGTTCGAGGGCCAGACCAAGACCAAACTCGGCAACACCGAGGCCAAGTCGTTCGTGCAGAAGGCGGTCAACGAGCACCTGCGCGACTGGTTCGAGGAGAACCCGGGCGAGGCCAAGGAGGTCATCAACAAGGCCTCGCAGGCGGCGCGGGCGCGGATCGCGGCCCGTGCGGCGCGTGACCTGACCCGCCGCAAGAGCCTGCTGGAGTCGACCTCACTGCCCGGCAAGTTGTCGGACTGCCAGTCGACCGACCCGTCCAAGTCCGAGCTCTACATCGTGGAGGGCGACTCGGCGGGCGGCTCGGCCAAGGGCGGCCGTGACCCGCACTACCAGGCGATCCTGCCGATCCGGGGCAAGATCCTGAACGTCGAGAAGGCGCGGCTCGACAAGATCCTCAAGAACAACGAGGTCCAGGCGATCATCACCGCGCTGGGCACCGGCGTTCACGACGACTTCGACATCGAGAAGTTGCGCTATCACAAGATCATCCTGATGTCGGACGCCGACATCGACGGTCATCACATCAACACGCTGCTGCTGACCCTGCTGTTCCGGTTCATGAAGCCGCTGATCGAGGCCGGGCACGTCTACCTGTCCCAGCCGCCGCTCTACAAGATCAAGTGGGACGCGCGGGGTCAGGACTCCGACTACGCCTACTCCGACCGCGAGCGCGACGCGCTGATCGAGGCGGGCATCGCCGCCGGCAAGCGCGACCCGCGGCCGCGCGACCAGGTCCAGCGCTTCAAGGGCCTGGGCGAGATGAACGCGCAGGAGCTGTGGGACACCACGATGGACCCCGACAACCGGGTCCTGCTCCAGGTGCAGCTGGACGACGCGGCCCAGGCGGACGAGCTGTTCAGCGTCCTCATGGGCGAAGAGGTCGAGCCGCGCCGCGAGTTCATCCAGCGCAACGCCAAGGACGTTCGTTTCCTGGACATCTGATGAGCCGAGGCCTCGTCCACGGACGCTCCCTCCGTGGCCCGGCGGCACCCGGACGATCCGGTGCGAGCGGGCCGCGGACCGCACCCGGCGCGGGTGATGCGGGGCTTCCAGGGCGGCGGGGAACGTCGCGTACGGGATCCCGCGTACGCGACGACCGGAGGCCTCCGGCAGGCAGCAGTCGTAGTTCCACTATTCAGAAGAGGTCTTACAGGTGACGGAAGTGACCACCGACGGCGGGGGCCAGGGCGGCGGGCGGATCGAGCCGGTCGACATCCAGAGCTCGATGCAGGCGAGCTATCTCGACTACGCGATGTCGGTCATCGTCTCGCGCGCCCTGCCCGAGGTCCGCGACGGCCTCAAGCCGGTGCACCGCCGCGTTCTGTACGCGATGTACGACGGCGGCTACCGGCCCGACCGCGGCTACTTCAAGTGCGCCCGCGTCGTCGGCGACGTCATGGGCAACTACCACCCCCACGGTGACTCGGCCATTTACGACGCCCTGGTGCGCCTGGCCCAGCCGTGGTCGATGCGCTACCCGCTGGTCGACGGCAACGGCAACTTCGGCTCGCGTGGCAACGACCCGGCCGCGGCCATGCGTTACACCGAATGCCGTATGGCCCCCCTGGCGATGGAGCTCCTGCGCGACATCGACAAGGAGACCGTCGACTTCTCGCCCAACTACGACGGTCGTTCGCAAGAGCCCGACGTCATGCCGTCGCGGTACCCCAACCTGCTGGTCAACGGTTCGGCCGGCATCGCGGTCGGCATGGCGACCAACATCCCGCCGCACAACCTGCGCGAGGTCGCCGAGGGCGTCAACTGGTACCTCGACAACTACGGCGCCTCCGACGAGGACCTTCTCGAGGCCCTGATCGAGCGGGTCAAGGGCCCCGACTTCCCGACCGCCGGCCTGATCGTCGGCCGCAAGGGCATCGAGGAGGCCTACCGCACCGGCCGCGGCTCGATCACCATGCGCGCGGTGGTCGAGGTCGAGGAGATCCAGAACCGCACCTGCCTGGTCGTCACCGAGCTGCCGTACCAGGTCAACCCGGACAACCTCGCGCTCAAGATCGCCGACCTGGTCAAGGACGGCAAGATCGACGGCATCGCCGACGTCCGCGACGAGACGTCCGGGCGTACCGGCCAGCGCCTGGTCATCGTCCTCAAGCGGGACGCGGTCGCCAAGGTCGTCCTCAACAACCTCTACAAGCACACGCAGCTGCAGGAGACCTTCGGCGCCAACATGCTGGCGCTGGTCGACGGCGTGCCGCGGACCCTGCGCATCGACCAGTTCGTGCGGCACTGGGTCGCGCACCAGATCGACGTCATCGTCCGGCGCACCCGCTTCCTGCTGCGCAAGGCCGAGGAACGCGCCCACATCCTGCGCGCCCTGCTCAAGGCCCTCGACCGCATCGACGAGGTCATCGCGCTCATCCGGCGTTCACCGTCCGCCTCCCAGGCGCAGAGCGGCCTGATGCAGCTCCTGGAGATCGACGAGATCCAGGCGCAGGCCATCCTCGACATGCAGCTGCGCAAGCTCGCCGCCCTGGAGCGCCAGGCGATCATCGACGAGTACGACAAGCTCATGGCCGAGATCGACGAGTACAACGCGATCCTCGCCTCGCCGGAGCGGCAGCGCCAGATCGTCGCCGACGAGCTCGCCCCGATCGTCGACAAGTTCGGCGACGAGCGTCGCACCGAGATCATCCCGTTCGACGGCGACGTCTCCTACGAGGACCTCATCGCCGAAGAGGACGTCGTCGTCACGATCACCCGCGGCGGCTACGCCAAGCGCACCAAGACCGACCTCTACCGCGCGCAGCGGCGCGGCGGCAAGGGCGTCAAGGGCGCGCAGCTCAAGCAGGACGACATCGTCGACCAGTTCTTCGTCACCACGACGCACCACTGGATCCTGTTCTTCACCAACAAGGGCCGGGTCTACCGCGCCAAGGCGTACGAGCTGCCCGAGTCCAACCGCGACTCGCGCGGCCAGCACGTCGCCAACCTCCTGGCGTTCCAGCCCGACGAGCACATCGCCCAGGTGATGGACCTGCGCGACTACGACATCGCGCCGTACCTCGTTCTGGCGACCAAGCAGGGCAAGGTCAAGAAGACCGCGCTCACCGACTTCGACTCGCCGCGCACCGGCGGCATCATCGCCATCAACCTGGCCGATGACGACGAGGTCATCGCGGCACGGCTGGTCTGCCCCGAGGACGACCTGCTGATGGTCTCCACCAGCGCCCAGGCGATCCGCTTCCACGCCGACGACGACTCGCTGCGCCCGATGGGCCGCGCGACCAGCGGCGTGATCGGCATGCGGTTCGAGGAGGACCAGGAGGTCCTCAACATGCTCGTCGTCCAGGACGAATCGGACGATGTGCTCGTCGCCACGCAGGGCGGCTACGCCAAGCGCACTCCCGTCGACCAATACCCTGTTCAGGGACGTGGGGGTAAGGGAGTCCTCACCGCTAAGATCGTGCAAACCCGCGGCAGGTTGGTAGGGGCGCTCATGGTCGGCCTCGAAGACGAGGTGTTCGCGATGACGTCCAACGGCGGCGTCATCCGGACCAGCGCGGCCGAGATCAAGCAGTCCAGTCGGCAGACCATGGGGGTACGGCTGATGAACCTCGCGGACGGTGACAGCGTCGTCGCGATCGCGAGGAACGAGGAATCCCTGGACGACTCGGACACGAACGTGGAGTCCATGGATGGCTCCGAAGGCGACGTAGAGTCCATGGATGACGCAAACGCTCAGGTGGACGACGGGAACCAGAGTGAATGATCCCCGACCCACCTCCGATCGGGTAGGCCAGGAGGACACGTGAGCACCGAGCCCGGTAAAGGCAAGGGCAGCTCCGGCGGCACCGGCAAGGGGTCCGGTTCGAGCACGGGCTCGTCCGGCTCCTCCTCCGGCGCCAAGAAGGCCGTCCCGGCATCCAAGCCCGGCCGGGACGAGGCCACCGTCGAGATCGGCCCGGTGAAGCCGACGCTCGACGAGACCACGCCCGACCTGGGCAAGGCCGCGCCCAAGGACAGCGAGCAGACCGTCACCGACGCCAAGATCGTCGGCAAGGACGACGTCAAGCCGAAGCCCGCCGGCGCCCCGGCTCCGTCGCCCAGGTCCCCGTCGTCTGGCCCGGCCGCGTCCCAGGCCTCCGGCCCCGCCTCGCCGGCGCCGGGGCCGGGCGCCGACAAGCCCGCGTCCCCGGTGATCCCACCGGTCAAGGACGAGGGCGGCCCCAACTGGAACCGCCAGCCCGAGCCCGGCCCCGGCCCCGGCCCCGGACCCGTTCCCGGGCCGCCCGGCCCCGGCGGCGCCACCGGAGGGCCCGGCGGAGGGCCCGGCGGCCGCGACAAGCCGTTCGGCCGCCGCGAGGTCGCCGGCGGCGGAGCCCCGCCCGCGGGCTCCGGCTTCGCGGGCACCGCCCTCAAGGACCGCCCCGCCGCCGCGGCGACCCAGCCGTCCGGCGGCGGCGCCAAGCCGGCCGCCAACGCCAAGGCCGCGCGCAAGGCCCAGCTTCAGCTGGCCCGGCTCGAGCCCTGGTCGGTCATGAAGTTCAGCTTCGTGATGTCGCTGGTCTGCTTCGTCGTCCTGATCGTCGCCGTCGTCGTCCTGTACGTGATCCTGTCCGGCCTCGGAGTCTTCGACGCCATCAGCGGCACCGTCGACGAACTCACCCGCGACCCGCGCCAGACCGAGGGCGGTCTCGACGCCGGCAGCTGGTTCTCGTTCGTCCGCGTCTTCGGCTACACCGTCCTCGTGGGCGCCCTGAACGTCCTGCTCATCACGGCCCTGTCCACGGTCGGAGCGGTCATCTACAACCTCGCCGCGGACCTCGTCGGCGGCGTCGAGGTCACCCTCAAGGAGGCCGAGTAGACACCCGTCGCCGTCCTGCGGAAACCGATTACCGGTTGCCCCCTCAGATGGGGTAATCTCTCGTTGGCCGCAAGGACGGCGGCTCGTTCGGGGCTATAGCTCAGCTCGGTTAGAGCGCTTCCCTGATAAGGAAGAGGTCCCAGGTTCAAGTCCTGGTAGCCCCACCCAAGTAAGACCAGATGAGACAGGGTCTCGGATTTCCATCCGAGACCCTTTTTCGATCTCTGAGATCGATGGGGAGCCCAGCGGGGAGCCAACGCCACGCGACTCGCGTGGACTCTGGATGTCGGCCGCCTCGCAACCGCAAGCCTTTCCCCGTGTCGACCAGCCCCACCGATGCGCTGTCCCCGTGCCGTTCGGCCTCACTCTTCGAGGACGCCCGACAGGAGATCGGCCTGCTCGCCCATGCCTCTCAACGTCCCGCCGGTGGGGGCTGCACGCTGAGACGTGTCAGTCGGTGTTGTCGATGGCCATCCTCATGCGCGGGCAGGTGTCCAATCGCCCGTAGTAGCGGCCGTAGAGTCCACCGATCCTCGTACGGGTGTCTCCGGATCCACTGCCGACGACGACACCGTTATCGGCGTCGATGAGCTTCCATCTGATCTCACCGGCGTTGCAGATCGGGTTGGGCGGGAATGACTCGTGGGTGAAGACGTCCACGAAATGAAGACCGGCGTTCGCAGGGATCGTGGGGGTGGAGCAGGTGGTCCAGGCGTAAAAGACCGTGCACTCGGCAATAGCCGCATGCGCCGGCGCCGCCCAGACTCCGACCGTCAGCACGGCCGCACAGGAGACGACACCGGCCGTCCTGAGCCTTTTCGTGAATTTCATGAGACGTGACCTTCCTGGCGACAAGCGATGTCGCCTCGTGCTTGGAGTTAGAACGTTCTGAGACCAGATTGCTGTCGACTATTCGGCTACCTGGTGTCATCCGTCCAGATGATTCGGCTGTAGCCGAATAATGCAGACCAGGCGCTGTGTCGGATCCCCAGCGGACGCGGCCCGGGGGACTGTCGGGTACCGCTGATCTGCGCAGATGTCGCTCATGCCGACCCGTGACCGGCTCCGGCCGACCGCTCGCGGTCAGCGGCCTTGCCCTCGATCGTGGCCAGGGTCATGATCCCCGCAGTGTCGGCAGATCCTCGCAGTGAGGGCTCGCGTCGGAGGAATCGTGCTGAGGATCTACTTCACTGCCGAGGATGTGGCTCGCACCAGGATCGCTGACGGCCCCGATCCGCTGTGGGAACTGGGGTTGAGCATGCAGATGCTGCGTCCGCAGCGTGGAGACGCACTGTTCGGCGCTTGGCGCCGCGAGGCCTGGCGAGCCGTGCGGCAGGGCCACTCAGGGCAGATCATCGATCTGCTGCTGGCGTTGAATCCCAACGTCGGTTACTTCCCCGACTTCCTCAACCCGATCCAGGCCGCCCATGGTCTGGAACATGGCTTGGAAACGATCCGTGCCACCGGCATCACCGCCTTGGTCCACGACATCGGCAAGCTGGCCACCGCACGGCGTCTGCCGGACGGAGTGCGGCGCCTGGCCGCCGGAGAGCCCCGGATGCTGATCGAGTTGACGACGGCGATGCGAACCTGTCACGACGTGATGGTCAAGCCTTATCGCCGTTCCATCGACACCGCTGTCGGGCACGACCGCCGTCGTCGCGTGGACGCCCTGACCAGTGGAGGCGTCGAGGGGATGCTGGCGGGCCTGCGGCCGATGATGAGGTGGTCCCACGGGGAGTTGTCGATCCCCTCGCATCGAGATCAGGAACTGCACCTCGGGGGGCGTGGTCTGCTGCTCATCCCCTCCTACTTTTGCGTCAGTGGACCACTGACCATGTTCAACCCGTCGCTGCCCCCGGTCTTGGTCTATCCGGTCGAGCGCGGCGCTGACGCGTTACCCGGCCTGCCCACCTGTCCACCCAGGGGCCTGAAGGCCCTGATCGGCCCCAACCGCACCATCGTGCTCCAGGAACTCCACAACGGCCACGCCACCACCACACAACTGGCCTATCGCGCGGGAATCTCCCCGGCCTCGGCGAGCGAGCACGCCAAGATCCTGCGCGAAGCCGGCCTGATCACCAGTCGGCGCGACCGCAACCGCGTCATTCACGACCTCACCCCGCTCGGTCTTGCCCTCCTGCTGGGGCGATGACCTGCTGGAGGAGTTGTAGGACGTCAGACCATGCAGGGGGCGTGGGGGCGGGCGCGACAGGATGACTTCAGTTTGGGGTGGGGGGCTTGGTGAAGGTCTATAGTTTTTGCATGGTTGAGGGGTACGGGGTTGAGGTCGGGGAGTTGTTGGCCTCGGGGTTTTTGCATGGGTTGCGGGAGGCTCATACGCAGGCGACGCTCGTTGTCGCGGGGGCGTTGGACCGGGCGGATGGGTTCAAGGAGCGGTCTTACGGGTTCACCGCCTTTGACGTTCTGGAGTCTCAGCTGGATCGGGTCTTCGGGGTCGGGGAGGGGGAGCCGGGTGGTGGGGTCGTTCGGGATGATCTGAACGGGTCGCCGGGGTGGCGGCTGGGGCGGTATCGGGTGCTGCTCAAGCGGCATGAGTTCGGGGCCGTGCGGGCCATCCGGTGGGATCGGGAGAGCCCGACGAAGCAGGCGGTGGCGCGGCAGGAGTTCGCCGGGGATCCGCAGCTGGCGCTGGATCTCGGGTTGGGCGAGGTGCGCGACACGCCCGGGGTGGTGACGCTGGTGCTCGCGCACAGTGCCACCGAGGAGCCGCTGGAGATGGAGCTGTTCCTGGGGCTTCCCAGGCTGAACGCCGATGGCGGGGACGCGTGGCACTGGTTGTGGCCCTTGACCGAGGACACGCTCGGGCCCGATCCGCGCCGTAGGCTCGACGAGCCCACCATGCCGCTGTGGACCGACGCGGAGGCCGACGTGCCCGTGACGCTGCACCGGCGTTCCACCGTCGAAATGGCCTAGTGAACACCAACGATGACCGCGCGGAGCACACAGCCAGGCGCCTCACCGAAGCGCGGCTGCTGTTCGACTGTGAACGGCTGACGCTCGCCCGGAGGTTGAGAGGGCTCCGCAAGAACCAGCTGGCCCAGGCGATCGACACGACTCCTACGGCGGTCGGGCAGTACGAGGCCGGCGTTCACCGGCCCTCGGAACGTACGTTGTCCAAGCTGGCGATCGCGCTGGGGGTGCCTGTCGAGTTCTTCCATGCCGGGCGGAGTCCCGTCCGGGTGGACACGGCGCACTTCAGGTCGCTGCGTTCGACCACGCAGGTCGAACGTGACCAGGCGCTCGCGTACGGGCGGATCGCCGGCGACATCGTGACGGCGGTGGAGGAGCTGGTGGAGTTCCCCGTCGCCGAGCTCCCGGAGTACCCGGTGGCGCCGGACGAGATCGCCGGCCCCGGGCCGGTGGAGGCCGCCAGGAGGGCGCGGGAGGCGATGGCCGGGCAGGCGGGGCCGGTGCCTCACATGGTGCGGCTGCTGGAGAAGCACGGGGTCATCGTGCTGATCCTGCCCTCGCACACCGAACGTGTCGACGCGTTCAGCATCGGTGCGCATCCTCGTCCGATGGTGCTGTTCAACCCCGCCAAGGGGGACTACTGGCGCAACCGGTTCGATGCGGCCCATGAGCTGGGGCATCTGGTCATGCACTCGGACGCCGAGCCGGGCAGCAAGGTCGTCGAGGACCAGGCCCATCGGTTCGCGGCGGAGTTCCTCATGCCGGAGGCCGACATCGCCGACCAGCTGCCGCGGACGGCGGACTGGACCCGCCTCGCCGAGTTGAGGGCCGCGTGGGGTGTCAGCATGGCCGCGTTGCTCTACCGGGCCCGGACGTTGGGCATCATGCCGGAGAGCACCTATCGCAGCGCGATGAGCGGCATGAGCACCCGGGGATGGCGTCGGAGGGAGCCGGGCCCGGCCAAACCCCTCGAACGGCCCACCATGCTGACCCGGGCGGTGGAGCTCATCGTCGAGACGGGCACCGACCGCGACCAGCTGGCCGATCGGGCGGGTGTCACCCGCGCCGACCTCGACCTCCTGGCGCCTGCGCGGGAGCAGCCCTCACTGGCCTGAGCCGCACAACAGAGACGCCACGGCCTCTGCGGGCTCGTGGCGTCTCCGTGCTCTTGGGGGATCAGGCGGCACCGCGGCGCGTCCGGCGGCGCGACGGGCTCAGCAGCTGCGCCAGGACCCGGAACGGCAACGTGATGACGTTGATGATGGTCGAGACGATGGCCTGAAGCGCGCGGGTAATGCGATGCATTGTCCTCTTTCCTCCCATTTTCGGTTCCGTTCTGCTGATACCCCTCTCACGAGACCTACACATCGCCCCGGTCCGCCAGGGGTGGCGGTTATATGCGACATGGGCTATATTGCTGGGGTGGCATCTATGTTCGAGGTGGTGGCCGAGCCGCGGCGGCGGGAGATCTTGGATCTGCTGCGCGGCGGCGAACGGCTGGTCGGTGATCTGGTGGACCGGCTGGAGCTCGCGCAGCCGACCGTGTCCAAGCATCTGAAGGTGCTCAGGGGTGCGGGGCTGGTGGAGGTCCGGCGGGACGCGCAGCGTCGCTGGTATCGGCTGAGGCCGGAGCCCCTTCTGGAGATGGACGAGTGGCTCGCTCCGTACCGGGAGTTGTGGACGGCCAGCCTGGACGCCCTCGAACGACACCTGGACACCATGGAGGACCAATGAGCAAGAACGCGACTCTGCGGACGGTGGACGGCGTGCCGACGCTGCGGTTCGAGCGGCGGCTCCGGCATCCGGTGGAGAAGGTGTGGAGGGCGGTGAGCGATCCGGAGGAGATGGGGGCCTGGTTCCCCGCCGCGGTCGAGGCCGAGCTCCGGCCGGGGGCGCCGATGCGCTTCGTCTTCCCGGAGGAGGCGCCCGTCGAGGAGAACTGGGACGGGGAGGTGCTCGAGGTCGATCCGCCGAAGGTCTTCATGTTCCGGTGGCACGAGGACGTGCTGCGGTTCGAGCTCGTTCCGCAGAACGGCGGGTGCCTGCTGGTCTTCACGCAGACCATCGGCGGCGGCGACATCGGGCTGCTGGGCGCGGGCCGGACGGCGGCCGGCTGGGATACCTGCCTGGAGGTGCTCGCCGGGGGCCTCGAGGGGCGGGAGGTGCCGACGGCCGAGGATTGGCTGACGCCCATCCAGCACTACGTCGACGCGTTCGGCCTCGGGGACGGGGTCGTCCGGGAGGACGGCGTGAGGTTCGTTCGTGATCTGGTGTGGAAGCCGGTCGAGGACGTGTGGAAGGTCCTGCTGGAACGGGACTGGGTGCCCGAGGGGGTCGGCGGGCCTCCGGTGGCGGAGTTCGGCGGCGTGCGGTGCGAGGTCGTCTCCGACGTCAGGCTCGGGGTGCGGATCGAGGTGACGGTCGCCGGTGAGGTGCCGCCGGAGGACCTGGCGACCTGGCACGTACGGATGGACCTCCTGTTCGCGGCCGTTCAGGGGAGTGAACGGGAGTGGCCGGACAAGCGGGTCGGGGAGCTGGTCCGGCACTACTCGTAGGACCTCGTCCATGCGAACATATGTTCGTGTCTGACGTGGCGGCGATCCTGCATGCCGACCTGGACGCGTTCTACGCGTCGGTCGAGCAGCGGGACGACCCGCGCCTGCGGGGGCGGCCGGTGATCGTGGGCGGCGGGGTCGTCCTGGCGGCCAGCTACGAGGCCAAGGCGTACGGGGTGCGCACCGCGATGCCGGGCGGGCAGGCGCGGCGGTTGTGCCCGCAGGCGGCGGTGGTGCCGCCCCGGATGTCGGCCTACTCGGAGGCCAGCAAGGCCGTCTTCGCGGTCTTCCGCCATACGACGCCGATGGTCGAGGGGTTGTCGATCGACGAGGCGTTCCTCGACGTCAGCGGGCTGCGGAAGATCGCGGGGGAGCCCGTGGACATCGCGGTGCGGCTGCGGCGGGACATCCTCGAGGAGATCGGGCTGCCGATCACCGTCGGGGTGGCGCGGACGAAGTTCCTGGCGAAGGTCGCGAGCGGCGTCGCCAAGCCGGACGGGCTGCTGGTGGTGCCGCCCGAGGGCGAGCTCGACTTCCTGCATCCGCTGCCGGTCGGACGGTTGTGGGGAGTCGGGCCCGTCACGGCCGACAAGCTCAGGACGCGCGGCATCACCACGGTCGGCGAGGTCGCCGCGCTGGCGGAGGACGTGCTGGTGTCGATGCTGGGACGGGCGTCGGGACGGCATCTGCACGCGCTGGCGCACAACCGCGATCCCCGGCCGGTCCGTACGGGCGTCCGGCGGCGGTCGATGGGGGCGCAGCGGGCGCTGGGACGCCGGTTGCGTTCGGCGGACGAGCTGGACACGTTCGTCGTGGGGCTCGTCGACAAGCTCGGCCGGCGGTTGCGCACGGCCAAGCGGGTCTGCCGGACGGTCACGCTGCGGCTGAGGTTCGAGGACTTCAGCCGCGCGACCCGTTCCCACACGCTGGTGCAGGCGACGGCGGAGACGCCGGTGCTGCTCGAGACGGCGCGCGAGCTGCTGACGGCCGCCCTGCCGATGATCGAGAGCAAGGGCATCACGCTGATCGGCGTCACGCTGGGCAACCTGGACGACGACGCCGCCGTCCAGCTGGCGCTGCCGCTCGACCGGGCCGCGGCGGGCGCCCTCGACACGGCGGTGGACGACGTCCGCGACAAGTTCGGATCGTCGGCCATCACGCGGGGCGTTCTGCTGGGGCGCGACCCGGGGATCTCCGTTCCGCTCCTGCCCGACTGACCGGGCCCGGCCGGGCCCGGCCGGGCGCGGGTGGTGGACGGGGCGCGGCGGTGGCGCGATCATTTTGGGGAAACGGCTGGGGATCGGTGCGCCGCGAAGCCGTGTCGGGGACGGTCGGGGCGTGTGGGCGCGATCGTCCACAGGCTGTGGATAAATCCGGTCATCGAGGTGACGGACACCTCCCCTTAGGGGTGACCCCCGGCGAGATTGGGGGCAGCCCCACCCCAAGGTCGGGGGCCTCCCCCGATGTGCGGATATGCCCTGGCGGGATGGGGTTGGGGCATGCAGATCCCCACGCCTTCCGCACGCCTCGCACGACTCTCCGTGGGAGTGCTCGCGGCGACCGCCCTCCTCGCCGGCATTGTCCACAACTCGCCCTCCTTCTCGGCCGGTGCGGCGGTGCTCAGCTCGGGCCGGGCGGTGCCGCCCGAACCCGGGACGCCGTGGACGGGCGCCTGGGGAACGGCGATGCAGCGGCCGGTCGCGGGCGACGAGGACAGCGGGCCCAACTGGTCGGCCGAGGGCTTCGCCGGCCACACGGTGCGGCAGGTCGTGAGGGTCAGCGCGGGCGGGACGTCCGTTCGCATCAGGCTGTCCAACGTGTACGGGACCCGGCCGCTGCGCGTGACGGGCGCGACGATCGGACGTTCGGCGGGCGGCTCGCTGGTGTGGCCGGACACCATCAAGAAGGTCACGTTCGGACGCGCGGCGAACGCCGTCGTCCCGGCCGGGCGGGAGGCGGTCAGCGACACGGTGGCGTTGACGACCTCGCCGCTGGAACGGCTGACCGTCACGCTGCGGTTCGCCGAGGCGACCGGGCCCGCGACGTTCCACCGGTTCGCGCTGGACAGGACGTACCGGGCCGAGGGGGACCGGCTGACGGACGTCGGCAACGGCACGTTCCCCGAGTCGACCGGTGCCTGGTACTACCTGAGCGGCGTCGACGTCGCGGGCGGCACGCGGCCGGGCCGCAACACCGTGGTGACGTTCGGGGACTCGCTCGTCGACGGGGTGGGCGCCACGCCGGGCGCGGACGCGCGGTTCACCGACGCCCTGGCCGAACGGCTGGTCGCCGCGCGCCGCCCGTTCGGCGTGGTGAACGCGGGGATCGGCTCCAACAAGCTGCTCAACGACTCGGCGTGCGGGAGCGACCGGGCGCTGGCGAGGTTCGAGCGCGACGTGCTCGGACGCCCGGGAGTGCGGTCGGTGATCGTCCACCTGGGGGCGAACGACCTCGGCGCGCCGCAGGTCGAGGACCCCTGCGTGCACCCGAACCCGAAGGTGAGCGCCAAGCAGATCATCGACGGGCACCGGAAGCTGATCCGCGCCGCGCACGCCCGCGGGGTGAAGGCCCTCGGCATGCCGATCCTGCCGATGAAGGGCGCGCTGTTCCCGATCTGGAACGAGGAGGCCGAGGGCGTCCGGCAGGCGGTCAACACCTGGATCCGCACCAGCGGCGAGTACGACGGGGTCGTGGACGCCGCCAAGGTGCTGAGCGACCCGGACGACGCGCGGATGCCGCGGCCCGGATACGTCTTCATGGACGGCCTGCACACCAACGACGCCGGCAACCACGCCATCGCCGCGTCCATCGACCTCGGCGACCTCTGACCGGCCGGCCGCCGACCTGACCGCTAACAAAGCCGTTGCCGCACCGTTGTGCGCTGCTCACTTGCCGGACGAGACACGCGTGCCACGATCAAGCGATCGTCCTTCGGTGAGGAGAAGCGCATGAGGCCCATCCGTGCTGGTACCGCCACTCTCGTCTTCGCGGCGGTGACCGCCGTCGCGGTTCAGGGCACGGCCGCGGCGGACGCCTCCGCCGGCCAGGCCGCCCGGGACGGCGCTGGGAACGGCGCGGGGCAGGGCGTCGGAGGCGGTGCGGGGCAGAGTGGCGCTCATGGCGGTGTGCGGTTCGCGACGTTCAACGCTTCGCTCAACCGCAACACCGAGGGCGCGCTGGTCGCGGACCTGTCGACGCCGGGCAACGCGCAGGCGCGGACGATCGCCGAGATCATCCAGCGCAGCCGGCCGGACGTGGTCCTGATCAACGAGTTCGACTTCGACGCCGAGGGCACGGCCGCGCGGCTGTTCCAGGACAACTACCTGTCGGCCGGCCAGAACGGCGCCGCGCCGATCGGCTATCGCTACCGGTACACGGCGCCGAGCAACACCGGCATCCCGTCCGGCCTCGACCTCAACAACGACGGCAAGGTCGTCACGGAGCCCGGGGCGGCCGGCTACGGGGACGACGCGTACGGCTTCGGGGTCTTCCCCGGCCAGTACGGCATGGCGGTCTACTCGCGGTATCCGATCGACGAGCGGCGCGTCCGCACGTTCCAGAAGTTCCGGTGGAAGGACATGCCGGGCGCGCTGCTGCCGGACGACCCGGCCACGCCCGCGCCCACCGACTGGTACTCGCCGGACGAGCTCGCGAAGGTGCGGCTGTCGTCCAAGAGCCACTGGGACCTGCCGATCCGGGTCGGCCACCGCACCGTGCACTTCCTGGTCTCGCACCCGACCCCGCCCACGTTCGACGGGCCCGAGGACCGCAACGGCCGCCGCAACCACGACGAGATCCGGTTCTGGGCGGACTACGTGCGCGGCGGCGCGGCGGCCCGGTACGTCTACGACGATTGGGGACGGCGCGGCGGCCTGGCCGGCGGCGCCTCGTTCGTGATCGCGGGTGACCAGAACGCCGACCCGCTGGACGGCGACAGCGTCAACGGCGCGATCAACCAGTTGCTCCAGAACTCCAGGGTGAACGCGTCGGTGGTGCCGGGCAGTGCGGGCGCGCCCGAGGCCGCCGCGCTGCAGGGCGGTGCGAACGCCACGCACAAGGGCGACCCGGCGTACGACACGGCGGACTTCGCCGACAACGCACCGGGCAACCTGCGGGTCGACTACGTCCTGCCGTCGCGGTCGCTGCGGCCGGTGCGCGGCGGGGTCTTCTGGCCCGTGGCCGCCGATCCGCTGTCCCGGCTGACCGGAACCTTCCCGTTCCCGAGCTCCGACCACCGCCTGGTGTGGCTGGATCTCCGCAAGCCCTGACAGGCCTGGCAGCCCTGGCAGACCCGACAGGCCCGCACTGGCGTCGACGCCCTGCGGGCCTGTTTCGGAGGAAGTATTCAAATTTGACTAGTGTCCGAAACGTCCGTACGGTGAGGCGAATGGGTGAGGTGACCATTCCGCTCTTTCCGAGCCGTTCCATCGACGACAGCTGGGCGTTCTACGAGGCGCTCGGCTTCGAGGCCGAGGCCAAGCAGACACGCCCGTACGCCTATCTCGCCGTTCGCCGAGGCGACCTCCGGCTGCAGTTCTTCGAGGTGAAGAAGCACGATCCGAACACCGGGATGTTCACCTGCTACGTGCTCACCACCGATGTGAACGGCCTGTACGAGGCGTTCCGCGGCGGTCTCAAGACGACGCTCGGACGGATCCCCGCGCGCGGGCTGCCGCGCATCGGCCGGCTCGGCGACATGTCGTACGGCGTGCGCCAGTTCCTGATCACCGACCCGGACGGCAACCAGATGCGCATCGGCCAGCCGATCTCCGACGACGTCGACCACCGGCCGCCGCCCAAGGACCGGACCGGCCGCGCGCTGCACACCGCGCGGCTCTTCGTGAACTCCAAGCAGGACTACCCCGGCGCGGTCAAGATCCTCGAACGGCTGCTGGAGCCGGCGGACGGGGTCACCGCGGCGCAGCGGGTCGAGACGTTGACGTTGCTGGCCGATGCCGCGCTTCAGATGGACGACCGCGAGCGGGCCCGGGAGGCCGTGGCGGCGGCCGACCGGATCGACCTGACCGACGCGGAACGGGCGAAGGCGGCCGACGAGCTCGGCCGGCTCGGAGACCTGCGGACCGCGACGGCCGAGACGGCCGAGCCGGGCTGAAATCGATCACCGGTGGGTCCTTCGCGGAGTGTCGGCTGGTGGCCGATGCACAGTCTGGGGATCGTGGCGTGCACAGGTCCACAAGGTTGGGGACCACCTGGGGAAGCTCGGTGGGCAACGCCGTCCACCGTCATCCCCCGCATGTGGAGGCCGACTTCCCACAGGGTGTGCACAGAGCTGTCGAGAAGGGCGCCGGATCGCCTGTCGTCGCTGGTCACCGGCTTATCCCCGGCAGTGGACGACCGGTGGGAAAGCTGGGGATCGTCAGGGGACGGCCGGTGGGCGGCCGGACGGACCGCCGTCCGCAGGGTGTGCACACCGGGTTGTCCACAGATTGTGGACAAGGGTGGTGAAGGCGGCCGAAGGTGCCCCGCCTGTGTGCGAAGGTCCTGAAGTCCCTGGTGTTTGGGGATTCCGCTGTGGAGACGGAGCGGTCCCGCTGGCATCCTTACAGGCTCGAGCGTGTGCATATTTCCGCCCTCAGCCTGTGGATAACCCGGCTGTGCGGCATCGAGCGTGAGGAGACCCCCTGTGGTGCGAACGGATTCGGTGACGGTGCCGGACGGATCGTTCGACCTGAAGGTCTGGCTGCCCGAGAGCGGACACGGTCCCGGTCTGCTCCTGATCCAGGAGATCTACGGCGTCGGCGAGTACATCACCGACGTCGCCGAGGAACTGGCGCGCGGCGGCTACGTGGTGGCGGCGCCGGACGTCTTCTGGCGGATCGAGCCCAACTACGTCGGCGAGCACACCGAGGAGGGCACCCGGCGGGGCGTGGAGATGGCGGGGCGGTTCGATCCCGAGAAGGGGCTGGCCGACCTGGCGGCCGCGTTCGAGTACCTGCGGGACCTGCCCGAGACCGAGGGCACGCCGGGCGCGCTGGGCTTCTGCTTCGGCGGGACGATGGCCTACCTCCTGGCGGCCAGGGTCGACCCCGCGGCGGTGCTCTCGTTCTACGGTTCGGGCGTCGCCGGGCAGCTGGAGGCGTTCGACCAGATCACGTGCCCGATCCAGTTCCACTTCGGCGGCTCGGACCCCTACATCCCGCGCGACCAGGTCGCCGCCGTCGAGAAGGCCGCCGAGGGCCGTCCGAACGTCGAGGTCCACGTTCAGGAGGACGGCGGGCACGCCTTCCACAACCACCGGTCCGCCACGTTCCACCAGCCCGAGCCCGCCCGCCGGGCCTGGGAACTGGCCGAGGCCTTCCTCGCCCGCCACCTCCCGACCTCCAAGTAGCCGCCCCGCCCGAAACCGCCACCGCCACAGCCGGGTCCACGGCCGGGTCCACGGCCAGGTCCACGGCCCGCGGTCGCGGTCGCGGAATGGGCGTCAGAGGTCGTGGGCGGTCGGGTGGGACGGCTCGTAGAGGCCGAGCTCGGCGCCGCTGGGCATGGTGATCGCCGCGAGCAGGCCCCATGCCTGGCGGCTGGGCTCGCCGGCGACCTCGACGCCCTTCGCGCGAAGGTCGGCGAGCGTCGCCTCCAGGTCGTCGCACATCAGGTACAGCTCGTGCCGAGGCTCGCCGTCGGTGGGATGTACGGCGACCTCGGCCGGCGGCAGCTTGAAGATCAGCCAGCCGCCTCCCGCGTCCACGCCGGGAAGCCCGAGCACGTCGCGGATGAACGCCCGGTCCGCGTCGGCGTCACGGCTGTGGACGATGACATGCGCAGCGTTGATCATGCCTCGTACCTACCCGCCCGCCGGGCCGGAGGCACCTGGGGCGGTCGCGGACGCCACGAACAGCGGGACCGCCACGAACGCGCGGTCCGTCCGCAACCGTTCGCGCTGGTCGGCCAGCCACCCGTCGGCCTGCGCCTGGGTGATGGCGCCCGCCTTGCGGACGGCCGCGGCCATGCCGGCGAGCGTCATCTCGGCGACCGAGCCGTTCAGGACTCCGGTGTGCACCTCGACCCGGACGTCCTCGAACCCGGCGTCCAGCAGGAGGTTGCGATGGGCGCGGGCGGCGCGCGGCGACGCCACCAGGTCGGCGCGGGCGTGGACGATGGTCCTGGTGAGCGCCGGGTCCGCGGATTCGATGACGAACGTGTCCCAGTCCTGGCCGAGCACGGCGACGCGGCCGCCGGGGGCCAGCACGCGGCGGGCCTCGGCGATCGCGCGGGCCGGCTCGTCCAGGGTGTGCAGGACCTTCTCGGCGCGGTACCCCCGCGCCTCGCCGTCCGCGAACGGCAGCGCGTAGGCCGTTCCGAGCCGGAAGTCGCCGTCCGGCCGGCGATGCCGGGCCGCCGCGATCATCTGCTCGTCGAGGTCGACGCCCACGGCCCGCAGGCCGCGGTCGGTGAGCTCGCCGACCGCCTTGCCCGCGCCGCATCCCACGTCGACCACGAGCGCGCCGGGCGCGGGCGGCCCGAGCAGTTCGTACGAACGTGCGCGAAGCTCGGCGACGCCGGGCGCGGCGTCGAAGGCGTCGAGGAGCGGGATCAGGTCCGCGATCTCGTCAGTTCTGGACATGCTCGGAATCCTGCGACTTAATGTCGACATGAAGTCAAGCGCGGAGATCGCCCCCGACGCGGCGCCCATGAGCATCGGCGAGGCGGCGGCGCGTTTCGGGCTCGCCACCCACGTGCTGCGGCACTGGGAGTCGATGGGCCTGCTCGCCCCGTCCCGGATCGCCGGCGACCGGCGCCGGTACGCGCCCCGCGAGCTCTACCGGATCGCGATGATCCTGCGGGCCAAGGAGGGCGGCTTCACGCTGGAGGACATCCGCGCGATGCTGATCGCGCCCGGCCCGGCCGAACGCCGCGCGATCCTGGCCGCCCGGCGGGCCGAGCTCGTCCGCCGCATCGAGGAGGCGCGGGCCTCGCTCGCCCTGATCGACCACGCGCTCGCGTGCGACGCCGACGACCTCGCGCTGTGCCCCCGCTTTCGGGCCGATCTCGCCGATCTCGCCGGGCTGCCCGTGCCCGTCGCACGTGACAACGCCCTCGGGTTCGCCGGGGTCGTGGGGGAGGCGGCCCCGCCACGCCCGAACGTCAACGCTTCCCAAAATGTTTCGCCCCGGTCACGCACATGACGATGCGGATTCATGCAGGTCAGAGGCCGGTTCGTCGCTCTCGCGGCGACGAACACCCGTTCGATCTGGTGCTACGCTGGCGGACTCATGGGACACCTTCTGAACGAGCCGGTGCGCGCCGAGCACGACCCGGCCGGACGGCTCACCGCGTACGAATGGCGGGGGTCGCGCTACGCGGTGGACGAGGTCCTCAAGACCTACGGATCGGCCCCGGCAGGCCGTCTCTACCGCGTCCGGATCACCGGCGCCGACGGCGTGGCGATCGCGGAGCTCAGCCGTGACGCCGACCGCTGGCGACTGCGCCACCACTTCTCCGCCTGACGACGGCTCCCCGGCCCGGCCGCCCGGTGCGGCCGGGCTCGACCGTCGGCCCGACCGCGCCGTCTGGACGCGGATCGGGGTCGTCCGCGGCGCTCCGCTCGACATGCTGGCGGCCCGCATCGGCAGCCGTCACTACGCGCCGCACGCCCACGACGAGTACGCGATCGGCGTGTGCACCGACGGCCGCGAGGTGATGCGCTACCGGGGCGAACGGCATTTCACCGGGCCGGGCGGGCTCGTCCTGCTCGAACCCGGCGAGACGCACACCGGCGGCCCGGCCGACGCGGGCGGTTTCGCCTACCGGGCCCTCTACCCCAGCGCCGCGCTGCTCTCCGAGGACGCGGCGGCGACGCCGCACTTCCCCGACGCGTTCGTCCACGACGAAGACCTCGCCCGCGAGCTCTGGCGCACGCACCGCGCCCTCGCCCAGGCCGACGACCCGCTCGAGGCCGAGACGAGGCTGCTCGAACTCCTGCGCGTCCTCGTCCACCGGCACGCCGAACGAGGCGTACGCGACGACGCCGTGCCCGCCGCCCGGACGCCGTCCACGGCCGCGCGCATCGCCGACGCCGTCGCCACACGCCTGGCGGACCAGCTGACCGCCCCGCCGACGCTGGCCGAGCTCGCCGCCGGCCTCGGCCTCTCCCGCTACCAGCTCGTACGCGCGTTCCGCGACGACCGCGGCATGCCGCCGTACGCGTGGCTCGCCCAGCACCGCGTCGCCCGCGCGCGCACGCTCCTCGACACCGGGCACCGGCCCGCCGACGCGGCGACCCTCGCCGGCTTCGCGGACCAGGCCCACCTCACCCGCTGGTTCCGGCGCGTGCTCGGCGTGACGCCCGGCGCGTACCGCAACAGCGTTCAAGACAGCGCCCGTCGCGCGGCGCGAGGCTGACCTCCGCCGGGGGTCCGGTGTGCGCGGCCGCTCGCCGTGAGCGTGCGCGGGGAAAACGAACGGAGGACGTGGTGAGTCGCCGCGGCTTGGTGCTGTTCACGCTGATGTGCGTGTTGTGGGGGATCCCCTACCTGATGATCAAGGTGGCGGTGGAGGGCGTCTCGGTGCCCGTGCTGGTGTTCGCGCGGTGCGCGCTCGGCGCCGTCCTGCTGCTGCCGCTGGCGGTACGGGCGGGCGGGTTCGGCTGGGTCCGCCGCCACTGGAAGCCGCTCCTGGCGTTCGCCCTGGCGGAGATCCTCGCGCCCTGGGCGCTGATCTCGGACGCCGAACGTGAGCTGTCGAGCTCGATGGCCGGACTGCTCATCGCCGCGGTGCCGATCGTCGGGATCTTCCTGGCGCGCCTCACCGGCGACGCCGAACGACTCGGCCCGGTGCGGTGGGCCGGACTGCTCCTCGGCCTGGCCGGAGTCGCCGTCCTCGCCGCTCCGCACCTCGACGGCGGAAGCGCCTGGTCGATCACCGAGATGATGCTGGTCGTCCTCGGCTACTCGATCGCGCCCCTGATCGCGACCCGCCGCCTCCAGGACGTGCCGAGCGTGTCGATGACCGCCGCCTGCCTCACGTTCGCCGCCCTCGTCTACACGCCCCCGGCGATCCTGACCTGGCCGGACACGATGCCGTCCGGCCGCGTGCTCGCAGCCCTCGCGGGCCTCGGAGTCCTGTGCACCGCGATCGCGTTCATGGTGTTCCTCGAACTCATCCGCGAGGTCGGCACGTCCCGCGCCATGGTCTTCACCTACGTCAACCCGGCCGTCGCCGTCACCGCCGGGGTCCTCCTCCTGGACGAACCCCTCACCGCCACGATCGTCGTCTCGTTCGCCCTCATCCTGGCCGGCTCCCTCCTGGCCACCGCCCGCCGTCCCGCGAAGGCCGACCCCGAAGCCCCGACAGACCTCGAATCCGCGAAGTCCCCCGAGACCCTGGCCGCCGTCCCCATGGCAGAAGGCCAGCTCACCCACCTGGAAGCCCCATCCCCCGACCGCTGACCAGATCCCGAACCGAGACCTTGAGAGGGCGGGGCCGGAGTGCGTCGCCGGTGGTCAGGCGAGCGTGGTGAGCTGCTCGACCTCCTCGGCGGTGAGCGAGATGCCCGCCGCGGCGAGGTTGTCCTCCAGGTGGGCGACCTTGGAGGTGCCGGGGATCGGCAGCATGACGGGGGAGCGGTGCAGCAGCCACGCCAGGGCGAGCTGGGCCGGGGTCGCGCTGTGCCGCGCCGCGGCCTCCTCCAGCAGGCCGCCCTGCTCGGCGAGCTTGCCCGTCGCCAGCGGGAACCACGGGATGAAGCCGATCCCCTCGCGTTCACAGTGCTCGAGCAGCGGCTGCGACTTGCGGTAGGTCAGGTTGTAGAGGTTCTGCACCGAGACGATCTCGACGATCTCCCGCGCCGCCTCCAGCTCGTCCACCGAGACCTCGGACAGCCCGATGTGCCGGATCTTGCCCTCGTCCCGCATGTCCTTCAGGACGCCGAGCTGCTCCTCCAGCGGCACCTTCGCGTCGATGCGGTGGAGCTGGTAGAGGTCGATGCGCTCCAGCCTGAGGCGCCGCAGGCTCATCTCCAGGCACTGCCGCAGGTACTCGGGGCGGGCCAGCGGCAGCCACTCACCGGGGCCGGGCCGGGTCAGCCCGGCCTTGGTCGCGATGACCAGGTCGTCCGGGTACGGGTGAAGCGCCTCGGCGATGAGGTCCTCGCTGACGAACGGGCCGTAGGAGTCGGCGGTGTCGATGAAGTCCACGCCGAGCTCGACGGCACGGCGCAGCACGCGGACGGCCTCGTCCCGGTCGGCGGGCTCTCCCCAGACACCCGGCCCGGTGATCTGCATCGCGCCGTAGCCGAGCCGGGTCACCGGCAGATCCCCGCCGAGGGTGAACGTGCCGCTCGCGGTCGCCGATAGCTCCGTCATCGATTACCCCAGTACGTCGTCAAGGCCGGTCGGACTTCCGTACCCAGTAGATCACCCGTCCCCGCTCGCGGGGCTCGCGGGGCTCGCGGGGCCTGGGCCGTCAGCGCTTGCCGCGTTGCCCTTCGGCCAGGCCCTGGGTGATCTTGTCGCCGCCGACCCGTCGCTGCACCGCCGCGGCCAGGGCGGGGGCGGCCCCGCCGATGAGGGCCCCGACGCGCAGGCCGAACGGCGCGACGTCCACCTCGGCGACGTTCTTCTCGATGGCGCGGACGGTCGCCCGCGCCACGTCCTGCGGCGACTTGGTGCCGACCCCGCGCGGCAGGGTCACGTTCGCCTCGGCGAACATCCCCGCGTCCCGGATGAAGCCCGGGAACACCGTCGAGACCCCCACGCCGTGCGGCCGCAGGTCCTCGCGCAGCGCCAGCGCGAACCCGCGCATCCCGAACTTGGTGGCGTTGTAGAGCGAGGCCTGCCCGGACGCCGTCTTGCCGGACAGCGAGGAGATGAAGACCAGGTGCCCGCGCCCGCGCGCGGACATCCGCTCGCCCACCAGCTTCGCCATCACGATCGGGGCGCGCAGGTTGACGTCCAGCGCGCGGTCGATCTCGTCGATCGAGTAGTCGGAGAGCAGCCCGGACGCGGGCAGCGCCGCGTTGGCCACGAGCACGTCGATCTCGCCCGCCTCGTCCAGCAGCGCCTGGACGGCGGCCGGGTCGGCGAGGTCGGCCGCGATCGCCCGTCCGCCCAGCCGTTCGGCCAGGGGTTCGAGCACGTCCGTACGGCGGCCGGTGAGGATCACCTCGGCGCCGCGGGCGGACAGCCCCCCGGCCAGCGCCTGCCCGATGCCGCCGGTGGCGCCTGTCAGCAGTACCTTCGCGCCTCGCAAATTCATGGCCGGATGATGTCACGGCACGGCGCAGCGGCGCACGGCCTCGCGTCGCGTCGCGCTGCGCCGTGCCGTGGTGGGGCTCGCGTGTTCGCGGCGTCGGCGTCGGGCTGCGGTGCGGGGGCTCAGCCGTTGAGGGTCACGGTGAATTCTCCGGCGCGGCCGATGTTGCCGGCCGGGTCGATGGCGCGGTACTCGATGGTGTGGCGGCCGGTGCCGAGCCTTCCGTAGGTGAGGTGGTCGATGACGGTGCCGTTCGCCGTGAAGAGGAACGGGGCCGTGGAGTCCGTCGGCCAGCCGAAGTAGTTGAACCAGCCGTCCCCGTCCACCCGGAACTCGGTGACCACGGCGCCCGGACGGTCGTCCGCACCGGTCAGCCGCATGGTGAACGGTCCGTCGAAGACGTACTCGGCGGGCTTGCCCGGACGTTCCCGCACCGTGCCGGCGGCCTTGGACAGCTCGTACGTGACGGTCGGACGTTCGGCGTCGACGGTCCAGGTCCTCGACCTGGAGCCGAGCTCGGCGGTGAGCCGGTGCGTGCCCGCGGACAGCCGCAGCCGTTCGAGATCGATCGAACGGTCGCCGCCGCGCACCCGCCGCCCGTCCACGTACCAGGTGATCTGCGGAGCGTGCCGGAGCGGGTGCGTCGTCTCGGCGTAGACGACGTCGGTCGCGCCGACCGGATCGGTGGTCGGCGTGGACGAGGTGAAGTCGACCGGCTCGGGCGTGCCCGGCGGCGGGGTCTCGATGCCGGTGTCCACCGTCCACGTGCGGGTCTGGGTCAGGGCCGCGGACGAGCGGATCTCGGGGGCGCGGACGAAGCCGGTCCGGTCGGTGACCGTCGCCGTCAGCGTGTGCACGCCGGGCTTGAGCCGGAGCTTCCGCAGGTCGAGGTTCCGGAGGCCGTCGCCGCCGCGCACCGTCCGCCCGTCGATCGTCCAGCTGACCGACAGATCCTGCCCGGTCGGATGCATCGTCTCCAGCCACACCACCCGGTCCGCGCCGATGCGCGCGTCCGACGGGGTGTGCGCCTGGACGAGGTTGACCTTGGCCGAGATGCGCTGCGTCATGCGTTCGCGCGCGACCTGGTCGAAGTAGTAGCCGAGCGTCTTCATCATCGAGTGCCGGCTCGGCCGCCACACGCCCTTGGTGCTGTAGAGCCCGCCCTCGTACCGTCCGATCGTCCCGCCCGACTCGCTGCGCTCGCCGAGCCAGCGCCACCACTTGGCCTTCTGGTCGCGCATCTGCTGCTCGGTGAGCAGCGTGTGGTGGACGGACGCGGGCTCGGGGCCCTCGTACGTCCCGCCGGGCACGCCGCGCTGGTAGTAGTCGTACTCGTCGTCCAGCCCGCCCAGCGAGTGACCGAGCTCGTGCGGGGTGATCAGCGCCGACAGGGCGTTGCCGCCGGACGCCGTCGCGTACGTGCCGCCCGCGCCGCCGTAGGTGTCGCTGTTGGCGAGCGCGAGGATCTGCCGGTTGGCCGTCGACGTGCCGCCGACCATGTCCGCGTACCTTCTCGCCGCCGCCGAGCTCATCGTCAGCAGCCGCTGCGGCCCCTGCGCCGTACAGCCGCCCCAGAACGCCATGGCCAGCGGCGTCGTGCGCCGCGGCGAATCGAGGCTCGGGTCGCAGCTGACGCCCGACTCCCCCGACTCGATCTCGACCGCGTACACGTTCACGTAGCTGCGGTACGACTTGAACGGCTCGATCGTCCACAGGTCGCTCAGGTGCTTGTCGACATGGGCCCGGAACTCCGGCATGTCGGCCGTCGTGTATCCGTCGCCCATGATCACCAGGTTGAACCGTTTCCCGGGATCCCCCGTGACCTGGATCGGCACCACCGTCGCGTCACCCGGCGCCGCCGCGGCCGTACCCGCTCCGACCGGCAGGATCGCCACCCCGGTGATGGTCGCGATCGCGAGCGTCCTCGCTCTTCTCATGCGCGTGCCTCCTCGCGAGCGCGCCCGGTGGACGACGTCGGTCCGGGGGGACCGCGCGCGCCGCATCGGTCCCGTTGATCGAACGGGACCGGCCCGGATTATCGCGAGAAGATCACCTATCGCGCTATATCTCGGGCGTGCCCACTAGAGGTCACAGCCCGAGCCGCCAGAGCAGCAGGATGAGCGAGGCGAGGACGAGCCCGATGATGCCCAGCGACTCCTGCCCGAGCGTGATCAGCGCGGCGCAGCCCGCGGCCACGCCCGCCGCGGTGATGACCATCCCCCGGCCCCCGCCGCCTTCGTCCGAGGACTCGGAGGTGAGTTCGCGTTCCCAGAGACCGAAGTCGTCCTCTGCGCTCATCGGGGCTCCCAGGCGCTCGCCGTCACCGGATTATGCGGCCGAACCGATCGTTCGGCGAGATGGCGGGAACGACACAGCCTCCGCACCGTCATTGGACGAAGAGTCCGGTAATGGTGAGTGCGTGCGGAGCGCCCGGGATCGGTTGCTAGGCTGCGGAGAGCCTGGGGGAGAGTTACTTGATCGGAACGTGCTCCAGGTTTGGCTTCATAGTCGAGGTGAAGGGGTCCCCACCGTGAAGAAGCTGCTTGTTCTCGCCGTTGTTGCTCTTGGCGGCTTCGCTGTCTGGCGTCGGCTCCAGCAGGACCGTGCTGAGCTGGACCTGTGGACCGAGGCGACGTCCTCCGACAGCTGAGCCACCGGAGATAGTCCCGCGGAGCACGGGAGACTGACTTCGAGGGAGGCCCCGGCGTGAACGGAGCAGAGCGGATCAGCGTCGCCTGCCTCGATCTCGCCGGGACCACTGTGGCCGACGGCGACGCCGTCGAGACCGCGTTCGCCGAGGCGATCGCCACCATGGGGGTGGTCGCCGGCACCGGCGCGCACGACCGCGCCATGGCCGCCGTCCACGACGCGCGCGGACGTCCCAAGCTGGACGTCCTCCGCTCGCTCTTCGGCGACGAGGCCCGCGCGCAGGCCGCGCACCTGTCGTTCGAACGGTCCTACGACCTGATCGTCGACCGCCGGGGCCTCGCACCCGTATCCGGGGCCGAGAAGGCGCTCGACCGCCTGACCGGCGCCGGGGTGCGCGTGTGCCTGCTGACCGGTTTCAGCCGCCGCACCCTCGGCCGTATCGTCGACGCGCTCGGCTGGTGGGACAGCGTCGACATGGCCCTCTGCCCGGAGGACGGCGGCCGTGGCCGGCCCTGGCCGGACCTGATCCTGTCCGCGGCCCTCCGCCTCGGCATCGACGACGTCCGTCACATCGCGGTCTGCGGCGACACCGAGAACGACATCCTGTCCGGCCGCCGCGCGGGCGCCTCGATCGTCGCGGGCGTCCTCACCGGAGCCCACGACGCCGACCGCCTCCGCCGCGCCGGCGCCACCCACGTCCTCCCCAGCGTCGCCGAGTTCGCCGATCTGGTCGTCCTCTCCCCGCCACCCCTCCACCACGATGACGCGATGACCGCCGACCACCGGTAAGCTATTCGCGCCCAGGGGCCTTAGCTCAGTTGGTAGAGCACCGGCTTTGCAAGCCGGGTGTCAGGGGTTCGAATCCCCTAGGCTCCACCCTTTCCATTGCCGCCCACGCTTCGCGCGATGCGTTCCCAGGCGTTGTATCAACGGTCACCACGGGCGGGCCGCAGCCGCTCAGTCGTTCTCGGACTCCACCAAGCCCATGGCGAAGGCGAACATTTCCACGAACTCCCGGTAGGGCGCGTCCGTCTCGTTCGCAGCCATCGTGGCCAGCTCTTCGATGAGCCGCTGCTTGTCCGTCTCAGAGAGCCGGTTCAGCAGATAGCCCGCGTACTCCTGCTGCTTGAGAGCTGTGTCGTCATCCACGACCGACTCATCGCGGGTCTCAAAGAACCATGTGTAGGCCACAACCGACTTGAGAAGTTGCGTGATCAGCTGGGGGGATTCGCTCACTGCTCGATTCCATCATTTCGCACCGACAAGCGGCCGTGCGGCGCTCGTCCACGCTCGAACGGTCATGAGAAGGGGCGTGCCTTCATCCAGGTTCGGCTGCTGTGGCCGTCCGATGCCGTCGGGGGATCGGAGGAGTCGGCGCCGCAGGTGAGGCTGTGCAGCGACTCCGTACGGCCGCGCGAGGTGCCCGACTCGCGAGCGCGCCCGAGCAGACCTCACAGTTCACGCGAGCAGCATGTCATTTCCGATGTCCGCGGGCGTGTGCGACGTTCGACGGGTGTGTTCGCCTCGGCGCCGGCAGTCCCGAGTCGGGCCCGGAAGCGCCGGAACGGAGGGTGGGGCGGGCGCCTAGACTTCCGGCCATGAACCTCACTGACGCGACCCGCATGATCATGGCCGAGTCGGCTCCGTTCCCGCAGTTGATGCGGGTCTCGCGGGACGCCTATGACGAGCTGGCCGCCGGCCGGCGGGTTCATCACGGCAACCTCACCTGGATGATCAGGGAGGCGAGCCGCAAGAACCTCTACGGCGTCCTCATCGAGAAGCACGGCCAGGGCGCCTTCGAGGACATGGTCACGGTGCTCGGCCGCGAGATCGACCGGCAGGCTCCGGTCCCGGTTCGCTGAGGTCGTTTGTCGGACCCCGCCGCTAGGGTCGCGCGTATGTACTCGACAACGGTTTCGCGGGTGGTGAGGGCGTCGCGACCGGTGGTCTTCCGGGCGCTGGTGGACGCGGACGCGATCGCACGATGGCGGGTGCCCGAGGGCATGACCGGCCACGTCCACGAGTTCGAGGCCCGTCAAGGCGGGGCGTTCCGCGTCTCGCTCACCTATGACGTGCCGGGGGCGGCCGGGAAGTCCTCGTCGCAGACCGATACGTACCACGGGCACTTCGCGGAGCTCGTTCCGGACGAACGGGTCGTCGAGGTGATGCGGTTCGAGAGCGATGATCCGGCGATGCGCGAGGTCATGACGATGACGACGACGCTCACCGATGTCGACGGTGGCACCGAGGTCGTCATCCGGCACGACGGGATCCCCGACGTGGTCCCCGCCGCCGACAACGAGACGGGGACGCGTATGGCGCTTGCCAATCTGGCGACGCTCGTCGAGAGCTAGGACGGGGCGGAGCCCAACTGCCGTGCGGTGTCGTGGTGGAAGGCCACGAGCTGCTTCATCGGCACGGCCTTGCGGGAGGCCTTCGCCAGGTCCTTGCCTTCCACCGACCACGGTGGCGGGTAGGTGTGGATGCCATGGTCGAGGGCGGTGCCGGCCACCTCGGTCTCCCAGCCGTCCCAGCGGAGCGTGTCGTAGAACTGGATCAGCGACCCCGCGAGGACGGCGTGGAGCCAGCCGGCGTACCCCTGCTCAAGGTCGAACCATTCCAGGTCGTCCGGACCGAAGTAGTGGATCGTCGGCGGAGCCCCGGGCCGGGCGGGTATCCAGGCGAACTGGCCGCCCAGCACGTCGTAGGCCACGATGAGCCCCCGCCGTTCGGGGTCGGCCTCCTCCACGATGTCGGGAAGGCCGTGGCCGCCGCTGCCGAGCACGCGCACCCAGCCGTGGTCGACGCTGATCCCGCCGGTGTGGGAGACGACCGCGCCGAGCCAAGACCTGGTCGTGATGCCGAGCGCGGCCAGGCAACGTGCCGCACGGTCGGTGTCCGGCGCCAGGGCCTCCGCCGGGTACGGAGCCGCCCGGACGGCCGCCTGAATCTCGTCCCACGCCGTAGGGTCCACGACCTGCGGCCTCCCAGATTCGATCTTGTCTAGACGCTCGATAATTCGGTACGACAGGATGTCGGCATATGACCGACTGGAATCATTTCGCTCGGGTGCTGGCCGAGTATCTCCAAAACCTGCCTGTGGGCGCCACGCTGGCCCTCTTCGCTCCCGGCGACCGAGAGATTCTGATCGGGCGCTTCGATGACCGGGTGGTCGCCACCCTCAGCGACAAGCACTGCCGTGACGAACGCCTGCGCCTCAGCGAGCCGGACCGGAAGGCGCTCGCGGATCTGGGCTGGTTCGACACCCCGCCTTCGTGGGGGATCTCGATCAACCAGCCCAGTGCCGAGCAGGTCACCGACCTGGCCGGCCGGTGCGTCCTGGCGCTGGCCGACGCGTTCCACGTTCCCTCGGCCGACCAGGTCAGCCCGCGCTGCCGGATCGGTGGGGCCGGGCCCGAGGGCCGTGACCTGGACGTGTCCGCGCTGCACGTTCCCCCGGCCGCATACCAGCAGCCTCCGGGCCTGCCTGATCCGGCGGGCCCGCCCCAGCCTGCTTCAGCGGCCGCGTACCAGCAGTCTCCGGGCCTGTCGCCTGAGCCTGCTCCGGCGCCCCAGCAAGCTCCGGGGCAGTCGCCCGGCCACCCTCCGTCGTCGCAGCCTCAGTACGCTCCGGGCCTGGCCCCTCAGCAACCTTTCGGAGCGCCGCCGCCGCAGGCTCCGGGGGCGCCGTTCCCGCACGCACCGGGGCCGGGGCAACCTGTGGGGCTGCCGCCCGAGCAATTTGCGGGGCTGCCGCCCCAGCAGACTCCTGGAATGCCGCCCGAACAGGCTCCGGGAGTGCCGCCTCAACAGGGTCAGGGGGCCGCGCCTCAGTATGGTCCGGGGGCGCCGCCTCCGAACTACGCTCCCGGGCCGCCTCCTGCCTATCCGCAGGCCCCGCCTCACCAGGCATATCCCTCGGAACCCCCTCCGGCGTACCCGCCGGCACCTGCCTGGCCTCCGGCCCATCAGCAGGCACCTGTCTATCCGCCTGGTCCTCCGGTCTACCAGCAGCAACCCGGCTCCCCGGTCTACCAGCAGCCTCCTGGGCCTCCGGCCTATCCGCAGCACCAGGGGCCTCCGGCTTATCAGCAGGGACCGGCGCCCGCGGGTCATCCCCAGCAGCCGCCGATGCCTCCCGCCTTTCAGGCCCAGCCGCCTGCTCCGCCCGCCTATCAGCCGCAGCCCCCTGCGCCGATCGCCTCTCCGGCCCCGCCGTATCAGGCGCCGCATGGGCAGGACGCGCCACACGGAGCGGACGCGCCGCATGGAGCCGCGCCGTATGGGGTATCCGCGCCGTCTGGGCCGGCGGCGACGTTGGACAGCACCGGGTGGCAGCGGAACGACGCCGGCGGTTTCTGGGAGGACCCGCGGACCGGCGCCAGGATCATGCTGGAGATCCAGGACGTCCCGCTGACCGAGTCGTACTGGCTCGACGACCTCGACCAGGCCCGCCGCGACCTCGCCGCCGGGTACGGAAAGCATGGCTGCCTGATCGAGGCCGAGCCCGTCTGGATCGGTCAGACGCGGGGGATGTCGCAGCTGTTCAAGGTGTCCCATCCGAACGGGACGGGCCTGATCTTCGGGGTCTCGCTCTTCCTGGCCAAGGCGTCCGAGACCGTGATCGTGAAGTACACGAACGACGAGGGTGCGGTGACGGGGATCCGGGAGGCCATGGCGATGGCCCAGATGGGCGTCGTTCACGTCGAGCATCCGTACGCCCCTGGCGTGGAGAGCAAGCTGCCCTACAACCGGGCGGACGACCCGTCGCTGGACGCGCAGTTCCCGGACCATCCGCTGACCCAGGCACGGCAGTGGTTGCGCGTCATCGACCGGCGCCTGAGGCTCAGTCCCGCCTTCGTCGCGCTTCCGGATTTCCGGGGGACGGCACGGTCATAGTGACGAACCGGCCGATGGCGGTCATCTCGACCTGACGAGTTCCGGCGTACGGCCTGATCAAGATCCCTATGCTTCTGGGCTGTTCCACGACTCCCGGCCCCCGACCAGGAAGCCCTCATGGCCACGCATGCGCAGCTCGTTCAGGTCTTCGGCGAAGAAGGCGTCCACAAGCTCGACCGTGACGACGCCGAGGCGAACGGCGTCCGGCCCGAGGACGTCGAGGTGCTGTGCTCCACCGGCCTCCCGGTGGACGCCGACATCTTCTTCACGATGAAGGTGAACGGGCCGCTGGAGGCGTTCACCCTGATGGACGCCCAGTCCCAGGACGGGCCGGTGCGGTTCCTGATCCTCGGCAAGGGGCGGACCGACGACGACGTCCGGTATGTCATGGAGGTCGAGAGCGGCAACGTCTTCGTGCTCGGGATGGAGGGCGGCGTGCCGACCGGGGACCTCGAGACGATCAACTCGACGCTCGACGCGTTCGTGGAGTTCCTCTACCGGATCGAGCTGCGGCAGTCGGAGATGTCGGGCTCGTCGCCGGACGAGGCGCGCCCGTACACCGAGAAGATGATCGCCGGGCTGAAGACCTGGGACGCGCGGGCGCTCGACTCGGAGAACTTCTGGGGCGGCGTGTTCGAGGCGTTCCTCGGCGTGGGCGTCCCGGAGCGGCGCGAGGGCAGCCGGATGGCGATCGCCGCCGCCCTGGAGGCCTGCGTCCCGGACGACGAGCCGCTGCGCTGGGCGACGGGGGCCCAGATCGCGGAGGGCGTCCGCGAGCTGAGCGCCCACCGCGCGGACGGTTACTGGCTGCTGGTCACCTACGGCTTCAGCGATCTGGACGACGACCTGGACGTTCAGGATGGGGTGAGCGGCCTCGGCTTCGAGCTGACCATGCGCGTGCCGCGCGCCGACGACGACGAGCTGCCGCCGGGCTGGGCGCTGGAGACCCTGCGCAAGCTCGGCGAGTACGTCTTCGGCGAGGGATACCCGTTCGCCGACGGCCACCGCATGGGGGTCGCCGGGTCGCTCGGCGCGTCGGAGAGCCGGCTCAACGCCCTGGCGTTCATCACCGACCCGCACCTCGGCACGATCGACACCCCGAACGGCCGCGTCGAGTTCATCACGGCGGTCGGCGTCACCCGCGAGGAACTCGCCGAAGCCAAGGCCACCAGCAACGACGCGGTCCTGTCCCGCCTCACCGGCTCCCACGGCGTCCCCCTCACCGACGTCACCCGCTGAACCCCGCCCTCCTCGCCAAGTCGCACCGGCAACGCCCGGCCCCGCGCATCGTGCCGACCATCCTCATGTGCCACGTGAAACACCCCCGAACGAGAACCGTCCCGCCCGCGAGCCGCGCCGAGCGGTCATGCCGGACGTCCAGCCATTACGAGGACGTGCTGAACGGCGTTCGCGCGTCAAGAGCAGCCCGCCGGCGAGATGACGGAGGTGCTCAACAGTCGCCCGCGTCACGAGGGACCATCCGCCCGACCGCCTGTCGCGAGGTGCGTGCTGAACGGTGACCCCGCCGCAACGCGCGGAGCAGTCGACCATCCTGATCTCCATGGATCCGACAACCATGGCCAGGTCGACGCCGGTCGCAGGTAGGTCAGGTCCCTGCGTACCGTCGCCCGTCATCGTCGAGCCGCTGGGATTGTTGTCGTGGCCGCGCGCCTTGCTCTTCACGACCTTCGTCCGGCCGGTCTGGCCGACGTACTGGAACGTCCGCCGGGCGTGACAAACCGAGATGCTCAACGGTCATCCGCGAAACGTGGGGACGCGCTGGACGTCCGGCCATCACGGGGACGTGTTGGACGGCGTCCCACGTCCCACCTGCGCGAGGATGTGTCGAACGTTCGCCGGGTGTCAGGGGCGGGCTTCGCGTTCGCCTGCCGACGCGAGCGTGGTGGGCAACGATCGGGCCTTGGGGAACCTGCTGCGCCCGGGCAGAAGGTCGTGATATTTCGGGATACGTCGCGAGAGGTGGATGGTGCCGGTGGACCTGAAGCTTCGGAACGGGCGGCATGAACGGCCTGGGATTGAACATCATGGGAATTCCGGCCGATCGACGGATCGGCAGGGCCATACTCGCCACGTCACCTAGCAGGAGGCCGAACATGGCGGATCCACCCCCCGAGGCAGCGGCCGAGGCGCACGAGCCGACGGAACGGGACGAGGAGCAGATCCTCGAAGGGCTCTACGGGGAGCCCGATCCCGACGGCGTCTACCGCGGGGACGGCTGATGGGGAGCGCCGCGGCCATGCTGGCGGAGGCGCGCCGCTGGCTGGGCACCTCCGGCCGGCCCAACGCGCTCACCCGCGCCTATTCGGCGAGGAACGGCTCCGGTTTCCTCGAGGCTCCGTGGTGCGACATCGCGGTGACCGAATGGGCGCGCCGGTCCGGCAACGCCGACGCCGTCCTGCCGGCGGGGGACCGGGCCTACACCGTCTGGCACGCGCAGGACTTCCAGAAGATCAATCGCTGGTACTCCGGAACGACCGCCAACGTGGACCGGGCGAAGCCGGGCGACATCGTGTTCTTCGACTGGGGTTCGTCCAACTCGATCGGCGCGATCGACCACGTCGGCGTGGTCGAGAAGGTGCTGGGCGGCGGACGGTTGCAGACCATCGAGGGCAACACCGGGGACGCGTGCAAGCGCCGTGTGCGCTCCGCCTCCGCGATCGCCGGATACGGGCGGCCCGCGTACTCGCCGTACCGGTGGAGCGGCAAGGCTCCGGAGCCGACACTGCGGCGCGGTGACATCGGCGACCGCGTGCGCGACCTGCAGAACGCCCTCATGAAGGTCGGCGAGAGCCTCCCCAAGTTCGGCGACGACGGCGACTACGGCGTCGAGACCGAGAACGGCGTCAAGTCGTTCCAGCGCAAGCACGACATCAGCGAGACGTCCGGGGTCTACGGCTCCAAGACCGCGGCAGCCCTCAAGAAGGCCCTGACCTCCCCCGACGAAGAGGACGAAGACGTGCGGTACTACGGACAGCTCAACAACGGCCCCGCCGCCCTCACGCCCATCTCGCTCCACCCCGGCGACGTGTCGAACATCGGTTTCTGGGGCGACAACGGGATCCTTCAGCTCCCGCCCGCGAAGTTGCGGGTCGCCGTCCACGACGCCAAGGGCTGGTACAGCGAACTGCTGGAGGTCGACTCGTCCAAGTCCAAGCCGTGGATCAAGTTCCGCGACGCGAAGACCACCGACGGGATCAGCATCCGCCGCGAAGACGACGGCACCGTCCCCATCGCCTGGGACGCCTCCTGACCTCGGGCCGCCGGTCCGTCCGCCCCCCAACGGCCGGACCGGCGGCCCAGCCAGATCCCGCGCCGGGTGAGATCCTCCACGGTGGACGTAAACCGCCGAAACCGAGTGGCCCCAGCCGTACTAGCCCCCCGGGGGGTCAGGTGTGGGTGTGGCTCTGGGTGGGGTCGGTCCAGGTGGCGTCGTTCGGGTCGGCGGGGGGACGGACGGCGCGGGAGCGGTGGTAGAGGGAGCGCAGCCAGGTCAGGGCGATGAGCGAGATGGCGAGGATGCCCACCGCGTTGAAGATCGTGATCAGGTGGCTCTGGGTCGTGGTGGCCCGGGGCAGGTAGCCGTGCTGGAGCAGGTCGTACTGCCAGGGCGTGCCGGTGAGGACGAGGGTCAGGCCGATCGCGAGGCCGTGCATGGAGTCCCACAGGGCGTGCAGGAGTGAGACGCCGAGGTAGGCGAGGACGACCGGGCCGGTGATGCGCCAGTGCCGGTGGCCGCGGGAGGCGGCGAAGAGCACGCCGCCCACGATGGCCGTCCAGAGGCCGTGGCCGAGGGGCGTGAGGATGCCGCGCAGGATCTCGGTCTCGATCATCGAGCGCAGGCTGATGCCCTCGACGGTGAAGAGCGCGTTCAGCGCGTAGCCGGCGCTCTCGAACGCGGCGAAGCCGAAGCCGACGGTGGCGCCGAGGACGAGCCCGTCACGGAGTGAACGTCCGCGCAGGTGGCGGGCCACGAACATGAGGGCGGCGAGCTTGACGGCCTCCTCGATCAGCCCGACGCCGACGTACATCCACAGGGACGGGTCGAGCAGGTAGGTCTCCAGCAGCGAGGCGCCGAGCACGCCGAGGACGCCGCCGACGACGAACGCCGTGAAGAGCACCGGGACGGTGATCTCCCCCGACGTGCCGTGCTCGTAGGCCCACACGACGAACGTGACCGGCACCAGGAAACTGCCGAGCAGCACGATCGTCGGCACCAGGTTGGTGTTGCTCGTGATCACCGTGACCAGGACCGTGGCGACCCACAGGGCCAGCCCGACCCAGAAGATCTTCAGCCAGGTGCGTGACGGCCGCGTCCGCCGCGGCGCTGTCATTGCCATCACTGTCCCCCCGAACATCCGTGACGTAGCCGGAACCTACCCTGGGGCGCCGACCATGAATCGGAGCAGAGCCGAAGGGGTGGGCCGCGGGGGCAGGGCACAGCCGACGGGGGCGAGGGAGCCGGCTGTGCCCTGGGTCTCCGGCTAGGAGGTCGCCTTGCTCGGGGAGAAGACGCGCGCGGCGGACGTTCCGAGACCCGTCGGGCCGAGGCCTGGGCGGGGTGCCGTGACCGGCGGGGGCGTCACCCGGGCGCGTCCTGGGTTGTTGTGGCGGACCAGGTCGGTCTCCCGGTAACGGCGGCAGCCGCGGTGCCAGGTGAGGATGCCGGCGAGCCAGTTGCGCAGCTCGTCGACGTAGCCGTCGAGGGTCGCGCGTTCGGCGGCGCCCAGCTCGGCGTCGTCGTAGAGGATGGGGAGCTCGTGCGCGACGACGTGCTCGAACTGCCGCATACGGGACGTCATCAGGTCGGTGACGATCGACAGTGCGGCGGCGTAGTCGCACGTGAAGAAGTTGCGCACGACGAGGATCCCGTTGTGGACCTCGCCCTCGTACTCGATCTCCTTCTGGTAGGAGAAGACGTCGTTGACGAGAGTGGCGTAGTCGATGGCGGCGTTCTCCAGGGAACGCATCGGCCCGCTGCGATAGATCTCGGGCGGTATGCGGCGGCCGTGCGAGATCCGGCTGAGGCTCATGGTGAGCTCGGAGCCGAACGTCCGCCGCCGCATCTCGACGTAGTCGACCGGGTCGGGGATGCGGTTCTGCGCCTGGTTGGCCAGCTCCCAGAGCCAGCTGTCGAGCATCGCGTCGATGGCGTCGCGGAACGTGCCCCGCGCGCCGGCGTCCATCGGCGCGGCGGTGCGGCTCCACAGGTCGGCGAGGCCGCGTTCGAGCGGTGTCACCGGAGCGGTGGCGGGCGGCGCGGAGGCGTCGTCGACGGGCATGAAGAGCTTGAGCCGTTCGGTGCAGAGCCGCGCACCGGCGAGATCTCGCGTCCGGCCGTACGCGACGGGGTAGAGGTCGTCGGCGTACGTGCCCCAGGCCAGCCAGCCCGAGGAGAGGTCGAGCTCGGCGGGGGAGGCGTCCGGGTGGAGCCCGGCGGCGCACAGCGGGAGGTCGTAGTCGACGAGCTTGCCCTCGTCCCAGACCTCCGAGCCGGGAACGCCCGGCTGCGGGTGCAGGAGCCCGATCTCCTCGGCCCACTGGGTCAGGTTGCGGCGCGCGTCGTTGAGGTGCGGGTTGAGCGTCGTCGTGAACGGCATGTAGATGTCGGGGATCAGTGACGGCCCGACCTTCTCGTACGGGACGTGCGAGAAGCCCCGCAGCCCGTTGACCAGCGCCCGGATGTTGGCCGCCGACATGCCGAGGCCGCTCAGCCCGCTCGGCAGTCCGCTCGGCAGCCTGCTAGGCGATCCGCTTGGGAGCCCGTGCGCGCCGGCCGGGCTCCCCGCTTCCGGAAGGGAGGAGCCGGGGCTCGCAGCGGCTCTGTCGTTCATGTAGCGGCTGGACCGCATGTGCCATTCGTGGCCGCCCGACTGCCAGTCCTGGAGGCCCTTGACGTACGCGAGCACCCGCGCGCAGCCGGCCGGGTCGAGTCCCGTCTCGGTGAAGAGCGGGTTGAGCTCGGTGAGGGTGGTGTGCTCGAACTGCTGCAACCGCGACGTGAGCAGGTCGTTGACCGATTCGGCGGCCTCCTGTGTCGTGCAGCCGAGGAACGTCTCCAGGACGAGGACCCCGTTGGAGAGCTCGCCCTCGTCCTCGATCTCCCGCTGGTACGAGAAGAGGTCGTTGCGCAGGTGCACCGCGTCCGAGAACGAGTCGCGCAGGACCTGGAGCGGCCGCGATCCGGCGACCTCGGCCGGTACCTCGGCGCGCGCCGCGTGCTCGACCAGCCCGGCCGACCAGGGCGCGCCGCCCACCTTGCGGCGCATCTCGATGTACTCGACGGGGTTCGGGACGCGGCGCGCGTTGATGTTGGAGAGCTCCCAGAGCGACTCGTTCAGGAGGTTGGCGGTGCTCTCGGCGAAGCGTGCGCGCCAGGCCATCGACATGGCCGGGACGCTGCGGGCCCACAGGTCGGCGAGCCCCGCCTCGACGGGATTGGCGGGCTCGGGCGTGCCGTCGGCGAGGTTCATCGGCATGAACGAGGGCAGCCGTTCGAGGTGCTCCCTGCCGCCCTCGCGGTCGTGCGTGCGCTTGTAGAGCTCGAGGAAGTGGTCGTCGAAGAAGAACACCCAGACGTACCATTCGGTGATCAGCGTCAGCTCGGGCCCGTCGCAGTCGGGATGGGTGTAGGAGCAGAGCAGCGGGTAGTCGTGCGCGTCGAGGTCGGCCTCGTCCCAGACGCCCGAACCCTCCAGCATCCCCATGTCGCGCGCCCACCGCCTCGACTCCTCCCGCGCCTGCTCCAGATGCGGATTGATCCGCGCGGGATACGGCATGTAGAAGTCCGGCAGCTCGAACGGCTGTGACATGACGCGCCTTTCACTCGTGGAACGGGCAGGGCCGTGCTCGGCCCGGGCCGAGATGGGCGGGGCATCGTGACGGGTGCACTTCGTGGCGGGCGGGGGCTACCTGACGGGGGAGCTTCCTGGCAAGACGGCTGGTAACGGACAGTCATCGACGATGACAGAGAGGAATAATGCCCCGCGTGCTCCGTCCTCGAAACTGCGTCGTCAGCGACGAAGGCCGCCCGCCGAGGTGACACGGAGCGAACCTTCGCGGAAGTACTCAGGGTGGCCGTCAGCCCCGTATCCGCCGTAGATTCCGGCTATCCAGACTTGTCAATGGGTAGGGATTCGGCATGAAGGACCATGGCGAGCAGGCGAGCGCGGGTCGTTCGGCGGCGGGCCCGGTTTCGGAGGCCGAACGGAACGCCGCCATCACACGGTTGAACCAGGCGTGCGGCGAAGGACTGCTGAGCCTGCGGGAGTTCAGCGAGCGGGTCGAGGACGCTCAGGTCGTGCGTACCAGGGACGAACTGGCGACGCTCGTCGACGACCTCGCCCCCTCCCCGGGAGCCGGTCCCGCGGTCGGTACCGAATGGCATCTGGCGGCGATGGGCGGGCTGCGCCGGCACGGACGCTGGCACATGGACCGCCACCTGGTCTCCATGACCGTCGTCGGCGGCACCAACCTCGACCTGCGCGAGGCGGACATCGCCGCCCCCGAGGTGACGCTGACCAAGGTGTCCGTGCTGGGAGGCGTGACGGTGTGCGTACCCCGGGGCGTACGCGTCGTGCTGGAACGCCGCGGCCTGCTGTCGGCCCTCGGGCTCTTCGGCGGCGGTCGCGCCGACGACGAATGCCTCTCGTCCTCCGCCCGCGCCGACACCCCGACCGTCCGCGTCCGCGCGTTCTCCCTCTTCGGCGGTGTCACCGTCCAGGAACCACCCCTGGAACACGCCCCCCTCAAACGCACCGCCTGAGCACCGCGCGACCGGGCCTGAGCGGCCGTGGCCGAATCCCTCGCGCGAGCGAGGCGGAAGCGGTGAGCACCGCCCGATACTGGACAGATGCCCGAACGATCCCCCGGGCGGCCCGCCCCCGCCGGACGGGCTGCCCCAGCCCTGACCCGCCTCCGCCCCTCTCGTCTCAGCGCCCTCCGCCGCATCCCCGTACCGAGGCGTCTTCAGTCCGTGGGGCGGGGGCGCGAGGACGGTGACGGGCGGCTTGTGGACGTGTTGATCGCTGCTGCGGTCGCCGTGCCGGTGTTCGTGCCGTTCCCCACCGCTCCCGAGGTGACGCTGCTGGGCGTGTTCCTGAACCTCGGCACGGTCGTCCCGCTGATCTGGCGGCGCCGCGCACCGTTCGCGATCGCGCTGGTCGTGGCGTTCTTCGCGATGGGGACGTCGCTGCACCACCGGCCGGGGCAGATGTTGCAGTACGGCGCGCTGGTGGCGATCTACACGCTGGCCGACCTGGGACGGCACCGCTGGCAGCGCTGGGGCTTCATCGGGGCGCTCGTGGCGACCACGCCGCCCGGCGCGCTGCTGATCAAGAAGAACGACGCGGGCGAGTTCATGTTCACGCTGCTCCTGCCCGTGTCGGCGTTCCTGCTGGGCATGCTGGCGCGCACCGCGCGCGAACGGTCGGACGCGCTGCTGCAACGTTCCGTCCAGCTCGAACGGGAACGTGAGGCCCTCGAACGCGAACGTGAGGCCGAGGCGGCGCGGGCGGCGGCGGAGGAACGGTCCCGGATCGCCCGCGACATGCACGACGTGCTCGCCCACGCGGTGAGCATCATGGTCGTGCAGGCGGAGGCCGGTCCGGTCGTGGTCCGCAGCGATCCCGACCAGGCCGAACGTGCCTTCGACGCGATCGCCGACGCGGGCCGGGACGCGATGGCCCAGCTGCGCCGCATGCTGGGCGTGCTCAAGGAGGAGCAGGACTACGGCGTCCGCGCGCCGCGCCCGACCGTCGACGCGCTCCCCGAGCTCGTCGAGCACGTCGACCGGACCCGCGTCCAGGTACGGCTCACCGTCGACGGCACCCGCCGTGACCTGCCCGCCGACGCCGACCTGGCGGCCTACCGCATCGTCCAGGAGGCGCTCACCAACACGGTGAAGCACGCCGGCGCGCGGTCGGCGCACGTACGGCTCCGCTGGACGGACGACGAACTGGAGATCACGGTGACCGACGACGGACGGGGCCACGAGGACGACGCGGGCTGGCGGCGCGGCGGCGACGGCCTCATCGGCATCCGCGAACGTGCCGTCTCCTGCGGCGGAACGGCCGAGGCCGGTCCCCTGCCCGGTGGCGGCTTCCGGGTGTTCGCCCGGCTCCCCTGCGCGGCGGCGGTGGTCGCGTGATCCGCGTCGTGCTGGCCGACGACCAGGAACTCGTCCGCAGCGGCTTCGCGATGATCCTCGACGCGCAGCCCGACGTCCAGGTGGTGGCCGAGGCCGGCGACGGCGCCGCCGCGATCGCCGCCGTGCGCGAGCACGACCCCGACGTCGTCCTGCTCGACATCCGCATGCCGGGCATGGACGGCATCGAGGCCGCGAAGGTCGTGTGCGCCGAGACCGGGACCCGCGCGATCATGCTGACCACGTTCGACCAGGACGACTACGTCTACGACGCGCTGTACGCCGGGGCGAGCGGCTTCCTGCTGAAGGACGTGCGCCGCGACGACCTCGTGCACGCCGTCCGGGTGGTGGCGGCGGGGGAGTCACTGCTCGCGCCCGTGATCACCCGGCGGCTGATCTCCGACATCACCCGCAACCGCCCCCGCGCCGGCACGACGGTCTCGGAACGCCTGGCCGTCCTGACCGAGCGCGAACGCGAGACCCTGCGGCTGCTGGGCCGCGGCCTGTCGAACGCCGAGATCGCCGCGGCGATGGTCGTCAGCGAGCACACCGTGAAGACGCACGTCAGCAACGTCCTGTCCAAGCTCGGCATCCGCGACCGCGTCCAGGCAGTGATCGTCGCCTACGAGTCCCGGCTGATCGAGCCGTCCTGATCATGGGTCGTGCGGGGGAGTCGTGGCCCGCTTCTCCCCCGCGCGACCGATGCCCGAAGACCGCCCGCGACGGCGATCCCTCCGGCCGCCGGTTTCCCGAAGATCGAGAACGTAAGAACGCAGGTCTCGATCTCCGGGAGTACCGTCCATGACCAGATTCGCCTTCCATCTCGCCCCCGCCCTCATGCTCGCGTACGGCGTGGTCCGCCTCATCGACGGCCGCGACGGCAGTCACGGCCCCGGGCCCGCCTGGACGTGGGGCCATCTGCTCTTCCTGGGGTCGCTCCTCCTCTACGGAGCGGTGATCGCGGGGCTGTACCGCCGCATCCGGCACGGCGTGCCCGGCGCCGGAACGGCCCGCCGCGTCACGGCGGGCGCCGTGACCGCGGTCGCCGCCTTCGGGCTGATCACCTTCATCCGGGTCGCGATCGTCGACATCGTCGTCGGACTCCAGGCGGCGGACGGCGCGGAGAAGAGCACGCTGGCCGACCGGTACGCGGACGACCCGGCCGTACTCCCCCAGGCGATCTACGACATCGGCCCGGCGTTCTTCATGATCGGCCTCCTGGCCCTCCTCGTGCAGTTCGCGTTCATCACCCCCGGACGCAAGCCGGTGGCCGCCCTCAGCCCCGTCCTCGTCGTCCTGGGCTTCGTCGCCATCACGGCCAACCTGGACCTCCTCCCCGCCGGCGCCGCCCTGATCTGGCTGGCCCTCATCCCCTTCACCCGAAACCACCCGGAGGCTCCCCGCCCCGCCGATCCCCAACCCGCCGCCGCCCTCTGACCCCCGGGACGAGCCGGGTCAGGACGCGGTGGGGCGGAAGGTTCGGCGGTAGGCGGAGGGGGAGGTCTTCATGGCGCGGGTGAAGTGGTGGCGGAAGGTGGCCGGGCTCTCGAAGCCGACCGCGGTGCCGATCTCCTCGATCGCCATGGCCCCTCCTTCGAGCAACGGCAGGCTGGCCATGACCCGCTGCGTGATGACCCAGCGCAGCGGGCTGGTGCCGGTCTGCCGGTTGAAATGGCGGATGAACGTGCGGGGCGCGAGGTGCGCCTGCCGGGCCAGCGCGGCGATCGTGATCGGTTCGGCCAGGTGGTCCAGCGCCCAGGACATGGCCCGCGCCACCGCGTCGTCCGTCGCGGGCCCGGCCACCGCGGCCTCGACGAACTGCGCCTGCCCGCCGTCGCGATGCGGCGGGACGACCAGCCGGCGGGCGACCGCGTTGGCGATCCGGGCTCCGTGGTCCTTGCGGATCAGGTGGAGGCACAGGTCGAGCCCGGCGGCGCTGCCCGCGCTGGTGAGGATGTCGTCCCCGTCGACGTAGAGCACGTCCGGATTCACGTGGATCATCGGGTGGCGCCGCTGGAGCAGCGCCGCGTACTGCCAGTGCGTGGTGGCCTCGCGCCCGTCCAGGAGGCCGGCCGCGGCCAGCGCGAACGCTCCCGAGCAGATCGACACGATCCGCGCGCCGCGCTCGTGTGCGGCCCGCAGAGCGGCCACCACCTCGGGGGCCACGTCGCCGCGCACGTCGGGAACGGCCACGACCATCACCGTGTCCGCCGCCGCGAAGACGTCCAGGTCGTGCTCGGTGGTCATGGTGAACCCGCCGACCGCCCGCATCGGCCCCCGTTCGAGGGCGCAGACCCGCAGGTCGTACCAGGGCACGTCGAGCTCGGGCCGGTGCAGCCCGAAGACCTCGACGACCGAGCCCAGCTCGAACGGGGCCATGCCGTCGAAGGCCAGGACCGAGACCGTGTGCCGCCTGGCGGGAGGTGCGAGCCGCATGGCGAGATATTAGCGCTATGCGGCGTTCGTGCCACTTCTGGCTCCCCCGGGCCGGCCGCGAACATTGAGGTGTCCGCAGGAAGAAGAGCCAGGTCAAGGAGCCGAACGCATGTCAAAGATCACTGTCGCCACCCAGCCCGTCGCGGTCTCCGCCCCTGGGGGTGTCGTGGGATCGGCGGTGGGGAGGGTCGCCGCGGCGGAGGCGGCCGCGGCGGTGGCGCACTTCGCGGCCCGGCTGGCGTTCGAGACGGATGTGTCCGATGTCGCGGCCGATCTGGCGGCGGGCGTTCCCGGGGTCGTGGTGATCGACTCGCGCAACGCCGACAGCTGGGACCAGGGGCACGTCGAAGGGGCCGTCCACCTGCCCACCGCCGAGATCGCCGAACGGGCGGCCGACCTGGTCGAACGGGACGCGCTGGTCGTCGTCTACTGCTGGGGCCCGGGGTGCAACGGCGCGCAGAAGGCGGCACTGGAGTTCGCCCGGCTCGGCTATGCCGTCAAGGAAATGATCGGCGGGTTCGAATATTGGGCGCGCGAGGGGTTTCCGGTCGAGAACGGGGCGGGGCTGGTCACCCGGCGTGACGCCGATCCGCTCACCGCTCCCGTCTCCGGCATCGCCTGCGCCTGCTGATTCAGCGGACGCGCCCGGGCCGCACCGTGATCTTGAGCACCCCGTCCCACGCCCCGCCGGATCGGAAGATTGTGATGGTCGAGGGTGGTGGCGTGGGCATAAATAGAGGTCCTGGGACGCTGGAGAAGGAGGTCCTGAACGGGGTCGGGGCATAAGGAGGTGCCCGGGCGACGTTAGACTGAACAAATCACTCTTCGACGCCCAACGCGTCAGGCTCGTCCTTGCAGGCCACAGACCAGTACGTGGTGCCTCCCGAGACGTGCCCCCCTCTCGGAAGGTAATGCGTGACAACCCTGCCTGCTGGTTCTGCCCTGCCCGAGTCCGCTCAGGACTCTCCTGCGGTCCCCACCTTCGCCGAGCTCGGTCTGCCCGAGGCTCTGGTGTCGGCGCTGGCCCGCCAGGGCATCGAGGCACCGTTCCCCATCCAGGCCGCCGCCATCCCCGATGTGCTGGCCGGCCACGACGTCCTCGGCCGGGGAAAGACCGGGTCCGGCAAGACCCTGGCCTTCGGCCTGCCGATGCTGGCCCGCCTGGCCGGCCAGAAGGCCGCGCCCAAGCGCCCGCTCGGCCTGATCCTCGTCCCCACCCGCGAGCTCGCGCAGCAGGTGCAGAACAACCTCGAGCCGCTCGGCCGGACCCTCGGCCTGCGCTTCAAGACCGTCATCGGCCAGACCTCCATGTTCAAGCAGATCGACGCGCTGCGCCGCGGCGTCGAGGTGCTGGTCGCCACGCCCGGCCGTCTCAAGGACCTCATGCGCCAGGGCGCGTGCGACCTGGGCGACGTCCGCATCGTCGTGCTCGACGAGGCCGACCACATGGCCGACATGGGCTTCCTGCCCGACGTCACCGACATCCTCGACCAGGCCAAGGTCGGCGGCCAGCGGATGTTGTTCTCGGCCACGCTCGACAAGGACGTGGACGTCCTCGTCAAGCGTTACCTGAGCGACCCGGTCACCCACGCCATCGGCCAGGTGGACGAGTCGGTCGACACCATGGACCACCACCTCCTGCTGGTGGCGCCCAAGGAGAAGGCCGCGATCACCGCCGAGATCGCCAACCGCGAGGGCAAGACGATCCTCTTCGCCCGTACCAAGCACGGCGTCGACCGGCTGGCCAAGCAGCTCGCCCAGGCGGGCGTCCGCGCGGCGGGCCTGCACGGCGGCAAGAGCCAGGGGCTGCGCACCCGCACGCTGGCCGAGTTCACCGAGGGCTCGTTCGACGTCCTGGTCGCCACCGACGTCGCCGCGCGCGGCATCCACGTCGACGACATCAGCCTGGTCCTGCACGTCGACCCGCCGGCCGACCACAAGGACTACATGCACCGCGCCGGCCGTACGGCACGGGCCGGGGAGCGCGGCACCGTCGTGACCCTCGTCCTGCCGCACCAGGTGCGCGCCACCCAGGCGATGACCCGCCGGGCGGGCATCAACGCCCCCCGCACCCGGGTCGTGTCCGGTGACGACGCCCTCAACAGGGTGACCGGCGCCCGGATCCCGTCCGGTATCCCGATCGAGGGCCCGATCATCCCCGAGCGCCCCAAGCGCGAGGGGCGTGGCGGCCGTCCGGGCGGCGGCGGCCGTCGTGGCGGCGGCCGCGGCTTCAACGGCCGGTCCCGCCAGGACGGCCCGCGCGGTGACCGCCGTGAGGGCGGTTCCTACGGCGAGCGCCGGGGTTCGTACGGCGACCGCCGGGAGGGCGGCTCGTACGGCGAGCGCGGCTCCTACGGCGACCGGCCGGCTCGCGGCGGTGGCGGCGAGCGTGGCTCGTACGGCGAGCGTGGCTCCTCGTACGGCGACCGACCCAACCGCGGCGGTGAGCGCGGCTCCTACGGCGACCGTCCCAACCGCGGCGGCGGTGCCCCGCACGGCAAGCGCCGTGGTGGTCCGCACCGTGACGGCGGCGACCGCCGCCCGGCCCGCACCAACTGACGAAAGTTCGCTCGAAGCCCCGCCCGGCCACGTCCGGGCGGGGCTTCGCCCGTTCCGGAACGGGCGGACCGGCGGCCACGTCGGACCCGCATGCAGGCTCAGACCCTCTTGAAGATCTTGCTGGCGGTCCTCGTGGCCGTGGCCTCGTTCGTCCTCGTCAGCATGCTCCTCGGCTAGCCGGCCTCCTCGCGGAGCGTGTCCTCTTCGCGGAGCTTGTCCTGGAGGATCTGCAGGCCCTCGAGCCCGTCCACGGACAGGGCGGCGAGCTCGTCGAGCGAGATCAGCGGCCGGTTGCGGAGCGGCGGCTGCCAGCCCTGCTCGGGGTCGTGGCTCCGCAGCACCTTGGCGGGCACGCCGCCGATGACCGCGTGGTCGGGGAACTCGCCCCGGACGACGGCGCCGCCCGCCACGGCCACGTTCCGGCCGAGCTTCGTGCCGGGCAGGATGATCGCCCCGGTCCCGATCCAGCAGCCGTCCCCGATGATCACGGGGTTGTTCTCGGGCCACTGCCGTCCGATGGGGGTGTCGAGATCGCCATAGCTGTGGTTCTGGTCGGTGATGTAGACGTTCGGCCCGGTGAACACGTCGTCGCCGATCTCGATCGACTGGTGGCCGACGATGTGGGTGCCGCGCCCGAGCGAGCAGCTCGAGCCGATCGTCACGATGACGTCCGGCCCCAGGTCCAGTCCCGGCACGAACCCCGCGGAGATCGTGACGTGCGTGCCTACCAGGGTGTGGTCGCCGATGGAGATCCACGGCTCCCCGTAGATCGCCCCCACCGGGAAGCCGATGCACGCCCCCTCGCCCAGATGGGCGAACCGGCGGCGGCCCGGCGTGTGCGGCGTGATCTCGCCCTGCCGCTGCACCCATTCCCAGCCGCGATGCACGGCCGTGTGCACGCCCTGGCGGGCCTTGGCCGCCAGTAGCTGCCGGATCGAGCGGGCTGTCGGTGGCATGCGGAGTACCTGGCTTTCGTCTGTGAGCACGCGCGGAAGTCAAGGTACCGGGTGGTAGCACCGGCGCGGGAACCCCCTCCCTCCACCGGCATGACGAAGGCCCGGCCGGTGGCCGGGCCTTCCTCTGCTGCTGGACTACGGCGTGTGCACGTGGTCGTGAACATCCGACGTGGCCGGGGTGCTCTCGCGCTCCGGCTCGGTCGTGTCTTCCATCAGCGCCTGCATGGAGTTCCGCTTGGTCATCACCGCTCCCGCGACACCCACGGCCGCGACCGCGGCCAGCATCGCCAACGTGATGTTGCGACCACGATGGCTCGGCTTGGGTGGCTCGACCCGGTCGGCGACGCCGGACAGGAACGAGCTCACCCGAGGAGCGATCCCGGACTCCACATACCGGGCCGCGTCCTCGATGCGAGGAGCACTCCAGCCGCGAGCGTCCATGACGCGGTCGGCGGCGACGGTGCGCGTACGCTGGGCCGTGGGGCCCATCCGCTCCGCCGCGTGGGACGCGCCCTGCCGGCACGACTCCGCGCCGCTCCTGCAGGCTTCGCGTACACGCCCGAGCCGCGAGAGCACCTCGTCCTGCGGCTTGCGGCGGATACTAATCATTAGGGACACGCTAACCTCCCTGTTTGCGAGGTCCTGCCAAGCAGCCTTCCCTTCCGGGGGAAGGTAAACCCTGTGCGCGAGATCATGCGGTCACGCACAGTAGGCAGGTGAGGTACGTCCGAAACCGCATATGCCCATCTCGACGAGGAGGCGGCCATCCGTGGCTGAAGAAATCTTTGCGACGCTCAACACCACCCTTGGCAAGATCGTCATCCAGCTCTACCCGGCGCAGGCGCCGGTGACGGTCGGCAACTTCGTCGGCCTCGCCGAGGGCACCCAGGAGTGGCGGCACCCCGAGACCGGCGAGCGGAAGACCGGGACCCCGCTCTACAACGGGACGATCTTCCACCGGGTCATCGAGGGCTTCATGGTCCAGGGCGGCGACCCCCTCGGCAAGGGCGTCGGCGGGCCGGGCTACGAGTTCAAGGACGAGTTCCACCCGGACCTGAAGTTCAACAAGCCGTACCTGCTGGCCATGGCCAACGCCGGGCCCGGCACCAACGGCTCCCAGTTCTTCATCACCACCGACAACATCGGCCAGGTCCAGCACCTGACCGGACGCCACACGATCTTCGGCAAGGTCGTCGAGGGCACCGACGTCGTCGACGCCATCGTCCGCACCCCGACCGGCCGGGGGGACAAGCCCCTGACCGACGTCGTCATCGAGTCGGTGACGATCGACCGCCGTCAGTCGTAGTACATAGAGAGAAACCCCTGCGCCGGCCCCACGGAGCCACCCGATGAGCACAGACCCCACCCCGTCGTCCGGGTCGGACACCCCGGTGCCGACCTGCTACCGGCATCCGGGACGCGAGACCTACGTCCGCTGCACCCGGTGCGACCGTTACATCTGCCCCGAGTGCATGCGGGACGCGGCGGTGGGGCATCAGTGCGTCGAGTGCGTGGCGGAGGGCAACAAGTCCGTCAGGCAGACCCGTACGCGCCTGGGGGCGCGCGACAGGCGGGACGCGACCCCCGTGGTCACGTACTCGCTGGTCGGCCTGTGCGTCCTGGTCTACCTGGCGGAGATCGTCTGGCCTGCCAGGATGATCAGCGAGTTCGCGATGTGGGGCGGCGTGGGCCGCTTCGACGTGCTCGTCCCGGACGCGGGGGTCGCGGGCGGCGAGTGGTACCGGCTGGTCACCGGGACGTTCCTCCACGAGCCGCTGAGCGCGGGCGGGTTCGCGCTGACCCACATCCTGTTCAACATGTGGGCCCTGTGGCTCCTCGGCCCGCCCCTGGAGCGGGAGCTCGGCCGGGTCAGGTTCCTGGCCCTCTACATGGCCGGTGGCCTGGGCGGCTCGGTGCTGACGTACCTGGTCGCTCCCGACCAGGTGGGCGTGGGCGCCTCCGGCGCGATCTTCGGCCTGTTCGCCGCGTTCTTCGTGATCGGCCGCAAGCTGGGCGGTGAGGTCGGCCCGATCCTGTTCATCCTGGTCCTCAACCTGGTGATCACGTTCTCCTGGACCTCGAAGATCTCGTGGCAGGCCCACATCGGCGGCCTGGTCGCCGGCGCGCTGCTGGCGGTCGCCTACGCCTACGCTCCCGAGGCCCGGCGCAAGATCGTCAACGTCGCCGCACCGGTCATCATCCTGGTCGTGTTCGCGGCCCTCGTGGTGGTCAAGACGTCCCAGCTCACCTCGGGCACCGTCTAGGACGACCGGCCTTACCCACGACGAGGGCCGCGTAATCCACCAGAGTTATCCACAGCCTGGGGATTGCGCGGCCCACGTTGTACACCCTCCCCGGCCATCCCCATGCACAAGTTATCCACAGCCCTCCGCCCGGACCCGGACCCCCAGCGCTTACCAAGCAGTAAGAAAACCCTGGCGATTGCCACCCCAGCTCGTCCCCGGCTCAGGCGGACGCCAGAGATGAGGACCCTCGGTCGGTCACTGAGAGTGACCGGACCTGGGCGTGCGTGAACGCGTTGGCGGGGGTGTGGGGATGCAGCGAGGCTTCTCGGGAGATCGCGGAGCGGTGTCGCGTCCGGTGCTTCGGCGGTCCGGCGGCGCGCCCGCCCGGGACGCGTCGCCGAACCGCTGAAGAAATCGGTTCAGCGCCAGCGGGTGGAGAGGATGACGCCGAGGATGATCGCGGTGAAGCCGATCCCGAGGTTCCAGTTCCCCAGGTCTGTCATGAGCGGGACGTCGGTTCCCGTGCTCGCGGTCACGTAGAAGACCGCGATCCAGGCCAGCCCGACCAACCACAGAGTGATCATCGTCGGGACCAGCCAACGGGGGCTGACCTCGGGTGCCTTCGACTTCTGCGGCGGGGTGTAGACGGCCTTCTTGCGCACTTTGGACTTGGCCACGGTGGGATCGATCTCCTCGGGCGGGCGACGGCCGGAGCGCCGGTCCGCGCATGGGTGTTTTGTCGGTTAGCGTAGTCGCTGGTGAGCAGCGTACGGCGTCGAACGTGGGGAAGCATCATTCCAGGCCTCACGCTTGTGGCGGGAACTTTGTTCGCGGCGAGCGCGAGCACGGCCCGCGGTACCGACCTGCGCGAGGGCGGGCGCACCCGGATCACCGAGCTGATCACGGCCGAGCAGCGCCGGACGCATCGGGAGCGGGACGACTACCAGCGGCTTCGCCGTGAGGTCGACGGGATCTCCCGACAGCACGGGCGGCGGGACGCGCGGGTCAAGGAGGCTCAGGCGCGGGCCGACGGGCTCGCGGTCCGGGCCGGCTTCACCACGTTGCCCGGCTCGGCGGTGCGCGTGACGCTGGACGACGCGCCGCAGCGGGATTTCGGCCGCGACGTCAGCCCTGATGATCTTGTCGTGCACCAGGCGGACGTTCAGGCCGTGGTGAACGCGTTGTGGGCGGGCGGCGCGGCCGGAATGCAAATTATGGACCAACGTGTGATCTCCACGAGCGCGGTGCGGTGCGTGGGCAATACGCTGATCCTGCAAGGAGTCGTTTACTCGCCGCCGTTCACGATCACCGCGGTCGGCGAACCCCGCCGGTTGCGGCAGGCGCTCGACGCCTCGCCGGAGATCGCGGTCTACCGGCGGTACGTACGCGAGTACGGGCTCGGTTACTCGGTGAAGTCCGTGGACCGGGTCACGCTGCCCGCGTACACCGGCAATGTGACGATGAACCACGCGACGGTGCCCGAAGGGTCCTAGGAGGAGACGCGACGGTGCGGATTCTGATCCGTAGCCTCGGTGAGCTGTGCATCACCGCCGGTCTGGTTTTGCTCCTGTTCGTCACGTACTCGCTCTGGGGTACCGGCCGCTACACCCGCGCCCAGCAGGACCTCCTCGGCAAGGAGCTCCTGAACGACTGGAAGGGCAAGGTCACCACCGAGCGGGTGAAGCTGGGCAAGGGCCTGGCGATGATCAGGATCCCGCGGTTCGGCGTGCAGTACCGCTTCGTCGTCGTCGAGGGCGTCGAGCTGGCCGATCTGCGCAAGGGGCCGGGCCACTACCCGGGCAGCGCGCTCCCCGGCGAGGTCGGCAACTTCGTGGTCTCCGGCCACCGCACGACCTACTCCGCCCCGTTCAACCGCACCGCCGAGCTGCGCACCGGTGACAAGATCCTCATCGACACCCGGCAGAAGCAGTACGTCTACGAGGTGACCGGCAAGAAGATCGTGAAGCCCTCCGCGGTCGAGGTCACCGCCCCCGTACCGTTCAAGCCCAAGGACAAGCCGAGCAAGAAGCTGATCACCCTCACCACGTGCCACCCCAAGTACTCCGCCGCCCAGCGCCTGATCATCTTCGGTGAGCTGACCGGCGAACTGCCCCGCCGCGCCTAGGAGAACCATGTACGCCTGGATCTGGCGCCATCTGCCCGGCCAGTGGCAGACCAAGACCGCCGTCGCCGTCGGCCTCCTCCTCGCGGCCGCCCTCCTGCTCTGGTACGTGGTGTTCCCGTGGCTGGAGCCCAAGGTCCAGTTCGACCACGGCGTCGTGACCACCCCCAGCGCCCCCGCGACGGACGGCCGCTGACACACTGGGGGACGTGCGCGTCCTGGTGGTCGACAACCACGACAGTTTCGTCTTCAACATCGTCCAGTACCTCCTCGAGCTCGGGGTGGACTGCGTCGTCGAGGACCGTTCGGACGTGACGCTCGCCGACGCCGAGGCCGTGGACGGCGTCCTGCTGAGCCCGGGCCCCGGCCACCCCGCGGACGCCGAGATCTGCCTCGACCTGGTCCGGGACGCCCACGACCGCCACGTTCCCCTGCTGGGGGTGTGCCTCGGCCTCCAGGTGATCGCCCAGGTGTACGGGGCGACGGTCTCCCGGGCCCCGGAGATCGTGCACGGCTACACCAGCCCGATCCGCCATGACGGGCGCGGAGTCTTCGCCGGCCTCCCCGATCCGCTGGAGGCCACCCGCTACCACTCGCTGGCCGTCGAGCCCGCGACGGTGCCCGACGATCTGGAGATCACGGCCCGGACGCCGGACGGGGTCGTCATGGGCCTGCGCCATCGCGGCCGTGCGATCGAGGGTGTGCAATTTCATCCCGAATCGGTGTTGTCCGCCCATGGTCACGACCTGCTCCGCAACTGGCTCGCGACCTGCGCATCTAGCGTATGAGCGCCGCTCCCGCGAGCCGTTCGGTCATCTCGGGAGAAGTTTTCGGGAGAAATCTGTAACACCGAGCCCGCTTGATCCGAAGACCGTACGAGGGCTTCCGCCATTGCCCCCGAGTGGCGGAAGCCCTCCTTTTATGCCCGGGAGCCGACGCCGGCCCCGCAGACAGCCGAAGGGCCCCTCTCCCGCAGCCGGGAGAGGGGCCCTTCGTTCGTTCGGACGGCTGATCAACCTCAGCCGCCACCGGCCGGTCAGCCGCTACCGGGAGGTGTCGGGATCGTCGGCGACGGCTGCTGCGTCTGCTTCGGCGCGACCATGATGGTCACCGACTCGCCCGGAGCCATCTTGGAGCCCGGGGTCGGCATCTGCCCGTAGACGAAGCCCGGCTGGACGGTCTGGCCCACGGGCGGAGCGACCACCTGCGGGTTGCACTTCAGCCCCAGCTGCTCGAGCCGGGCACAGGCCGACCGCTGGCTGCTGTTGGTGAGGTCCGGGACGTCGACCTGGCTCGGGCCGGTCGAGACGTAGACGGTGATCGTCGACTTCCTCGGACGCTTCTCGCCGGCGCTGGGGTCGGTCCGGATGACGGTCAGCCGCGGCACCGAGTCGTTGGTCTCGGTCCTGCGTTCGACCCGGAACCCCTTGGCCGCCAGGATGCCTCTGGCCTCGGTGTACGACTTGCCCTTGACGTTGGGCACCTCGAACGTCTCGGCCGGCTTCTTGCCCTTGGAGACGACCAGGTTGACCGCGGAGTCCTTGGGCACCTCCTGGCCCGCCGCCGGGTCGGAGCTGATGACCGCGCCCTCCTTGACGTCGTCGCTGAACTCCTCGGTCGTGTTGCCCACCTTCAGGCCGACCTTCTGGAGCTCGGCGACGGCGTCGTCCTTGGACTGGCCGACGATGTTGGCCGGGACGGCCACCTGCGTCTGCTCGTTGCCGCCGTCGCCGTCGCCGCCGGACAGCAGGATGGCGATCAGGGCGGCGCCGCCGACGAACAGCACGGCCAGCGCGATCCAGATGGCGGCCTTCTTGCCGTTGCCGCCGCGCCGGTCGAAGTCGTTGGCGTCGTCGTAGTGCACCGGGGGCAGGTCGTAGCCGGTGCCGACCGGCCGCTGCATCTGCGTCCGCGGGCCCATCCCGCCCATGACCTGGGTGCCCTGCGGGTGCCCCTGGGCGCCCATGAGCATGGTCGAGGCCGCGGTGGACGCCACCGGCTGGCCGTGCAGGGCGCGCTGGATCTCCTGGCGGAACTCGGTGGCGTTCTGGTAGCGGTGGTCGGCGTCCTTGGCCATCGCCTTGAGGACGATCGCGTCCGCCCACTGGGGGATCTCCGGGTCGACCTGCGACGGCGGGATCGGCTCCTCGCGGACGTGCTGGTAGGCGATCGCCACCGGGGAGTCGCCGGTGAACGGCGGCTTGCCGGTCAGCAGCTCGTACAGGACGCAACCGGTCGAGTAGATGTCGCTGCGCGCGTCGACGCGCTCACCGCGGGCCTGCTCCGGGGAGAGGTACTGAGCCGTACCGATCACCTGGGCGGTCTGGGTCATCGTGGACGCCGCGTCGTGCATGGCCCGGGCGATGCCGAAGTCCATGACCTTGACCTCGTGATTGCGGGTGAGCATCACGTTGGCCGGCTTGATGTCGCGGTGCACGATCTGGCCGCGGTGGCTGTAGTCCAGCGCGCGGAGGATGCCGTCGGTGATCTCGAGCGCCTTCTCCGGCAGCAGCGCGCGGTTTTCCCGGAGGAGGTCGCGCAGCGTGCTGCCGTCCACGTACTCCATGACGATGTACGGGATGGAGGTGTCGCCGATCATGTCTTCGCCGGTGTCGTAGACGGCGATGACCGACGGGTGGTTGAGCGACGCGGCCGACTGGGCCTCGCGGCGGAACCGGGCCTGGAACGTGGGGTCGCGCGCGAGGTCGGACCGGAGGGTCTTGACGGCGACCACCCGATCGAGGCGCAGGTCTCGGGCACGGTAGACCTCGGCCATGCCGCCGCGCCCGATGACGCCATCGAGCTCGTAGCGGCCGCCGAGCAGCCGAGGTTGACTCATATGTGTACTTTCCCTCGTACGTCTACACCTTGTCCTCCGAACCTAGCTCCCCGCTGACCGTGGGTGAGGGAACCGGGCTCGGAGTTGACGGAGTCGTGGTGCTCCCCGTCGGTGTGGGTGTTGGGGCGGTGGGAGTTTCCTTGGTCGGTTTCCTGGTGGGCTTCTTGTGGGACGTCCGGGGCGGCGAGATCGTTGACGTCGGTCCGGGAACGATCGGCCGCCGTCCATCGGTCTGTCGCGGGCGTACGGCGGGTGCCGCCGGTGCGGTACTGACGGCGGGATCGCCGTCAGGTCGTACGGTCGGCAGCGGACGCTGGTTTTCCACGAGCCCGGCCGAGGCGAATCCCCGCCACAGCGAGCCGACCACGATGACGCCGAGCAGCACGACGCCGGCGGCCACCGAGGTGTACATCAGTGCCGTGCGTCGTTGCGCGGGCACCTCCGTGAGGTTATCCGGCCTTCCGTCGCCGTCAAACTCTCGCAAAGATCGCGAGATTTCGGAAGATCGCTGCTCGTCGGATGATCGGCGGGGCCGACCGGGCGGCCCGTCCAGGAGGTCCGCGCCGTCGCCGTCGAGGAGGGCCCGGCGGATCGTCTCGGCCCGGTCGGCGACCTCGCCAGCGTCCAGCGGGCGTTCTCCGGGGTCCTTGGCCAGCAGCTCGGTGATCAGCGACCGGACCGCGGCGGGCACGTCGGCGGGAAGCTCGGGCGGGGCCTCGCGCACGTGCTTGAGCGCGATCGCCACCGGGGAGTCGTCGTCGAACGGCGGATCGCCGGTCAGGGACTCGTAGGCCACCACGCCCAGCGAGTAGAGGTCGGACGACGGCGTGACGTCCTGGCCGGACGCCTGCTCGGGCGAGATGTAGTGGGCGGTGCCCATGACCATGCCGGTCTGCGTGCGCGTGCTCGCCGCGCGCACCTCGCGGGCGATCCCGAAGTCGGTGATCTTGACGGTGCCGTCGGAGGTGACCAGCAGGTTGGGCGGCTTGACGTCGCGGTGCACGATGCCGTGGTCATGCGCGACGGCCAGCGCCCGCGCCGCCTGCCCGACCAGGTCGAGCACCGCCTCGGGGGTGAGCGCGCCGGTGCGGTCGAGGATGTCGGAGAGCGGTTCGCCGGGCACCAGCTCCATGACCAGGTAGGCCCGGCCGTCCTGGTCGCCGTAGTCGTAGACCTGGGCGATGCCGCCGTGCCGGAGCCCGGCCGCGAACCGCGCCTCGGCCCCGAACCGCCCGCACGCCCGGTCGTCCTCGATCAGCTCCACGCGCAGCAGCTTGACCGCCACCTCGCGGGCGAGCATCTCGTCCAGGGCCCGCCAGACCTCGCCCATGCCGCCGGTGGCCAGGAGTTCGAGCAGGCGGTAGCGGTCGTTCAGCAGCGGTTCGCCGCTCATGCCACCTCCCGGACGGCACGCAGCGCCGGCGTGTCCGCGGGGGACACGCCGGCGGGCGGGGAGGCGGGGGTGTTCATGAGTCCTTGCGCACCGCCTGCATGATCCGTCCGGCGACCGGTCCGGCGAACTCGCCACCGGAGCCGTCGCCCTGGGTGAACACGGCGAAGGCGTAGCGGGGCTTGTCGGCGGGGGCGAATCCGACGAACCACCGGTTGTTGAACTCGACGCCGTCGATGTCGGCGGTGCCGGTCTTGCCGGCGATGTCGAACTGGGCCAGCGACTTGGCGGTGCCGCTGCGCACCACCTCGCGCATCATGTCGGCGAGCTGGTCGGCGTTGTCACCGGGCATCGCCTGGCCGAACTGCTTGGGGTCGGCGTCCTGGACGGTGCCGCCGTCGTCGCCGGAGATGACCTTCTGCACCAGGTACGGCTTCATGATCTTGCCGTTGTTGGCCGCGGCCGCCGCGACCATCGCCATGTGCAGCGGGGTGGCCGAGTTGCTGCCCTGGCCGATCGAGGCGAGGGCGGTCTGCGCGCCGTCGGCGTCCGGCTTGACGAAGGAGCTCTTGGCCGTGCGCATGTTCGGCTCGACTTCGACGGCCTGGTCGTACCCGAACTTCTTCGCCGTGTCGAGGACCTTGCTCTTGCCGAGTTGCTCCGCCCCCAGGATGCCGTACGTCGTGTTGCAGGACTCGGCGAACGTCAGGATGAGCGGGGCCTGGCCGGCGCCACCGCAGGCGCCGCCCTCGTGGCTGTTGGGCAGGGCGACCGAGGTGCCGGGCAGGTTGAACGTCGACGGCGCCGGCACCGAGCTGTCCTTGTTGAGGCCGTTGTCCAGCGCCGAGGCGGCGACGACCGTCTTGAACGACGAACCCGGGAAGTTGGTGTCGCTCATCGCCTTGTCGACGGTGGGCTTGGTCCGGGAGTTGTTGAGCTCGTCGAACCGCTTGACGCCCGCCTCGCCGGACTGCGGGGCGACCGTCGTCGGGTCGTACGACGGGAAGGAGGCCATCACCTTGATCGCGCCGGTCTTGATGTCCATCACCACGGCCCCGCCCTTGCGGTTGCCGCTGGCCTGCTGGAGCTGGCTGTAGGCGACGCGCTGGGCGGCCGGGTCGATGGTGGTCTGGATGTCGGCGGCCTTGGCCTTCTTGCCGATGAAGGTGTCGAACCACTTCTGGTTCTTGAGGCGCTTGTCCTGCCCGCTCAGCAGGTCGTTGTAGGCCCGCTCGAGCCCGCCCGCGCCGGCCGAGCCGGTGAAGTAGCCGGTGATCGGGGCGAAGACCTCGCCGTCCTTGTACTTACGGCCGTACTTGGGGTTGGCCTTGCCGGTCTCGACGGCCGTGACCAGGATCTCCGGGCCCGCGATGATCTTGCCGCGCGGCTCGTTGAACGTGTTGAGGTACTTGCGCGTGTTGATCGGGTCCTCGCGCAGGCTCTGCGCCTGGCTGCCCTGGACGTAGTTGACCTGAGCCATCAGCCCGAAGAACAGCAACAGGCCGAAGATCGCCACGCGGCGCAGCGGCTTGTCCATGTTCATGAGTGATCGCTCCACATCCTGCGTTCGGGGGGCCTGCCGTTCATGACGTGTGAAATCCCTACCTGGTGCTCACGATCTGGGTCATGCCCTCGTCCTGGATCGCCTGCGGGGCCGGCTTGCGAGCGTCGTGGCTCATCCGGACCAGCATCGCGATCAGGATCCAGTTCGCCATCAGCGAGGAACCGCCCTGGGAGAGGAACGGCGTCGTGAGGCCCGTGAGCGGGATGAGCTTGGTCACTCCGCCGACGATGACGAACACCTGCAACGCAAGGACGAACGAGACTCCACCCGCGAAAAGTTTCAGGAAGGGGTCGCGTGCCGCGACGGCGGTTTTCATGCCGCGTTGCACGATCAGCGCGTATATCAGGAGCAACACCATCAACCCGGTGAGACCGAGCTCCTCGCCGAGCGAGTCGAAGATGAAGTCGCTGAAGGACAGGGGGGTACGCCAGGGCTCGCCCTGGCCGAGCCCGGTGCCGAGCACACCGCCTTCGCCGAGCGCGAAGAGGCCCTTCATCAGCTGGGCGCTGTCGGAGTATTCGCCGCCGAGCTTCTCGCACGCGGTGAAGCCGGGGAACTGGCTGCCCGCGGCCTTGGCCTGCTTGAACAGATCGGTGTCGGGGTTGACCGGCACGACCCTGTCGTCGACCAGGCAGCCGCCGTCGAAGTAGGGCTTGGGGTTCTGCCAGATGCTGATGCGCTGGTTGACGTGGCCCATGAACGGCAGCAGCGTCGCGATGAAGATGCCGATGGCCAGCAGCCCGACGCCGATCATGACCCAGGAGACCCGCTGCGTGGCGATGTAGAGCATCGACACGAACAGGCCGAAGTAGAGCAGCGCCGTACCGAGGTCCTTCTGGATGAACAGCACGCCCAGCGCGAAGAACCAGATGATCATGATCGGGCCCAGGTCGCGGGCCCGGGGCAGGCTGAACGGGCCGACCTTCTTGCCGACCAGCGACATCGCCTGCCGCTTGTTGACCAGATAGCCGGCGAAGAAGATGACCAGCAGCAGCTTGGCGAACTCGCCGGGCTGCACCGAGAACGGGCCGATGAAGATCCAGACGCGGGCGCCGTTGACCGAGCCGCCGAGGCCCGGAACGATCGGCAGCAGCAGGAGGATCATCGCGACGAGCCCGGTGATGTAGGTGTAGCGCTGCATCGTCTTGGGGCTGATGGCCAGCGGGCCCTCGCCGTTCTTGGTGTCGCGCATGACCATCACGGCCACCACGAACATCGCCATCGCGACGAACGTCCACATCAGCTGGCCGGGCGCGGACGCCTCGTCCTCCGCCAGCTTCTGGCCCTTCTCGATCGCCTCGATCTTGGTCTTGCTGGTGTCGAGGTCGAGGCGGTAGATCATCGCCAGGCCGATCCCGTTGAGCGCCACCGCGAGCGGCAGCAGCAGCGGGTCGGCGTACGGCGCGAACTTGGCCTGGACGAAGTAACCGCCGAACGCCAGGACCGCGAGGCCGCCCCCGTACAGCGGCAGGCCCAGGGGGAGCCGGCCGTCGCGCGCGAGGCCCACCTCGGCGAACGCCGAGAGGGTCAGCACCATCGCGAAGATCAGCAGCGCCAGTGACGCCGCGTTCCGCTTGGTGTACGGAATCTGCGCGCGGATCTGTCGTCCGATCGAACTCATCGCTTACTGGCCCCGGCTTTCGGCTTTCGGACAGTCCTTCAGGGACGCGGGGTCGGCCTTGCACTGCTGAGCGTGGACACCGAGCTCGTCGAACCGCTTCTTGGCGGCGGTCATGCCGATGAACGAGAACAGGCCCTTGTCGACGGCGTCGGCCTCGCCGGTCGGCAGGTCCAGGAGCTTGATCTCGCTGGGCTGGGCCTTGCTGGGCTTGCAGCTCTGCTGGCCCTTGCCCTTGACGATGACGACCTTGCCGCCCTCCTGCTGAAGGGAGTACTTGCAGACCGCGACCTCCAGATCGCGCAGGGCCTCGGGCCCGTCGACGGGAAAGGTCTCCCGGACGTCCTGAGCCCGTTCTTCCGGCAGGTCGGACAGCAGAATGGCGTTCTTGGGCTGCTCGTTGGCGCGCCGCGACAGGGAGATGCCCGGAACCTCCTGGTTGGTGCCACGGAAGAGCACCACCTGGCCGTTCTGCTCGCCGATGAAGTAGCCGCTGCGCACGTACCGGACGGTCGCGAAGCCGCCCGCGACCAGCGCGATCAGGACGACGCCGGCGGTCACGATCAGCCAGGTCCAGCGGCGGGCGCCGCCGCGGCCGGCCCGCCGGGACTCCCGGTGGGGCATCGGCTGCTGGACGGCACCGGGCGGCGCGGCGCCCATGGGCTCGTTGAGGGGGCCGGGTCCGGGCGGCGGCATCTCGTCCACCGCGACCGGCGGCTGCGGCATGGTGTCGCGCAGCTGGGCCGCGCGGCCCGCCGGGGTGTCGATCGCCGTCGTCGCGGCGGGGTTGTGCCCGCCCGAGCCGTCCGGGGGCGCGGCCGCGTTGGCCGCGGCGCCCACGGCGTGTCCCGGGCCCGGCTTCTGCTGCTGGCCGAGCTCGACGACGTCGGCCACCACGCAGGTGATGTTGTCCGGGCCGCCGCCGCGGTTGGCCAGGTCGATCAGCTGCCGGATGGCCTGGTCGGGCTCGTCGGAGTCGGTCAGCACCTGGAAGATCGTCTCGGCGGTGACGACGCTGGACAGCCCGTCGGAGCACAGCAGGTAACGGTCGCCGACCTTGCCCTCGCGCAGCGAGAGGTCGGGGTCGACCTCGCCCCGCCCGTCCAGCGCCCGCAGCAGCAGTGAACGCTGCGGGTGCGTCGCCGCCTCGTCCGGGCTGATCCGGCCCTCGTCGACCAGCGACTGGACGAGGGTGTGGTCGTGCGTGATCTGGAACAGGCTGCCGTCGCGCAGCAGGTAGGCGCGCGAGTCGCCTATATGGACGAGCGCGACCTGGTTGCCCGCCCACAACATCGCCGTCAGCGTGGTGCCCATGCCCTGCAGGGCGGGGTCGGACTCCACGATGCGGTGCAGGTTGTCGTTGGCCGACTTGACGGTGTGCTCGAGCGCCGCCAGCAGCTCGGTCGCGGGCAGCTCCTTGTCGAGCTTGCGCAGCGCCTCGATCGCGGCGGCACTGGCGATCTCGCCGCCCACGTGCCCGCCCATGCCGTCGGCGACCGCGAGCAGGTGCGATCCCGCGTAGGCCGAGTCTTCGTTGCCCTCGCGCAGCATGCCGACATCGGAGCGCGCGGCGTATCGGATTCCCAGAGTCATTTGCGCAGCTCGATCACGGTCTTGCCGATACGGACCGGCACGCCCGGGGGAACCGGCATCGGCCGGCTCACCTTCGTGCGGCCGAGGTAGGTGCCATTGGTCGATCCGAGATCTTCCACGATCCACTGACCGTCCTGCGCGTAAATTCGGGCATGCCGACTCGAAGCGTAGTCATCGGTCACCACCAGCGTGGCGTCATTTGCCCGACCGATGGTGATGGGCACCCCTGTGAGATCTATGACGGTCCCTGCCCGTTCGCCCTGGACGACGACCAGCTTCGTCGGGGCGCTGCGCTGCGGTGCCCGCGGCTGCTTGGGCGGCTTGGCCGCCTTGGCGGGCCTGGGCTGGGCGGCCCGCGTGGCCGCCTTCGAGCCGAAGAGGTCGGCCCGGATCACACCGACGGCGGCGATGACGAAAAGCCAGAGCACCGCGAGGAACGCCAGCTTGATCAGCGTGAGGGTGAATTCGGACATCGGAGTCGGGGTTACTCCCTATCGCGGCGGAACACGAGTGTCGTGCGGCCCATCGTGACGCGGGAGCCGTCGACGAGTGTCACTCGCCGGATCGGTTGCCCGTTCACGAAGGAGCCGTTGGTCGACCCTAGATCCACGAGGACGATTTCGGGACCTTCTACGCGGATCTCGGCATGGTGCCGGGAAACGCCCGGATCGACAAGACGCAGGTCGCAGTCTGTACCGCGACCGAGCAGCGTCACCGGTGTATTGATCTCATATGTGCGCTGGGTGGCGTCGGCGCCCTCCACGGCCGTGGTGACCAGTAGTCGCGGATGACCCCCGAACGCGCCGGCCGGGCCCCGTGGCACGTCGCTCGGAGGCTGGCGGATCTCCCCGCCCTCCAGCGTCGTCCCCCGGATCACGCCCGACCTGATGCGGAACATGCCCGTGGCCAGATCTCCGGCGTTCTCGAAACGGACGCGTACCGGACCGACGAAGGAGTACCCCTGCTCCTTCGCGTACTCCCGGGCCAGATTCGCCAGCTCCTGGCTCAGGCTGTCGGCATAGACCTGCAGCCGCTGCCCGTCCTGCTCGGAGATCTCGACGACGAAATCGTTCGGAACCAGTGTCCGGCCCTGAGCCACGATCGCGGCGCGGTCGTCCATCTCGCGCTGCACAGCACTGGCCACCTCGACCGGCTGCAGCTCCGACTTGAAGGCCCTGGCGAAGGCTCCTTCGACCATGCCCTCGAGCCGTCGCTCGAAGCGCTGAATGACGCCCACGGGCACCTCCCTTCCCCACTGGTAGACGATCGTATCGGTGTGAAGGTTCGCTCGAAGTATGTGGATACCTAACCACTGCTCAGCCCGTGCTAGCCTTTTCGAGCACGCCCCGAAGGGGGCCGATGCGGCACCCCGGGCGGGTGGCGGAACGGCAGACGCGCACGGTTCAGGTCCGTGTGTCCGAAAGGATGTGAGGGTTCAAATCCCTCCTCGCCCACTCTCACACTCGAAGAGGTAGTGACACTGCTCCTACCCCCACAGTGACGGAACGAGCCCCCACGCGACAAGCGATGGGGGCTCTTCTCGTTACCAAGGGTCAACGCCCGCACCCGCCCGCACCAGTGCCCGCTCCGCGCGCCCGCCGGCGACTCCAGAGGGTGGCCCGACGATGGCTGGTTGCGGTCAGGTGGCCTGAGATCGCCTAGAATGGGCGACGGCGAAGGGGAGTAGTTCTGCGATACCGCTGGTCGACATGCTGGATCTCTCGTGAGGTCCCGGCCATCGGGCCCGCCGCGCGAGCGGCCGGGTGAACGAGACCTTCGGCCACGGCATGACCGTCCCACACGACCGTGTGGGCCGTTCCGTCATGCCGGGCCGAGTGGTCCTTCCGTTCCCCGCCTCGGGTGCCGGCCGGAGCTCTCGACCCGGCCCGGGCAAAGGCTCTCCCGCATGAACTTGGACCCTCTGGCGCTCCTGACCGCGTTCGGCTTGATCTTCCTCGCCGAACTTCCCGACAAGACGATGTTCGCGTCGCTCGCGATGGGCACGCGCATGCGCCCGCTGTACGTGTGGTTCGGCACCTCCACCGCGTTCATCGCGCACGTCGCGATCGCCGTGGGCGCAGGCAGCCTGCTCGGGCTGCTGCCCGGCATGGCCGTCAAGCTGGTGTCGGCCGCGCTGTTCGCGTTCGGCGCCCTCGTGCTCCTGCGGGGCGGCGACGACGACCAGGACGATGAGGCGGCACGGACGGTGACGGGATTCTGGCCCGTCTACGGCACCGCCTTCATGGCCGTGTTCATCAGCGAGTGGGGCGACCTGACCCAGATCACCACCGCCAACCTGGCCGCCACCAACGGATGGTTGCCCACCGCGATCGGCTCGGCCGCGGCCCTGATGACGGTGTCGGCGCTGGCCCTGCTGGCGGGCCGGTTCATCGCCAAGAGGATGCCGCTGAAGACCGTGCAGCGCATCGGCGGCCTGTGCATGGCGGGCCTGGCGATCTGGACGCTCATCGAGGCGTTCACCGGCTGACCGGCGTCCATCTGACGCCCCAGGGGCGTATAGGACGGGAACTGGCCTATTGCGTTCCTAGCCTGGCCACGAGCGACCGGCACCAGGGAAAGGACCGCGATGTCCCAGAAGAAGAACGTCATGTCACAGGACGGCGCGACGCCGCAGGGCTACACGACCGTCGCGCCCTGGATCGTCACCGACGACACGGGGGCCTTCCTCGACTTCGTCACCCGGGCGTTCGGCGGCGTCGAGCTGGGGAGGGTCGCGACCGAGGACGGCTCGATCGGGCACGGTGAGATCAGGGTCGGCGACACCGTCGTGCTGGCGTTCGACCGGCGTGCGGACTGGCCGGTGCTGCCGAGCCTGCTGCGCGTCTTCGTGGCGGACGCGGACACGGCGTTCGCCCGGGCCCTCGAAGCGGGCGGCCAGGTCGTCACCGCCCTGTCCGACAACGCCTTCGGGCAGCGTGGAGGCCGGGTCAAGGACCCCTTCGGCAACATCTGGTGGGTGGTGGCCCACGTCGAGGACGTGCCCGAGGACGAGATCTGGAAGCGGCTGCGGGAGCCCGTCTACGCCGAGGGCATGCGCGTGGCCCAGGAGACGCTCGACGCCGAGCTCGGCGGCGGGCGCCAGGGCCGCAGCAGCGCCCCCGTCCAGCCCGCCGGCTGACCGGGCCCAGGTGTCGTGCCCGTTCAGGCGGGGCGCAGGCCGGAGGTGATGACCTCCAGGGACATCGGGGCCTCCTCGACGGCGCGCGAGGCGGCGACCAGGAGCGCCATGACCTCGCGGACGCCGATGTCGGCGCGGACGGCGCCGGCGTGCTGGGCACGTTCGAGAAGGGTGGCCAGGGCGGCCCGGAGGCGGCCCGCGGTGTCCGAATCGGTGGCCGTGGCGACGCCGGCGGCGGCCAGCGCCTGCATCACGGCGTTCTTGGCCGTCGAACGCTGGACGACCCCGGTGAAGAACGTGAAGAAGGCCGCCTCCGGGTCGTCGGCGGCGAGCAGGGCGTCCGCCTCCTCGGCGAGGCCCCGAACCAGCTCCGCGAGCACCGCCTCCAGCAGCGACTCCTTGGTCGGGAAATGGCGGAACACCGTGCCGATGCCGACACCGGCGCGGCGGGCGATCTCCTCGGTGGAGGCCGAGGTGCCGAGCTCGGCGAACACGGCCTCGGCCGTCTGGAGGATCTTCGCGCGGTTGCGGGCGGCGTCGGCGCGCAGGGGTCTGGCGGGCATCACGGTCTCTCACGTTGACAAGCGGAGTGGCGACTCCGTATCGTCCGATTAATCGGAGTCATTACTCCGGATCCTATCGTGCGAGGAGCACTCATGAACGAGGCACGCGAGGTGTTCGGACGGCTGCTGGCCTGCTTCACCGAGGGCCGGTGGCAGGACCTGGCAGATCTCTACGCGGACGACGTCGTGGTCGAGTGGCCGATGGCGCACCCGCCGCACCCCACCACGATGACCGGCAGGGACGGCCTCGTGGCGCGGACCGAGGTCGCGTCGCGGCGGCCCTTCGAGCTGTCGGCGCACAACGTCGTCGTCCATGAGACCGCCGACCCGGAGGTGGTCATCGCGGAGTGGGACTACCGGACCCGGGTCACCACGACCGGCCACACGTTCACGTCCGCCAACATCCAGGTGGTCCGGGTACGCGACGGCAAGATCGTCGCCACCCGCGACTACCACGACTTCCAGGCGCTGGCTCAGATCCCCGCCCCCTCGGAGCCCTGATCTAAGGCGATCTGAGGCATGGAGATAAGGCGTTGTCCCCATGTGGGACCGGGCGCCTTAGCGCGAATCTCTCAGGTGTCGGGCCGAACGGTCGGCCGGACGGAGAGCTGGGAGATCGCGATGATGCACCACGAGGTGACCAAGGCCCTTGCCGCCGACCGCATCCGCCGGCTGCGCGCCGAGGCGAAGGCCGACCGCCAGGCCGCCAAGTCCCGCAAGCGGTGACCGCCGGCTCCCGGCGGACGGCCGAGAAGCCACCACCCCTGACCGACCAGGAAATCCCTGCCGCTCCCACGAGCGGCAGGGATTCCTCGTTTCCCAGGCCCGCCTGGCCCCCACGCCGGGACGTCAGGAATCCGCCAGCCACGACACCATGCGGCCCCGCGACCAGCAGCGGCCGACCGCCTCGGCGCGCAGGGCCGAATGACCGAACAACGCGACGCCGATGATGCTGTGGCCGGAGGCCGGACGATCGCCGAACGTCGGTATCGCCGGCGCGACTCCGACCCCCTCAGCCGACACCCACGCCACCGCCCGCCCGGTCGCCGCCTTGTCGAGGCGTTGCAGGAAGCGCAGGCGGCTCTCGAGCGACAAGCGCGACAACGCCCACGTCGTGGTGACGACGGGCAGCACGTCCGCGGGCACCTGGGCGAAGGCGTCGGGCAGCCCCTCGACGGCGTCACCTCGCAGCAGCAGCGGAGGGGCCGTCGCCGCCAGCGCCATCTCCGCTTCGAGCCGGGCGGCGAGCTCCGGCTGATCCGGCCACAGGCAGGCGCGCAACCAGCGGGCCTCGTCCGCGTCGGTCACGTCCACCGGATCGACGTCGACGCCCACCCGGGCGACGACCTCGGGCATCGCCCACGCCGGTACGGGCCGGTCTCCCACGACCGAGGACGACATCTGTACGGGGGACGACGGGTCGCCCAGCGAACGCCCGTCGTCGTAGGTGACGCCGACACGATCGACGTTGAGGTTGAGCCCGGCCGAACAGCCCACGTCGATCAGCCCGACCGTGTCCGCGCCCACCCGGCGCGCCGCCTCGGCGATGGCCGGATACAGGACGGCGCAGCGTCCGGTCTCGTCGGTCCGCGGCCGGCGGCGCACGGCGAGGGCCACGACCGCGTCGGTCATCCGCAGCAGCGTGTCGATCGCCGCGCCGGCGGCGTCGCCGTCCGCGGCGGCATAGGCCGCGGCGAGCGCCGGGGCGTGCCCGGCGAGGGCGAGGTCGTGCAGCGCGGCGAGGATCACCGTGGGGTGCCGCCTGCGCGCCGGCGCGGTCTCGATGGCCCGCAGCGCCTCGTCCGATTCAGCCAGGGCGACGGCGACGCGTTCGTACAGCGGCGACGTCCCGGCGGCGTCGACCTCGCCGAAGCGCCGGTACACCTGCGCGAGGGTGCGCGCCCTACCCATGGATCGGGCGCTTCCTCCGGTCGGACCCTGGCATCCAGGCGAGTCTAGCCAGCGGAACGAGCCCTCCCAGCCGCCCGCACCTTCCCCTGAACGGAGTCACGTTCCCCCGCCCGAAATACACCGGCCCCCAACCGGCACCGGACACGGCCGCCCGGTCATTCCTGCCAGATCCTGCTGCGGAGGTCGCGTCCCCGGATGACCTGGACACGCCACGGTTCCAGTTTGAGGATGTGCAGCTTGGGATCGTCCGGGCCCTTCCAGAACTGTCCCAGCTCGTATCCGGCGCCCTTCGGGCTGGTCTTGCTGTAGAGGTCCCAGACGCGCTTGCGCACGTCCGGGCCGTCCACCCATTCGGCGACCGTGTCCACGGCGACCGCGTTCTGGCGGGGTGTCCAGTAGGAGAACGTGGTGTGCGGGTTGCCGGCCAGGTGCGCCTCTTTGACCGGCGTCCGGTACGTGGCGAGCCAGCCGACCGGCCTGCCGTCGACCTCCTCCCAGATCGGGATCAGGACGCGGGCGCGCGGCCGGCCCTTCTTGTCGACGGTGGTCATCGTCGCGTAGACGATGTCGCCGATGTAGGCCTCGAACTCGTCGCGGACCTCGGCGAACGTGCTGACCTTGGTGGCCATGGTCTCTCCCTTGTCGGTTCCCTTCGGTAACCATGGGCCGGATCGGGCGGCGCCGGGAGAGGGCACTTTGAAGTAACCACCAGGTGAGGCGGGTCAGCGCTGGGTGATGGACTGCGGGTAGTCGGTGATGATCCCGTCCACCTTGAGACCGATCATCTTGCGGATGGCCCCGGGCTCGTCCACCGTCCAGACGTTGATCCCCATGCCGAGCCGGTGGACGCGGTCCACCAGGGCCTGGTCGGTGACGGTGTGCTGCGGGTTGACGTCGTCCGCCCAGGCGCTCAGCGCGACCAGCTCCGCCTCGGTCGGACGGTCGGCGTCCAGGAGACCGATCGGGACCTCGGGCATGAGGCCCTTGAAGCGCCGCGCGTCCCCGACCACGAACGACTGCACGCCGAGCCGCCCCTCGCGCGACGCCTCCCGCACGTAACCACGTTCGGCGCGCAGCGCGGTGGCCAGGTCGTCGGGCAGGCCGGTGCCCTGGTAGTGGGCGCACGGGCTGATCTCCGCCAGCAGGCCGGTCCTGCCACGAACCTGGGAGACGACGTCGTGCACCGTCGCGATGCGCTCGCCCCGGTAACGGGCGTCGAACCACGTCCCCGCGTCCAGGGTGCGCAGCTCGGCCCAGGTGAAGTCGGACACCCGGTACGACGGCCTGCCGGGGAACCGCTGGAGCACATCGGTGGTCCGCTCCAGCGTGCAGTCATGGAAGTTGACGAGCCGCCCGTCCTTGCTGCGCTGCACGTCGATCTCGACGAAGTCGGCGCGCTGCCTGATCGCCGCCCGGATGGCCGCCGCGGTGTTCTCCGGCGCCACCCCAGACGAACCACGATGCGCGATCACGTCCGGCCCGGCGGTCGCGGTGGTCATCGTGGCGGTGGTGGCGGTGGTGGCGTGGGTGGCGGCGTTGGCGTGGGCGGTGAACGACAGCGGAACGGCCACCAGGGCGGCGACCGCGGAACGCAGGACAAGGGGGAGCATGGGGAGCCTCTTTCGACACGGACGGGGGAGCGATCACCGTGTCGTCCAGGCATGACCCCCACGCGAGCAGCACCTGGCGCCCCCAGAACCCCCAGATGATCTTTAGGTGATCCCCTTCGCCACGCACGCGCCCCCGGCCCCGAGCCGTCGACCACGACACCCCCGGCGGACAACACCCGCGCCCATCCCCCGCCCCGCGTGAGCCGTAGCGCCATCCCGCCCCTCCGCACGCCAAGCCCGTACGCGAACGACCGGCACTTTCATCGAACGGCGCCGTGGGCTCTGCGGCAGAGCTCGCCACGTGACCGGCTCAGCCGTCTCGCCGCCCCACGGATGAGCGCGCCGAGAACACGTTCACCAAAGGAGGACCCCAACACCCGTCCGACGACCGGGAGGCCAGAGTGACGCCGAAACTCGCTCGACGATTTAGGCGGCCAAAGTGTGGGCGGCGCGCTCGCCCTGGCGGTTAAGCGGCCAGGGCGAGCGCTTGGGCGCCTGGGTGGCCAGAGCGGGGACGGCGCTCGCGGTGGCATCGGGTGGGCTGCGTGGGGGCGGTGCCTGAGGGCGACGATCAGTGACTCGCGTAAGGCCGTCGAGATGGCCGCAGCGAGTGGGAACGCCGTTTCTCTGCCGCCGAGGCGGGCCGAACGGTTGCGCGAACGGGCGTGGCCTCGCTGAGGTGCTGCTCGGGGGAGAGATGTGGTGAGGCTGAGGTCCAGCCACGCGTCCGAGACGTGCCGCTGCCGAGTCCTGCGTGCTGGGGTGGCCGGACCGGAAGGACGTGGTCGGCGGCAGCGGCGTCCCCTGGGGGGATATAGTTGGTAAAGCCAACATTGGAACAACCCATTGATTGGAGGGGTTGTGGATCACGCTGACCGGCATGAGCTGACCGATCTTGTCTCCCGGCTCGGACGTTGCCTGGACGAGAAGCGCTTCGGGGAGGTATTGACGATCTTCACTGAGGACGCCTTGATCGCCACCGCCAGCGGGACGGTGCGCGGGATCGATGCCCTCGTCGAGAAGGCCCGCAGGATCCGCCCGGACGGTGTCCTCACCCAGAGCTTCATCACCAACCCCCTCATCGAGGTGGACGGTGACACGGCCACGATCGAGGCCAACCTGCTCGTGGTCTTCATCGGCCGGCCCGAAGGGCAGGGGAGGCTGTCCGCCGAGCGCTACCTCCTGACCGCCGCTCGCACCCCGCAAGGATGGAGGATCTCCCAGGTGAAGGGCGTTCCCCTGTGGGAGGCCGCCCTGGCCGAGGTCACCCCCTTCGACTCGTCGGCCGCCTAGAACTCCACCCAGACGGTCGTGTCCTCGACGCCCCAGCGAGCGGAGAGCGCGTCGACCAGGCGCAGCCCGCGCCCGTTCTCGCCGTCCAGGTCGTGGTGCACGCACGGTTTGGTGACCGCGCCGCCGTCGTCGATCACGCTCACCCGCAGCCGGTCGCGTCCCCGCGACACGGTCACCGTGACCCGGCCGCCCCGGCCCGACGCGGTGTGCTCGCACGCGTTCGCGACCAGCTCGTCCACGCACAGCTGCATGTCGGCCACCGTCTCGTCGTCGAACGGCAGCTCGGACAGGCCCGCGAGCCGGCGCACGAACGTGCGTGCCTGCGGAGCCGACCGCGCGACGCCCGGCAGACTGATCGTCCCCAGTACGTTCATGCCGCGCGCTCACCCCGCGCCGACGACGCGATCAGCCGGGCCGCGAGGATCAGATCATCTCCTGGCGTGTTGGCGCCCGCGCTCCACGGCAGGAGCCACCGAGGCCCCGACTCCACGGCGAGAACGGAGAGCCGAGAGCCGTCGGCGCACCGGACGTACAGGACCGTCTCGCCCACCCCGGGCAGCGTCACGTACGACCCGACGGACATCCGCCGCAGTTCCCAGGCCAGGCCGGCCAGCAGGCTGAATCTCTTCTCGCCCGGTGTCATCGCTCCACTTCCCTCCGTGACGGTCGTCAGTCAGCATGAAAGGCCAGGTGAAGCGGCACAATGCCCTGACCGGAGATGGGGATTCGGGGGCCCTGGAACCTGTGGAAAGCGGAATTTCCCGCTTTTGGAGAACGTCCTCCTGTGAGTGACCGGCCGTTCACAATGTGTGCATGGCCAAGCGACCCCCGACCTTCCGCATGCGGCGGCTCGGCGCTCAGCTGCGTAAACTCCGCGACGACGACGAGGACGGCCGCAACGGTTACGTGATCAACGCCGTTACCGCGGATGGCCGCAGGTTTCCCGTCTCGTACTTCCACCCCCGGGATGGTCGCCGGGCGGCTCGGCCTCGGCAGGAACGTGCAGCCGGACGTGTGACACGGTCCTCGTGGCTGGGGATCAGGAGGCTCCGTGGTGGCGGAGCAGGGCGAGGAGCTCTTCGTTGACCAGCGGGGCTCGGCCGTAGGCGGTGTAGCCGTCGTTGTTGCGGAGGCCGACGTCCGCGCCCGCTTCGAGGAGCAGGCGGGCGCATTCGAGGTGGCCGCCGTTGCAGGCCCAGATCAGGGCCGTGCCGCCGCCCCCGTCACGGACGTTCACGTCGGCGCCGTGGGCCAGGAGCAGGCGGACCAGGCCGGCGTCTCCCCGGGCCGCCGCGGTGGTGAGGGGGATCCAGGCGAACGGCGGCGGCCACCGGGGGTCGGGGGCGTCGGGATCGGCGCCCTCGTCGAGGAGGCGGCGGGCGAGGTCGTGGTCGCCGCGTTCGACCGCCTCGATGAGCAGGGGCGGAACGGGCCGATAGATCCGGTCGGCCCAGTACTCGGGCAGCTCGTGGTAGGCGATGTCGAGGCCGACGATCCAGGTGCCGGACCAGTGCCGGTTGATACGGCCGACGGCCTCGGCCAGGTCGATGCCGTGCGCGGCCACCATCGCGGCGGCGATCTCCTGGCAGAACGTGAGGGCCTCCTGGTCCCCGGCGCAGGCGAACGCGCCCCGCGGGCGCAGGAGCGTCTCGTCGATCAGGTGCTCGCCGTTCTCCCGGACGAGGATCCTGTCGCGGACGTCCGCCTCGGTCAGTCCGTACTCGTCCAGGAGGCGGTCCAGGTGGGAGCGCGGTCCCACGGGCGCGTAACCCTCGTTCTCCCAGCCGGCAGGCCACGTCATGGGTGCATTCTGCCTGCCGGGTGCCGAGCCGCCGTGGTGCGTGTCCGATTCCGACAAGACCCGGCGCGCGGGGCGGGGTTTGCTGGAGGCATGAGCAACGAAGAGCTGACGGCGCTGGTCAACGTGGGGCCGGCGGTGGCGCGGAGGTTCGGCCGGATCGGCATCACGAGTGTCGGCGAGCTGGCCGGGCGGGACGCGGTCGAGGTGTTCGAGGAGATGTGCGCGGCGGACGGCGTGCGGCACGACCCGTGCCTGCTCGACACCGTGATGTCCGCCGTCGATCAGGCGGACGGGCTGCCCGCGCGCCCGTGGTGGGACTACACCGGGGAACGCAAGCGTCTCCTGGCCTCCGGCTCCTGAAGCCGGACGCCGACTTCGAGACACGGCCTAGCATTGCCGCGTGGACGATCCGGCCCTGCTGCGCACCTACTCCGCCGCGCCCCTCTCGGGCGGGTCGCATGGGCTGACCCGCGAGGAGGTCGCGACCCAGCAGCGCGGCCGGCTGCTCGTGGCGATGGTCGAGGTGGCCGCGGAGAAGGGGTACGGGGCGACGTCGGTCGCCGACGTGCTCAAACGTTCGCGCGTCTCGCGGCTGACGTTCTATGAGCACTTCGCCAACAAGGAGGCGTGCTTCATCGCGGCCTACGATCTCGTCACCGAGATCCTGGCCACGCGCATCGACGGCGCGCTGAGCTCGGGTGGCACGGCGATGGAACGCGTCGACCGGGTGGTCGGCGCCTATCTCGCCGCGCTGGCCGCCGAGCCCGAGGTGGCCCGGGTCTTCCTGATCGAGTCGTACGCGGCGGGCGTCGAGGTCCTCGGCCGCCGGCTGAGCATGCAGGCCGCGCTGATCGACGGGCTCGCGGAAACCTTCGGCGCCACCGCGCCCGAGGAGCGGCTGGCGAGCGAGACGGCCATCGGGGCGCTGATCTCGCTGGTCACGACGCGTGTACTGGCGGGGGAGACCGCCGGGTTGCCCGCGTTGCGGGAGCCCTTCGTCGCGTTGATCGCCCGTTTGATGGGCACCCGGTCATAGACATCAGTGTCTATGGCAGACTAGGTTGTGCCCAACCGAACGGTGGTGTCTCTGTGACGACGTTAGAGGGCAGGACGTGCCTGATCACGGGCGCGGCGAGCGGGCTGGGCCGGAGCACGGCCCTCGTCGCGGCGGCGCGCGGCGCTGATCTGGTGCTCACCGACATCGACGCCGGCGGCCTCGCCAGGACGGCCGAGGTGCTGCGCGGGCGCGGCGCGACCGTCCTGCTCGCCGAGGTGGCCGACGTCTCCGACCACGACGCCGTGGCGCGGCTGGCCGAACGGGTGCACACCACCGCCGGCAGCATGGACGTGATCATGAACGTGGCCGGGGTGTCGGCCTGGGGGACCGTCGACCGGCTCGAACACCGGCACTGGCGGCGCATGGTCGACATCAACCTGATGGGCCCGATCAACGTCATCGAGGCGTTCGTGCCGTCGATGATCGAGGCCGGGCGCGGCGGCCACCTGGTCAACGTGTCGTCGGCGGCCGGCCTGTTCGGGCTGCCGTGGCACGCCGCGTACAGCGCGAGCAAGTTCGGCCTGCGCGGAGTGTCGGAGGTCCTGCGCTTCGACCTGCGCAGGCACCGGATCAAGGTCAGCCTGGTGTGCCCGGGAGGCATCGACACTCCCCTGGTGCGCACCGTCGACATCGTCGGCGTCGACCGCGAGGACCCCGCCACCCGGCGGGCCATCGCGATGTTCCGCAAGCACGCCGTCTCGCCCGACAAGGCGGCCGCGGCCCTCGTCCGGGGCGTCGAACGCGACGCCTACATGGTCTTCACCTCGTTCGACATCCGGCTGCTGTACTGGGTGCAGCGCTACGTCCCCGTGCTCTACGAGCTGCTCATGCGCGCGATGAGCGCCGGGATGACACGGGTGCTCGACCGGCCGAGGAGGGGCGCCCGTGCCTGACCCGCGCATCTCCCCCGGCGGACTCCGCGAGGTCGGGCTCCTGAACTGGACGGCCGCGCGGATCGCGGGCCGCGTAGGCGGGACGGCTCCCCCGAACCTGTTCCTCACGCTCGGCCGGCACCGGGCCCTCTTCCGCGCCTGGGGGATCTTCGGCGGCCGGCTGATGCCGCGCGGCATCCTCCCGCGCCGCGAGACCGAACTGGTGATCCTCCGGGTGGCGCACCTGCGAGAGTGCGCCTACGAGTTCGAGCACCACGTCCGGCTGGGCCGCCGCGCCGGTGTCGGCCCCGGCGACGTGGCACGCCTGACCGAGCACGGCCCGGCCGCCGACGGCTGGACCCCGCGCGAGCACGCCGTCCTCACCGCCGTCGACCAGATGCACGAAGCCGGCGACCTCGACGACGCCGCCTGGGCGGACCTGCGCCGCCACCTCTCCCCGCGCGAGTGCATCGAGCTGTGCATGCTCGCCGCCCACTACGAGATGCTCGCCACGGTGATCACCACCCTGAGGATCCGCCCCGACCAGCACCGCGCCGGCTAGACCGCCCGCGGGGGGCGTCGCGGTCAGGCGCAACCCTCGTACTCGGGGACGGACTCGGTGACCTCCAGGCCCGAGGCGCCGAACCACTTGCGCAGCAGGCGGGCGGCGGTGCCGTCCTGGTACATCTGCGTGAGCGCCTTGTTGACGCTCTCGCACCCGTCGATGTCGCCGCGGCGCAGGCCGATGCCGTAGCGCTCGTCGGTGAAGGGAGTGTTGGTGATCCGCACGCTGCCGCGGGCGCGGGCGGCGAAGCCCGCCAGGACCAGGTCGCCCGTGGAGACCGCGTCGACCTCGCCGGCGACCAGCTTCTGGAAGCAGGCGCCGTAGGACGGCGCCGGGACGAGGGTGGCCGCGATGCCGAGCCCCTTGGTCACGCGTTCGGAGGAGACCGAGCCGCTCGCCTCGCACATGCGGCGGCCCGCGAGGTCGCGGACGCCGCGGATCCGCTGGTCGGCCCGGCGCACCATGATGTCCTGGTGGGCGACGTAGTAGGGCCCGGCGAACGTCACCTTCTGCGCCCGTTCGGCGGTGATCGAGTACGAGGCCAGCACGAGGTCGACGGTGCCGTCGTCCAGCTTGCGCTCGCGGTCGTCGGACGTGACGGCCTTGAACGTGACGCGGGAGGCGCCGAGACGCCGGGCGAGATAGGCGCCCACGTCCACCTCGAAGCCCTGGAACCCGCCGTTCCTCGCCCGGAGGCCGAGCCCCGGCTGGTCGGCCTTGACCCCGACCACGATCGTCTTCTTCTCGCCGACGGAGGCGGTGGCGGCCGTGGTGCAGCCCGCCAGCGCGATCACGAGCAGCGCGGCCGCCGGCGCCGGCCCGATGCGCTGGAATCGCCTGGGCGCCGTCGCCCGCGTCGTCCCCGTCCGCGTGAGTCCCGTCCGCGTGAGTCCCGTCCGCGTGAATCCCGTTGGTGCAAGCCCCGTTCGCACGCCTCCACGCTCGCGCGCCCGGGAGGCCGGAAGGTGAACGGGAGGCGAGCAGGGGCTGACTGTTGGAGTGGCCGAAGGTGCTTCGCGGGGGCTGGGAACAATCCCGGGGGCGGGGTAGTTACAGATGATGGCCGGTGTGCCTGGGTGTCCCCGGGCCTCACCTTTTGCCTTTGCGGAATACCGTCCGGCTGGAGCCGCATTGTGCCTTTCGCCGAGAGGCGACCCCACACATCGGCCAGACGTGGGGCCCCGCCGGATTCCGATCCGGCGGGGTCTTCGTCATTTCCGGCCTGATGGGAGACTTCGGGTATGAGTCTGGCGGCGCACCTGGAACGGCTCGGCCTCCCCCTGGTCGAGGAGCAGCTGAAGCACCCGACCGTGGCGGGCATCGCCCGCGGCGACCTGGACGACGCGGTGTTCCGCTCCTGGCTGGAGCAGGACTACCTGTTCCTCCTCGACTACGTCCGGGTGTTCTCGCGGCTCGCCTGGCAGGCGCCCGCCGCCCACCTCGGCGACCTCGTCGACCTCGCGCACGCGACGTTTCACGAGGAACTGTCGCTGCACCGTTCGCTGGCCGCCGAGTTCGGGGCCGACCTGGACAACGCCGCCAAGGGCCCGGCGTGCACCGCGTACACCCGGTTCCTCCTCGACAGCGCCGCCTCGTACGGCGAGGGGCTGGCCGCGCTCTACCCCTGCATGTGGGGCTACTCGACGCTGGGCGCCCGGCTCGCCGAAAACCCGCCCGCCGAGCCGCGCCTCCGGCGCTGGGTCGACACCTACGCCGATCCGGGGTTCGCCGCGCTGACCCGGCGCTGCGCCCAGATGATCGACGAGGCCGGGCCGGAACGGGCCCGCGCCGAGACGTTCTTCCTCGAGGGCATGCGCCACGAGATCGCCTTCTGGGACGTCCCGCTCACGGGGTGAGGCGGGCGAGCCGTGTGGTCAGATGGCCGGCTGCGCGAGAGGCGGATAGTCGACGTACCCCGCCGCGCCGCCGCCGTAGACGGGACCGCGGCCCGGCGCGTCGAGCCGCGCGCCGGAGGCGATCCGGGCGGGCAGGTCGGGGTTGGCGATGAAGTGCCTGCCGAACGAGAAGAGGTCCGCCAGCCCGGCGTCCAGGACGTTCTCGCCGGCGTCCGGCGACGTCGGCTCCGGGCCGTTGAAGTTGGCGACGAGCGTCCCCGACCAGCGCGGGCGCAGATCGGCGAGCGCGCCGTACGCGCCGCGTTCGATCACGTGCAGGTAGGCCAGGCCGAGCGGGTCCAGGGTGTCCACGAGGGTGCGGTAGGTCTCCTGCGCGTCCTCCTCGGCGATCTCGTTCTCCGGGTTGTCGGGGGAGATCCGCAGGGCGACGCGTTCCGCGCCGACCGCGGCGGTGACGGCCTCGACGACCTCGACCGTGAAGCGCAGCCGCCCGGACGGGGAACCGCCGTAGCCGTCCGTGCGCCGGTTGGTGTTCTCGGCGTGGAACTGCTGGAACAGGTAGCCGTTCGCGCCGTGGATCTCGACGCCGTCGAACCCGGCCGCGATCGCGTTGCGCGCCTCCGCGGCGAACGCGGCGACGGTCTCCTCGATCTCGGCGAGCGTGAGCGGGCGCGGGGCGACGTGGTCGACCAGGCCCTCGTTCGTGAAGATCTGCTCGCCCACGATCCGTACCGCCGACGGCGCGACCGGCGTCGCGCCGTCCAGCACGGACGGGTGCGTCATCCGTCCCACGTGCCAGAGCTGGGCGTAGATCCGGCCGCCCGCCGCGTGCACCGCCCCGGTCACCTCCCGCCAGCCGGCCACCTGCGCGGGCGTCACCAGCCCGGGGATGCCCGGCCCGCCCTTGCCGAGCGGGTGGGCGTAGATCCCCTCGCTGACGATCAGGCCGGCGCCGGTGCGCTGCGCGTAGTAGTCCCCGGCCAGCGGGCTGGGCACGCCGGTGGTGTCGTCGGCCCGGCCCCGGGTCATCGGCGCCATGACGATCCGGTTGGGGAGGGCGAGCGTGCCTCGTTCGTAGGGGAGCAGAAGCGGATTGTCGGGCATGTCGTACCTCTCTGGTGACTGGCGGGCCTCTGGTGACCGGCGGGACGGTCAGGGGGCGAGCGCGGTGACCTCGATCTCGATCTGCCAGTCGGGCTGGGCGAGGGAGGAGATCTGGAGCAGGGTGTCGGCCGGGTAGGGCTCGGTGAGGAACTCCTCGCGCAGCGTGATGATGTCGGCGAGGTTCGCCGCCATGTCGGTGACGAAGATCCCGACCTTGACCACGTCGCCGAGCCCGGCGCCGGCCTCGGCGAGCACCCGGCGGATGTTGGCGAACGCCTGCCGGCCCTGCTCCAGGAAGTCGTCGGACACGGTGACGCCGTTCTCGTCGATGCCCGCCTGGCCGGACACGTGGATGAACCGGCCCGCCCGCACGGCCTGCGAGATCCGGTACGGCGCGTACCAGTCGGGGGTGGTGGCGATCTTCTCGATGGTCATGGCTCGGCTCGCTTCCGTGGAAATTTAGATGTACGTACATGAGTTGCATGCACATGCAGATATTTGCCGTGCATGTAGTCTGCTGTCAACCCCGGAAGGTGAGGCGTTCATGAACGGGCAGGTCTGGGACCAGGTGGTGACGCTGCACGCCCGCGTCGAGAACGAGCTGGCCAAGGCGCTCCAGCGCCGTCACGGCATCGGCCTCTCGGAGTTCCGGGCGTTGTGCCGCCTCTCCCGCGCCGACGACGGCGAGCTGCGCATGCAGGAGCTGGCCGACCTCATCGGCCTCAACCAGAGCTCGGTGAGCCGCCTCGTCGCCCGCCTGGAGTCCGCCGGCCTGACCCGCCGCGACCTGTGCCCCGCCGACCGCCGCGGCGTCTACACCGTGATCACCGAAGAGGGCCGCGCCGCCTGGGCCGAAGCGCAGCCGACGTACGCCGGCACCCTTGACCGCGCCTTGGGCGAAGCCGCCGCCGACCCCCGCGTGGCCGGCCTGGTCGCCACCCTCCGCAAGACCGCGGCCCTCGCCTGAGAACGGGTATTCGCTGAGAACGGGTATCGCCCAGGGTGGGCGTCGCTGGACCGTGCCATCGGGAATCGCCGGTACGTGAGGGGCGCGAGCGCGTTCTGAGATGTCGCGAGCGCAGAGTGTAGAGCTTTCCGGCCGTCCTCCGGTGTCCGAGTCCGGACTCTCCACGGCCGTTCTCTCGGCTGACTTCTGGCGTTAGTTTCCAGGGCAGAACAACGGGGGTTTGCGTCGATTCGTCCTAACAAAGGAGTTGGCGTGCGCATTCGCCGCCGCAGGCGTGTCGTCGGTGCCATCGTGGCAGCCACGGCTCTGATCCTGCCTCTCACCGTCTCAGCCCCGGCCGAAGCCGGAGCCCTCGACGACGTCTTCGCCAAGGTCCTGGTGAAGAAGGTCGAGGGCAAGAACGTCAAGAAGCACCTGGACGCGCTCCAGGCGATCGCGACCGCGAACGGGGGCAACCGCGCCGCCGGGACACCGGGGTACAACGCGTCACGCGACTACGTGGCCAAGAAGCTGCGCGCCGCCGGATACAAGGTCACCCTCCAGCCGATCAACTTCGTCGAGAGCTGGAAGGAGAACACCCCGGCGGTGCTGGCCCAGACGGCGCCGAACGCCAAGTCCTACACTCCGGGCACCGACTTCGTCACCTTCGAGCCGTCCCCGGCCGGTGACGTGACCGCCCAGGTCCAGGCCGTCGACCTGGTCCTGCCGCCGACCCCGGCGCCCACCTCGACGAGCGGGTGCGAGACGTCCGACTTCGCCGGGTTCGTCGAGGGCCGGATCGCGCTCATCCAGCGCGGCACCTGCCCGTTCGCCACCAAGGTCCTCAACGCCGGCGCGGCCGGCGCGTCCGGGATCATCATCTTCAACGAGGGCCAGCCGGGCCGCACCGACCCGTTCCCGCTCAACATCGGCGAGTGGCGTGCCGACATCCCGATGGTGTTCTCCAGCTTCGCCGTCGGCAACGAGCTCGCCTCCACACCCGGCGCGACCGTTCGCCTCAAGGTCGACTCCGAGCTGGTGCTGGGCCAGAACGACAACGTCATCGCCGAGTCGAAGTTCGGCCGGTCCGACAACGTCGTGATGATCGGCGCGCACCTCGACAGCGTGACCGAGGGCCCCGGCATCAACGACAACGGCTCGGGCAGCGCCGCGATCCTGGAGACCGCGCTGCAGATGAAGCACTTCCCGGTCAAGAACAAGATGCGGTTCGCGTTCTGGGCGGCCGAGGAGATCGGCCTGCTGGGCTCCGACCAGTACGTGGCGAGCCTGTCGCAGGCGCAGAAGGACAGGATCCGGCTGTACCTGAACTTCGACATGGTCGCCTCGCCGAACTACGCCTACAAGCTGTACGACGGCGACGACTCCGACGCGACCGGCTCGCCCGCCGGACCGCCCGGATCGGCGCAGATCGAGAAGCAGCTCGAGCGTTTCTTCGACGGCCGTGACCTCGGCCACGTCGGCACCGACTTCGACGGCCGCTCCGACTACGGGCCGTTCATCGCGGTGAACATCCCGTCCGGTGGCATCTTCACCGGCGCCGAGGGCATCAAGACGCCCGAGGAAGCGGCGCTCTTCGGCGGCCAGGCCGGGGTGGCGTACGACATCTGCTACCACCTGGCCTGCGACACCATCGGCAACGTCAACCTGACGGCGCTGGACGTGAACGCCGACGCGATCGCCGACTCGGCGGCGCGGTACGCGTTCAACACCAGTTCGATCCCCGACCGTTCCGCCACCGCCGCCGCGCGCATGGCGCCCGCGGCGGTCGTGGGCACCGGCGCCCGCTGAGCCGGCCGAACGCGGTCAAGGCCGCCCGGGTCCTCACCACGAGGACCCGGGCGGCCTTCGCGTTCGCGGCGCGGTCGGCGCGGCCGGTGTGGTCGTTCAGCGGTGGTCGTTGGTGGCCACGAGGGTGAAGGCGGCGGTGCGGACGGTCAGCGTGAGGGCCCGGGCCTCGCCCGGCACCGGGCGGCCGTCGATCCCGACGTCGTAGCCGTCGACCGACGAGACGGGTCATTACTCTTTGTAAAGGTTGATATACGCAGAGTTAGGTAAGGTCTGTCGTGTGGCAGTGCGTCGATGCCGGCTGGTACCGGCCGACCGCAGGACGGGAGTGCTGTGGCCGGTCGTGGTCGCGGCGATCATCCTGTTCACCGGGCTCTCGCCGGCGGAGGCGGGCACCGGCGCCGAGATCTGGCACCCCCTGTCCGCTGCCGCGCCCGGCCATCTCACGGGAGCCGGCCACGCGCAGGGTCAGGGCGAACGTGAAGGCGAAGCGAACACCGGAGAGCACGAGGCGGCCCGTTCGCGCACCGTCGCGCGGCGGCTCGCCGCCTCCCGTGACCTCGGCCACGTCCCCGCGGAGCACCCGTCGGCGGCCTACCACGCGCCCCGGCTCTGGGACGGGGCCCGCCGGACGAACGTCACGCCCGGCCCGCACGCCCGGCACTCGGGACGGTCACCGGGCGCCCGGCTGCTCATCGCCCTGAACATCTCCCGTACGTAGGACCCCGCGGCGCCGACGACTCGCGCCCACGCGCCTCGGTCCAGTCCAGACGTACGTACACCAGGAGCGGGATTTCGCATGCGTACTCGGGAGATTCACGTCATCACGGAGCGGTGGTACTTCTACTGCCTCGACTGCCTTCAGCCGTACGAGACCACGTACGAGGCGCAGCACGCCGACGACGGGCACGGCGGCGACGCGGTCGCCTGGCGCCGGGATGGGATGGCGATCCAGCCGCCATGGATCGATCCAACCTGCCCGGGCTGCCGCGGGCTGCACGTCAAGGTTTTGCCGCACGGCCGTTCCCACGTGCCGCGCCAGCGCTGACGTGATCGACGACGGGCCGTGCCTCTGACGAACAGAGACACGGCCCGTGCGATGTTTCTCGTGCGATCGGCCCGTGCGGTGCGGGCCCGTGCGACCTGGTCAGCCGGCGGCGGGGACGGACGGCTTGGGCGCCGCCTGGCCGGCCGTCACGGGGGCGGCGGCGGTGCTCAGCGGCTTGAAGCGGCGCAGCCGGAGGCTGTTGCTGACCACGAAGACCGAGGAGAAGGCCATCGCCCCACCGGCGATCATCGGGCTCAGGAGCCCGGTGGCGGCCAGCGGGATCGCCGCCACGTTGTAGGCGAACGCCCAGAACAGGTTGCCCTTGATGGTCGTCAGCGTCCGCCGCGACAGCCGGATGGCGTCCGCCGCCGCGCGCAGGTCGCCGCGGACCAGGGTGAGGTCGGAGGCCTCGATCGCCACGTCGGTGCCGGTGCCCATCGCCAGGCCCAGATCGGCCTGGGCCAGCGCGGCGGCGTCGTTGACGCCGTCGCCGACCATCGCGACCGTGCGTCCCTCGGCCTGCAGGCGCTTGATCACGTCCACCTTGTCCTGGGGCAGGACGTCGGCGATGACCTCGTCGATCCCGACCTCGGCGGCCACCGTGCGGGCGACCGTCTCGTTGTCGCCGGTCAGCAGGACCGGGCGGAGCCCGAGCCCCTTGAGCTGCCCGATCGCCTCCGCGGAGGTCGGCTTGACCTGGTCGGCGACCGTGATGACGGCCCGTGCCGCGCCGTCCCAGCCCACCGCGACCGCGGTGTGGCCGAGCGCCCGCGCCTCGTTCATCGCCCGCTCCAGGTCGGCGGTCAGGTGCTGCGACCACTCGGCGAGGAGCTGCGGGCGGCCGACCAGGACGGCGTGCCCGTCCACCATGCCCTGGACGCCGAGGCCCTCGACGTTGGCGAAATCCTCGACCGTGCCCAGCGTGCCGGCGCGTTCGGCCGCGCCCTTGGCGATGGCCTGCGCGATCGGGTGCTCGGAGGCGTCCTCCAGGGCGCCGGCCAGGCGCAGCACCTCGCCGGCGTCCACGCCGTCGGCGGTGACGACGTCGACCAGGGCCATCTTGCCGCTGGTGACGGTGCCGGTCTTGTCGAGGACGACGGTGTCGATCGTCCGGGTGGACTCCAGGACCTCCGGGCCCTTGATCAGGATGCCCAGCTGGGCGCCACGGCCGGTGCCGACCATGAGCGCGGTCGGGGTGGCCAGGCCCAGGGCGCACGGGCAGGCGATGATCAGGACGGCGACCGCGGCGGTGAACGCGGCCGCGGCGCCCGCGCCGGTGCCCAGCCAGAAGCCCAGCGTGGCCGCGGAGAGCGCGATCACGATCGGGACGAAGATGCCGGAGACGGTGTCGGCGAGCCGCTGCACCTGGGCCTTGCCGGTCTGCGCCTCCTCCACCAGGCGGGCCATCTGGGCGAGCTGGGTGTCGGCGCCGATCCGGGTGGCCCGGACCAGCAGGCGCCCGCCGGCGTTGACGGTGGCGCCGACCACGGTGTCGCCGGGGCCCACCTCGACCGGAACGGACTCGCCGGTCAGCATCGAGGCGTCGACCGCGGAGGAGCCCTCCTCGACCACGCCGTCGGTGGCGATCTTCTCGCCGGGACGGACGACGAACGTGTCGCCGGCGGTCAGCAGGTCGACGGGGATGCGCTCCTCGCGCCCGTTCCGTACGACCGAGACCTCCTTGGCGCCCAGCTCCAGCAGCGCCTTGAGGGCGGCGCCGGCGCGGCGCTTGGACCGGGCCTCGAAGTAGCGCCCGGCGAGGATGAACGCGATCACGCCCGCGGCGGCCTCGAAGTAGATGTTCATCGAGCCGTCGGACCGGGTCATCGAGAACTCGAACCCGTGCCGCATGCCGGGCTCGCCCGCCGAGCCGAAGAACAACGCCCAGAGCGACCAGCCGAACGCGGCCAGCGTGCCGACCGAGACCAGGGTGTCCATCGTCGCGGTGCCGTGCCGGAGGTTGGTCCAGGCGGCCTTGTGGAACGGCCAGCCCGCGTACACCACCACGGGCGCGGCCAGCGTCAGCGACAACCACTGCCAGTTCTCGAACTGGAGCTTGGGGATCATCGCCATCGCGATGACCGGCACCGACAACACGACCGCGGTGATCAGGCGCTGGCGCAGCGGCAGCAGCTCGGCGTCGCCGCCGGAGCCGCCGTCCTCGGCGGCGCCTTCCTCCTGGGGCGGCGCAGGCAGCGCGGCGGAGTAGCCCGCCTTCTCCACGGACGCGATCAGCTCGTCCGGGGTCACGCCCTCGGTGAACTCGACCTTGGCCTTCTCGGTGGCGTAGTTGACCGACGCGGTCACGCCTTCGATCTTGTTGAGCCGCTTCTCGATGCGGGCCGCGCACGACGCGCAGGTCATTCCGCCGATCTCCAGCTCGATCCGCCCGGGCGTCGCACGGGAAGTCATCGCTCTCCTCCTTCGAACCTCTCGCGGCTCAGCCGTGGGTGTGGCCGTCGTCGTCGTGGCCGCCCTGCTCGGGGGCGGGCTCCTGGCTCGGTGCCGCCGGCACGGCGGCGCCACCCGCCACCGCGGTGAACTCGGCGGTGCGCACCGTGCCTCCGTGCTGGAAGTCCAGATAGAGACGGTACGCTCCGGCGCTCGGCACCTCGGCGTAGAACGTGATCTGCGGGCCGGGCCTGGTCTTGCCGTCGCCGGGCTCGCCGTCGGGGTGCACGTGCAGGTAGGCGAGGTCGCCGGAGCGCAGCGCCACCAGGTGCCCGTACGCCTCGAGGTACGGCTGGAGGTCGGTGACCGGGCGGCCGGCCTTGCTCACCGTCAGGGTGAGCTTGCTGGTCTTGCCCGGAACGAGCGTGCCGTCGAGCGTGACCTCGTAGTCGTCGACCTTGGCCGTCCGCACCGGCTCCGGCAGCGCCGCGGGCGTGTAGTCGCCCGGCGCGGTCAGGTCGGCGCCGAGGGTCAGCTGCTCCTTGGCCCCCGCGGGCTTCACGTCGGTGAAGAAACGGTAGGCGCCGGACTTCGGCACGTTCAGCCGTACGGACCAGACGCCGCCGCCCGCCTCGGTGGGGTGGAGGTGCTGGAAGCCGGACAGGTCGCGGCGCGCCAGGATGAAGTGGATCTTCTTGCCGTGCAGCGTCTCGTAGGCGCCGACCGGCTTGCCGTCCGGCCCGTTGACCGTGAAGCGGAAGTCGGTGGGCTCGCCCGGCGTGATCGTGGTGGTGCGCGGGACGAGCGTGTAGCCGTCCTGCGAGATCTGGAGGCCGCCGGGGATCGGGGGCGCCGCGGCCTTGGCCGTCCCGCCCTCCGTCCCGCCTTCGGCCCCGGTGCCGTGGGCGGAGTGCCCACCCTGCTCGCCGCCCTCGCCGCCGGTCTCCGCGGTGGCTCCGACGGGGCCGACGATCGAGCCGACCCCGGCGGCCCCTCCGAAGACGGCGGCCAGGCCCAGGGCGAACGCCCCCAGCTTGGTCGCGGTGTTCATCAGGTCCTCACGCCTTCAGTTCGTATCCGGCCTCGTCGACGGCGGCCGCGATCAGGGCCTCGTCCACGGGCTGCTCACTGGTGACGGTCAGCCGGCCGCTCTGGAGATCGACCTCGACGGAGCCGACGCCGGAGACCTGGCCGACCTCCTCCTTGACCGAGCCGACGCAGTGGCCGCAGGTCATCCCGACGACGGTGTAGGTGGTGGTGCTCATCGCGCTCATCTCCTCAGGCCCTTCGTCATTTCGTACCCCTGGGGGGTATTTCGTGGACTTCATGGTGCCACAACCCGACAGGGGTCGCAACCCCTACCCCCTAGGGGTTATTCCACGGTGCCGGTCGCCCGGCGGCCACCGGACGGTGACCCGCCGGCCGTCCGCCCCGTCCGCAGGGGGTGGAGGTCCGTCGGCAGGGGGTGGTTATCCACAACGTTGACTAGCCCTTCCGGACCAGGCGCGTGGCGGCTTTTGTGGGCATTCATTGAGGTATTGCCGGTCCCGATCTGCCCACACCGCAGGCGATCGCGAGTTTCTCACAGGGTTGTCCACAGGTATCCACAGGGCTGTGGACATCGGATGTCACGGATACTGTTGAGCATGCCCGAGCTACCTGAGGTGGAGGCGCTCGCCACCTTCCTGCGAGAGCGCGCGACCGGCCACGCGGTCGCCCGAGTCGATGTTCTCGCCATCTCCGCGCTCAAGACGTACGACCCGCCGATCACTTCGCTCGGCGGTCTGACCGTCACCGGTGTCGCCCGGCACGGCAAGTTCCTCGACTTCGACATCGACGGCCTGCACCTGGTCGTTCACCTGGCCAGGGCCGGATGGTTGCGCTGGCGGGACGAGGTGCCCACCAAACCGGTACGCCCGGGGGGTAAGAATCCGCTGGCCCTGCGGGTGCACCTCGACGACGGGTCCGGCTTCGACCTGACCGAGGCCGGCACCAAGAAGGGCCTGGCCGTCTACCTCGTGCGCGACCCCGCCGAGGTGCCCGGGGTGGCCTCGCTGGGGCCCGATCCGCTCGACGGGTCGTTCACCACCGAACGGCTGGCCGGGATCGTCCAGGGGCGGCGGACGCAGATCAAGGGCCTGCTCCGCGACCAGAAGGTGATCGCCGGCATCGGCAACGCCTACTCCGACGAGGTGCTGCACGTCGCCAGGATGTCGCCGTTCAAGATGGCCTCCTCGCTCACCGACGACGACATCGCGACCCTGCACGAGGCGATCGTGACCACCCTCAACGACGCGGTGGAGCGGTCGCGCGGGCTGGAGGCGCAGGACCTCAAGGGCGAGAAGAAGACCGGCCTGCGCGTGCACGGCCGGACGGGCCAGAAGTGCCCGATCTGCGGCGACACGATCCGCGAGGTGTCGTTCGCCGACTCGTCCCTGCAGTACTGCCCCACCTGCCAGACGGGCGGCAAGCCGCTCGCCGACCGCCGCATGTCCCGGCTCCTGAAGTGAGAAGACCCTGAAGGAAGGCCGCCGACATGAGAAGGCCCCGGTCGCGCGCCGACCGGGGCCTTCTCCAGCTGACCGAGTCCGAACGGGGTGGACTCGTCAGCGGTCTACCGGGGGACGCCGCCGAACAGAGGCGAGAGCTTCTGCCAGCGGCTCATCTCGCAGCCGTCGCCGCGGGTGAACTTCGCGTCCACGGGCTTACCCTGCCAGGTGCCCTTGACGGTGGCGACCTGGGGGCCACCGTAGATCTTCGTGCACATCTGGTCGGCGGGCGGGGCCTTGAACGGGTCCTGGGCCTTGGTCAGGGCCGCGCAGGCCTTCGCCGCGTCGGGATGATCGCCTCCCACGGGTTCGCAGTTGAGCGTCCAGTCCTTGGCCGCCGCCTGCTCTGAGGCCTTGACCTGCACGGTCAGGGCGTCCTTGGAGGCGGAGGGCGAGACGGACGTCGGTGCGGTCGTGTTGCCGGGGGAGCTGGAGGCCGGTTCCTCGCCGCAGGCGGCCAGTGACATGATCATGGCTATGCCGGGCGTCATGTAAAGGAGCGTCCGATACCGCATGCGTGATTCGACGCGGGAGGGTTCCGCGCGGTTCCATGGAGGAGTGATGATTTTCGGGGACGACGTCCCGGCCGTGGACGCGGCCGAGGTTCCGGAGGGCGCCTACCTTCTCGACGTCCGTGAGCAACATGAGTGGGACGCCGGGCACGCGCCCGGGGCCGCGCACATCTCGATGGCCGAGCTGAGCGATCGTGCCGGGGAGATCCCGCGCGATCAGGACGTCTACGTGATCTGCCGGTCCGGCGCCCGGTCGGCGCAGGTGACGGTCGCGCTCAACCAGGCCGGATGGCTGGCCAAGAACGTCGACGGGGGCATGAAGCGCTGGGCCGAGGCCGGACGGCCGATGGAGGGCGACGCGGCGGGGCCGCCCTACGTGGCCTGACACGATCCGGCGGGGACGATGTACGATTCGTCCCGTTCACAGCCTCACCCCACCGCGGGAGCTCGGGCCGACCGGGCTGAGAGGGCGACTGGTCGTCCACGGACGGCAAGGGCGTCGCCGACCGCATGAACCTGTCCGGGTAATGCCGGCGTAGGGAGCGTGCTCGATGACGTCCAGCCTGCGTGAACGCCCTCGTGACGAGGTGCCGTACACCCTCGACGAACCGGCGCCCAAGGTCCTCAGCTTCTGGGACCAGGGCGCCTTCTGGGCCAACCTCGGGGTCAGCCTGTTCGCCTTCTCCGGCGCGTACACCGTGCTCGCGCCGGACGCGAACGGCGTGCCGACCCTGTCGATCGTGGCCGGCATCGTCGCCATGGCCGTCGGCACCGCCATCGGCGGGCTGATGCTGGGCCTGTCGGCGGCGCCCGGCGCGATCACCGGGAAGCCCGCGATGGTGCTGCTGCGCGGGCTGTTCGGCGCGCGCCTGTCGTACGTGCCGACCGTGCTCAACATCGCCCAGCTCATCGGCTGGGGCACGTTCGAGCTGATCGTGATCGCGGACGCGGCGCGGGCGCTCTGGGACGGCGTGCCGCGCTGGGGGTACGTGATCGCGGCGGGCGTGCTCACCACGGTCCTGACCATCTGGCCGCTGGGCTCGGTCCGGATGTTGCGCAGGTACGTGACGGTCGCGGTGATGATCGCGCTCGTCTACTTCTACGTCCAGCTGCTGCGCGAGCCGCTGCCCGACCTCACCGAGGGCTCGTGGGGCGGGTTCTGGATCGGCGCCGACGCGGCGCTCGCCGTGTCGATCTCCTGGGTGCCGGTGGCCGCCGACTACACGCGGCACGCCCGCAGTGCCCGCAGCGCGTTCGGCGCCGCGGCGGTCGGCTACTCGGCCACCCAGATCATCGCCTACGTCCTCGGCCTGCTGGCCCTGGCGCTGGTCGCGGGCGACTCCACCAAGATCTTCGACCCGTTCCTGGGCGTGACACTGGGCACGCTCTTCTTCGCCGTGTTCGTGCTGCGCGAGGCCGACCAGTCGTTCGCCAACGTCTACTCCACCGCCGTCTCCATCCAGAACCTGGTGCCGCGCGCCGACCGCCGGGTCCTGACCGTCGCGCTCGGCGCGCTGATCACCGGGCTGGCGCTGATCCTCGACATCGGCGACTACGCGAGCTTCCTGTCACTGATCGGCTCGGTCTTCGTGCCCATGCTGGGCGTGCTCGCCGCGGACTTCTTCCTGGGGCGGGGACGGCTTTCACGGGCGAAGCCCACCACGCCGGACGGGGGGCGTGGGGGGTCGTCCCCCCTCGGGCAGAGCGGCCGGCGGGGCGACTGGAACACCTCGGTCACGGCACCGTCCCGCTGGGGCATGATCGCCGCCTGGGCGGTGGGCTTCGTCACGTACCAGCTGATCAACCCCGGCACGGTGAGCTGGTGGGCCGGCTTCTGGCAGGACGTCCAGGAGGCGATCGGGTTCACCGCGCAGAGCTGGATGAGCGCCTCGCTGCTGTCGTTCCTGGTGGCCGGAATCGCGACGCTGCTGGTCGGCCGGGTCGCCGGGCTCGGCGGCGGCGGGGGCGGCGGCCGGAACGACGGCAAGATCGACTCTGCCGCCGCGTGAACGGCCGGTGAACGATCCCGACGGCGAAGGTTTGCGGGAGAACGCGGTCGCCGGTGGAAACGTTTCGGCACTGGATGCCCGGCGGCACCGCAAGATCCGGTGGCACGATACACACGTGCAGCTTTCGGTTCACGACCCGATCCTCCGCGCGGTCATCGAGTGCGCGGCGGATGCGATCGTTGCCGTGGACCGCTCGTTCCGGGTGACGGTGTGGAATCCGGCGGCCGAGCGCATGTTCGGCTGGAGTGCCGAGGAGATGCTCGGCCGGGTGCCGCCGATCGTGCCGGACGAGCTGAAGGCCGAGCACAACGCCGTCCAGGAACGCCTGCTCACCCGGCGCGCGGGCGAGGGCGACGGCGCGCAGATCTCGATCGCCACCCGCCGCTTCCACCGCGACGGCCACCTGATCGACGTCCGCATCGACACCAGCGCCCTCCAGGACCGCGACGGCACGCTGCTCGGCTGGGTCGGCGTCTACCACCCGGTCGAGGAGGACGAGGTCGCCCAGCACCACATGGCCGAGCGTGCCCGCCTCGTCCGGCGGCTGAACGACATCGTCGCCGACCTCAACGCCGAGCTCGACCTGGCCGTGGTCCTCGACCGGATCACCGCCGCGCTGATCGAGCTGACCGGCGCCGACGCCGGCGGCTTCGTCCGCATCGAGGACGACCGGCTGCGGCTGGTGAGCATGTACGGGCTGCCCGACCACATGCGGGGCGCCTCCGCCGACCTGCGGTCCAGCCTGGTCGGCGAGCTGCTGCGCTCGGGCAAGACCGTCATGCTGGCCACCGGCGAGCGTCGGCTGGGCGACCTGGTCTGGTCCGAGCTGCCCGGCCTGCACACGATCGCGCTCGGCCTGTCGTTCCTGCAGAACAAGCCGTACGGCGCGCTCTACGCGCTCTTCTCCGGCCGCAAGATCGGCCACACCGAGCTGGAGCTGCTGGAGCTGCTGGCCGGGCACGCCGGGGTCGCGGTCGGCAACGCGGTGGCCTACGCCGAGGTCGTCCGGCAGCGCGCGCACGAGCGGGCCGTGATCGACTCCAGCGCCGACGGCATCGCGGTGCTCGACCGCGACGGCATCGTCCGCCAGTGGAACCCCGCCGCCCACGTGCTCACCGGCGTCCCGGCCAAGGAGATCATCGGCCGCGAGCTGCCGTTCGACAAGCCCGCGCCCGGCGAGATGCTGACGTTCCCGCTGGAGTCGGGCGTCTGGCTCAACGTGCTCTCCGCCGAGATCGTGGAGACGGGCGAGCTGGTGGTCGACTTCCGCGACGTGTCCGAGGCCAAGGCTCTGGAGGAGGCCAAGGACCTCTTCCTGGCCACCACCAGCCACGAGCTGCGCACCCCGATCACGGTCGTGCAGGGCTTCGCCAGCACGCTGGTCAACCGGTGGGACGAGATGACCGACGCCGACCGGCGGTCGGCCGTCGCGACCATCGCCGAACGTGCCCAGTCCCTCGGCCGCCTCGTCGAGCACCTGCTCCTCGGCTCGCGCGCCGGCGCCGACGAGCTCAAGGTGACGATCGAGTCGTTCGACCTCGCCCGGGTGCTGGAGGGCGTGGTGGCCGGCTTCCGGTCGTTGTCGAGCCTGCACCGGGTCGAGCTGCACGTCGCACCCGGGCTGCCGCGGGCGAGCGGTGACGCGATGGCCACCGACATCGTCCTGGGGCAGCTCCTGGAGAACGCCGTCAAGTACTCGCCCGACGGCGGCGCGGTCACGGTCCGCGCCTGGGCGGACGGCCCGGACGTGGTGGTCACGGTCGAGGACGAGGGCATCGGCATCGCTCCCGGCGACCACGAGCGGATCTTCGAACGCTTCGTCCAGGGCGAGGCCGGCGACCGGCGCCGTTTCGGCGGCATCGGCCTGGGCCTCTACATCGTCCGGCGTCTCACCGAGGCCCAGGGCGGCGAGATCTCCGCCCACCCGGCCCCGGCGTCCGGCACCCGGATGCGCCTCGTCCTCAAAACCGCCCCCACCACCCCCTGATGGCCGTAGGTGAACCCGTGATGGCCGTAAGTGGTGGCTGACGGTGGTGGCTGACGGTGATCGGCGGGCCCGGCGGGGCGGTCATGTGATTGAAATCACAAAGTGCTCGGCCATGATCGCGGGGCCGATAACGGTCAGGGAGGGTGCCGACGTCTGTTTTGACGGAGTCTTTCTGTGATCTTGACGGCGCACCCTCCGCACCTGCGGGAAAGTGCAGTGTGGCGGCTGTGTGACGGACGAAACGCGCGTGCGAGGAGTAATCCGCCGTGGGGTGGATAGATCTTTAGTTGGTGTTTCGTTGGGGACGAGGTTCCAATCGGCGCCAGTGCCGGGGGTGAGGGCCGTGACCGGATGGTCAGTCGCTCGTTGTGCGAGTGGTGGTCCCCTCCGGGCAGGTTTCCAGACAATGTCATCTGGGCATTTCGGTCGTACCGGAACGGTGGACGTGGGACTGGAGAGGTCAACGGGGAGGTGAGGACGTCGAGCGTCGTACTGCTGCCACATGCGCCGTCCAGTGTCGCGATCGCGCGCAAGCGCCTCAGCTCTGACCTGGTGGCCACGGGCGTCTTCGAAGCCGTCGTGGACGACGCCAGTGTGATCATCAGCGAGCTTCTCAGCAACGCGCTGCGGCACGCCCGCCCGCTGCCGTCCGGGCAGCTCAGGGTCACCTGGAGCTGCAAAGGCGACCTTCTCGAAGTGGCCGTCAGCGACGGCGGCGCCACCACCGAGCCCCGCCGCGGGCCGGGCACGCTCTCGTCGCTGGGAGGCCGCGGCCTCGGCATCGTCGAGGCGCTCTCCGAGGGCTGGGGCGTCCGCCACGAAGACGGGGCCACCACGGTCTGGGCCCGCATCCGCGCCCCGCATTCCGCCGCCAACGGCAACGCCGTCCCGCGGCACGCCGCGCATGCCGTCCTGCCCGACTTCGGCGAGCAGCCTGACGTGCAAGGACGCAAGTTCTTCAACGGCGCCGCGACCCGCCGCGCCTTCCCCGCCTAGGGCTCGCCCTCAGGTCGCGGGACACGCCGGGGCATACCCCGGCTAGCCGGACCTTTCCCCCACCTTGTAGGGTCCTCTTCAAGCTCGGGCGCTGTCGTGCCCCCGTCGACACCGCCCGAGCGTCCAACGTCGATGAAAGCCCCGGAGGCTCAGTGCCTCCGGGGCTTTCACGTTGCGGGCCGTCCGCCCTCCGCCGTCAGCCGGTGGCGGGCGGCGGATCGCGCAGGATCGGGCAGGACATGCAGCGCGGGCCTCCCCGGCCGCTGCCCAGCTCGCTGCCGCTGATCCGGATGACCTCGATGCCCGCCGTCTCCAGCTGGGCGTTGGTCTCGATGTTGCGTTCGTAGGCGACGGCGAGGCGCGGGGCCACCGCCAGGGTGTTGTTGCCGTCGTCCCACTGCTCACGTTCGGCGGTCACGGGGTCGAGGCCGGTGTCGATGACCTTGAGCCGGTCCAGGCCCATCGCCGCCGCGGCGGCCTCCAGGAACGGACGCGGCTCCGAGACGCGCAGGTCGCCGTTGGCCGCGGTGACGGTGAACGCGGTCAGCGAGTGGGCGACCGGCGGGTACATGACCACGGTGTCGACGTCGACCATCGTGCAGACGGTGTCGAGGTGCATGGTCGCCCGCTGCTGCTCGATCGGCACCGCCAGCACGGTGTGCGCCAGCCCGGCGGCGAAGACCTGCCGGGCGAGCCGTTCAACGCCCGCCGGAGTGGTGCGTTCACCCGTCCCGACGGCGACCACGCCGGGGGAGAGCAGCAGGATGTCGCCGCCCTCCACGTGCTCCAGGCTCGGGTCGTAGACCGGCTCCACGCCGGAGAACCGCGGATGGAACGCGTAGATCAGCCCGGTGAGCGCGGACTCGCGGCGGCGGGCCGGCATGGCCAGGCTCGTCACCGCCACCCGGTCGCCGACCCAGGCGCTGTTGTCGCGGGTGAAGAGCAGGCCGGGCAGCGGATCGATGATGAAGTCGAGCCTGTCCATCAGCCGGTAGACCATGCCGTGGCCGGTCTTGAGCTCCTCGTGCGCGAGACCGTCGATGAGGACGTGGGAGAGGTCCTCCGGGTCCAGGTCGCGCAGGTACCCCTCGACGACGCGGCGCAACTGGTCGCCCAGGCGCGGATCGTCGAGGACGTCCCTGACGGCCCGGTCGCGGGCGGACTCGTACTCCAGCGCGTCCTGCAGCAGTTCGGTCACGTACAGGACCTCGACGTCGCGGTCGCGCAGCGCCTGCGCGAACGCGTCGTGCTCCTCCTGCGCCCGTCCCACCCACGGGATGGCGTCGAACAGGAGCTTGTCGCTGTTGCGCGGGGTGAGGCGCTTGAGCTCGGCTCCCGGACGGTGCAGCAGCACGGTGCGCAGCCGCCCGACCTCGCTGGTGACTCGGTGCTCGTATGGTTTTGCCACGTTCAGCAGTCTAGATATTCCGTTTTCGCACCCCTTGAGCGACGTGTGACGATCACAGGATGACCACCCGGAAAACCGCGCTCCCGCTCTACCTGTCGGCCGCCACCCTGTTACGGGTCTCGGCCGAGGGACTGGCCACGGCGCTGGTCCTGACGGTCCAGGCGCGCACGGGGAACGCGGCGACGGCCGGGTTCCTGCAGACGGCGCTGACGCTCCCGTACATCCTCAGCGGCCCGGTGGTCGGCCACAAGCTGGACCAGGCGGCCCGGCCACGGCGCCTGGTGGTCGCCCTGGCGCTCGGGTACGCGGTGGCGGCCGGGCTGCTGCTGCTCATCGCCGGGGAGTCCCCGCTGATGCTCGCCATCGTCGTCGCCCTGGTCATCGGCTGCACCGAACCGATCGTCGTCGGGATCACCAGCCTCGTCCCGCGGTTCGTGCCCCCCGACCGGCTGACGCGGGCGTACGGGCTCGAGGCCTCCAGCTACAACGCCGCCGCCATCGTCGGCCCCGGTCTGGCCGCCGGCATGGCCGCCTGGGCGGGCGGCGCCTCCTCCGGCATCCCCATCGTCCTGTGCGCCGTCCTCGGCCTCCTGGCCCTCCCCCTGCTCCCCCTCCCCGGCCTCACCCGCCCTTCGCCCACCACACTCACCGCGCCCGCCGACCCGCCTGCGGACTCCGGGGCACCCTCTGACCCCGCTGCGCCTGCCGGGTCGGGTGTGGGGCGGGAGGCGGGGGCCTTGGCGGACGTGGTGACGGGAGGGTTGCTCGTCCTGGCGTCGAACCGGGTGCTGCGGGCGCTGACGGCGGCGACGACGCTGGCCTGGCTCGGGTTCGGCGGCGTCGCCGTCACGGCCGTCCTGCTGGCCGAACGGCTCGGCGCGGATCCCAGCGCCGGCGGTCAGCTGCTGGTGGCCATGGCGATCGGGTCGCTGGCCGGGTCGCTGGCCTGCGCGCGGTGGCTCGGCGTGCGGCACGCCGAGCGGGTGATGCTGGCCGGCCTGGCGGGCTTCGGGCTGGCGCTGGCCGGGCCCGCCGTGGCGCCCTCGTTGTCGTGGGCGATGCTCTGCTTCTTCGTGGCGGGGATCTGCGAGGGCCCGGTGTTCGCGTCCACGCTCATGCTCCGGCAGCGCGAGTCGCCGCCGGACCGGCTCGGCCAGGTCAACACCACGGGGGGAAGCCTCAAGATCGGCGCCTCGGCGATCGGGGCGGCGCTGACGGGCACGTTCGCGGCCAAAATCGGGCCCGTCGGACTGGTGCTCGCCATCGCCGCCTGCCAGTTCGCGGGGGTCGTCGTGGGATTCGTGCTGCTCTCCACGAAACGGAAGGACGGCCGTTCACGTCCATAACCGAGTGAGTGTTCTGTCTCTACCTATCCATGTTGATTTCGACAGGTATCGTCGTCGTGATCCTGCGGGGCTTGTGGGCAGCTTGAGGCTTGAGAGGCAACGAGGGTGAGTTCAGCGGTGGATCAAGGACACGACGGCGGCCGGCGAGGACGCAAGTCTCGTCGGCCTGACCCCGCGACGGGGCCCGCGGCGGCGCTCGCCGAGCGGTTGTGGCGGCTGAAGCAGGAGGCGGGCGACCCCTCGTACGCGGAGATGGCCGCGCTCGGGGCCGCCGCCTCGAAATCGTCGCTCGCGGCGGCCGCGCAGGGGCGGAATCTGCCGACCTGGGGTACGACGTGGGAGTTCGTCCGTGTCCTGGCGGTCGACCGGCTGGGCCGCGACGCCGAAGAGGTCGAACGCGAGTGGCGCGTGCACTGGCAGCAGGCGCGCGACGCGGTGACGGCCGCCGAGGACGCCGAGGAGTTCGGCCGGTCCGGCGCCGCCGAGGAGCCCTCCTCCGGACGTTCGCCGACCCGCACCACCGCCGAGATGATCGTGTCCAGCCAGGACCTGGACTACCCGCACCAGGTCCACGACCTCACCGGCGCGCCCGCCCGGATCCTCCACCTGGGCACCGGTTTCCCGCCGCCCGCCCAGCGTTTCCCCCTCGGGGTGCTGGCGATCGCGGCCGCGGTGGCACTGATCGCCGTGAGCGGCATCGCCTACCTCGCCTGGCCCTCCGAGGGCGCGGCGGCGAATCCGCAGGAGTCCGGGAAACCGAAGCAGATGTCACCGGTCACCACGCCGCTCGACGACTCGCAGTTTATCGGCGACATCACCTACCCGGACGGGACGCGCGTCAAGGCCGGCACCACGTTCGAGAAAGTCTGGCGGCTCCGCAATTCGGGAACGGTGCACTGGAAGGACCGCCGGATGCTCCGCCTCGGTGCGGGCCGGTGCCCCGCCCCCAGGAGCGTGCCCATCCCGTCGACCCCGCCCGGCCATCTCGTCGACGTCCGGGTGCGGGTGCGGGCGGCCGAGAGCCCGGGCCGCTGCAAGATCTACTGGAAGATGGCCGACGCGACCGGGCGCGTGCTCATGCCCGCCAAGCGCCCGATCTTCCTGGACGTCCAGGTCGTAGGCCCCTGACCTGCGGTTCATTTGTCCAGTGACAGCTGTACGCGTCCTGGACGAAGTTCCCTTGGTGGAGCCCGGCGCCGCGTGCCAACGTTGTCACCACAGCAACCGGCCGGTCGCTCTCCCGCTCAGGGCCCCCTTCGTTCCCGCTCGGGCCCTGTGTGAACGAATCGCACAGTGTTCACCCGAGCAACGGAAGGAATCGGTCCTCTGTGCCTGCCTCCGCCATTGACCGGTGACCGCGGCGGACACGGTCGGGCGACACCGCCGAGCGGCTCGGCGGCGTCGATGAAAAGGTCACGTTCCACCGCCGGGCCGGCGTCAACAGGCCACTCGCGCTGAGCGCGGGAAACACATAGATGGCTGATTCGATCAGCCGAATATCACCGGCAACAATGTCTCCTCCCGAGAGGGATGCGGGACCGCCGTTATCCCCCTGAGGCGCGGCGCATCCGATCGTCCGGCGCGGACGACCAGGTGCGCCGCGCCTCGCCTTGTCCCGGGATGTCCGGACGAACGCGAAAACCGTTCGACACGGGACGAGAACGTCCGTACGGTCAGAGCCATGTTCCTCGCAGCCGGCACCCGCACGCTCGCAGACCTCGGTCTGCTGAGCGCGGTGCCGGCTGCCTTCCTGGCAGCGGCATCGGCAGCAGGCGCGGTCGTCGTCGACGGCGCGCGAAGCTGACCCCTCTCCGTCCCACCTCCGGAGAACCAGCGGAGGGGGGTGTCTCAGGCTCATGGGCACGGCCTCCGTCCGGCGAACGGTGGTGCGCCCTGAGGGTTCTCGCGTCTCTTCTTCGTACGTGAGGACGGAAATTCCGATGGCCAAGCAGCTGTACGAGCGCAGCAAGCCGCATCTCAACATCGGCACGATGGGGCACGTCGACCACGGCAAGACCACCCTGACCGCGGCGATCACCAAGGTGCTCGCCGAGCGCGGGCTGGCGTCCGCCGTGCCGTTCGACGGCATCGACCGAGCGCCGGAGGAGCGCGACCGCGGCATCACCATCAACATCGCGCACGTTCACTACGAGACGGCGACCCGGCACTACGCCCACGTGGACATGCCGGGCCACGCCGACTACGTGAAGAACATGATCACGGGTGCCGCGCAGATCGACGGCGCGGTCCTGGTGGTCTCGGCGCAGGACGGTGCGATGCCGCAGACCCGGGAGCACATCGTGCTCGCCCACCAGGTGGGCGTCCGCCACATCGTGGTGGCGCTCAACAAGGCGGACACGGTGGAGGACGCCGAGCTGCTCGACCTCGTCGAGCTCGAGCTCCGCGAGCTGCTCTCCGAGTACGGCTTCCCCGGTGACGAGGTGCCGGTGGTCCGGGTGTCCGGGCTGAAGGCGCTGGAGGGCGACCCGTACTGGACCGCGCGGATCGTCGACCTGCTCGACGCGATCGACGCGTACGTGCCGGTGCCGCCGCGCATCCTGGACGAGCCGTTCCTGATGCCGGTGGAGAACGTGCTCACCATCACCGGCCGCGGCACCGTCGTGACCGGCGTCGTGGCGCAGGGCACGATCCGCGTCGGCGACCACGTCGAGGTGGTCGGCCTCGGGGACACCTTCGGCTCGGTCGCGACCGGGCTGGAGACGTTCGGGCAGTCCATGGACCGCGCCGAGGCCGGCGACAACACGGCGATGTTGCTGCGCGGCGTCCGGCGCGACGAGATCCGGCGCGGCCAGGTCATCGCCGCCCCGGGCTCGATCCGGCCGCACAGCCGGTTCCGGGCCCAGGTGCGGGTGCTCACCGCGGACGAGGGCGGCCGGAGCAGGCCGTTCTTCCACGGCTACCGGCCGCAGTTCCACTTCCGCACGACCGACGTGGTCGGCGGGGTGGATCTCGGTGGCGAGGGCGGCATGGCCCTGCCCGGCGACTCCGTCGAGATGACGGTCGACCTGGGCAAGCCGGTCGCCATGGCCGAGGGCCTCGGCTTCGCCATCCGTGAGGGTGGCCGCACGGTCGGCGCGGGCACCGTCACCGGCCTGCTCGACTAGGAGGCACGTTCCGTGCCCGCCGGACTCTCCGGCGGGCACGGAACACTCCCTCGGGCGAATGTGGAACGTTCCGGGGCGGCCACGGAGTGCTCTCCCGGCTGCTCGGAACGTTCCGAACGGGCCCGGAACGTTCCCACGGGTACGGAGTGATCACCTTGGGTCGACGGAACGTGAGATTTTCCGATACGGGACCTTACGTTCGCCTGGCGCGGGGCACCGTTATGTGGTGAGATTCGTCGTGATCTTCCCCGCTTGATCCATCGATGGAGCCTGTGTGCGAGCCCCCCGCGCCCTGATTCCCTTGCTCGCCGTGGCCGCGGCGACCGCCGTGGTCGTCACCGCGGGTGCCGGAGCGGCCATCCAGCGAGGCCCGGCCTCGGCCCCCGCCCTGGCCGACCCCGCGCCCGTGCCGGCCGCCACCGTCAGCGTCCTGAACTGGAACGTTTGCGGCAACAACTATTCACACTGCCCGCTCGGCGCCGAGCCCGCCGAGCTCGTGCAACGGATCGCCTCCCACATGAAGGGCGGCGCGGTCGCCGGACGCCCCTTCAAGGCGAACGCGATCTTCCTCCAGGAGGTCTGCGCCGGGCAGGTCAAGACGCTCGCCCGGGCCGCGGCGCTGCGCTCGTGGAGCTGGGCGTTCGCGCCCGCCCGCGAGGCCGACGGCAAGCCCGTGGCCTGCGGCAACGGGCAGGGCCAGTTCGGCGTCGCGCTGGGCGCCCAGCAGCGGCTGAGCGGCGTCCAGAAGGTCAACCTGCCGTCACCCGCTTTCGAAGGCCGGGTGGCCGTGTGCGGCGATGTCGCGGCCTGGAAGACCAGGCTCTGCACGACGCACCTGAGCTCCAGGCTCACGGGCGATGACACCACCGGCGCGTGGCGCCTCAAGCAGACCCGGCAGCTGGCCACGATGGCCGGCACCGGACGTGTGGTGGTCGGCGGCGACTTCAACGACCAGCCCCAGAAGCCGTCCCTCGACGGGCTCTACGCCGCCTACACCGAGTGCGACCAGGGTCCCGGCGGCGCCCGCGCGGGGGAGAACACCACCCAGGACACGCGCGGCCGTACCACCGAGAAGATCGACTACGTCTTCGCCACCAAGACCGCCCGGATCGCCTGCGAGGTCCCCGGACAGCCCGTCCGCGCCTCCGATCACCGCCCCGTCGCCGCCGTCGTCACCCTCCCCTGACACCCGGCCCCCGCCCACGCGGAAACCCCTCGCCCCCGCCGCCCGTCCGGCCTGGCGCTCGAGCAGGCCGGTGTGTGAGTGGCTTCGGGGTCCGAGAGGGCGGGAGATCAGGCGTTGGCCGGCCCATGGGGCGGAGACGGCCAAGCCGCCCGGGTAGGAGGGGGATCCGTGGCCGGGCGGCCTGCCGAACGTGGGTGCCGGGGTCAGTGGACGGCGCGGTCCTGGCCCTCCCAGTACGGGGCCCTGAGCTCACGCTTGAGGATCTTGCCGGTCGGGTTGCGCGGGATGGCGTCGACGAGGTCGACCGAGGTCGGGCACTTGTAGTGGGCGAGGCGCTCGCGGCAGAACTCGATGAGGTCCTTCTCGGAGACGTCCTCGGACACCACCACGACGGCCTTCGGCGTCTCACCCCACTTGACGTCGGGCACGCCGATCACCGCGCAGTCGGTGACCGCCGGGTGGCTCATGACCACGTTCTCCACCTCGGCCGGGTAGATGTTCTCCCCACCCGAGATGATCATGTCCTTGACCCGGTCGTGGATGTAGAGGTAGCCGTCCTCGTCGAGGTAGCCCGCGTCGCCCGTACGGAACCAGTTGTCCTCGAGCAGCGCGGAGGCGGTGGCCTCGGGCATGTTCCAGTAGCCCCGCATGTTCTGCGGGGTCTGGCAGACGATCTCGCCGACCTGCCCGACCGGGACCTCCTCCATCGTGGCCGGGTCGACGATCTTCAGGTTGCACTCGGGGTTGGGGATGCCCGCGCTGCGCAGGCGGTGCGGGTTGGGCCCGCCGGGGACGTGGTCCTCGGCCGGGAGCGACGTGATGGCCCCCGTCGTCTCGGTCAGGCCGTACACCTGCATGAACTGCGCGCTCGGCAACATCTTCATCGCCCCGCGCAGCACGTCCTCGCTGATCGGTGACGCGCCGTACAGGAGCAGCTTGAGGCTGGACATGTCCGCCTCCGCCACCTCCGGCATCAGCTGCATGAACTGCAGCAGCACCGGGACGAGGAAGACGTGCGTGACCCGGTTGCGCTCGATCTCCCTGGCGATGCCGACCGGGTCGGGGTCCCGCATGATCACGCCGCTGATGCCGTCGAAGATCACGCAGACCGCGAGCGCGCTGCCCGCCACGTGGTACATCGGCATCGCGACCATCAGCACGGCGTCCCCGCCGATGTCCCAGATCTCGTTGGTCAGCGGCAGGACCGAGTTGAGGTTGTCGTGGCTCAGCATCACGCCCTTGGGCAGGCCGGTGGTGCCCGAGGAGTAGAGCTGGACGAAGGTGTTGGCCGTCGGGATCGCGGCGTCGTCCAGCGCGGGCGCGCCCTCGTGCTCGCCCATCCAGGCCGCGTAGTCGAGGTGCGCGCCGCCCTCGCCGCCGATGACGACGATGTGGGTGGTGTGCTCCAGCTTGCCCGCGATGGCGTCGAGCACCGGCACGAAGTCCGGCCCCACGATGAAGACCTTCGCCCGCGCGTTGTTGACGATGTAGGCGACCTCGTCGGGCGACAGGCGGTAGTTGACCGGCACCTGGACGGCCCCGATCCGGGCCGCGCCGAAGAGCTGCTCGACGTACTCGATCGAGTTCTTGTCGAGGACGGCGACCCGGTCGTCATGACCCACGCCGGCGGCGGCCAGCGCGGCCGCGGCCTGGTCGGCCCGGCGGTCGAAGTCCCGATAGGTGATGTTTGTTTCGCCCGAGGTGAAGGCGACGCGGTCGGGGTGCTGTAGCGCGCGGTCGCGCAGCACTTCGGTCAGGCCTGGCACGGAGGGCCCCTTTCGCCGGTAACCGCCTGCTTATGCTGGTTGTCCAGGCATCATGCGATTGACCGGCGGCGCCCGGCAAGGGGCTCGCCCCGTTCGTTACCGATGCTTTCGCTAACCCTTGCGGCCCGTCTTGGAGACGACGGTCACCGCGAGCACGACCAGCACCGCGACGAACGCGATGAAGAAGAACAGCTTCAGCATCGACAGGACGGCGCCGATGACCGTCATGAGCAGCCAGATGGCGAGGATGACGCCGACGATTGTCAGGATTGTCCGACCCATGCCCCACACCGTACGCGCCGGTCATGAAGGGCGTCATCACCCTCGGGGACGATCCTCCCCCGACGTGTCCCCGGCCCCGGACGCGCGCTGACCCTGAGTTCTGTCAGGGGAGTCCGGGGCGATCTAGCCGGACTGACCGGAGGACGGCGGCGGAGTCTGACCGGGCGTGCCGGGCTGATCGGGGGACGCCTGCCCGGGCTGGTCCGGGGCCGGCTGACCGGGGTCCGGCCGGCTGTGGGCGTCAGGCTGACCCGGAGGCGCGTGGCCGGGAGCACCAGCCTGACCGGGAGCGTACTGGCCCGGCTGGTCAGGAGCGCCGGGCTGGCCGAAAGCAGGCGGGCCGGAAGCGTCAGCCTGACCGAAAGCGGGTTGGCCGTAGACCGGCTGGCCGGGAGGTGCGTAGCCGGGGGCACCTGGCTGGCCAGAGGCGTCAGGTGGGCCGAAAGCGGGCTGGCCGGGGGCACCGAACTGGCCAGGCGCGCCAGGCTGTCCGGGAGCGTCGGGTGGACCGTAGACGGGCTGGCCGGGGGGTGCGTAGCCGGGCTGGCCGGAGGCGTCGGGCTGGCCATAGACGGGCTGACCGGGGACGCCGGGCTGACCGGGGACGACGCCGGGCTGGGCGGGGGCGTACTGGCCGGGGGTGCCGGGCTGGCCGGGGTAGGGCTGCCCGGGCGCGGGCTGGCCTGGGGCGCCGGGCTGGCCCGGGTAGGGCTGACCCGGGGCGTAGGGGGCCGCGCCGGGCTGTGGCGCGTTCCAAGGTCCGGGAACGGGAGCGGAACGCGGTGTCTTCTGGCCGTTCGACATCAGGACGCGCAGTCCGGTGACCGCGGCGGCGGCCACCATCGCCGCGAGGTCCTTGATGTTGAAGGCGATGTCGAAGAGCTTGACGAACCCCAGGCCGCGCATCTGGTTGAGGTAGATCCAGAGGCCGAACCTGATGCCGACGTGGAGCGCGACCAACGCCGCCACCGCCGCCAGGATCGGGATGAAGAACAGGCGGGTCTTGGTGACCAGCACGCCGGCGCCGGTCACCAGGCCCACCAGCAGGGCCTGGATGAGGTAGTAGAAACCCGAGCCACGGAAGCCGGCGAGGAGGTCGGTGTCATAGACGCTGACGAAGGTCATGAAGAACGAGACGACGGTGGCGGCGGCACCACCGATCAGCAGGGCGATGAACGGGGCGATCGGCGAGGGCGCGCGGCGAGGGGGCTGAGCCATTCCGCCATTAAACAGGGCTTCTCTCTCCCTGTGATCGTCAGCTTCGTGGCGACCTTCGGACTTCCCGGCGTCCCGGCCGTTCGGGGAGCCGATGGCCAACCCTTACGGAGTGATGACGAGCCCGCCGGATCCACCCAGGTCAGACGTAACGTGAGAACGTGATGACACCGGCCTCGGCTCGACGAACTCGTGAGGTTCCCATGGTGCACACCGGCGACGTCATCGGTCGGATCCTCGTCGTGGACGACGATCCGACCGTGGCCGAGGTCGTGTCGCGCTACCTCGTCCGCGACGGTCACCAGGTCGAATGCGTGGCCGACGGCCTCGAGGCCCTGCGCCGCGCCGAGGGCGCCCCGCCCGACCTGGTGGTCCTCGACCTCATGCTGCCCGGGATGGACGGCCTCGAAGTGTGCCGGCGGCTCCGCGAGACGTCCGCCGTGCCCGTCGTCATGCTCACCGCGCTGGGCGAGGAAACCGACCGGCTGGCCGGCCTGGAGACCGGCGCCGACGACTACGTGACCAAGCCGTTCAGCCCGCGCGAGCTCGCGCTGCGCGTCCGTTCTGTGCTCCGGCGGGCCCAGGGCGCGCACGCCCCGGCGGGCACGGAGGTGCTGCGGGACGGCGATCTCGTGCTCGACGTGAGCGCGCACGAGGCGCACCTGGGCGGCGCCGCGTTGTCGCTGACGGCGCGCGAGTTCGACCTGCTCGCGTTCCTGATGCGGCATCCGCGGCAGGCGTTCGACCGGGACCGGCTGCTCCGGCAGGTGTGGGGGTGGACGTTCGGCGACTCCTCGACCGTGACGGTGCACGTCCGGCGGCTGCGGGAGAAGGTCGAGGACGATCCGACCGCGCCGCGCCGGATCGTCACCGTCTGGGGCGTCGGCTACCGCTACGAGCCCGGGACGGCCGGATGAGGATCCCGCTGGAGGATCTGCTCTGGGTCGCCTGGTACGCGGCGCTGGCGGCGGCCGTGGTCGCGGCCCTCGGCCTGGCCGTCCTGCACGTGCTGCGCGAACGTTCGGTGGCGGTCCAGCTGGTCGTCGTCGGCCTTTCGACCGTCCTCGCGACGATCTCCGGAATCGTGGTCATCTCGCTGATGATGCTGATCAACGAGCATGACCGCGCGGTGGTGTTCGCCGTGGTGACCGCGGCCGGGGTGGTCTCCGTGGCCGTCTCGCTGCTGCTGGGCCGGCGGCTGGTGGCGGCCAACCGGGTGCTGGTGGACGCCGTGCGGTCCGACGCGTACCGGATCCCGGCGACCCGGCTGCCCGCCGAGCTGGCCGAGCTGTCGCGCGAGCTGGACGCCGCGTACCGCCGCCTGGCCGCCGCGCACGACCGCGAGCAGGCGCTGGAGGCCAGCCGCCGCGAGCTGGTCGCCTGGGTGAGCCACGACCTGCGCACCCCCCTCGCCGGGCTGCGCGCGATGGCCGAGGCTCTGGAGGACGAGGTGGTCGACGACCCCGCGACGGTGAGCCGCTACCACCGGCGGATCCGGGTCGAGTCCGACCGGCTGACGGAGATGGTCGACGATCTCTTCGAGCTGTCCCGCATCCATGCCGGGGCGCTGCGGTTGTCCCGCCGCCGGATCGGGCTGTCCGACCTGGTCGCGGAGGCGGTCGCGGGCACGGAGGCGCTGGCCCGCGCCAAGGGGATACGGCTGCGCGGGGACGTCCAGTCCGGACTGCCGGTCGAGGCGGACGCGGGCGAGCTGGGCCGGGCCCTGCGCAACCTGGTCGTGAACGCCATCCGGCACACGCCCGACGACGGGACGATCGAGATCATCGCGGCGGAGCGCGACGGCGCGGCCTGCGTGACCGTGGCCGACGCGTGCGGCGGCATTCCGGAGGCGGACCTGCCGCGGGTCTTCGACGTGGCCTTCCGCGGCGAGGCCGCCCGTACTCCCGGTGGCGGCGCGGGGCTGGGGCTGGCGATCGCGCGGGGCATCGTCGAGGCGCACGCGGGGGAGATCGGGGTGGTGAACGCCGGTGCCGGATGCCGTTTCGTCGTCCGCCTGCCGCTGGGGTGACGTCGATTTGTCGACAAATCGACGTCACTCACCCGTGGGAGCCGGGCCGCCTGTGATCAGCGCCTCATCGGTGATCTGGATCATCGTCCTGAGTGCGCGAAGCCCCGCGACGGGCGGCGCGCCACGCCCTGGGCCAGTGCTGGCTTGGTCATTGACCAGGCATTACTCGCGCCAGTGAGGGTCGCGGCACGCGCCCTCTGTGGGCCACGTCACCCCTCATAAGGGATTGCTTACTCACGGTAACGTTCCGCCAGGTATTGGACGTGGTGTGCCATACCGGCCGCCGTCAGCTGGAGGAATCTCTGTGCGTTCTCGGATCGCGGGCGCCCTGGCGACCGCCGTTCTGGCGGGAATGGTGACGCCGGCTCCGGCGGTGGCGGCGACCACCGCGCGGCCCTACGACTTCGACGGCGACGGCCACCGCGACCTGGTGGCCGGCAGCCCGGACGGGACGGTCGCGGGCAAGCGGGCGGCGGGCTTCGTCAGCGTCGTCCCCGGCTCGCGTTCGGGACTGGCCACCGGCCGCACGAAGGTCATCAGCCAGAACAGCCCTGGAGTTCCGGGCGCCGCCGAGGCGGGCGACCGCTTCGGTGCCGGGCTCGGCGCGATCACCCTTGTCCGCGGCGCCGCCACCGGCCTCACCGCCTCCGGCGCCATGGCCGCCAACGCCCGCACCCTCGGCGTCCAGGCCAGGAACGCCCACCTGGGCACCCTCCTGCCCCACTGACACCCGGCCGGCCCCCGACCGGACGGCGTGTGCGGAGGGATCAGCGGTCGATGGCGTCGTCTATGGCTCGGAAGGTGGGGCAGGGCCAGCGCCACATGCAGGCGCGGCAGCGGCGGATGGGGCTGTCGGGGTCGCTGGTGATGCCGCCCGCGTCCTGGGGCTGGTGGAGCTCCAGCAGGCGCAGGCCGAGCTCGGCGAAGGCGATGACCTCGTCGCGTGCGCCCGCGAGGAAGTTGAGGTCCTCGCGGGACAGGCGCGTGCGGATGGGGACGAAGCCCGTCCTGTTGATCAGGCGGGAGAGGTACTGGGTGGACGAACGCCACGAGTTGGACTTTTCCGACCGGGCGCGGATCGCCTCCAGTCGCTCGCGGAGCCTGACCTCGCGTGGATCGGTCTTCATCTGCGGCACACCCCCCGGTGCACGGCCGCGTGCGTCTTTCACCTTGTCAGCCTCCCTCACTCTGCGCTGTCATGCGGGGTGAATCCCGTAGTCCGCAGGCCTGGTGAGGGTCAAGTGTCGAATGAGCGAATCCTGTTCGGTGCACGTAGGGGAGCGACGGATCCGGGGGTTCGGCGGGCAAAAAGGCGTGTAATCCGCGAAACGGGCGGGTGTTCGCCCGTCCTGACTGGGATGCGAGGGAACGCGCCACACGGGAGTTGGCCAACTCCCTGGCTCGGTGGCCGTCGGCCCGATAGTGTGCCGGGCGTGGAGCTAAACGTCTCGACTTCGTCTCAGGGAGGTCACGCCGTCGTTACAGCGAGCGGCGAACTGGACCTGTACACCGCGCCGCGGCTGCAGACAGCGCTGGCGGGGTTGCTGCGCGATCAGGTCGACCGCATCGTGGTCGACCTGAGTGGTGTCGAGTTCTGTGACTCGACCGGCATGAACGTGCTGCTGGCCGCCATGAAGCGGCTCAAGGAGCAGAACGGCACGCTCGAGCTCGCCGCACCGCGTCCCGCGGTCAAGCGGATCCTGCAGGTCACCGGGCTGGACACGGTCTTCAACGTGACCGACGCGGTGCCCGCCATGGATGCAGGCTGACCTTCCGATCCGTCCGTCCATCCAACGATCCACGGCCCGTGGGGGAGTCTCCCCCGCGGGCCGTCGGCATTCGCCGCGCCGCCGGGCGCGCCGTTAAGTCTGCGTCGGCGCGAACCGCGTCGCTACGATCGGCGGATGCAGGATGTAGCGGTGATCATCCCGGCCAAGGACGAGTCGGAGCGCATCGCGGCCACCGTCAAGGCCGCGCTCGAACTGCCCGGTGCCGACCTCGTCGTGGTCGTGGACGACGGATCGTCCGACGACACCGGCCGGGTGGCCGAGCAGGCGGGGGCGCGGGTCGTCCGGCACAGCCGCAACCGCGGCAAGGGCGCGGCGATGGAGAGCGGGGCCGAGGCGGTCCGGCTGCTGGACGAGGGCGAGCCTCGCCATCTGCTGTTCCTCGACGCGGACCTCGCCGAGACCGCGCGGGACGCCGCTCCCCTGGTCGAGCCGGTGCGCGCCGGCGAGGCGGACATGACGATCGCGGTGTTCTCGTCCACGGTGAAGCTGGGCGGGCACGGGTTCGTCGTCCGGCTGTCGCGGGACGGGATCAAGCGGGCCACCGGGTGGACGGCGACGCAGCCGCTGAACGGGCAGCGCTGCCTCACGCGGGCGGCGTTCGAGGCGGCGCGGCCGCTGGCCGCCGGGTTCGGCGTCGAGACCGCGCTCACGATCGACCTGCTCCGCAAGGGGTTCCAGGTGACCGAGGTGGAGGTGCCGCTCGCGCACCGCGCGACGGGCACCGACTGGCACGCCCAGGTGCACCGCGCCCGGCAGTTCCGTGACGTGGCGCGGGCGCTGGCGCTCCGCGACCCTGCCGTGGGACGCCTGCGCGGCCGCCGGCCGTGAGTTCCGCCGTCCGGGACCGCCGCGGCCCCGGCGGGCTGGCCGCCCTCGGGGCGAGTGCCGGCTGTTTCCTGCTCGCGGCGTTCCTCGGACCCTCGGCGATGCAGCCCGCGCTGCCCGGCGAGCCCGGTCAGCCGCCATACTCGCTCACCGCCGATCCGTCGCCCTACCTGGTGATCGGGCTGGTCGTCGCGGGGGTGGCGGCCGGCGTGGCGGGGCTCGCGCTCTGCTTCGCCGCCGTACGGGGAGGGTGGCGGTGCCGCCCCTTCCCGCTGCTGGTCGCGGGGCTGACGGTGACGGCGGCGTTCGTCCTGATGCCGCCGATCGGATCGAGCGACCACCTCAACTACGCCGCGTACGGCCGGATGGCGGTCACCGAGCACGACCCGTACACCACCCGGGCGCTGGACGTGCCGGACGACCCGGTGATCGGCGCGGTGGAGGAGTGGCGGGGCACGCCGTCGGTGTACGGCCCGATCACCACGGCCCAGGAGGCGTTCGCGTCGTGGCTCGGCGGCGGGTCGATGCGGCTCACGGTCTTCTGGTTGTCGCTCACCAACGGGCTGGCGTTCGTGCTGACCGCCCTGATCCTCTACCGGTGCGCCGGCGGACCGCAGGGGCGGCTGCGCGGCGTGCTCATGTGGACCTGCAACCCGCTCCTGCTCTTCCATCTGGTGGCGGGCGCGCACAACGACGTGCTCGCGATCGCGCCGATGGTCGCCGCGGTCGCCTTCTTCTCCGCCCGGCGGCGGGCCGGGGTGGTGGTGACGTCCCTGGTCACCGGGGCGCTGGTCGGCGTCGGCGCCGCGGCCAAGATGCCGGCGGCGCTGGTCGGCGGCGGACCGGCCTGGGTGCTGCTGCGCCGCGCGTACGGCTCGCGCGACCGCCGTGCGATGGCGGGCCTGGCCGTGCTGGTCGCCGCGTCGGCCGTGGTGGCGCTGACGGCGTACGCCCTGGCGGGCTGGCACGCGTTCGACCAGGTCCAGAAGGCCAGCAACATGGTGTCGTTCGCCACGCCCTGGCATCTGGTGGACACGCTGCTGGGCCGGGGCGGCCAGCGCACCCTCATCAAGATCGGGTTCGTGCTGCTCACGATCGTCCTGGTCTGGTTGCTGGCCAGGGGCCTGCCGCGCTTCACCGCCGAGGTGGACGGGAGAGCGCTCGGCGACGACGCGGCCGAGAGCCGGCGGATCGCGGCGGCGCTCGTGCTGGCCTGGCTGTTCGCCGCGCCCTACGAGCTCCCCTGGTACGACGGGTTCGGCTGGGCGGTGCTCGCGTTGTTGCCCTGGTCGCGCTTCGACCTGATCCTGCTCGCCCACACTGGCGCGCTCAGCCTCGCCTACCTGCCCGCGCGCGACCCCAAGCTGATCAGGTTGCCGGACGGCCTGTCGTGGTTGTTCACGGTCGTCCGGCCGGTGGTCATCCCGCTGGTGCTGACCGGGGTTCTGGTCGCGCTCGTCCTGGAGTGTCGTCGGTCGGCCCGTCCAGTTCCAGCGCCCGGATGCTCGCCGCGAGCATCAGCGGGATCGCGAGGCTGAACGCCACCGCGATGATCACCACGCCGGAGTCGTTCACCAGCGTGCCGATCACGCCGACCGCCAGCGAGCAGATCAGCGCGGGCCGCATCGTCTCGCTGCGCGCGTACGTCCGCTCCATCAGCGAGGCCTGCCGGCTCGTCGGCCGGATCAGCACGAAGAACAGGAAGCCGACGGCGATCGCCACCGCGATCGTGTAGGGCAGGCGCTCGATGCTGCCGACCATGGACGTGAACTTGCGGACGACGATGTCCCAGGCGTCGCCGTTCATCAGGTCCTGCCAGAACCGGCCGAGGTGCGTCGGGTTGGCGCTCCGCGCGTTCACGAACGAGATGAGCAGGACCAGCGCCACGCCCGCCAGGCCGAACAGGGCCAGCTTGAGCGCCGAGACGCGGCGGCCGGAGACCATGAGGCCGAGCAGTGCGAACGAGGGCACCATCGCCAGCACTCCGCCGAAGTCGGCCCCCCACGCGGGCAGCCCGTCCACCGCCACCGCGACGACGCCGATCACCGCGACGAGCACGACCGCCGCGAGCCGGCGCCCGGCCCGCAGCGGGTACTCCGCCAGCCATGCCGCCGTCAGGATCGAGGCCACCGCGAACAGCGAGAACGCCTGGTTGCCAAAGCCGTAGAACCGCCCCGCCACGGTCGCCGTGTAACCCATCAGCGTGTCCATCTGGAGCCGCGAGCCGCTCATCACGTCCAGCGCCAGCACGAGCGCCGTCGCCGCCGCGATGATCAGGCTGGGGGCGGTCACCGAACGCCGCCACGGCCCGCCGAGCGCCAGCCCCGTCAGCAGAGCGCTGAACGCGATGACGGTGAGCACGAGCACGGGGGACGGATGGGGCGCCTTCCACCAGGGGATCAGCCCGGAGAGGAACGCGGCGCACGGCACCGCGCCCCCGATCACCGCGATCACCCGCGTCCGGCTGAGGATCTTGGCGCGGGAGCCGGGGTTCTGCCGACTGCGCCGCAGGGCCAGCGCCGCGACCGCGTAGACGATCAGCTGGGTGCCGCCGAGCACCCAGAAGTACGACCCCTGGACGTTGCGGATGGCCTGCGCGGCGACGTCCTGCTCGGTGAGCGAGTCGACCTTCTCGGCGGTGTCGTCGTCGCTGGGCGAGTCCTCCCAGACGGCGCCGACCGCGGCCTGCGGCTTGGGCAGCCCGAGGAGCCCGAGCGTGGTGGCGGTGAGGTCGGTGAGCGTGACCAGCGAGGCCTGCCGGGTGGCCGGTGAGATCAGGTAGCCCGGCCGGTAGCCGGGGCCGGTGGCGATGGCGACCCGCAGATGCGCCTCCGGACCGACGTCGGCGAGCCCGGCGATCAGCACGGTGGCGTTCGCGGGCAGCCCCGCCGTCACCTTGGCGACCTGCCGGTCGGCGGCGGTCGCCGCGGCGGAACGTTCGGCGGCCGGCACCGGGACCTGCTCGCCGTCGGAGTCGACCCCGGCGGAGATGAAGGTCCGGAACAGTTCGTCGACGTCGACCGCGGTCAGCGGGCACCTCGCCCAGTCGGCGGCGGTGGCCTTGTCGGCCGAGGCCACGTAGTGGTCGACCTTGCCGGAGCCGTCGGCGAGCCCGAAGACGGCGCCCGGGCCGACGGCCGTCGTGCACACGCCACCCTTGCGCGCCGCGTCGCCGAGCAGGCCGACCTGGGCGTGGTAGGGGCTGTCGAGGTTGTCCTGCGCGATCGACGCCCAGCCCGGCGCCATGGCGCCGCCCTCGGGGGGCGAGACCCCGCCGGAGGTCTGCCCGGAGACCACCGGAACGGCCGGCAGCGCGCAGTCGGCGTTCGCCAGCCGCGCCCGCTGACCCGCCGACAACGTCAGCCAGCCGTCCATCGGGCAGGTGTTGGGCCGGGTCGTGCGCACGCTCAGCGCGCCCGCGCCGCCCTTGCCGGTGAGGGCCCACAACGCCGGGGTGCCGGTCTCGGTGATGTCGTTCCACCGCAACCCGGGGATCCCGATGATCACGGTCGGGGAGGTGGCGGCGGTCGCCGCGGCGCCGGACTTGCCTGCCATGTCCGTCGTGTCGGCGGCGCCCGGGGCGGCGGCGTGCGAGGGTGTCGTCTGGAGAACGATCAGCAGGCCCAGCCCGGCCATCGCGACCAGGGCGACCAGGCTCCTGACCACGGAGGCTCTGTACATGCCGAATTCCGCCCCCCGTCGCAACATGCGTCAAGGGTAGTGGGCGGCTTACGCCAGGATGGGAACATGCGTGCAGGCAACGGCACCCGCGGGGGCCCCAGACCCCCGCGGACGGCCAGGCCGCGGGTCGCCGCGGCGGATCTCGGGATCCTGCTGGCCGGCGTCGTCGTCGCGGTGGCCGCGATCTCGCCGATCGTGGCGCACTGGCTGACCAACCCGCCTGACCAGCGGATGGTCGACCTGGAGGTCTACCGCGACGGAGGGGCCGCCCTGCTGCGCGGCGCCCCCCTCTACGAGGTGCTCACCCAGCCGCCGCAGTTCCTGCCGTTCACCTACCCGCCGTTCGCCGGGCTGCTGGCCGTCCCGTTCACGCTCATGCCGTGGAACGCCGCGCAGTGGACCTGGACGATCTGCATGTACGCGGCGCTGACGATCACCGTCTGCTACGCGTTCCGCGACCTGATCAGGCGTGCCGGACGCTGGGCCCCCGTCGCGACCGGCGCCCTGGTGGGGGCGACCGCGTGGATGTGGCCCTCGTACGACCAGATGCGCTTCGGGCAGGTCGGCTTCTTCCTGATGGCGCTCTGCCTGGCCGACTGCGCCGCCCGGTCCGCCCGCTGGCCGCGCGGCGCGCTGGTCGGCCTGGCCATCGCGATCAAGCTGGTGCCGGGCGTCTTCCTGATCTACTTCCTGATCACCGGGCGCTGGGAGGCGCTGCGCAACGCGGTGCTGACCGCCGTCGTCGCCACCCTCGCCACGTTCGCGCTGCTGCCGTCCGACTCGGTGGACTACTGGTTCGGCGCCCTGCTGGAGGGCGGCGAACGCACCGGGGCGATCACCGCCACCACCAACCAGGCGCTCAACGGCATGCTGGCGCGCGTCATCCCCGAGGGGCCGGTGCGGTCGCTGGTCTGGCTGATCTTCCTGCTCGCCGTGGCGTACGGGGGTTTCCGGCTCGCCCGCCGCTCGACCCTCGCCGCCGACGACCTCGCGCTGCACGGGCCGGGCTCCACCCCCGCGCTCCGCGCCCGCGACCTCTTCCGCGTCCCCGCGGCGCTGCACCGCCCGGCCGGCTCCGTACGGCGGATCGCCGCCGCCGGCTGGGAGCGGCTCGCCGCCACCTCACGCCCGCTCGAACGGGCCACGGCGTTCCGCCCGTCCGGCCCGCTCAAGGGCACCGACCTCATGGGCCCGGCCGACCGGGCCGCCGGCCCGGACGCCTACAGCCTGCTGCTCGGCGGCATCGCGATCACCGGCCTGCTGTCGGTCCTGCTGTCCCCGGTCGGCTGGATGCACCACCTGGTGTGGATGATCGCCGTGCTGGGCGCTTTGATCGGCGACGGGCGAGACGCGCGACGATGTCTCGTCGCCGTCGCGGTCTGGATCGGTTTCCTGTTCCCGCTCCCCTGGTACGGCGCCGCGATGTCGGGCTCCGACCACCGCCCCATCACGCGTTTCTTCGGCCGCGTCGTCCAGGACGCGTTCGGTCTGGCGGCTGTGACCATGATCATGGTTCTGGGGATATGGCTGGTCAATCGGCTGGTTGCGGCCAAGGATCGGCCGGATCCTTCTCGCTCGGAGCCTCCTGTCGGTACGCTCGCCCCGTGATGCTTGTCGCGGTGGCCGTCGCCGGTTTGGTTGCCGGGGTGGCCGGACTGTCCATCGCGGTGGTGGCCCACAACAGGGTCAACCAGGTCGTCGAGGAGTGCGCCGAAGTGCTCCGACGCCAGTTGCAGGTCGCGAACGGCTCGGTCGACGACCAGGCGCTGCGCGACCTAGCCATCGTGCACTACGACGCCCTCAAGGAGATGTCGGGGCACCGATCGTTCTCCCTCGCCCTGATCAACGCCACCGGTGACGGGGTGGTGATCAGCTCGATCAACGGCCGTACCGAGACCCGGACCTACGCCAAGGTCGTCCGGGACGGGCACGCGATCGAGACGTTGTCGCCCGAGGAGAACCAGGCGCTGCGCGCGGCCCGGCTCGGCAAGGGCCCGGTCGTCACCATGGACGACCCGCTGCCCGACTTCGGCGGCAGCCGGGCGTCGTCCGCACGTGCCTGACACGTAGAATCGTCGATCTCGACACGATCCCCGCCTCACACCCGCCGGTGCGTCACACCGGCGGAGGAGTAGACGTCTATGCGATACGCGTACCTCGGGCCCCAGGGCACCTTCACGGAGGCCGCGCTGCGCTCCCTCCCGGACGCGGCCGGCGCCGAGCACGTCCCCTACGCCACCGTGCCCGCGGCCCTCGACGCGCTGCGCCGCCACGACGTCGACTCCGCCGTCGTCGCCCTGGAGAACTCCGTCGAGGGCTCGGTCCCGACCACCCTCGACGAGCTCGCCATGGGCGACCCGCTGCAGATCGTCTCCGAGATCCACCTGCCGGTCTCGTTCGCCCTGCTCGTGCGTCCCGGCACCGACTTCGCCGGCATCAAGACGGTCGCCTCGCACCCGCACGCTCAGCCGCAGTGCCGCCACTGGCTCGCCGAGCACGTGCCCGACGCCGAGTGGCGGGCCGCGACCTCCAACGCCGAGGCCGCCCAGCACGTCGCCGACGGCCACTACGACGCCGCCCTCGCCGGCTCGTTCGCCGCCGCCCGCTACGGCCTGTCGATCCTCGCCGAGGACATCCACGACGTCGCCGACGCCGTCACCCGCTTCGTCGAGATTCGCCGCCCCTGCGCGCCGTCCGCGCCCACCGGCACCGACCGCACCACGGTGGCCGCCTTCATAGGAGAGGACCACCCCGGCGCCCTGCTGGAGATCCTCAACGAGTTCGCGATGCGCGGCATCAACCTGACCCTCATCCAGTCCCGCCCGACCGGCGCCGGCCTGGGCTCCTACCTCTTCTGGATGGACTTCGAGGGCCACGTGGAGGACGCCCGCGTCGGCGAGGCCCTGATGGGCCTGCGCCGCGTCGTCGCCGACGTGCGCTTCCTCGGCTCCTACCGCCGCGCCGACCAGGTCCGCCCGGAGATCCGCCGTGGCACCCACGACGCCGACTTCACCGAGGCCTCCGCCTGGCTCTCCGCCATCCGAGCCGGCCACGCCGAACCCTAGACCGCCCCGGTCACCCCGCTGACCGAACCGTGATCATTTTCGGCCCGCCACCGGTAAACGCCCTGCCCACGAAGAACGTCTTCTCCGTACTGATCAAGTACGGAGGACCTGTGCGCAAACTCCTGGCTGCCTCGGCGACGCTCATCGTCGCCTTCGCGACGCTGCCCGCAGGCCAGGCGCTGGCCGAGCCCGTTCAGCTCACCCGAATCACCGTGACGGACTCGGTGCCCGCCCGTCTGGTGGGGGACAAGGCCACCATCTCAGGCCGTCTCGAGACCCAGGCCGGTGACGGAACGTGGCATCCGCTCCCGAACCGGCCCGTCGAGATCTACTTCAACGACACCGAAGCGGCGCGGGACAGGAGGGACCCCAACGAGTGGCTGGTCGCCACCACCCGCAGCGCCGCCGACGGCCGCTACGCCGTCCAGGTCACCGTCCCCAGCAGCGGTCAGTGGGAGGCCAGGTTCAACTACCGCCGTGATCACACGTCGGTCTACGAACCGGGCTACGCGTACGCGGCTGAGATCACCTCGTTCCGCCATGTGCTCCAACCAACGGTCGTCAAGGGCTTCGACGCGGGCCCTGAGCCGGTCGGAGCGGGCAGCAAGGTCACCGTTCGCGGTCAGGTCCTCAGGCCGAGGGCGACCAGCTCCCGCGCGTTCGTCGCCAGGGGCAACGTCACCGTGATGTTCTCCACCAACGGCCGCAACTGGTCCGTCCCCACGTACGGCTGGACCGACGTGCAGGGCCGCTTCGCCCTGACGGCCACCGCCGCCCAAGACGGATACTGGCGAGCCTTCTACGGGGGCCCCTCCGGCAACATGTCCGACATCACCGGTGATGACGCGTCGTACAGCGGCTCCGACTATGTGGACGTGCGGTACCGGACGGCGTTCACGTCGTTCAACGCTTCGCCGGAGCCGGTGAAGAAGGGGGCCACGGTCACCGTCGGCGGGAAGCTCAACCGGTACATGGGCGGGTGGAAGCCGGGGCCGGGGGCTTCGGTGTCGCTGTACTTCAGGCCTAGCGGGTCCTCTACGTGGACGCGGATGGCCGTGGTGAAGACGGACGGCGGCGGGTGGTTCAAGAAGGGGTTCAAGGCTTCGCGTGACGGGACGTGGGGGGCTCGGTACTGGGGCGGGGCCACGTACCTGACGTCGGACCTTCCGACGGACTACGTCGACGTGCGTTAGATGAGGTCGAGGCCGTCGGGGCCCCGTTCGAGGAAGGCGGTCAGGGACGGGGCGGCCCACCGGCGGCTGTCGGTCTCGTGCTCCCAGAGGAAGACGTCGGGGCGGTCCTCGGGGACGACGGCGAACGCGAAGAGGCTGCCGTCGCCGGGCGCGTCGGAGAAGAAGAGCAGCTGGTCGAACGACATGTAGAGCCGCTTGAACGACTCGTCGGTGCGGTGCTCGCGGTTGCGGGCGACGAGCTCCTCGACCGGCATCACCAGGTGGTTGCCGTAGTCGTCGGTGACGCCGTCGCTCTCGCCGAGGAGGCGGGCCAGGTCGGCCGGGAGCGGGTGGCCGAGCGAACGTCCGGCCCGGCGGAGCGCGTCCTCGGAGGCGGGGGCGTTGAGGGACGCCTCGGGGTGGTGTCGTTCGATCAGGGCTCGCCACATCCGACCGATGGTGCACCCGGGTGATCGTTGTTGTCGAGCCGTAGCCTGCTGCGCATGAAGGACTTCGACGCGTACGAGCGGGACCTCTGGGATGGGCGTGCGCCGGCGTACGAGCGCGGTTTCGCACAGCTGACCAGGTACACCGTCGATCCGCTGCTGGATGCGGCGGGGGTTGGGGCCGGTTCCCGGGTGCTGGACGTGGGGACGGGGCCGGGATTCGTGGCGGCGGGGGCGGTGTCGCGGGGTGCCGAGGTGTCGGCGATCGACGCGGAGCCGGGCATGGTCGAGACGGCTCGGCGTAACGTGCCGGGGCTGGACGCCAGGGTCGCGGTGCTGCCCGGCGTGCCGTTCGCGGACGGGACGTTCGACGGGGTCGTGGGCAACTTCGTGATCAATCACGTGGGGGAGCCCGAGGTGGCGCTCGAGGAGTTGCGGCGGGTGCTCAGGCCGGGCGGACGGCTCGCGGTGACCTGCTGGCGGATGCCGGGGAGCGGCGCGCTGGGCATCGTGCGGGAGGCGATGGACGAGGCCGGTGTCGCGTGGCCGGACGACGTCCCGGTGTCGCCGTTCATGGAGTACGGGGAGCCGGCGGCGTTCGGGCGGCTCGTCGCGGCGGCCGGGTTCGAGGACGCGGGGGTGGAGGAGGTCACCTGGGAGCACGCCGCCGACCCGGAGGAGTGGTGGGAGTCGGGAGCGCTGGCCAGGGTCGGCTCCAACGGGGTGATCCTCGCGCGGCAGGGCCCGGAGGTCGTCGCCGAGGTGAAGGCACGGTACGACGAGATCATCGGCCGGTACGCGGCGGGGGACGGGACGGTCAGGCTGCCCGCGTTCGCGCTGCTGGCGTCCGGGACGCGGTGAGCATCGGCTCGCCGCGCAGCGGCCCGAAGGCTAGGTGGCGAGGCGGGTCAGGATCTGGGCGTGCAGGCGGGCGTTGGTGACGATGGCGCAGTCGCGGTCGATGCGGGCCTCCCCCGACAGGTCGGTGAGGCGGCCGCCGGCCTCCTCGACGATCACCTTGGGCGCGGCCAGGTCCCACACCTCGCCCCACGGGTCGAGCGACGCGTCCATCCGGCCTTCGGCGACGAGCATGTGGCCCCAGAAGCCGCCCGATCCCCAGTCGAAGCGCGCCGTCCGGACGATGCCGGTGATCGCGCCGACCAGGCCGCGCCTCTCCCAGCGGTCCAGCGAGGCGTACGTGACGTGCGCCTCGGCGAGGTCGTCGATCTCCGACACGGTGATGCGGCGCGGGGCGCCGTCACCGGAGGCCGTGTGGGCGCCGCGGCCGCGGGCGGCCCACCAGCGGCGTCCCATCGCGGGCGCCGAGACCACGCCGACGGTGATCTCGCCGTCCTGTTCGAGGGCGATGAGCGTCGCCCACACCGGGACGCCCCGCACGAAGTTGCCGGTGTGGTCGAGCGGGTCCAGGATCCAGCGCTGACCGGCCGCTGACGTCTCGCCGCCCTCCTCCTCGCCCAGGACGGCGTCGCCCGGACGGTGGGCGGCGATCAGCCGGCGCAGCTCCGCCTCGGCCGCGGTGTCGGCCTCGGTGACGAGCGAACGGTCCGGCTTGGCGTGGACGGCCAGGTCGGACCGCTGGAACCGGCTCATCGTGATCTCGTCGGCGTGGTCGGCGAGCATGCGGGCGAGCGCGAGGTCGTCCAGGTCCATGCTCCGATGATCCCCGATCGGGGCCGCCGGGCGGAGCCGCGATGATCTCCGATTGGCCGATAGTCGCGCGCGGACGGGGGGTCCGCAGCGGTAGCCTCGGGGTTGTGATTGACCTGCGAGCTCTTCGAGAGGATCCCGAGCGGCTGCGCGCGTCCCAGCGCGCCCGCGGCGAGGATGAGACCGTCGTCGGCACGCTGCTCGACCTGGACGAGCGGCGCCGTTCCGCGCTGACCAGGTTCGAGTCGCTGCGCGCGGAGCAGAAGAGTTTCGGCAAGTCCGTCTCCAAGGCGCAGGGCGACGAGCGGCAGGCGCTGCTGGCCCGCGCCAAGGAGCTGGCCCAGCAGGTCAAGGAGGCCGAGTCGGAGGCCGACCGGCTCGCGGCCGAGCTCGACTCGGTGCTGCGGGTCGTGCCCAACGTCATCGAGGACGACGCCCCGGCCGGTGGCGAGCAGGACTTCGTCACGATCGAGCACGTGGGCGCCGTCCCGACGTTCGACTTCGAGCCCAAGGACCACCTGGCGCTGGGCGAGGGGCTCGGCGCGATCGACATGGAACGCGGCGCCAAGGTGTCGGGCGCGCGCTTCTACTACCTCACCGGGGTGGGCGCGCGGCTCCAGCTGGCGCTGCTCAACATGGCGATGGACCAGGCGATCGAGTCGGGGTTCGTGCCGATGTACCCGCCGGTGCTGGTCAAGCCCGACGCGATGGAGGGCACCGGGTTCCTGGGCGCGCACGCGGCGGAGGTCTACCAGCTGCCGCAGGACGACCTCTACCTGGTGGGCACCTCCGAGGTGCCGCTGGCCGCCTACCACATGAACGAGATCATCGATGAGCTGCCGCGGCGCTACGTCGGCTGGTCGTCCTGCTTCCGGCGCGAGGCCGGCTCGTACGGCAAGGACACCCGCGGCATCATCCGCGTGCACCAGTTCGACAAGGTCGAGATGTTCTCCTACTGCGACCCGGCGGACGCGCACGAGGAGCACCTGCGCCTGCTCGAGTGGGAGAAGGAGATGCTCGCCAAGGTCGAGCTGCCCTACCGGGTGATCGACGTGGCGGCGGGCGACCTGGGTTCGAGCGCGGCCCGCAAGTACGACTGCGAGGCCTGGGTCCCGACGCAGGAGGCCTACCGCGAGGTCACCTCGACGTCCAACTGCACCGAGTTCCAGGCGCGGCGGCTGGCCGTCCGGCACCGCGACGGCAACGGCAGGACGCAGCCGGTCGCGACGCTCAACGGCACGCTGGCCACGACCCGGTGGATCGTCGCCATCCTGGAGAACCACCAGCAGGCCGACGGGTCGGTGCGGGTGCCCAAGGGCCTGCAGCGTTACCTGGGCCTGGAGGTCCTGGAGCCCGTCAAGCGCTGAGCCTGAAACGACGAACGCCCCGCGCCCCGGGAGAGGGATCGCGGGGCGTTCGCCGTTCGCGCCTTTTCAGTGCCATTTCCGCGAAGTCCGGCGTTCGGCGTCGGCCCTGGCCACCGCGCGGGAGCGAAGAACGAGCCGGATGAGAACCATGGGGCGATCGCCTAGGGTGGGTTGTCGCTGCGGACGATTTCCGCCGAGGGGATGCGGGGATGATCAGTATGCGGCGAGACTGGTAGGTGTCATGTCCGATCCCACCCCGCCGCGCCTGGTCGCCACGGATCTCGACGGCACGATCGTGCGCTCCGACGGCACGATCTCGGCGCGCACCGTGGCCGCCCTCGCGCGGGTCGAGCGAGCCGGGGCGATGTTCGTCATGGTCACCGGACGCCCGCCGCGCTGGATGCACGAGATCGCGAACGCGGTGGACCACCATGGCATCGCCATCTGCGCGAACGGCGCGGTGATCTACGACCTGCACACCGAGTCCGTCGTCCGCGCGCACATGATCGAGCCCGACGTGATCGCCAAGGCGGTCGAGCGGCTGCGGGCCGCCGTCCCCGAGTTCCGCTTCGCGGTCGAATACCCCACCGGCTTCGTCTTCGAGGCACGCTACAACTTGGGCCGCTGGGACGCCGAGGCGCTCGGCGGCCGGCCCGTCGACGGCGAGACGCTGGTCAGCCGCGGCGGCACCAAGCTCCTGGCGTTCCATCCCAGCGCCGACCCCGACCACCTGGCCGAGAAGGCCGAGAAGGCGGTCGGCGACCTGGTGACCGTCACCCACTCGTCCGGGCGCGGGCTGCTGGAGATGAGCGCCCAGGGCGTCACCAAGGCCAGCGCGCTCGCCGAGTTGTGCGCCGAGCACCAGATCACCGCCGCCGAGGTCGTGGCCTTCGGCGACATGCCCAACGACCTGCCGATGCTCACCTGGGCCGGCACCTCGTACGGCGTCGCCAACGCCCACCCGGACGTCATCGCCGCCGTCACCCGCACCACGGCGCGCAACGACGACGACGGCGTCGCCCAAGTGCTGGAAGGCCTCTTCCCCGTCTACAGGTAGGCCCCCGGCCTACAGGTAAGCGCCCCGGTCTACAGGTAGGGGCCGGTGTGGCGCGGGTTCTGCTCGCCGCCGGCCTCGGGCGGGACCATGCCGGCCGGCAGGGCGCGGCGCATCTGCTCCAGCTGCGCGCGGGCCGCCATCTGCTGGGCGAACAGCGTGGTCTGGATGCCGTGGAAGAGCCCCTCGAGCCAGCCGACCAGCTGGGCCTGGGCGATGCGCAGCTCCGACTCGCTCGGGACGGTGCCCTCGGTGAACGGCAGGGAGAGGCGCTCCAGCTCCTCGACCAGCTCCGGCGCCAGGCCGTCCTCGAGCTCCTTTATCGACGACTTGTGGATCTCGCGCAGCCGGGCACGGCTGGCCTCGTCCAGGGGAGCGGCCTTCACCTCCTCCAGCAACTGCCGGATCATGCCGCCGATCCGCATCACCTTGGCGGGCTGCTCCACCATGTCGGTGATCGACTTTTCGTCGTTGTCGTCCCCGCCCGGGCCCTCCAGCGCGATGCCGTTCGGGCCGACCACGAGGACCTGAGGTTCCTGCTCAGACTGGTTGTTCGAAGGCTCGTTCATGATGTCTCCAGTGTCACATGGTCAGCAGAATCTTGCCGATGTGGCCGCTGCTCTCCAGGACGCGATGGGCCTCCGCCGCCTCGGCCACCGGCAGCGTGCGATCCACCACCGGCCGCACGTCCCCCGACTCGATCAGCGGCCACACGTGCTCGCGCACGGCGGCCACGATCTCGCTCTTCTGGTCCAACGGACGGGAACGCAGCCCGGTGCCGTGGATCCTGGCACGTTTGCCGAGGAGGGCGCCCATGTCGAGCTCGGCCCTGGTGCCGCCCTGCAGCCCGATGACCATCAGCCGGCCGTCCGGGGCGAGGGCCTCGACGTTGCGCGCGAGGTACTTGGCGCCCATGTTGTCGAGGATCACGTCGAACGGGCCGGACGCGACGAAGTCCTCGTCCCGGTAGTTGACGACGATCTCGGCGCCGAGCTCGCGGACCCGGGCGGCCTTCTCCGCGCTGCCCACGGTGCACGCCACGGTGGCGCCGTTGGCGCGGGCGAGCTGGATCGCCATCGTGCCGATGCCGCTGCCGCCCCCGTGCACCAGGAACGTCTCTCCCGCGCCGAGCCCGCCCAGCATGAAGACGTTCGACCACACCGTGCACACGACCTCGGGCAGCGCGGCGGCCTCCACCAGGCTCACGCCCTTCGGCACGGGCAGCACCTGCCCTGCCGGGACGGCCACCCGTTCGGCGTAGCCGCCGCCCGCCAGCAGGGCGCAGACCTCGTCGCCGACCCGCCAGCCGGTGACGCCCTCGCCGAGGGCCGAGATACGGCCGGAAGCCTCCAGGCCGGGGTACTCGGACGCGCCGGACGGCGGCGGATAGAAGCCCATGCGCTGCATGACGTCGGCGCGGTTGACCGCGCTCGCCGCCACGTCGATGAGGATCTCGCCTGCCGCGGGCTGCGGGTCGGGAACCTCCGTCCACTCCAGGACGTCGGGTTCTCCGGGCTCACGGATCACGATCGCGTGCATACCGTTCACGCTACCGGGGAGGGTGGGGTCGGTGGTGACCGCGACAGGCGAGGATGGATGGCGAACAGGGGGGAAACGGCCGTACGTCCGGGGATGCGTGGTATTGGACCACGGGTATCCTGCCGTGAGGCTATTGCCGACCAACTCCGCTAAATGATCTGGCAAGGGCATGGCCGAGGGGAGATATTCGGTGGCAAAGAACGATCAGGAAGGGCGCTCGCTGGAAGAGCGCCTGGCCTCCCTGGACGCCATGAACAGTGAGGCCACAGGTCCGACTGCCGCCGTGCCGCCCTCTTCCGATTCCGATGAGGACGAGCCCACCCCCACCACGGTCGTCAAGCGTTCGTCCCAGCCTTCGCCGTCCGAGCCCGCCTCGTCGGATTCCGGGCCGGGTACCGGGTCTCCCGGGCCGACAGGGCCTTCGGGGCCGGACGCCGACTCCGACACGGGGGGCCTGGAGACGACGCAGCCCCCGCCGAAGCCGCACACCCCGGCACCCTCGGACGAGGAGCTCAACCCTTGGCTGGCGGCGCCTCCGCCCTACCAGGATCCTTCCGGCCAGGGCGGTTTCGCCCAGGCGCCTCCGCCGCTCGGTCAGCCCGGCCCGCCTGGTCCGCCTGGTCCGCCCGGCGGCGAGCCCGCGGGGATGCCCCCGCCGCCTCCGGGTTACCCGCCCTACGGCGAGCTCCCCGCGCCGCCGCCCTATGACGGCAGCCCCATGCCGCAGCCGTTCGACGGTGGCATGCTGCCCCCTCCCTACGGTGGGCTCCCGCAGCACGATCCGTCCCAGATGCCGCCTTACGAGGGCGCGCCGCAGCCTCCCTACGAGGGCGGCCCCGGCCCGCAGCCCTCGTACGAGGGTGGCCCCGGCCCGCAAGGTCCCTATGAAGGCGGCCCGGGCCCGCAGCCTCCGTACGAGGGTGGCACCGGCTCGCAGGCTCCCTACGATGGTGGCAGCCCCGGCCCGCAAGGCCTGTACGAGGTTGGCCCGGGGCCGCAGGGCCCCTATGAGGGCGGGCCCGGACCGCAGGGCCCGTACGGGGGTGGGCCCGGCGCTCAGCAGCCGGGGCCGCAGCAGCCGGGACCGCAGCCGCCTTACGACGCCGGTCAGCCGCCCTTCGAGGGTGCGCCGGTGCCTCCGCCGCCGACCTTCGACGGTGCGTCCGTTCCTCCCCCGCCGACCTTTGACGGCGGGCCTCCTCAACCGCCGTTCGACGGTCCGGGAGCCCCGCCGCTCCCCGAGGGCGCTGGCGCGCCGCCCGGTCCCCCGCACGACCAGGTCTCTCCCTACCCGCCGGAGCAGTTCGGCGCTCCGGACCCGCAGCAGCAGCAACCGCAGCAGCCCCCGTACGCCTACCCGGGCGCCGACGCGCAGCAGCCGCCCCAGCCCCAGCCCCCGCAGCCGCCGGGCCCGCCGCCCGGTGAGGGCGGCGCTCCCGGCATGGCGCCCTACAACCCGATGCCCGGCTACGCCCCGGGCGCCCCCGGAGCCCCTGGAGCGCCAGGTGCTCCCGGTGCGCCTGGTTACCTGGGCGCTGGTCCTGAGGGCTATCCCGGTGCGGGTCCCGAGGGATACCCCGGTGCCGGTCCGGAGGGGTATCCGGGAGTCGGTCCGGAGGGGTATCCGGGTGCCGGTCCGGAGGGCTACCCGCAGGGTCCGCCCGCCGAGGGGTACGTGCAGGGTCCGCCGCCCGGTTATCCGCATCCCGGCCAGCCGTACGGCCCGCCCCAGGGCCCGCCGCCCGGCTACGGCCCGCAGTCCCCGCACGGCTACCCGCAGCAGCAGGAGCCGCAGGGCCCCGAGAGCCTGAGCTCGGAAAACCTGCTCGGCGAAAAGCGCATCGCGCCCTCGCAGGGCTGGCGCCGCGCCGTCTACAAGGCCACCGCGGGCAACATCCACCCCGGTGAGTCGCAGGCCGAGCTGCGCCGCAAGGACCTGGTGGCGCGGGCGCGCACCAACGTGGCCGGCGGCCACCACCGCGTCGCGGTCATGTCGCTCAAGGGCGGCGTGGGCAAGACCACCACGACGACCGGCCTGGGTGCGATGTTGTCGTCCATCCGCGGTGACCGGGTGATCGCGGTCGACGCCAACCCGGACCGCGGCACGCTCTCCGACAAGGTCAAGCTGGAGACGGCGGCGACCGTCCGCGACCTGCTCAACAACCGCGACAAGATCAGCCGCTACGCCGACGTGCGCGCGTTCACCTCGCAGAACGAGGCGCGCCTGGAGGTGCTGGCGTCCGACCGCGACCCGGCGGTCAGCGAGGCGTTCAGCGCCGAGGACTACTCCGCGGTCGCGGTCGTCCTGGAGCAGTACTACTCGATCTGCATCACCGACTGCGGCACCGGCCTGCTGCACTCGGCGATGGCGGGCGTTTTGGCGCTGGCCGACCAGCTCGTCCTCGTCAGCTCGCCGTCGGTCGACGGCGCGCGGTCGGCGAGCGCGACGCTCGACTGGCTGGAGGCGCACGACCACGGCCACCTCGTCCGCAACGGCGTGGTCGTGTTGTCGATGGTCCGCAACCGCACCCGCAGCCAGGTCGACCTCGACAAACTCCAGGCGCACTTCGAGAGCCGCTGCCGCGCCGTCGTGCGGATCCCCTACGACGACCACCTCGAGGAGGGCGCCGAGGTCGATCTGGAGCAGCTCGCTCCGGGCACCCGCGAGGCCTACCTCAACCTGGCCGCCGTGGTCGGCGACGGTTTCGCCTTCCAGCGCCCGGACGAGTGAGCCGCCGCCGCGCGGACGGGTGAAACGCGCATCCTCGCCTGAGTACGCGTACTCAGGCGAGGCGCGGCGTGGGCGAGAATCATGAGAGGCATGTTCAGACGCCTCTCCGCGGCCGCCGCCGTACGTTCGACCGGCTGGTTCGGCATCATCGTCCCCGCGGCGTACGCGGCGCTGGTGGTCGCCGCGGCCCTGTTCGTCGTCGCCGACGACCTCTTCAACGACTCCGGCGATCCGAGCTTCGCCGGGGTCTGGCTCATCCTGGTGACCCTGCCGCTGTCGTTCGCCGGGCTGCAGGGGCTGGAGTTCGTGGAGGCCCGCGTCGGTGAGGTCCCCGGGCCGTTCGCCTTCTACGCGATCACGATCGGCTGCGGGATCGTCCAGACGTGGCTGCTGCGCCTGGTCACCCGCGGAGCGCGCCGCGCCCCGCACCCCATGGCGGACGCCCACCGCCGGATGGGCTAGCGTCTGCGCTCGTGATGGACGGGGTGTACGCGGGAAGGGCCGCGGCCGACGCCGCGGCGGACCATGGCTGGCTGCTCGGGCACTTCAAGCCCGAAGGCGACCTACGGCACAGCGACGACGTCGAGATCAAGTGGGGCGTGCACCCGAAGGGGGAGCGCCGGGCCCAGTGGGCCAGGGGCGAGAAGCGGACGGCGCTGCTCGTCCTCATCAGCGGACGGTTCCGGATGGAATTTCCTGAGGGCGACGTGGTGCTGTCCAGGCAGGGTGACTACGTGGTGTGGGAACGCGGCGTCGACCATTCGTGGTGCGCGGAGGAGGAGTCGGTGGTGATGACGGTGCGCTGGCCGTCGATCCCCGGCTACCAGGTCCCGACGACCTGAGACGGAGGCCGGGATGACGACGGCGGACGATCCTGGGCCTGATCCATCCGCCGGTCGACGACCCGGCCCTGATTCTCGCGGCCGCCGCCCAGGTCAGGACGCGTTAGCCGGACCGCTGCCCTGCGGTGACGCCGTCCACGCTGATGAAGTCGATGCCACCGGTTCCCGACCGCTATCGTGGTCTGCGGCCAGGAGAGTTCGCATAGTGGACTAGTGCAGTCGCCTTGAAAGCGACCACGGCTGGGGACAGTCGTCGTGGGTTCGAATCCCACACTCTCCGCAGGGCGTCCGCCCCCGTCGGCACCACGCCGCCGGGGGCGCTCCGTATCCGGGCTGATACCGTCGGTGAACGTGAGGGGCATCGGGGGATCGACTCACGTGACGTTCCCGGCCGGGGCCGTGACGGGCCGGTCGAGAGTGACCGCCGTGGTGCCGCTGAGCGGCGGCGGCTTCGGCGTCGTCACGGCGGAGACTCCGTTCCACCCGCTCGACCACACCTGGCCCGACCAGCCCGCCGACACCGGCCTGCTCCGTGTGGACGACATGGAGCAGCGCGTCGTCGACTGCATGACCGGCGCGGTCGAGACCCGCCCCGGCGCGGTCGAGACCCGCCCCGGCGGGGCGGGGTCGTTGCTGCTCGGGCCCGACATTCCGGCGCGGCGGGGCGACGAGGGCTGGGAGTGGCTGGTCGTCCACGTGGTCGAACGCCGGGTGCCGGACGGTGAAGAGGCCGGGCTGACGGTCGACGAAGGCCGCCGCCGGGCGCTCTCGGCGGGCCACACCGCGTGCCATCTGATGGCCCTGGCGCTGAACGCGGCGCTGGCGTCGCGCTGGCGCAAGGACGGCGTCCGGGTGGACGGGCTCGGCCACCCCGACTTCGACGCGCTGGCGATCACCTCGTCGCGGATCGTGCCGGGCGGGAGCCGGGACGTCTACCGGATCGGCAAGTCGCTCCGGAAGAAGGGCTTCACCGCCGAAGGCCTGACCGCCGGGCTGCCCGAGATCACCGATGAGATCAACGGGACGCTGCGGCGGTGGGTGGCCGCGGACGCGGCGGTCCGCGTCGTCGTCCCGTCACCGGAGCTGACCGCCCGGCGCCTGTGGCGGTGCGAGCTTCCCGAGGCGGTCGTCGAGATCCCGTGCGGAGGAACACACCTGAGGCGGCTGGGGGAGCTGTCGTCGGTCACGGTGCGGCTCGAGGCGTCTCCGGGAGGGGACGAGCTGGTCGCCGAGACGACGACGGAAGCGGCAGGCTGATAACGCCATCAGTCATGAAAATCGCCTAAACCATCCGTTACCCTGTCGGACCATGTCTCAGAACCCGCAAGATCCGGCTGGAACGACCCAGCAGTTCCAGCGTTTCCAACAGCAGGGACAGCCCGAGAAGTCGTCGGGCGGCCCGAGCCTCGGTTTCATCATCGGCATCGGCGCCGTGGTGGCCCTCGTCGCGATCCTGGTGATCGCCTTCGTCGCACTCGGCTGACGTACTGACGCTCAGGCCCGCCGGCCACGCAACCGGGCGCGTGGAACCCCGCCGGCGGGCGCGCCTCAGCGGCCGCTGCTCGAGAAGTGCTGGTAGTCCTTGGTGCCGCTCCACTCGCCGCCCCAGCCCCAGCCGATCGAGGCGAACGCCCGGACCACCTTGTCGCGCCGGTGGATGACTCCCGGGTCGCGGTTGTCACGGTTCCTGTACTTGACGCAGTCCTTGTGGGCGACCGAGCCGCTCGCGGTGACGTAAGGGTTCTCGCAGGGGTTGACGTCCACCGCGAGCCCGTACGCGTGTTGCGACCAGTTCCCCGAGCCCGTCGCGTTGCGGCAGTTGAACGCCGAGGTGTTGTCGGCCTCGATCGAGTCGAAGTCGCTGCCCTTGTAGACGTCCACCGGCTCCATGCGCCGGATCGGATAGCGCTTGTCGTACAACGTCCGGAAGACGCCGACCAGGTCGTTCGCGGCCTTGGCGTTGACGACGAGCTTGCCGCCGTCGTGGTGCTTGCCGTCCATGCCCCAGTACGACATCTCGATCATCCGCAGGCCGGACGGGCTCACCGGGCAGCCCGAGCGCCACGAGTACTTCAGGTCCGCTGCCGTGACCCGCTTGATCTGGGAGCGGAACCGCTGCGCCGTCTCGCTCGCCGAGGGCGCCGCGGACGTCGTGGCCGGGGCGGACCCCGAGGCCGTGGGCGGCGTGGCCGAGGCGGAGGAGCCCGACCCGGATTCGGAACCGTTGCCGCATCCGGTCGTCCCCGCCGTCACGGAGACGAAGGCGGCCATGAACGCTGCGGAGTGCAAGAGCCTTCTGCCTGGCATTTCAGCAGGATCGCACGCCCGCCCGCCTTCGTGTTGGACCTCGGGTTCGCTACGGTGCGTCTGTGAGCACATCCGTCGACAGGGGACGGGGGCGGATGGGCCACGTAGTTTCACCGACCCCCCACCGGGCATGGTTCCCGGGCATGTCCCCCGGGCTGAGGGAGCCGGCATGGCCCAACCCGACGAACTCCCGAGTCTCGAGGACGAGATCTTCTCGGTGGCCTCGAGAGTCGAGGTCGAGGACGCGACGGCCTCGACTCCGCTCATCAGCGTGCCCCTGGACAGGGTCCGGATCCCCGGCGGGCGTTTCCTGTCGTTCGTCGGCGCGGGCTTCGGCACGTTCGTTTTCGTGGACGCGATCATGATGTGGGCGCCGCTGATGATGAGCCGGCGCCCGAGCCTGCTGCCGCAGATGGTGACGTTGCTGGTGCTCGCCTTCGGGCTCGGCAGCCTGCTGATCTGGAAGGTCGGCGGCAACTGGCGCCCGTTCGGCATGGGCATGATGCTGGCCTGGGTCTTCCTGACCCTGATCTCCGTGGGCTTCCTCACCGGGCTGAGCCTCTGACCCCGGTCAGCCGGCTTCGGCGATCCGCTTGTTGACGGCGGTGAAGGCACGGCCGATGGCGGCCAGGTCGGACGGGTCGATCACGTCGACGAAGAAGTCGCGGACGGTCTCGACATGGTCGCGGGCGGCGCGGTCGAGGGCGGCGAACCCCTCGTCGGTCAGGTGCGCGTAGACGCCCCGCTTGTCGTTGGGGCATCCGCCGCGGAACACCAGGCCCTTGGACTCCAGGCGGCTGCACGTGTGGGACAGGCGGCTGCGCGACTGGCTTGCGTGTTCGGCCAGCTCAGCCATGCGCAGGCGGCGCTCGGGGGCTTCGGACAGCCGTACCAGGATCTCGTACTCCGACACCGACAGACCGTGCTTGGACTTGAGGTCACGGTCGAGGAGCTCGGTCAGCCGGACGCTGCCGTCCACGAACGCCCGCCAGTCTCGCTGTTGATCGGCATCGAGCCAGCGTGGTTCGCTCATGACCGGAAGTATAGAGCACATGTTGAAGATTCAACCAATCGTGTTAACGTGGGATCTACCAGGCGCGGAACGAATCTCCGTGCGAGGGAATAGTTTATCTTTCAACTAGGTTCCACCGGCATCAGATCCGGCCCTAGAGGAGGAGACGAGATGCCCGCCGTGATGGCCGATCCCCTGACCCTGCCCCGCCTGCCGCGCCTGCCCGAGGAGACCACGGGCTGGCGGCGCGTCGCCAAGGTCGTCACCGCCCAGCGTCATCTGGAGGGCGAGGGCTTCCAGGTGCGGCGCCCCTTCCCGGGCGTCGACCTCTCCCTCGCCGACCCGTTCCTGCTCCTGGACCAGATGGGCGAGGTCGAGTACGCGCCGGGCGAGGCCAAGGGCACGCCCTGGCACCCGCACCGCGGCTTCGAGACCGTGACGTACATGATCGACGGCACGTTCGCCCACCAGGACACCACCGGCGGCGGTGGCCTGATCACCGACGGCGCCACGCAGTGGATGACCGCCGGCGCCGGGATCCAGCACATCGAGCAGCCGCCGCCCGAGCTCGTCACCCGGGGCGGGCTGTTCCACGGCGTGCAGCTGTGGGTCAACCTGCCGCGCGCCCAGAAGTGGGTGAAGCCGCGCTACCAGGACATCGAGGCGCGCGACGTCAAGCTGCTGGCCGCCGACGACGGCGCCTCGCTCGTCCGGGTGATCGCCGGCTCGGTCGCGGGCCACGACGGCCCCGGCTCCACCTACACGCCGATCACGTACCTGCACGCGACCGTCGCGCCCGGCGCGCGGCTCACGCTGCCCTGGCCGCGGGAGTTCAACGCGCTGGTCTACTCGCTCTCCGGACGCGGGACCGCCGGCGTCGAGCAGACCGCGGTCGGCGACGGGCAGCTGGCCGTCTTCGGCGGCTCGCACCACAAGGGGGACGCGGACGGCCTGGTCGTCCAGGCGGCCGAGAGCCAGCCGCCGGCCAGCAAGAACGGCTGGGAGATCCTCGTGCTCGGGGGTCTGCCGATCCGCGAGCCGATCGCGCGGTACGGCCCGTTCGTCATGAACACCCGGGACGAGATCATTCAGGCGTTCGAGGACTTCCAGGCCGGACGGATGGGAACGATCCCGGCTGAGAAGGTTCCGCACCTCTCCGCCGCGGACGAGTCGCTCGGCTGACCGGGCCCGCCCCGGACGGACCCGCGGATCCGACGATCCCCCTGGCCACGGTCGGGCGCGAGCCTGCCCGCGGCCGGGGGACGGACAACCGACACAGCTGCTCAAGGGGGAGCCATGGCCTTCGACACTCCGCTCAAGGTCTCCGTCATCTACTACTCGGCCACCGGAACGATCTTCCGGCTGGCCAAGGCCGCCGCCACGGCGGCCGAGAAGGCCGGTGCCGAGGTCCGGCTGCGCAAGGTCAAGGAGCTGGCCCCGGAGGAGGCGATCGCCTCGAACCAGGGCTGGTCGGACAACGCCGCCGCCACCCAGCACGTCGTCGAGGCGACCCTGGACGACCTCGACTGGGCCGACGCGTTCCTGCTGGGCGCGCCCACCCGGTACGGCATGCCGGCGGCGCAGCTGAAGCAGTTCCTCGACACGACCGGACCGCTCTGGGGCGAGGGCCGCCTGGTCAACAAGGTGGCGTCGTCGTTCACCGCCTCGGCCACGCCGCACGGCGGCCAGGAGTCGACGATCCTCGCGCTCAACAACACCTTCTACCACTGGGGCTCGATCATCGTCCCGCCCGGCTACGCCGACCCGATCCAGTTCCAGATGGGCAACCCGTACGGCACCAGCCACGTCTCGGCCAACGGCGAGATCCCGCCCGGCGACGTCGAGCTGGCCGCGATGGAGTTCCAGGCGACCCGGCTCGTCGAGGTGGCCTCGGCGTTCAAGCGCGGCCTGGCCGCCGCGGACGGTTCCTGACCCGCGGTGGGCCGGTGGCGCCAGAGGCTCGGTGCCGCCGGTCCGCCGCGTTCCTCCGCGGCAGGTAACGTCTTCGAACGTATTAGCGAGACCCGCGTGACGCGTCGCGATCTCATGCGCTAGTGTGTTCGAACAGTCGAACAAAAATTCGACTGATTCGAACGCTCGCCTGGGGAGGCGGCATGGAGGCGACGGTATCCGCGGCGACCGGCACTGGTCACCGCGACGTCGAGAGGCACGGGGGCCTCGCCGCGGACGGCGCCACGCGCTGCAGGCCGGTGCGACCGAACGCGACACGCCGTACGAGTTTCTACGCAAATCTACGGCCACAGCTATATCGCCTCATAGAGTCCGAGACCGTGGACCCCGTGCGCAATCCCTACGCCCCCGGGGCCGGGCAGCGCCCTCCGGAGCTGGCCGGCCGTGATCGTGAGCTCCAGCAGTTCGAGGTCGTGCTCGAACGGGTGGCCCGCGGCCGCCCCGAACGCAGCATGATCATCACCGGGCTGCGCGGCGTCGGCAAGACGGTGCTGCTCAACGCGTTCCGCTCGATGGCGATCCAGCGCCTGTGGGGCACCGGCAAGATCGAGGCCCGGCCCGACCAGTCGATCCGCCGCCCGGTCGCGTCCGCCCTGCACATGGCGATCCGCGAGCTGGCCCCGCGGCACCGCGCGCCCGACCGCATCGAGGAGTTCCTCGGCGTGCTCAAGGCGTTCGCGCAGGCCGGCGAGGAGCCCGCGGGCAAGGGCAAGGCCCGCGCGCACCGCTGGCAGCCCGGCATCGACGTCCCCGCCACCCGCGGCCGCGCCGACTCCGGCGACCTGGAGATCGACCTCACCGAGCTCTTCGTGGACGCCGCGTCCGTCGCCACCGACGTCGGCGTCGGCATCGCGCTGTTCGTGGACGAGATGCAGGACATCCCGGCCGATGACGTCTCCGCGCTCTGCGCCGCCTGCCACGAGCTCTCGCAGAACGGCGGCCCGCTGATCGTGGTCGGCGCCGGCCTGCCGCACCTGCCCGCCGTGTTGTCGGCGAGCAAGTCCTACTCCGAGCGCCTCTTCCGCTACGCCCGCATCGACCGGCTCGACCGCGAGTCCGCCGACTTCGCCCTGCTGGCCCCGGCCCGGCGCGAAGAGGTCACCTTCACCGAAGAGGCCCTCGACGCCCTCTACGGCGCGGCCGACGGCTACCCCTACTTCGTCCAGGCGTACGCGAAGGTCGTGTGGGACGTCGCGCCCGACACCCCGATCACCGCCGACGACATCAAGGTCGCCGCCCCCGAGGCCGAGAGCGAGCTGGCCGTCGGGTTCTTCGGCAGCCGCTACGACCGCGCCACCCCGGCCGAACGCGACTACATGCGCGCGATGGCCGTCCTCGGCGACGAACCCGTGCCCACCTCCGCCGTGGCCGACGAGCTCGGGCGCAAGCCGTCCAGCCTCTCGCCGGCCCGCGACGGTCTCATCAAGAAGGGCCTCATCTACAGCGCCGAACGCGGCCTGGTGGCGTTCACCGTGCCCCACTTCGGCAAGTTCCTGAGAGCCCAGCCCGCCTAGCCCGACGACCCGCTACACGCATATACCGCTCTCTAGCGTCAATGCTAGAAGCTCATATAAGCCTGCATCGAGACCTCTCCTCACAAGAATCTATGGCTTTCTAGTTCCTCACCTAGAAAGCCGTAGATTCTCCGAGCGATGCTTTCTGTCGTTCTCTAGCGGTCTATCGACCCTGCGCTAGAAACGCCAATAGACCTTCAGAGAGGCCACCCCAGCACCCGCGTATCGGGCGCCGTGATGTCCACATCGCCCAGATCCGGAGCCGTCACGTCCACGCTCTCCGGCCCCGACTCGCACACGGCCCCCACGCAGACACCCAGGTCGGGCACCGTCACGTCCACATCGACGACCTCCCAGGCACCCGCCTCCTCCTTCCGCACCCGCCCACCCCAACCCCACTTCCCGCCACCCCGCAAAGCCTTCCGCCCGTCCCCCGCCCGCACCTCGGCCCCCCGTCCCCCGCCCGGCAGCCGCGCGCCGCCCGCCTGCGCATCTGGCAGCCCCCCGCCGCCCGCCTGCGCATCAGGCTGGTGCCCGCCGCTCGCCTGGGCGCGGTCCGCTTGCGCGTGTGGCTGGTGCCTGTCGCTTGCCTGGGCGGCTGGCTGGTGCTTGCCGCTTGCGTGTCTGTTGTTCGCCTGCGCGGTGGTGGGCTGGGCCTTGGGCGAATGTGCATCGGATGTGAGTGCGTCGGTCGTATGGGTGTGCGACGGATGCCTGCCGACCGTCGTGCCGGGGGCTGAGACCTGATGGCCGGGCACATCGGGCGCTTGCAGGGTGGGTGCCTGCGGGGTGGCGGTCCGTGGGGGGAGGGGATGCTGGGCAGTTGTACGTGCGTGGGTGCCGGTGGTGCCGGACGCCGAACGTTCCGTGGAAGTGCTGGGGGTGGCCGGACGGTCGCACACGTGCTTGCTCGGTCCAGGTTCGTTGAGCCCGCGCAGGGCAGGTGTGCCGGAGGCCGGGGCCTCGGTGGCGGCCGTGTCCCCGGCCGGGGGTGTCATCGCTGAGCGGACGGTGTGGTCTCGGGCGGCGGTGGAGACGGCGAAGACGATCTCTACGTGCTGGTCGTCGATGCGGGCGGAGTAGGTGAGGAAGCGCCAGCAACGTTCGCGCCAGACGTCCAGGGGGGTGGCGCTGACCAGGGAGTCCTCGTAGCGGAGCCAGTCGGCGCTGTCGCGGAGCCTGGAGAGGGTCTCGGTCATGGGGCTGCGGCGGCGTTCGCAGGGTTCGGCCGGGCGGTGGCGCAGGCCGCGGCGTTCGAGCAGGGCGGACAGCTCCGGGGAGAGCGCGGCGAAGAGGGCGAGCTCGACGGCCAGGACGAGGATGACCTGGGCCTCGACGCCGGCCAGGACCGTCAGGCCCGCGTGCGGGGCGCCCAGCGAGGCCACGGCGGCGGCGGTGAAGAGGACCGCTCGGATGACGCTGCGGCGGCCCACGCGCTTGGTGCTCAGCCCGCCGAAGCAGCCGCATCCGGCGTCCGGGCGGTGCACGCGGAGCTCACCGACGACCCAGGTGGCCGCGGCGAACGTGACCGTCGTGGCGAGGCGCACCGAGAAGTGCGAGGTCACCAGGAGGCCCAGGGCGAGCAGGCCCTCGGTGAGGCCCAGGCCCACGTTCACCTGGCGGCTCTGCCGCAGCGCGGTCGCGCGGCTCAGCTTGGCGGGCACCGGCACGCCGTGCACGTGGTCGGGCGCCGTCTCCGCCGGTTCGCGGATCGTCAGCTTGGCCAGGCACGCGGCGAGGAGCACCGCGGCGAGGATCAGCACCTGGGTGTTCAGGACGACCGTGACCACCGTTCAACCCCCTGTCCGCAGAATCGCGTTGAAACAACCGGCGTCGAGATCGCCGCCCAAGGCCACGAAGGCGGCCGGCGTCAGCTCGACGAGCCGGCCGCGAGGCGAGGTGCCGCATTCGACGCAGCGGTCGCAGAAGCGGGCGGCGGCGCAGCCGCACTCGATGACCGGGACGGCCACCGTGCGCCCCGAGCATTCGTTGTGGAGCGACAGCGTGCTCCCGAGCGACAGGTAGGGGAGCGCGGCGCAGCCGGACGGCGCGTCGGCGCAGCCGCCCGCGTCCCCCTCGGCGTCTACCGCCGGGTAGGCCGCGCCGACGGCGGTGTAGGCGTCGTCGATGCCGAGGTGCCTGGTGTGGTCGACGCCCGCCCGGCCGAGGTGCTCGTACGAGGCGGCGAGCGTGGTGGGCGCCGGGCGGCGGTGACGCCGTTCGGAGATCGCCCCGCCGAACCAGGTGGCGGTGCCGTGGACGGGGTCGTTCACGGGGGCGCCGGGCTCGGGCGCGGCGAGGTCGTCGGCGCGGTAGCCGGGCTGGGACGTGCCGGGCCGCGTCGCCTGCGGGCCGTCCGGAGAACGGACGCAGATGACGTCGATGAGGTAGCCCGGCTCGAGCCGGGGGTGGCGTACCAGCACCCGGCCGAGGGCGTGCGGAGGGATCACCACATGGGCCCGTCCCCGGTGAGGACCCATGTCCACCTCCACGGTGTCCCTCCCGCACGCCAGGATGGTGCCGGCCACACGGCCGATCTCCACCCAGATCCGGTCGGCCCGGAGGCCGTCCGCCGAGGGCCGCACGATCACGTCGCGGCCCGGACGCAGCGCGGCGGGGCCCCCGCGCCCGCCGTGCCAGACCGTGGTCGCCTCGGTCATCGGCAGCCGGACCTCCCCGGCGGCGGTGCGCAGCACCAGGAGGTGCGGGCTCGCGTCGAGGACGGTCCCCGTGAGGGGACCCGGCTGGGCAGGGGTCGAGTCAGCGGGAGCGGTGTGCCGAGGCACTCCGAGCACGGCCTCCTGCTGACTGCGACGCCTTGCTCCATGGCGGGGAAGCTGCATGGCGGAACTCCGGCGTCGAATCTTCACTCGTGGCCACACCTGTTAGGACAGTGAGTCAAGAGTCACGCGCCGTCACCCGCCTGTCGACGGATTTATCCGATAAGTCATCCGGCGGGTTGAGATTTACGCACCGCGGGGATGTATTCCTACACTGGTTGACCCGAATATGTCTTTTTTGTTGGCCCAGAATTACGATCTTCGTGCCATCGTCATGAGCAACGGGATCTTGCGTACCCAAGATCACAATATCGGCGGCCCGATCCCATCCCCGTAACCCCTGGCTCGGTGGTGATTTGAACAAGACGCGGCACGAGGAGTTCCGTGAGTACGTCGCGGCCCGGGGTCCCGTGCTGCTGCGCCAGGCGATGCAGCTGACCAGCGACAGGGCCGAGGCCGAGGATCTCCTCCAGGCGGCGCTGGCCAAGACCTACCTCGCCTGGGATCGCATCAACGACCGTGCCGCCGTGGACGGGTACGTCCGCCGCGCCATGGCCAATACGCAGATCTCGTGGTGGCGCCGCCGCAAACTGGAGATCTATCCGACCGACGAACTTCCCGACCAGCCGATCGATGATCACACGCGGCGCACCGAGCTGCACGACGCGCTGGGCCGTGCCCTTGATCGGCTTCCTGCGCGCCAACGGCTCGCGGTGATGCTCCGCTATTACGAGGACATGCCCGAATCGGAGGTCGCCGAAGTGCTCGGAGTCAGCGTCGGCACGGTCAAGAGCACGGTTTCCAGGGCGATGGCCAAGCTCCGCGACGACGCCGGCCTGGGCAACGACTTCCCCGGCGTCGCCACGCAGCGGCCGTGAACCAAGGTCGCCCGGGGTACTGACAATCCGGGCCCTTTCCGGCAAGAATCCCATTCCGGACCCCGCAGAGCTGCTGGAGGCGCGCCGTGTGGAGCACGATGCAGGACTTCCCGCTGACCATCACCTCGATCATGCGCTACGGCACCGGTGTGTTCGGGGCGGGCGAGGTGGCGACCTGGACCGGTGACGGCGCCCGCCGCCGGACGTACGCGGAGGTCGGCGAACGCGCCGCACGGCTGGCCGGGGCGCTGCGCTCCCTCGGGATCGACGGCGACCAGCGCGTCGCCACGTTCATGTGGAACAACACCGAGCACCTCGAGGCCTACCTGGCCGTCCCCTCCATGGGCGCGGTGCTGCACACGCTCAACCTGAGGCTCTTCCCCGACCAGCTCGTCTACATCGCCAACCACGCCGAGGACGAGATCGTCATCGTGGACGGCTCGCTCATCCCGCTCCTGGCCCCCAACCTGCCGCAGCTCACGACGGTCAAGCACGTGATCGTGGTCGGTGCGGGCGACACCGCTCCGCTGGAGCCGGCGGGCAAGGAACTCCACTCGTACGAGGACCTGCTCGCCGCCGCGCCCGCCACGTTCGACTGGCCCGAGATCGACGAACGCCAGGCCGCGGCCATGTGCTACACCAGCGGCACCACCGGCAACCCGAAGGGCGTCGTCTACTCGCACCGGTCGGCCTACCTGCACTCCATGGCGGTCTGCACGGGGAACTCGATGGGCCTGAACGAGGCCGACACGGTGCTGCCGGTCGTGCCGATGTTCCACGCGAACGCCTGGGGCCTGCCGTACGCGGCCGTCATGGCGGGCGCGAACCTGATCATGCCGGACCGGTTCCTCCAAGGTGAGCCGCTCGTCCGCCTGATCGAGGCCGAACGGCCCACGGTCGCCGGGGCGGTGCCGACCATCTGGTCGGACGTGCTGCGGTACGTGACCGAGAACGGTTCGGACCTCACCTCGCTGCGGCTCGTGCCGTGCGGCGGCTCGGCCGTGCCGGAGGCGCTGATGCGGGGCTTCGACGAGATCGGCGTGCGGATCGTCCAGGCGTGGGGGATGACCGAGACCTCGCCGGTGGCGACCGTGGCGCACGCGCCCGCCGGCGCGGAAGGGGACGACGCCTGGCGCGCCCGCGTCACCCAGGGGCGCGTCCTCGCCGGGCTGGAGATGCGCATCGTCGGCGACGACGACACCGTCCTGCCGAACGACGGCACCGCGGTCGGCGAGGTCGAGATCCGCGGACCGTGGATCACGGGCGCGTACCACCTGGACGAGGACCCGGCGAAGTTCCACGACGGCTGGCTCCGCACCGGCGACGTCGGGACGATCTCGACGGACGGCTACCTGGTGCTCACCGACCGGGCCAAGGACGTCATCAAGTCGGGCGGCGAGTGGATCTCCTCCGTCGAGCTGGAGAACCACCTCATGGCCCACCCGGACGTCATCGAGGCCGCGGTGGTCGGCGTCCCGGACGACCGCTGGCAGGAGCGCCCGCTGGCGTCGGTCGTCGTCCGTGAGGGCGCGGAGGTCGGCGCCGACCAGCTCAAGGAGTTCATGAGCGACCGGATCGCCAAGTGGCAGCTGCCGGAGCGCTGGGCGTTCATCACCGAGATCCCCAAGACCAGCGTCGGCAAGTTCGACAAGAAGGTGCTGCGCCGCCGCTACGCCGACGGCGAGATCGACATCACCCGAGTGGACTGATACCGGAGGGTCTTTTCGCCGCCTGGGTTGACCCATTGGCGCGAGGGAGTTGACTGATCACGTTCGGCATCGGCATCATCACATTTCGTTGTCGACACGTCGTATTCCGTCATTGGTCGCTGAAACGCCACAGGCAACACACTGCTCACCCGGCAGTCACCCTTCGTCGCCATTTCTGGGGATCATGTGGTGCAAGTGGGGTGAGTGGGTGTATGCAAGGTGGGCCGATTGTCCAGTTGGCCCGTGACGGGAGCGCGTTCGCCCGTCGGTGCCGGGAGCTCACATGCCGAGGTGGTCCTCCTTCGACGTCGCGGCCGACCGCAGGTTGGTCCAGCGGCTGAACGAAGGTGACGAGGCGGCTCTCGGCGCGCTGTACGACGCGTACGCAGAGCGCCTCTACGACTACTGCCTGACAATGACCGGCGAGCACAAGACCGCCGCCGACGTCGTTCACGACACCTTCATCGACGCATTTCGGCGGGCGCCGCGAATGCGCGATCGCATCAGGCTGCGGCCCTGGTTGTACGCGGCGGCCCGGCGGCGTTGTCTCCAGCGCGGCCGGGTCAGGGGATTGACCTGGGAGAAGGACGCCGAATTCGCCGATGACACGCTGCGCGGGCTGCTCGACGCGGCGTTGACCCGGCTGACCTTTCCCGACCAGGAGGTGCTGCTGCTGGCGTTGCGGCACGGACTGCGCTCGCCCGAGCTCGGCGCGGCCCTCGGCAATTCGTCCCGGCGCGCGGCCGGCCGGCTGAGCCGGGCCCAGGCTCGCCTCAGAACGGCCATCGACGCCGAACTGGTCGTCCTCGAGCAGCGGTGCGCGGACGGCGGCCGCCCGGTCCGTGCGCTCCAGGCGGAGGACGCCGAACGTGAGCTGATCGGGCACGCCGAGGCCCTCGACCTCCCGGCAGGTGAACCCCGGAGCAAGCGGCCGGGTGGCGGGACGGGCACACCGCGCCGCGCCGCCGCCGTGGTCGTGGCGGCGGCCCACCCCGCCGCCCGGCTTACCGGCTCGACCCGCCGCGCCGCCCGTTCCGCCGAGCCCGCCGCCTCGGCCGCTGCCGCCACGTCGGCCGAAGCCCCGCCCGCATCGCCCCCAGAACGCGAGCCCGCCGAGCCCGCCGAGCCCGCCGAGGCCGAGTTCGAAGCCTCTGACCACCGCCTCGACGAGGTCGAACACGACGATCACGCCGTCGAGCCGGACCGGACGGACCGCCCGGACCAAGCAGCCTTGGCCGACAGAGCAGACCCGGCGGGCGGAGCAGGCCCGGCGGGCCGGACAGAATCGGCGGGCCGCCCAGACCCAGCGGGTCGGAATGACCTGGCAGGCCGAGCAGCCCCAGCGGGTCGGGACGGTCAGGTCGACCGGGTCGCGGCTGTGACCGGCGAGGGCCGGGACGCGGGTGGTGCGTGGGCGATGCGGGATGCGCACACGCCCATCGGAGGGCAGGTCGTACGGGCGGCGTCGCTCACCGACCGGCTGTTCTCCCCCACGACCGCGCCCGACGAGGCGGCGCTGGAACGGCACGCCGCGGACTGCGCCGAGTGCAGCGCGCGGCGGCGGCTCACCCCGGCCGCGCTCATCGTCATGGCGCCCTCCCCCGTGCTGCCCGCGGCGCTGCGCCATCGGGTCATCCACACCGGCACCGACCCCGAGCTCGCGGGCTACCGCACCGACATCGCGGCCCGCGGCGGCGGCCTGACCCCGGACGGCCTGCCCAGCCAGCCGGACGTGCCCTCGCCGGTCTGCCGCCGGTGGTTGTTCTCCGGGGGAGGCATGGCCGGGGCCCTCGCCACGGCGGTGGTCGTCGCGCTGCTGATGGGTCCGGGCAAGTCGATCATCAACTGGCCGCCGCTGGGCGCGGGCCCGCAGCCCGCGGTCACCGAGCAGCGGCCACCGGACGGCGGCGCCGGGAACGGGGGATCGCGGCCCGGGCAGAGCGGCCAGCCCGGCAACGGCACGGGAGGCGCGGGTTCGCCCAACTCGCCGCAGTTGGACGGCGATCGCGAGACGGTCCCGTCGCCGGTGCCCGTCCGGCCGCCCTCCGCCGAGCCGAAGGTGCCGGGCGTCCTGTCCGCCGCGCCGGCCCGGGTCGAGTTCTACGGGACCAAGACCGCCCGGGTCGTGCTCACCGCGCACAAGGGCCCGGTCACCTGGACGTCGGCGTCGGGGAGCGGGCAGGTCATCGTCACGCCGTCCCAGGGCGTCCTGGCCAAGGGCCGGTCCGCCGAGCTGACGCTCACGCTGCGCACCGCCCTCGTCGGCCTGCCCGGCACGAGCACGGTCACGTTCACCGACCTCGAAGGCAAGCGCCAGGAGGTCACCGTCGTCTGGGGCATCTCCCTGCTCTGACCGCCCGCCGCCCGCCCGCCCGCCGTCCCGCCGTCCCGCCGCGGTGTCAGCCCTCGGCGGCGGTGCGGGGCTCACCGGCCATGTGGTCGCGGATGAGCTCCAGCTGGGTGCCCAGCGCGGCCTGGACCCGGACCTCCATCGCACGGGCGATGAACGGGTCGACGACCATCTTGACCAGGGGCCGCATCCGGCGGACGACGGCGGCGATCTCCGAGACCTCGTCGGTGGTCGGGTGCGCCTCGCTGTGCAGGGGGGTGAAGACGTGGTCGTACACCAGGTTGACGAAGCGGCCGGCGATGACGTCGCAGTCGTCGCGGATCTGCGCGGCGATGTCGAGCACCGAGTCGATCGGGATCCCGGCGGCGACCAACTCGGCGCCGACGTGCAGCAGGCGCGGGCTCGGCACCTTGTAGTGGTCGCCCTCGGGCTCGATCAGGCCGAGCTCGACGGTGCGCTCGAGCACGCGCGCGACCTCGTCGTCCGGCAGTCCCGGGGTGAACGTCGCGATGAGGTCGTCGACCGCGGCGGCGCCGGGGATCTCGTCCGACCAGGGGTCGGTGAGGACCTTCTCCAGCCCGAGGACCTCGCTCACGTCCTTGCCGGTCTCCCAGGCGGAGATGAGGTCCTTGATGATCGCGAACGTGTAGCCCCGGGCGAGCAGCTTGCCGATGAGGCGCAGCCGGGCCAGGTGCGTGTCGTCGTAGATGCCGACCCGGCCCTCCAGCCGAGGTGGCGGCAGTAGCCCGCGGTCCTGGTAGGCACGGATGTTGCGCACCGTGCTGCCCGCCGCGTGCGCCAGTTCGTCGATTCGGTACTCGGCCATGCCCCGCCCGCCGGAACTCGTCCACCCTTGACCGCCCCGATCTTACGCGCCACGATTGTGACATCGGTCAATGACACATAAGAAGGCGGTCCTATGGTGGATCCCAAACTTCCCGCGGATCTCGAAGTGACCCTGCTCGGGGGGCCGCTTCGCTACACCCGCAAGGAAGTGGAGGACCGCGCCGGCGTCGACGAGGAGTACGCCCGCCGCATCTGGCAGGCGCTGGGCTTCCCCACTCCCCCGGACGACGAGATCGCCTTCACCGACGGGGACGTCGATGCCCTCCGCGAGATCAAGGACCTGCTCCGCAACGACCTGGTCGACGAGGACCTCGTGCTCCAGCTGGCGCGCGCGGTCGGCCAGACCATGGGACGGCTGGCCAGCTGGCTCGGCGACGTCTGGCTGCAACGCCTCAGCGAACATTTCCCGGCGGACGAGCAGGTCACCCCGGAGGCCGTCGTCGCCGCCCTCGCCGCCACCGAGGAGCTGCGCGCCCCGTTCGAACGCCTCATGCTGCACGGCTGGCGCCGCCAGCTGACCGCCGCCGGCCTGCGCGCCGCGGCGAGCACGGCCGCCGCCAGCGCCGACCCGGTCGCCGGCGTCGCCAACCTCGCGGTCGGGTTCGCCGACGTCGTCTCGTTCACCCGGATGAGCCGCCGCATGGACGGCGACTCCCTCGCCGCCTTCGTCGTGCGGTTCGAGACGGTCGCCACCGAGATCGTCGCCGAGCTGGGCGGCCGCGTGGTCAAGACCCTCGGCGACGAGGTGCTGTTCGTCGCGACCGACCCGTCCGCCGCCGCCGAGATCGGCCTGCGGATCGCCGAACGGTGCGAGGAGGACCCCGACTTCCCGCGCGTGCGCGTCGGCATGGCGTACGGCGAGATCCTGCTCCGCCTCGGCGACGTCTTCGGCACGCCGGTCAACCTGTCCGCGCGCCTCACCGCGACCGCCTACCCGGGCTCGGTCCTCGTCGACGGCACCCTCGCCGCCGAGCTCGGGGACGAGTACGAGATCACCTCCCTGCGCTCCCGCCCCCTCCAGGGCCTGGGGCGGGTCCGTCCCCGCCTCCTGACCCGCCCCGCGCCGAGCGAGGCTCACCGCAACCACTCCCGCGACGGCCGTTCCCGCCGCGGCGGCGCCGTCCGCGCCGTCCTCCCCAAGCACATCCCGCCCGCCCGATGATCGTGCGAGGCCCGGGCGTGGCTCAGAGCCGACCGTCCTGCCGCGGGCGCCGGCCTTGAAACCCGCACGCCGTCAGGCGGGGGACGGGAGCAGGCTTCCGGAGGCGACGCCGCGCAGGGTGCGGGTCGCGGCGACCGCCCAGGCGGTGACCAGCAGGACGTAGAGGGCGACGGCCGTCACGGTCAGGGCGCCGAGGTGCAGGCGCCCGGCGAGCGCGGCGGCGCCGGTCACGCAGGTGCCGGTCGGGAAGGTGTACGCCCACCAGGTCATCGCGAACGGCATGCCGCCGCGCAGGGCCCGCAGGGACACCGCGGCCGCGATGGCCAGCCAGAGGAGGGCGAAGCCCATGACCGGGACGCCGTAGAGGACGGCGAACGCCTCCATGGCGGCCGCGTGCCCGGGCGTCGCGGCCGGGGCGGCGGCGGCCAGCTGGTTCACCGCCGTGGTCGACTGCCCGAGCGGGCCGAGCACCAGGAACAGCGTGGGGGCGAGGGCGGGCGCGAGCGGCCGGCCGCCGACCAGCCGGGACCACACGCCGGGCAGGACGGTCAGCGTGGCCAGCAGGCTGCCGCCGAACATCGCGTAGCAGGCGTACACCATCAGCTCGCGCGGCTCCCCCGTCGGCAGGTGCGGGATCAGGGCCGGGCCGGTCGCCGCCGCCACCATCGGCGCGACGACCGGCAGGAGCCAGGTCGGGTCGGCGCCGTCCCGGCGGACCGCGTGCCTGGTGATCATCAGGTACGGGATGCCGAACGCGACGGCCAGCGAGGTGAACGTCCCGGCCGTCCAGAGCACCAGGTCCGTCCACACCGCGGCCGTCGTCCCGATCACGTCCGGCCCGTAGAGGAGCGTGCCGTGGCCGACCGCGAGCATCGCCATCGGCGGGCAGCCGTAGAACACGGCGGTGGCCGGGTCGTCGAGGAGCCGCACGCGCGCCTCGTCGCGATGGACGACCAGGTGCGCGAGCCGGGCGGCCGCGACCACGAGCAGCAGCAGGAACGACGACGCCCAGACCGCGAGCCCGAACGCGCGCAGTCCCGGCACCGGCACCGGCAGCGCCGCGGCGCCGTTGGCGACGATCGCCGTGCCCATCACGCACGCGTACCAGTTGGGCCCCAGGGTCCGGAGACGCTCCAGCCGGAGGGGCGCCGCCGCGGCGCGGACGGCGGGCGGTGCCGGGGGAGCGGTGATGGCCATGATCCGACTCTCGCGCGGCCGACGCGGCATCACCAGAGGTCACCGGCCTATGGGTACATAAGCTCGCCTTATGGCCGGGCATAAGCTGGAGGCATGGCTCTGTCGCATCGTGTTCCGGAGCTGGGCGCCCTCGAACTCCTGCTGGCCGTCGTCCGGCTGGGCAGCCTCGGCCGCGCCGCGGACGAGCTCGGCATCACCCAGCCCGCCGCCAGCGGCCGGATCAAGTCGATGGAACGGCAGCTCGGCGTCGCCCTGCTGGAACGTTCGCCGCGCGGTTCGCGGCCGACCAAGGCGGGCTCGGTCGTCGCCGAGTGGGCGCAGCAGGTGGTCGACGCGGCGCACGCGCTGGACGCCGGGGTGGCGGCGCTGCGCGAGACGCGCGACGGCCATCTGCGCGTGGCGGCGAGCATGACCATCGCGGAGTACCTGATCCCGGGCTGGTTGCTGGCCCTCCGCCAGGCCCGCCCCGACACCGCGGTCACCCTGCGCGCGGCCAACTCGGCGGCCGTGGCCGCGCAGGTGACGGCGGGCGAGGCCGACCTCGGCTTCGTGGAGGGGGCGACGGCCCCCGAGGGCCTCGGCGGCACGGTGGTGACCACGGACCGGCTGCTGGTGGTGGTCTCCCCCGCCCATCCCTGGGCGCGGCGGCGTTCCGGAGTGCCGGCGGCCGAACTGGCCGCCGCCCCGCTGCTGCTGCGCGAGGAGGGCTCCGGCACGCGCGAGGTGATCGACCGCGCGCTCGCCTCGTACGGCGGAACGGCCCGGCCCCTGCTGCAACTCGGCTCGACCACCGCGCTCAAGGCCGCCGCCGTCTCGGGCGCCGGCCCGGCGGTCGTCAGCGAACTCGCCGTCGCCGAGGAACTGGCCGGCGGCCGCCTGACCGTCGTCCCGGTGCCGGAGCTCGATCTCAGCCGTCCGCTGCGGGCCGTCTGGCCCGCCGGGCAGCGCCCCGCGGGCCCTGCCCGGGACCTCCTCTCGCTGACCCGCAGACCCCGCCGTCACCCCCCGTCGTGACCAGGGATGGCGTCCATCGTGCCTGGTCACGACGTTGGACAGGCGCCTCGACGGATGGCCGTGGTGGTTCTAGACTGCGGAACGTGGTCGTCGTCGACCGCGCGAGGACATGTCATGGACGTCTCGTCAGAGCTCCCCGAGGCGGATGGTCACCCCGATCCCACTGCCCGGCTGCTTCATCAAGCCTTCCTGTACGACTCCGATCAGGAGTTCACCGACGTCGCCGCCGCGTTCCTGTGCGAGGGGCTGGCCCGCGGCGAGTCCGCCTTCGTCGCCGTCACCTCGCACAACCTCGGGCTGCTCCGCGAGGCGGTGCCCAGGTCGGGGCACTTGGGCGCGGGCGTGCACTACGTCGACTCGGCCGCCTGGTACAGCACGCCCGGCCGGACGCTGACCAAGTACGTCCGCTACGTCGGCGAGCACGCCGGGGCGAGCCGGCTCCGGGTGATCGGCGAGCCGCGCTGGGCCGGCCGGACCCCGCTCCAGGTGGCCGCCTGGCAGCGGTACGAGTCGGTGGTCAACCTGACGCTCTCCGGGGCGCCGGCGACGATCCTGTGCCCGTACGACACCCGCCGCGTTCCGCGCGAGGTCGTCGAGGGGGCCAGGCGCACGCATCCCGAGCTCGTCGGCCGCGTCGGCGAGGGCACGAGCGGGAGCTACCTCGATCCCGTCGCGTTCTCCGCCGAGGTCGACGGCCGGCCGCTGCCGTCCGCCAGGGAGCCGGTCGCCCGCCGCCGTATCCGCCCCGTCGAGCTGGGGGAGGTGCGGCGGTTCGTCATGGTGGAGGCGGCCTCGCTCGGGCTGGCCGGCGAACGGCTGGAGGATCTCCTGATCTCCGTTCAGGAGATCGCGACGAACGTGGTGAAGCACGGCGGGGGCCACGGGACGGTCAGCGTGTGGGCTGACGGCGCCGACCTCGTCTGCGACATCGCCGACCGGGGCGGGCCCTGGGACCATCACGCGGCCGGGCACCTGCCGCCGTCCTCCGAGGCGACGAGCGGGCTCGGCCTGTGGCTCGCGCGGCGGCTCTGCGACCAGGTGGACATCCGTACCGGCGGCGGAGGCTCGCTGGTGCGGCTCCGCATGGGCGGCCCGACGCCGCTTCCGTGAACGCGCTGCCGTGAACGCGCTGCCGTGAACGCGCCGCCGTGAACGCGCCGACGTGCGTGCCGGGCGTCGCCGCGCCCGAGCGGCCGGGCTCAGCCCGGCCGGCGGGTCAGGAGGCGAGGGGCAGGAGCGCCTCCAGGCCGCACCGTTTGATGAGCGAGCGCACCTGGCGGGACGTGTCGGCCAGGACGACGATGCCACCGCGTTCGCGGACCTTCTTGGCCGCGTACACCAGGACCGACAGGCCGTACGAATCGCAGAACGTGACGTTCGCCAGGTCCAGGGCCAGCCGGGGCGGACTCTGCTGCGACAACGTGCGGTCGATCGTGCGCCGCAGGCTTCCCGCCTGCGCGCAGTCGAGCTCTCCGGAGACCTCGACCACCTTCCACGACCCCGGGTCCGGCACCGTCACCGACCTCGGGTCCGGAACGGTCACCGTCGCGGTGGTGGGACTGGCATGGAACGCATCTCGGCGCATTTCGGCGCTACCCCCTTTGGCTTGGTCGATGGTTTTCCCGGGGCCGGTCACGGCTAATCGCTCAGGGTCGCCAACAGTTGCTCCATCAGGGGCAACGCCTGATCTCCCGTACGCCCGGCGTTCCCGGCGAGCGGCCCCTGCTTCATGTCGCGACAAATTCACGAATGGCGGGCGGGCAGGCCGGATGCGGTCAGGCGGGCGGCGTCGTCTTCCGGGTTCGACAACGCCAGTCGAGACTGGCGTTGTCAGACGTCCATCTCGCCTGCCACGCGATGGCGCCCCCGGAGGCCTCCCATGCGGACGTCCACGCCCCGGCCCGTGCTCGCCGCGGCCACCCTCCTGATCGTCCTCTGCGGCCTGCTCGCCGGCGTGCCGAACGCCGCGAACGCCGCGACCGGGTCCGCCGCCTGCACCGAGGGCGGCGTCACCTGGCGCGCCGACTACAGCACCGCGGACTCGCCCTACGGAACGCTGGTGCGGGTGACCGGGCTCAAGAGGATCGATGCGTCGGGCGAGACCGACGCCGGAACGCGGGACTGGGAGCTGCGCTGGGAGAACGTTCCCGGCGACTGGCCCGCCCCCGGCGACTCGTCCCTGCTCGGGCCGCATCGCATGCTGACCGGGAACCTCACCCGGCTCACCGCGCAGCCGGTGGCGATCTACCTGTCGCCGCGGCTCGTGGCGCCGGACGGGTCCTGCCAGGTCTACGTCGCCCCGTTCGCCAACCGGCGCGGCACCGCGACCTCGCCGCGCGTGCCGGTGCTGGGCGACAGCCTGCTCCAGTCGCTCAACGACAACGCCTACAACCAGAACGCGATCCAGGGCTACGTCGAGGGCAACCTCAACGACGCCGGGATCCGCACCGAGGTCGAAGGCCAGGGCGGCCGCCGCTGGACCCCGAACCGGGACACCACCGGTCTGGCCAGGGCCGACACCTACCTGCTGGACGAGTTCCGCGGGCTGCTCGCCCACGACGCCGACGGCTTCGTGGTGGCACTGGGCGCCAACGACGCGCTCTACGTCGCCACCGCGCCCAGCGACGCCGAACGGGCCACCCGCCTCGCCGAGGTCCGGAACGCACTGATCGGCATCGTGCAGGAGATGTCCGCGCGCACCGGCTGCCTGGTCGCCGTCACCGCGCCCGAGCACGCCAACGTCTACAGCCCCGCCCACTACGCCGCCGCGGCGCTGGAGCTCAACAACGTGCTGCGCTGGATCGCCGCGGCCAACGCCACCGACGCGTTCGAGCTGGTCGACTTCGGCGCGCGCGCCGGGACGCACCGCCGGGACGACGCGGCGCCGTGGTTCAGCTCCGACGACCTGCACCTCAACATGACCGGACGGCTCGTCTACACCGCGACGATGACCGAGGCCGCGCTCCGGTGCACGGCCTAGACCTCTACCTGGGCCTAGACCTCTACCTGGACCTGGACCTAGACCTCGAGGTGGTAGTCGGAGGGGGCGAGGCGGCGGGTACGGCGGCGGTAGCCGGTCATGGAGCCCGGCCAGTTGTTGGTGTTGCGCCGTTCGGTGTCCAGGTACCAGCTGTCGCAGCCGCCCTGGTTCCAGACGGACGTGGACAGGCGCCGCTGGGCCGCGGCGTCGAACCGTTCGAGCACGTCCTGGCGCACGTCCATGTGGACGACGCCCGAGGCCAGCAACCGGGCGGCCTGGACGATGTAGGCGATCTGGCTCTCCAGCATGTGCACGATCGAGCCGGACCCGACGTTGGTGTTGGGCCCGTACATCAGGAAGAAGTTGGGGAAGCCGGGCACGGCCAGCCCGAGGTAGGCGCGGGCGCCCTCCTTCCACGCGGCGTTGAGCTCGGTGCCGTGCGAACCGGTCACGCGCATGGGGGCGACGAAGTCCTGGGAACGGAAGCCCGTCGCCCAGATGATGGTGTCGACGGTGTAGTGGTCGCCGTCGGCGGTGCGGACGCCGTGCCGGGTGACCTCGGCGATGGGCCGGTCGACGACGCGCACGTTCGGCCGGTTGAGGGCGGGATAGTAGTCGCTCGAGGTGAGGATGCGCTTGCAGCCGGGCTCGTAGCCGGGGGTGAGGCGTTCGCGCAGGCCGCGGTCGCCCACGGAGCGCAGCGCGAACCGGCAGAGCGCGCGGACCGGTGCCGACAGCGCGCGGCGCCCGCGCGGTGAGATCAGGCTCGGGTTCAGCAGCACCTCGAACCACAGGAAGATCCCGAGCCGGGACAGCCGCTGGACGGCGGGGACGCGCCGGTTGAGGGCCTGCCGCCAGCGCGAGTAGACCCGGTCGGGCTTGCGGCTGATCCAGTGCGATTCCAGCTGGAAGACGGTGAGGGCCTCGACGCCCGGCGCGATGAGCGGGACGAACTGGACCGCGCTGGCGCCGTTGCCGACGACCGCGACGCGGGCGCGGGCGAGCTCGTGTTCGTGGTTCCAGCGGGCGGAGTGGAAGACGGTGCCCGCGAACTCGTCCAGGCCGGGCAGGGCGGGCACGGCCGGGTTGCTGAGCTGGCCGCAGGCGGCGACGAGCAGGTCGTGTTCGTGGACGCCGCCGTTGCCGGTGTGGACCTGCCAGCGTCCGGTGGTGGCGTCGAACGCGGCGTCGGTGACCTCGGTGCCGAGGCGGACGTGCCGTTCCAGCCCGTACTTGGTCGCGCAGTGCCGCAGGTAGTCCAGGATCTCGGGCTGCTCGGCGAAGCGGCGCGTCCAGTCGGGCTTGGGCTCGAACGAGAACGAGTAGAGGTGGGACGGCGCGTCGCAGGCCGCGCCCGGGTAGGTGTTGTCCCGCCAGACCCCGCCGAGGTCGTCGCCCTTCTCGTAGATCGTCAGGTCGGTGAAGCCGGCCTTCTTGAGCCCGATGGCCAGTCCGATGCCGCTGAAGCCGCTTCCGACGATGGCGATCGAGAGTCTCCTGGGCGTCTGGTGCGTCTCCCTGTGCGGCATGCGCGCTCCCGGTGCGGGTGGAGGGGTGGGGTGAGTCGCGGATACGGGTGAGTCGCGGATACGGGTGAGTTGCGGACACGGTGAGTTGCGGACACGGAGGCGGGCGTCGACGATGGCGCGAGCGGACGCCGGTCGTCCCGGCGCCCGTTCACTCCCGCTAACCGACACATCTGTCGGCTAGGGTGAGGGCAACCGAGGAAGGGAGTCAAGCCTGTGGGTGCAAATCCGCCGAAGTCGCGGATGCGCGGTCCGGCCCGTAAGGCCGTCATCACGGCGACCGCGCTCAAGGTTTTCGCGGAGAAGGGCTATCACGGCACTTCTCTGGGCGACATCGCCACCGCGGCCGGCGTCGCGCGCACGGTGCTGTACGACCACTTCCCTTCCAAACGGGTTCTGCTGCTGGCGGTCATGCAGGAGGAGAACGCGTCGCTGGTGGAGTACATCGGCTCCCGCATCGCCGGCTCGGGCTCGCCCGAGGAGCGCATGAGATCCACGATCGACGCCTACTTCAGCTTCGCCCAGAGTCGCCCGGACGCCCGCAAGCTGCTGTTCGACCACTTCGCGGAGGATGATCCGGAGATCCGCACGGTGCGCCAGGGCATCCGCGAGTCGCGGACGCAGGCGGCCATGGCGCTGCTCGCCGGGGACATCAGGTCGGTGGGCGTCGAGCCGCACGAGCCCATCGCCGAGGCGATGGTCGAGCTGATCATCAATGGCCTGGACGGCGTCGCCCAATGGTGGGAACGCCATCCCGATATGCCGAAGCCGATGCTGGTCGAAGGCGCCATGCGGCTGTTGTGGTCAGGATTGGGGAGCCAACGATAAAACCGCCGGTCCGGGTGCGTATGCGCGCATCCGGCGGCGAATATCTCGCGAATCGAACCGCCGTCGGGGCTTGACGCCCGGCGGCGGTTTCCTCATAGTTGGGGCCACTCAACCGACACAAGTGTCGGTTAGGCCACCCCCCTCGTTGAGGAGTCCCCGTGGACGACGCAACCCCGGAAGGCACCACCCCGCATCCTGACCCCGCCGCCCAGAACGGCACGCCGGAGGGCGCCCCAGGACTGGACCGTCGCAAGTTCGTCACCGGCGCGATCGGCACGGCCGGAGCGATCGCCGCCGCCGCGGCCATCGGCGGAACCCCGTCCGCCTCCGCGGCGGCGTCCGCCAAGGCGCACGGCGCCCCGCGCACCCGCCGGTTCGCCGCCGGCCGCCGGGTGGCGGTCTTCGGCGGCGGCATGGGCGGCTTCACCGTCGCCCACGAGCTCGCCGAACGCGGATTCCAGGTGACCGTGTACGAGCGCAAGACCTGGGGCGGCAAGTCCCGCAGCATGCCGGTGCCCGGCACCGGCTCGGGCGGCCGCCAGGACCTGCCCGGCGAGCACGGCTTCCGTTTCTTCCCCGGCTTCTACCAGAACCTGCCCGACACGATGAGCCGCATCCCGGTCCCCGGTGGCAACGCGGCCGGCAACCTGGTGGCGGGCAAGGAGGTCGTCGCGTTCTACAACGGCACCAAGCTCGTCCTTCCGGCCGCCGGGAGCATCGAGGGCACGCTCAGCCCCGAGTCGCTGCTGGCCTTCCTCAACACCGCGATCAGCGTCGTCGGAAACGTTCCGGCCTGGGAGGTCGGCTACTTCCTGCAGAAGATGATCGCGTTCGTCACGAGCGGGCCGAAGCGGCGCCTCAAGCAGTGGGAGGACCTGAGCTTCGCCCAGTTCGTGAACTCCGACAAGATGTCCAAGCCCTACCGCGAGCTGCTGGTGGACATGTTCACCGGCACGCTGGTGGCGGCCAAGCCCGACAAGGCCAACGCCCACACCATGGGCCTGATGGCCGAAGCCTGGGTCTACAGCACCCTCGGCCTCGGCGGCTACAAGGCCCCCGACCGCCTCCTGAACGGCCCCACCAACGAGGCGCTCATCGGCCCGTGGATGGACCACCTGCGGTCCCTCGGCGTCACCCTCCAGATCGACGCCACCCTCGCCGGATTCACGGTCGCCGACAAGCGCATCACCGGCGCCCAGGTCACCGGCGCGAGCGGGCAGACCACGACCGTGGAGGCCGACTACTACGTCCTCGCGGTGCCGGTGGAACGGGCCGTTCCGCTGCTCAACGACTCGATCCTGGCCGTCGACCCGTCGCTCCTGTCGCTGCGCGAGCTGACGACCGACTGGATGAACGGCCTGATGATCTACCTGCGCCAGCCGATCAACCTGGCTCGCGGGCACGTCGCCTACGCCGCCCAGCCGTGGGCGCTCACCTCGATCAGCCAGGCCCAGTTCTGGAAGAACAAGTTCGGCACGACCTACGGCAAGGGCGACGTCAACGAGTGCCTGTCGATCTGCATCTCGGCGTGGGACGTGCCCGGCATCCTGTACCGCAAGCCCGCCCGCGAGTGCACCACCGAGGAGATCTTCAAGGAGGTCGTCGCCCAGCTGCGCAAGGCCATCCCGTGGGGGCCGATCGTGCTGAACGACGCCAACATCCACTCCTACTTCCTCGACCCGGCCATCACCGGCAACGGCACCCCGCAGGTCGCCAACGCCGAACCACTGCTGATCAACAGGCCCAAGTCGTGGAACTACCGTCCTGAGGCGACCACCGCGCTGCCCAACCTGTTCCTGGCCTCCGACTACGTCCGCGCCGACATCAACCTGGCCACCATGGAAGGTGCCAACGAGGCGGGGCGCAAGGCGGCCAACGCCATCCTCGACGCCTCCGGCGTGGGCGGCACGCCCGCCACCCTCAAGAAGCTCTACCTCCCCAACGAGTTCAAGGGCTTCTACGAGGAGGACGACCGCCGGTTCGACCGCAAGGAGGCCAACATCTTCGACCTCTGGGACCCGGTCAAGCCCACCTGATCCACCTGATCGCCCCGCGTCGAAGAGCCCCACCCCCTCGTTCGCCGGATTCCGCGCCCGCAGGCTCCGTCTCCAGGCCGCCGCCCGCGGTCCGTGGCCCGTCCCCGCGACCGGCCACGGATCGCGGACGGCCGGAAGGCCTCGCCATGTCGCTGCAGTTCCAGGCCATCGCCGTCTTGTCGACCGCCACCTATTTCGCCGGGCAGGTCTACTTCAAGCTCGCCACCGCGGAGATGCCCGCGCTGGCCGGGAACCGGCCGTGGCAGCTGGCGCGCACGTTGCTGGGCAACCGCACCTGGATCGCCGGAGCCGGGGTCCTGGCGGTCGGGGCCGGCGTCCAGACCGTCGCGCTGACCGGCCTCTCGCCGCTCCAGGCCCAGCCGATGTTCCTGGCCGGCCTGGCGATGTTGCTCGTCCTGGCCATCCCGGTCATGGGCGAACGGCTCACCCCGCGCGAATGGGGATGCGTCATGCTCCTGGCGGTCGCGGCCGTCCTCTTCGCGGAATCCGACATCAACGTCTTCGGCACCGGAACCGCCGAAGCCGCACGACCCGCCGGCGGCACGGCGGAACTCACCTCGGCCACCTCCACCGCGCCCATGGCCGAGGTGGGCTCCGCCGTGCCGGCGGCACTGATCGTCGCCGTCGCGCTGCCGTCGCTCCTGGTCCCGTTCGCGGCGTTCCTGGCGTCCGACCTGTCGCGCAAGGGCACCCACGCCAAGCCGCTGACCGGCGTCGCGCTGGCCGTGAACGTCGGCCTGCTCACCGGCACCGCCGAGCTCATGCTGGACGGCGCGGCCGGTCTCCTCGACGACCCGCGCGCGCTGCTCGCCGCCCCCTACCTCTACATCTTCGCGATCACCACGCCGCTGGCGCTCGGCCAGCTCCAGATCGCGTTGCAGCGCAGCCGCCTGGTCATCATCGGGCTGGTCGCCACCGCCACCGCCAAGACGTACCTCTTCCTGCTGGCCACCCTTCTGTACCGGCAGCCCTGGCCGGACGAGCACCGCGCGCACATCATGGCGGCGCTGGTGTTGTCGGTCCTGGCGATCGCCGCCGTGCCGCACCACGAGGCCCCCGCCCTCCGCCGCCCGCGCGCTCTCACCGACGCGCCGACCGGCACCGGTGCCCATGAGCGCTGAGCCCTCCACGCACTGTCGGGTGAGCCTGGCCTACGTCGACCGGCTCGGGCACTCCGCCGCGACGGGCTACACGGCCACGCGGCGACCCGACTTCATGGCCCTGCACGCCCGGCAACTGCGGTACGACCACCTTGGAGACGAGCATGCCCCGTGACGAACGCCTGTCCCACCCCGACTGGATGACCAAGCCGCCGTGGGACCTCACGTTGCGGCTCTTCGCGCCCGGCGACATCCGGGCGACGCCGTCGCAGCTGGCGGCCTTCCGCTCGTTCGCCCACGCGGGCGACCCGCTCGCCGCCGGGGTGGCCGAGATGATCGCCCGGATGCCCGGCCAGAGCGGGCGCCGGCTGTTCGAGCGTGCCCTGCAAGGAGGGATCGACTCGCTCGACGACCCGCCGCGGGAACTGCTGGACCTGTTCACCGAAGTGGATGCCGTGCCGTACTGGGTGGACCTCGACCTGCTCGATCGCGGCGCCCGGGTCGTCAGCCGCACGGGCCTGTTCGGGCTCACCATGGTCATGCCGTGCGCGTCCCTCTACGGCGGCTATCTGGCGTCGCGCGCGAACAAGACCCTGGTGCGCACCGGTGACCTGAGCACCATGGCGCCGCGCCGGCTGGCGGAGACCGCGAGTTGGTGGGTGGACGTCACCTCGCCGGGCGGCATGGGCCGTTCCGGCGCCGGTTTCAAGAACACCCTGCGCGTCCGCATCATGCACGCCCAGGTCAGGGCGGCGATGAACGAGCGCGACGACTGGGACCACGACGCCTGGGACGCGCCGATCAACCAGATCCAGCTCACCGGGACCCTGCTGCTCTTCTCCCTGGTCATGTTGCTGGCCTCGCGCGGCCTCGGGCTGAGGTTCACGGCCGCGGACCGGGCCGCGGTCCTGCACCTGTGGCGGTACGTGGGCCACCTGTTGGGCGTGCACCCCGACCTGCTGCCCGCCACCGAGGCCGACGCCTGGCGGTTGTTGTGGCTGGAGGCGAGGACCGAGTACCTGCCGGACGAGGACTCGCGGCGGCTGGCCGACTCCCTGATGAACGCCGCCGCCCCGCTGCTTCTGCCGCCGTGGCTGAAGCACTCGGCGCTGGCCCGCCGCGTTCTCACCAACTACCTCATGTCCTATAGCCGGTTGATCCTGGGCAAGCGCAACGCCGACTACCTCGGCGCCCCCGACAGCAGGCCCTACCAGGCCGCGGTCGCCGCGGTCTCCGCCGCCGTCTTCGTCCTGGAGAGCGCCCGTTCCGTGATCCCCGGCGCCACCCGCCTCAGCGAACGCCTCGGCCACCGCCAGCGCACCGCCCTCGTCGCCCGCATGATCCGCGAACAACACGGCGACGTCACCCACGGCCGCCACGACGCCCTCCACCCCTCGTCCCGCGCCGCCGACTCCCGCCCCCTCTGACATTCGTGTCCGACGTTTAACTCCTGTCGAGCGGTAACACTCGTGCCCATGGAAAAGGTACGGCCGTGACGGGAGAGGCGCTCGCGCTCACCGCCGCCGCGGCGTTCGGGATCACCCACTTCGTGGCCGGGCTGCTGGCCCGCCGCGTGCCCGGCGTCACCGTGGCGCTCTACACGCAGGTCGGCGGCACGGTGCTCGCGGTCCTGGCGGCTCTCGTCTTCACCTGGGGGTCGCCCAGGCCCGCCGACCTGGCGTGGGGTGCGCTGTCGGGCGCGGGGTCGGGCCTCGGTGTCGCCTTCCTGTACCGGGCGATGAGCCGCGGCCCGCTGTCGGTGGTGGTCCCGCTCAGCGACGTCGGCGCGGTCGCCCTGCCCGTCCTCCTGGCGCTCGCGGTGGTGGGTGACCGCCCGTCCCCGTACGGCATCGCCGGGATCGTCCTGGCGCTCCCCGCGATCTGGCTCGCCGCCTCGGGTCCGGCCGATTCGCCTGACGGCGACGCACGCGGGCGCGCACGCGCCGGGCGCACTTCACGTCTAGGACGGGGGTCGGGCGACGCGCTGCTCGCGGGAACAGGGTTCGCGTTGCAGTTCCTGGCGCTCAAACCGATCCCGCTCGACGCCGGGTTGTGGCCGATCACCGCCGGCCGCGCCGCGTCGGTCGCCGTCATCCTGCCCTGGGTGCTCGCCGCCTCCGGCGTGCCGATGCGCCTCCCCGTCCGGTCCGCGGTGCCCGCGCTGGCCGTCGGGACCCTGGGCAGCGCCGCGATCGCCCTGTTCTGGGTCGCCGCCCACCGCGAGCTGCTCGCCGTCGCCTCGGTGCTCGCCGCGCTGTACCCCGTCGTCCCGGTCGTGCTGGCACTGGTCGTCCTGCGCGAACGTGTCACCTCCCGCCAGGCCGCCGGACTTGCCGGCGCCGTGGCGGCCATCGCGCTGCTCACCGTTCCCTGACCGCCGAACCGCGCGACGCGCGAGAGTGGCGGACGGCATTCGCGCCGATGCCGTCCGCCGCGCGGTGCCTTCGCGTCAGATGGGCCAGAGGCGGAGCTTGCGGTAGCGGGGTTCCCAGGTCAGCCGGTTGAGCGCCCGCACCGGCGACGCCCCGTACGCGGTCGTGGTCCTCGACCTCAGCCCGGACGGCGACCAGGTGTCGGGGATCTACGCGGTCACCGACCCCGACAAGCTCGCGCACGTCGAGCCGGACACGACGGGCGACGACGGCCGGGACTGAGCGTTCATGGCAGGACCGGCCAGGCGAGATCGGAATGCCGGAATTTCGCCAGAGTGACCGGTAAGCTCCCGGGCTAAGGGTCTCTTGATCATCTGAGGAGATGCCATGGAGGACGCCCCCCGCCCGGACCTCGAACAGCAGTTGCGCGACGCGCGTGCGCGGCTGGAAGGGCTGCGGGAGGCCGCCCGCCGTGGATCCGCTGGAGCACCCGGCGGCGGTGACGCCGGGCGACCCGCTCAGGGCGTCGGGACGGCGGACGACGAACGTGTCCGGGCCGTCGCCTCCGGCGGACGCCTGACCGGGCTGGAGTTCGACGCCCGCGCACTGCGCAGGCCGCCCGAAGAGCTGGCCGCGCACATCGCCGAAGCCGCCAACCGCGCGCTCGACGATCTGCGATCCAAAGCGCCCTCCGCCGAGTCCGAGCCGGTGGTCGACCCCGCCGCGCTGACCGCGTCGCTGCGTGACGTCCAGGAGCAGGCGCTCCACCAGTCCGCCCTCATCAACCAGTCGCTGGCCGAGGCGATCACCCGGATCCAGGCGAGGATGCGGTGAGCCACGAACGGGCGAGCGACGACCTCGACGCCCTCCTCAGCCGCACGATCGCGTCGGTCGTGTCCGCCACCCCGTCCGGGCCGCGGGAAGAGGTGCCCACGCGGGCGGAGGGCCACGACCCGGAGGGGCTGGTCAGAGCCGTGGTCTCGACCGGCGGACGCGTCGAGACGGTCGAGTTCGGCCAGCGTGCCTGGCGGCTGGGATCCCAGGAGATCGCCGAACGGGCGAAAGCGGCGATCAACGCCGCGCTGGACGAGCTGGAGGCCGCCGGGACCGCCGCGGCGGCGGCCGGAAACGCCGCCGGCGGCGCCGACCTGCTGACGCAGATGCGCGACGCCCAGGACATGAGCCTGCGCCAGCTCCGTGACTACACCCAGTCGTTGCAAGCACTGATGAACAGCTTCGGGCGGGACTGACCGAGGGGAGCGTCCATGGGCATGCCGGGGTACGAGGTCGATCCGGAACTCATCCAGAACGCGGGCGAGGGCATCCGTTCCTCGGCGGAACAGCTGAGATCGGACTGGGAGGCGTTCCAGGGCGAGCTGGCCGGTTTCGGGCAGCCGTGGGGGACCGACGACATCGGCTCGCTGATCGGCGGCTGCTACCAGGCGGTCTTCGAGGTGGCCGTCGAGTGTTACCAGGAGAACATCCTCTCCATGACCGAACAGGCCGAGTCGGTCACCATGGTCGGCCAGAACTGGACCGCGGCCGAGCAGAGCAACGTCACCGAGGTCAACCGCGTCCGGGACGTGCTCGGCTGATGGGGCTCCAGCTACCCGGCGAGCTCCGTTCGTTCCTGTCGATGCTCGGCTTCAACTGGCCCGAGGCGGACGAGACGAAGTTGTTCGAGATGGGCAACGCCTGGCTCGGCTTCGCCTCCTCGCACGGCGGGCCGCTCGCCGACGCCGACGGTCACGCCCAGCGTGTGTTCCAGGGCAACAAGGGCCAGGACATCGACGCGTTCCGGAACGTCTGGACCAAGGAGGACTCGCCGAAGAGCAACCTCGAGGACCTCGGGACCGCCGCCACCATCATCGGCGCGGGGCTCATGGTCTGCGCGGGCATCGTGCTCGCGCTCAAGATCAACGTGATCGTGCAGCTGACGTTCCTCGCCATCGCGATCGCCCAGGCCATCGCCACCGCCGTCGTCACCTTCGGAGCGTCGCTGGCCGAGATCCCGATCTTCAAGGAGATCGTGCGGATCGCGATCGACCTGCTCATCGACATGGCCCTGAATGCGATCTTCAATGGCTAGCCTCGTCTACCGGATCGTCAAAATCCTCACGGTCACGCTGCTCGTCCGGCGGGGCGGCGGCGGTGGTGGTGCCGGCGCCGCGGGCGCCGGCCTCTTCGAGCCCGCCGTACGATGGATGAAGAAGAAGATCGCGAAGAGCGGGCGCCATCACCACGTCTTCCGCGGCGAGGTCAGGAAGGGGGGCGGCGGCAACTGGACCGCGGGCGGTTACCACCACCGCTTCATGGGCCAGGACTGGCCCGACCGGCGGATCGGCCCGGTCACCGCGACCGGCCCCAACGGGACGTACCGTGCCCGTGTCCAGATGCTCGGCCCGGGCAACCAGTGGGTCGACAAGCCGTACCCGAGCACGTTCTTCCCCGACAACTGGACGCCGCAGCAGGTCGACCGCTCGATCCGGGGCGCCTTCGACAACCGGGTGGACGTCCAGGGCTCGGCCGGGCCCGACGGGCTCGCCCGGCGCTGGAGGGGCGTGGGCGAGGACGGGATGCTCATCGAAGGTTCGTACAAGCGCAGCAGCAGGAACTGGGACTCGGCCTGGCCGGTCGTCTAGAGCAGGAGGCTTCAGGGTGTCGAGCAAGATCTCGTTCATGCGCGACCAGTGGGGCGGGCCGTCGTTCGAAGCGGTGGGCCATCACTACAACGCGCTCGGGTCGATGCTCACCAGCGACGTTCAGAACGACACCGTCTCCTGCCTCGACAACCTGGCCTGGCTGGAGGAAGTGCGTCAGGGCCAGGCCGAACGGCACGGCTGGCAGGGCAACTCCTGGCACGTCCTGGTGAGCAAGGACGGGATGCGCCTGGAGGACCTCTACTCCGACGACTGGCGGGAGACCTATCCGCTGGACGAGGCGCACGAGATCATCCTCGGCTACCTGCGCTTCCTCGCGCCCGGCGTCGACGGCGTCAACGCGGGACTGGCCCGCTGGGAGAAGGAGTACGGCCAGACCCACCCCTGCCGCAACCACCTCTGAACGGCCGGGTCACCGCGCGGACCGAGAACGGGGCGATCACCCTGGAACCCGCCTGACCGGAACGTTCGCCGCTCACCCTTTGAGCAGGGCGAAGTCCTCCGGGGTCAGCCGCAGATCGCGGGCCGCGACGTTCTCCTCCAGGTGGGCCGGCGAGCTCGTGCCCGGGATGAGGAGGATGTTGGGCGAGCGGGCCAGCAGCCAGGCGAGCGCCACCTGCGCCACCGTCGCGTCGTGCCGCGCCGCCACGGTCACCAGGTGCTCGGCCGTGAGGGGCTGGAACCCGCCGACCGGAAAGAAGGGCACGTAGGCGATGCCGGCCTCGGCGCATTCGTCGACGACCGGGTCGTCGTCGCGCTGCGAGACGTTGTAGAGGTTCTGGACGCAGACGATCGGGGCGATCCGCCGGGCCTCGGCGAACTCGGCGGCGCTCACGTTCGACACGCCCAGGTGCCGGATCAGGCCCTCCTCGCGCAAAGCGAGCAGCGTCTCCAGCGGCCCGGCGAGCGGCGTGGGGCTGCCGTCGACACCGCCCATCCGCAGGTTGACCACGTCCAGGCGGTCCACGCCGAGCGTGCGCAGGTTCGCCTCGATTCCGCGCCGCAGCCCGTCGGGCGTCAGCCCGCTCGCCTCGCCGGGCGGCAGGGCCACGTCGGACCCCTCGACCAGCGCCCCGACCTTGGTCACGATCACCAGATCGTCCGGGTAGGGGTGCAGCGCCTCACGGATCAGGTCGTTGGCCGCCACGCCGTCGTGGGCGTAGTAGTGGGAGGTGTCGATGTGGTCGACGCCGAGCTCCACCGCCCGCCGCAGCACGGCCAGGCCGGTCTCCCGGCCGGGACCGCCGCCCACCGGCCATCCGCTCAGCTTCATCGCGCCGTACCCGACCCTGGCGACCCTCAGGTCGCCGCCCAACGCCCACTGATCACCCGTCACGCGGCCATCGTAGGACGCCGCGAGCCCCAGGGGAGGCCCGAAGCCGTCCAAAAGGGACGCCGTCTGAGAGGGCGCGGCTAAGGGGACGCCGGCTCGAGGGACGCCGCCGCGAGGGCGGTCGCGGTCCGGACCAGGCCGGCGAGCGCCCGGGAACGGCTGTGCGGCGGCCACGCGATCACCGTGGTCACCTGTGGCGCGTCCAGGACCGGAACGGTGGCGAGGTCGCGGCGCAGATGGGTCCGGGCCGACTCCGGCAGGACCGCGGCGGCCCGGCCGAGCGCGATCAGCTGGAGGAGCTGCGCGTGGTCGCGGACCTCGGGACCCGGACCGTCCGGGTACGTGCCGTCGCGGCGCGGCCAGCGCGGCATCGGCAGGTCGGGCAGCGCGGTGACGTCGGCCATCCGCAGGTGGGCGCGGCCGGCGAGGGGGTGCCCGGCGGGCAGGATGAGGACCTGCCCCTCCGTGGTCAGGTCCTCGGTGTCGAACCCGGTGGTCGAGTCGTAGGGCCGGTGCAGCAACGCCACGTCGGCCCGCCCGTCGCGCAGCAGCCGTTCCTGCTGCCCGATCCCGCACAGGACCACGTCGACGGCGACCGCGCCGGGCTCGGCGGCGTACGCGTCGAGCAGCTCGGCCAGCAGCTCGCTGGACGCTCCGGCCTTGGTGACCAGGACCAGGCCGGGACTGTCGCCGTTCGCGGCGAGGGCGGCGCGGCGGGTCCGGCGGTCGGCGGCGTCGACCGCGTCGAGCGCCGCCCTGCCTTCGCGCAGCAGCACCGACCCGGCCTCGGTCAGCGTGACGGTACGGCTGGTGCGGTCCAGCAACGAGACGCCGAGCCGCCGTTCGAGCTGCTGGATCGCCCGTGACAACGGCGGCTGCGCCATGCCGAGCCGTTGCGCGGCCCGCCCGAAATGCAACTCCTCGGCGACAGCGACGAAATACCGCAGCTCCCGCGTCTCCATGCCGCCACGGTACCCGGATCTCGCATCGATACCTGCGGGGTATCGATGCCCACCCAGACGATGTTGGAGGCCCGGCCGGAGCGCGGGCACGATCGAAGACATGAACGACACGAGGATCGCGCTGGTCACCGGCGCCAACAAGGGAATCGGCTACGAGATCGCGGCGGGCCTCGGCGCTCTCGGCTGGAGCGTGGGGGTGGGTGCGCGCGACGCCGGGCGCAGGGAGTCCGCGGTGGAGAAACTCCGCGCCGCCGGTGCCGACGTCTTCGGGGTGCCGCTCGACGTGACCGACGACGCGAGCGTCGCCGAGGCCGCCGAACTGGTGGCGGAGCGCGCCGGCGGCCGTCTCGACGTCCTGGTCAACAACGCCGGGGTGACCGGTGGCATGCCGCAGGAGCCCACCAAGGTCGACCTGGAGACCGTGCGGACGGTCGTCGAGACCAACGTGATCGGCGTCATCCGCGTCACCAACATGATGGTGCCGCTGCTGCGCCGCTCGGCGTCGCCGCGGATCGTGAACATGTCCAGCGGCGTCGGCTCCCTCGCCCGGCAGTCCGCCTCCGACGACCCGAACGTCACGGGCCCGGTCGCGGTCGCGTACTCGCCGTCCAAGACGTTCCTCAACGCCGTCACCGTCCAGTACGCCAAGGAACTGCGCGACACCGGCATCCTGATCAACGCCGCCTGCCCCGGCTACGTCGCGACCGACCTCAACGGCTTCCGCGGCGTCCGTACGCCCGAGCAGGGCGCGGCCATCGCGATCCACCTCGCGACGCTGCCCGACGACGGCCCGTCCGGCGGGTACTTCGAGGACGCCGGCGTCATCCCCTGGTGACGGTCCTTGAGACGGCGCCGACGGCGCCGGTGCCGGTGGGAGACCCGCCCGCTCAGGAGGTCTGGGCGGGCAGCTCCACCGTCACGGTCGTCCCGCCGCGCGCGCCGCTCCCGTCCACGGTCGCCGTGCCGTCCAGCCGCGCCGCCCGGCGGTGCAGGGCCACGAGCCCGAAGTGCTCGCCGGACCCGGCGTCCGGCTCCGCGGCCGTGCCGGGCGCGAACCCGCCGCCGTCGTCGGCCACCGTGAGCCGCACCACCGCGTCCTCGTAGGCGAGCCGCACGCTCACCGACCCGGCGGCCGCGTGCTTGCGCACGTTCGTCAGCGCCTCCTGCGCCGCGCGCAGCAGGACGACGTCGACGTCCGGCGCGAGGGTCCGCGGCGTGCCCTCGACCTCGTACGAGGCGGCGATCCCGGTCTCCGCGCCGAACGTGGTGGTGAGGCGGTCGATCGCCGCGGCGACCGGTTCCGTGGCGAGTGCCACCGGCGGCCGGGCCGCGATCAGCGCCCGCGCCTCGGCGAGGTTCTCGCGCGCCACCCGGATCGAGGGCTGGAAGACCGCTTCGCGCAGCGGGTCCCCGGGGTCGAGCCGCCGTTCCGCCGCCTGCAGCAACATCAGGATGCCCAGGAATCCCTGGGCGAGCGTGTCGTGAATCTCGGCGGCGAGCCGGTCACGCTCGGCGGCGACCCCGGCGGCGTGCGACAGCCGCGCCACCTCGGCCCGGCTGGCCTCCAGCCGTGCGATCAGGTCGGCGCGCTCGCGGCTCTGCACGATGATCCGCTCGATCCAGAAGCCGATGAACAGCGCGAACGTGGTGGTGAGCGCGCCGGTGGCGACCAGCCCGGCCACGTCGGGGGAATCACGCTGATCGAGGATCACCGCGAGCAGCGGGACGAGGTTGACCGCCACCACGGCCACGACGGCCCGCCGCAGCGGCAGCAGCTGGAAGCAGTGCGGCACGAACGCGAACGCCGCGAACCACGAGCCGTTCACCAGGAACGAGGCGGTGCCGTACAACGCCAGCATCAGGGTGATGTAGACGTACCCCCGGAGCGTCCCCTCGGCCTCGGTGCGGATCGGCTCGCGCGCGACGAGGAAGTAGAGGGGCAGGATCGCCGCCAGCAGCCCGGCGGCCCACCACCGGGCGGCACCGGCCGGCGCGGCGACCACGACCAGCACGATCGTCGCGGCGATCACGACGGTCGTGTACAGGTCCCAGACGATCTGCAGCCGTTCCCACGCGTGCCGCGAATCCTGCGGGGAGTTCTGCCGGGGGGACGTCACCCGGCCAGTATGTCCCGAAAGGTCCAGGCGCTTCCTTCCACGTGCCCCGCTCCCGGCCCGCGTGTCCCTGCGAAATCGGCCTTCTGAGCTGGGAAAATCGCGTGCCGGTCGGCACCCGGAGGTGGGGCCATGCGGGACGAGGACAACCAGCACCGAGTCGCGGTCTACAGCTATGTGGTCCACGGGGACCTGCCGCCGGCGGCCCTGGCGGAGCTGGAGCGTGCTCACGCCCTGAGGGGGCGGCTCGCGGAGATCGAGCTGGAACACGGCCAACGGTTGCGAGAACTGTGGCGGACTCCCCCCGGCGCCGCCGAACGTGAGGCGTGCCCGTCGTCCAAGAAGGCCTTCGCCGCCGCTGCCGAGGAGCGGCAGCGCCTGATCGAGGCCACCTACTGGGAGGCCGTCGAGGGCGGCCTGTACTGGGCGACGTATGCCGAGGTGATGCGACAGCACAAGGCCGCGGTGGCGGACGCTCGGCGGGGCGGGAACACCCTGCCGCCGGCGCCTCCGCGATGGCACGGGGAGGGCTGGCTGGCGGTCGAGTTGCAGCGCGCGGCCGGCGACCCCCCGCGTTCACCCTCCCTGCTGGCCAGCGGCATGGGGCCGTGGGCGAACGTGATGCAGCTCGCGCCGTGGACCGCGCCGGAGGAAGGGCCGGCCGCGGCCGGGCGAGAGGACATGTCGCGCGGGGAACTCGTCTTCAGAATCGGGTCGCACGCATGCGTCGAAATGGTGCGGCTGCCGGTCACCGTGCACCGGCCGATCCCGCCCGAAGCCGACGTCGCGATGATCCGCGTGAGCCGCCGCCGGGCCGGCCCCGAATTCCAGGTGGCCGTGCACGTTTATGTGAACCTGCCGCTCGAAGAGCGCCGGAACGGCGAGGGCACGATCGCCGCGGTCCATTTCGACCGGCGCGTGCCCGAAGACGGCCCCGTCCGGGTGGCCCTCGTCGCCGGGGCAGGGCCCGTACCCGACCCTTTGCGGGAGATCGTCCGCCGGCGCGGCCAGGCGTACGAGGTGTGCGTTCCCGCCTCTTGGCGGGAGCTGAGCCGGCGGGTCGCCGCACAGCGCGCACGACGCGGCCACGACCTCGGGCGATGGAAGCGGCAGGTGGCGGATCTGCTGCGCCCGTGGTCCGCCGCCGCCGAGGTGCGGCAGGCGCTCACCGCGCTGGAGGAACTGGCCGATCCGTCGCGGGTCGAGGAGTTCGTGGCGGACGGCCTGGCGTCCCTGCTGACCGAGGTCGCCGGTCTCGACCAGCTGGTGCGGGCCTGGTCGCGTCAGGATCGGCGGCTCCGGGACCGGGAACGGCGGGAGGAGGACCGGCTGCGGGCCCGTCGCCGTGACACATGGTGCGAGGTGGCCGCCTGGATCGCCGGAGAACCCGCCGGGACGATCGTGGTCGAGGACTGGGAGGACCGGCACGACCGGGTTCCGGTGGAGCCGGCGGAGCCGGAGCGGCTGTTCTCCGCCATCGAGGACGAGGCCCGGCGGCGGGGCGTCCCCGTGATCCGTTCACGTTCGGACGGCACCCACATCGACTGCGGCACGCCCTTGGCCGAGCCCGCGCACGCGGGCGGGTCGCTGGTGTGGTGCGACACCTGCCAGGTGACGGTCGAGCGGGAGGCCAACGCCCTCAGGCAGCTCGTCCAGAGGCGGGACGTCGGCCCGGCACAGGCATGACGCGCGCGGGCATGACGTGCGCAGGCATGACGTGCACGGGCATGACGCGCACGGGCATGACGTGCACGGGCATGACGTGCGCAGGCGGGTGCGGACATGCACAGGGCCGCGGCGCCGGTCCGGCGCCGCGGCCCTGAATGTCGGACATCGTTCCCAAGGTCAGGGAAAGGTCCGCGGGGCGAGAATTAGTCGACGGCGGAGCCGTTGACGCAGTCGCCCTGCTCGTGGGTGACGCCCAGGATGTTGTGGATCGCGGCGCCGATGCCGGCGACGTCGATGCCACGGCAGGTCTGGACGCCGATGATCTGGACGTTCTGCGGGTCGTCGTCGGCGTGCACCGGGGTCGCGGCGAAGGCCATGAAGGCGGCGGAGCCGACGAGGCCGGAAACGGCGAGCTTCTTGAGCATGAGAGTCTCCATTCACGGTGAGAGCAGTCGTACACACGCGGCAAGCCGAAACTTTCCGCGTGCAGTTGATCGCATCCCACCCTTCACCCGAAAACAAGCACGGCAAACCGACTTTCATCGCCTGTTGATCTGTCCTGACAAACGCTTTCCGTGACCGTGAAGTAGCGAGCCCGATTTGATGGCTTTCGGGTGTTTGCCGTTTGCGCGGAGAGAGTTGCCGTGGTGATTTTCGGTTTTCACCTCAGGACAATGCGAACGTCAAGACTCGCCAATCTCATGATGATCGCGTCGAGGTCGCTCCGGGCCGGGTGCTAGCGTCCGTTGCCATTCGTCCGAGTCCGGCCTCCGTATACGGGGATCGAACGAACTCAGGGAGTTGCGCAGTGCGGTCGAAGGAGTCGACGTTCCACGGAGCCTTGCAGCTCCGGGATCGGCTCCTGCCTGCGCTCGTTCTCCCCGCCGCGCGCGTCGCGGTGATGGGTCTGCTCGCGGCCGCCGCCTGGTTCCTGGTGGCGCTGCTGTCGGCGTCGACGTCGCACGCCGCGACCGGGGACGCGGACTCCTGCGCTGAGGCCGGGGTCTCGAAGACCACCGTGAAGAGCCTCGCCGGCTGCACTGCCGGCACCGAGGCCCGGCAGCGGGTCCTGCGAGACGCCGCTCAACTCTTCGCCGGCCACAGCAGGGCGAACGACCGCCGGCCGGCGGCGAAGGCCCTCGACGCGGCGGCACGGACGCGGCTCGAACTGCTGCCCGTCCGGTCCGAGAACGGCCGGGGGCGCACTCGCGGCCCGTCCGTCACCGAGGCGGCCGAGAGCACGGCCGTCGGCAGGACACTGCTGGCGACCGCCCGCGGGGTTCACCGCTCGACCGGCTCCGCCCTGGACGACCTGCGGACGCGGGCGTCGCGGACGGTCCCGCTCCCCGTGACCACGCCGATCGGCCGCGTCATCGCGCTGCCGGAGAAGCCCGCGGAGAGCCTGGCACAGATCCCGCAGGGACTGCTGGACGCCACCGCCGCTCCGGCGGGCTTCGCCTCTCAGTTGCCGGCGGCCCTGTCGGGAGTCTCCGGCGTCACCGCGCCGGACGCGGCACAGGCCGAGGACGACAGGCCCGGCCACGGCTCCTCGGCTCAGGCCGGGCAGCCCCAGGCGCCGGCTTCGGCGGCGCCCTCCGGGCACCGCCACGTCGCGGCCCCGGAAGCCGTGGTCGGCGGCGGTTCGATCGCCGTCTCCGGCGAGCCCGGCCCGGCGCCCCTGTCCATCTCGGGCGGCCACTACCCCGGCGCGGTCTCCCCGTCGTCGGCGGGCCACGGCGCCGCCATGGCGGGCCTGCCGCTGTCGCTGCTCGTCGAGCCCGCCCGCACGGGCGACGTCTCGCCCGTCAGTGACACGGACGCGGTGGCCGCCTCCGTGCAGGACGTGCCGGTCCCGGCCCCCGAATAGGCCGCACCTTCTCCACCTCATCCCGGCCTCGCCGCGCCTGAAAGTGCGCGGGAACGGCCACACCTGACCTTCCTTTCCCTGCGCAGTGGCATTCCAGCCATTGCCCGTCTGGGCGCCATCTGTCGCGCGCCCCAGCATCCAACCAAAACAAGGGAGCATCACCAATGCGAAACTGGGCCAAGAACACTGCTCGCGCCGCCCTGGTTGCGGCTGGTATCGCCGCCGTCGGCACGACCATGGCCGGTGCGCCGGCGCAGGCCGACACCACCGACGGCAAGTTCAGCGTCCTGGGCGGCAACCAGGTCAACGCGCCGGTCTCGGTGCCGCTCAACCTCAGCGGCAACTCCGCCTCGCTGTTCGGGACCGCCAAGTCCAAGGCGCACACCGGCGCGCACGTCACCAACGTCAACCAGGACGGCGGCTCGATGCTGACGTCCGGCAAGTACTCGCTGGCCGGCGGCAACCAGCTGCGCGCCCCGATCAGCGTTCCGGTGAACTTCTGCGGCAACTCCATCGCCGTCGCCGGCGTCACCAAGGCGGCCTGCAAGGGCGCGGCGACCGTCACCAACCACGACGCGGGCTCGGGCATGATGACGTCCGGCAAGTTCAGCATCCTGGGCGGCAACCAGGGCAACGTGCCGATCAGCGTCCCGGCCAACCTGTGCGGCAACGCCGCCGCGGCGTTCGGCGTCTCCAAGGCCTACTGCGAGGGCGGCGCGCACGTCCTCAACGAGGGCACCGGCTCGGGGATGATGACGTCCGGCAAGTTCAGCATCCTGGGCGGCAACCAGGCCAACGTCCCGGTCAGCGCGCCGATCAACGCCTGCGGCAACGCCGCGTCCGCCTTCGGCATCAGCAAGGCGAAGTGCCAGGCCACCGCGACGGTCTCCAACATCGGCCACAGCGTGCTGCCGTCGACCCAGCGCACGGCCGACAAGCCGCAGTCGCTGCCGTCGACCCAGCGGATCGCCGCTCCGTCCGCGGCCGGCAAGGACGTCCCGCTCCCGCCCGCGCGGCAGGCGGTGACCGACCTGGTCCGCAGCATCGGCCTGCCCGTCCCGACGGAGCAGGACGCCGACACCTTCAAGCCGGGCCTGGAGATGCTCCAGGGCCTGCCCGTCGCGGTGGCCGGCAACCCGGTCCTGCGCTGAGCGCACCGATCCCGCGCTGAGCGCACCGATCCCGCGCTGAGCGCACGAGACGCGCCACGCCCCGGTCGCGCTGCAGAGCACCAGGGCGAGGCACCCGATCTCACGGAGAGGGGCGGCGGATCTCGGAACGCCGCCCCTTCCCGTGGACGACCGTACGGCTCACCGTTCGGAGTGACACCTCGATGATCCGCAAGATCTCCACACTCTCCATCAAGGCGATCCCGCTGCGCTCCTACGCGGCCGCGCTGCTCATGGTGATCGCCTTGAGCGCCTCGTACAACCCGTCGGCGGAGGCCGGCCCGCGTGGCATCCAGGGCGGACGTGAACACGCGCCGCCACCCATCGCCACGCTGGCCATTCCCAAGATCGGTCTGAACGAGCCGGTGTGGGAGGGCGTCGGCCGCTCCGACCTCGAGCGCGGCGTGGGGCACTTCCCCCGCACCGCGGCTCCCGGTCGGTGGGGCAACACGGTGCTGCTCGGACACCGCACGACAGGCCCGGCGCCCTTCCGGCGCCTCGGCCGGCTGTCCGCGGGCGACCCGCTCGATCTGCGGGCCGAAGGACGTTCGCTGCGCTACCGAGTGCGCAGCGTTCACATCATCACCCCGCGGCAGACCTCCGTCCTGGAACCGGTCCCCTTCAAACCGGGAGCGAGTCCGGACGGCAGGTACCTCTCCCTGATCACCTGCCACCCGAAGGGGTCGGACACGCACCGGCTCGTGGTCGTGGGAGAGATGGCCTCACCGCTGACCGGTCTGTGAGGCCGGATCGTCGACGATCAGCGTGTACCGCCCGTCGAGTGCCCGAGCGGCCGGGCGCCCGACGGGCGGGACACCTGGATGGACGCGATCTGGAAAGAGAACGACTCCCCGGGTGCGGGCTCCCGGTGCAGGCGCCCGTCGTCGACCGACAGGCTGGCCACCAGATGGGCCCGGAACCCCGGCCCCACCCCACGGTCTTCATGGTGAACGGCCGCGAGAGGCCGGGCAGGCCTTCCCGCGTACCAGGTCAGCCGCGAGGCTCCGATCCGCACCGCGATGTCGAGCCAGGCGCCCCGGTCGACGAGCGGTGACGTCCAGAACGTTCCGGTGCCCCTGACGTGGTTGACGAACTCCAGCGTGTCGGGCCTGTCGGCGTGCCACTCGAACAGGTCGATCTCGTTGCCCCCCTCCCGCCAGGTCCAGATGCCCGGCCAGGCGCCGGTCCCGACGTCGGGGAGGCGGACCCGGGCGCCGAGCACGTCGCCCGTACGGACCTCGAAGCCCGAACCCCCCGAGCCGCAGGAGTCACCGGTCGTCAGCAGGCCGGTCCGCCAGCCGCCATCGCCCTGTGGCCTCGCCGTGATGGTCATGACGCCGGATGACGTGGCCAGCGCCCGCGCCGACAGCCGGTCCAGCTTGTGGTCCCGGGGGTTGCTCACGCAGCCGGGGTACGCCCCGGTCTTCCAGCCCCACCGGCCCGGAGGGCCGAGGCCGGGCTCGCCGAACCTCTCCACCAGCACGCGGTGTCCGTTCCCCGGCAGCCGCAGAGGGGCGGGAGGGGCTCGATGGCCCGGAGCGCCTCCCGCGGCCTCTTCGCTTGCCGGAGCCTTTTCCGGGAACGGCTCCGGTGATCGCGTCATCGAGTGATCCTGCTGTCCGAGGCACGCCCCCACGCTGACGCACAGGGCGAACGCCAGCGCGGCACCCCCGACGCGTTTCGCTGTGGACGCCATTACCGGCATGCTTTCCTTTCGGCTTCGGACGCAAGAGCGAACCCATGACGATAACCGGCCGGTCGGCTAATGGCGATGGTGGCGCGCTTCGCTTGGGAATGTACAAAAGATCATTCCTTGCTGCGGATTGGCGGCCATCGGCGAGATTATCGAAAGGTGTCATCTGAATCCGTCGGACGGGGGCCGGGGCGGGGGCGGTCAAGTGGGCCGATAGGCGGCTTTGCCGCCGGTTGTCGGACTTGAATCCCGGCGTCTCGATCGGCGAGCCGCCCGTGCCGCCGTCCATCGGATTTGTGGCCCTCTTTGCCTGCCCCCCGGTGAGCGTCCCGCGAAAATGGGTACGAATGTAGTCGGTGAGAGTGATGTGCAATTTCTCGTCTGTCCCGCCGAGGGGCGGCGGGTGCTCACTGCCACGCTGATGGCACGAGGTGTCCGCCGCCCGCCGGTCCGCGGCGCGGACGGCGGGCCGAGATCTCGATTACTCACGATCATCACACATTCACGATGAGTTGCTGATAGCTTGCAGCGCGCGGCAACGGGGGCGCGGGGTCATCTGATTCGCCTCGCGCGGGACACGTCGTGCATGTGTCATCAGCGTGAGACGGCAACGGGGGCGTCGAGGACGTCCGTCCTTCATCTGTCGATGGGGCGGGCGTCCTCGGCATGTCCGCCCCCATGGCCGACCCTCGGCGGGGTCTCGCCGGACCCTGTGGACGAGATCAGGTATGCGGTACCTGTCTGTGATGACTGTTTACTCCTTGTAATCGAGGGCATCTGATAGCTGATTTCGGGCTGTGTTGTCCTTCGGGATAAAGGAGTGATGGTCATGTCCGATCGATTCCAGGTCGAGTACCGGCCGGCGGCGGACCTGCACGACCACTACAGGTCGATGGAATCCAAGATGTGGAGCCACGTCCTGCTGGTTCTGGTGATCCTCGGGGCGGTCGTGCTGGTCGCCGACCTGGCCGCCGGCTTCATCCCCGAACGCGGCACCATCTTCCTGCTCGCCGTGGTCATCCTGCTGATCATCGTCCTGATGCTCAACCAGACCTGGACCCGGCTCGACAAGATCTCTCACGATCAGGACAAGATGCTGGCCATGCTCATCGCCATGTCCGGCCCGGCGGCGGGTCAGGTCGCCGAAAGCCAGGAGGCGGACCAGCCCCAGGCCCCCGTTCCCCCGTCCCAGCCGCGCTCTCCGGGGCGGCCGCAGGGGTGAGGCGGTGCCGTCCGGTACCCCAAATCCACCTCAAATGTCGCTAACTCTCAGTATTCACCCGAGTCGTCTGGGTAGTGGCCTTGGTGAGCGATGAGGCGACCGGATGAGAGGGGACTCCCATGGCTGACATGGGCGGGCTCGAACAGCTACACGGGCAGACCGTCGTCGACGCCGACGGCAACAAGGTCGGCACGATCAAACAGGTCTGGGTCGACGACCGCACGGGAAACCCGGCCTGGGCGACGGTGCACACCGGGCTCTTCGGGCACAAGGAGAGCTTCGTGCCGCTCCAGGGCTCCCGGCCGCTGGCGGAGGACCAGCTCCAGGTCCCGGTGAGCAAGGACAACGTCAAGGACGCGCCCCGGGTGGAGCCCGAGGACGGCCACATCGACGAGCGCCAGCAGGAGGCCCTCTACCAGCACTACGGCCTCGCCGCGGACCCGCGGCAGCAGGACGTCCCGAACCGCCGGGAGGCGCAGGCGTCCTCGTCCGCCGACGTGCGGGCCCGCCCCGGCCAGGGCCGGTCCGACCGCGCCTCGGCGGACCGCGCCTCGGCGGACCGCGGCTCGCCCGACCAGCGGCCCATGGTGCGTTCCGAGGAGCGGCTCAAGGTCGGCAAGGAGCAGACGGAGACGGGCCACGTCCGCCTGCGCAAGGTGGTCGTCACCGAGCAGCAGCAGGTCAGCGTCCCGGTCTCGCACGAGGAGGTCCGCGTGGTCCGCGAGCCGGTCAGCGCCGCGGACCGCGACCGGACGACCGGGCGGATCGGTGAGGAGGAGCGGGAGGTGACCCTGCACGCCGAACGCGCCGTCGTCGACACCGAGGTCGTTCCGGTGGAGCAGGTCCGCCTGGAGACCGAGGTCGTGACCGAGCAGGAGCAGGTCGGCGGCAAGGTCCGCAAGGAGCGCATCGAGGTCGACGACAGCGGTCAGAACGTCACCGCGAAGGGCGACCGGTCGTCGCGTCGGAAGGACCGTCCGCGGCCGAGCGCCGGCTGACGTCTCGGTCCGCCGGCACGCGCGTGCCGGCCACGGGGCGGCCGGGCCCACAACGGTGCCCGGCCGCCCGGTCCGGCCCCCACCACCCACCTGGCGGGGTACCGCAGCCGGCGACTGGAGCCTCCCCTCCCAGGCTCCTGCCGCCGAACCGTCGGCCCACACGGGAACTTCAGTGGTCGCCTTCCGGGGTAGCGGCCCGCGGAAGCACGCGGCGCTTCTCCGCTATGAAGAGGCGGTCCGATGCCCGTCCGGCGGTTACCTAGTCTGGTCGGCCAAGGGCCGCCGCCGCATCGGTGGACCTCCCTATAGAGGTACCTATCTCTTCGCGACAGCCGCCCCTGTACCCGCGTGGGTAGGGGGCGCGCAGGCCCCGTACGTGCGTGAGCGCACGGCCGGGGCTCGTACCCGGGCCGTGCGCTCACGCACGGCGGATCAGACCTTTTCCGCCACGCGCAGGTCGGGAGAGCTCACGACGCGGTGGGCGGCCAGGTGGTGGGCGATACGGCGGGCCGCGAAAGAGCTTCCGTGGACGAAGCGCATCACCGGCCCGAAGCTCGCCGCCGCCGTGAGGCCGGCGAAGTACAGGCCGGGCAGCGAGCTCTCGAAGTGGCGTGACAACGCGGGCGAACGGTGCCGCAGCCGCAGGCTCTGCCGCAGTTCCCGGTCCAGCATGGTGATCTTGTCGAGGTCGGGAACGTAGCCGGTGGCGGCGATCAGGTGGTCGGTCTGGCGGAGTTGCACGACACCGTTGGCGTCGATCGTGCACACCTGGAGGCGGTCGCCGGACGGCTTGGCCTCGACGACGCGTTCACCCAGGCAAATGGTGGCGGGCACGTCGATCCGGTCCCTCAGCCACCACGAACCGGCCGGGCCCATGGTGGTGCGGACGATGCGCTGCCGCGTGCGGTTGGGCAGAACGCGGGTGCTCGACGGGTGCTCGGACCACATCCAGGTGCGCCAGCCGCGTCCCAGGCCCGACTGCGGGCCGCGCAGCAACGTGCTCGTCCAGTGCGGGTCGACGTGAGGGACGGAGTTCCACGCCAGATGCGGAGTCCGGGCGAGAACGGTCGGGCGCGCACCGGCCTCGGCCAGCAGGGCCGCGGTCTCCAGCGCGGACTGGCCGGCCCCGACGACCGTGACGTCACGGTCGGCGAAACGGGTGAGGTCGCGGTGTTCGACGCTGTGCGTGACCAGGTCGGCGGGCAGGTCGGCCAGCAGGTCGGGCACGTGGGCGAACTGGCGGACGCCGATGGTGACGACGACCGTCCTGGCGTGCACCTCCTCGCCGGTGCTCAGGGTCACGACGTAGCCGGGTCGCGCCGCGCGGACGTGCTCGACGAGGACGGGCTCGGCCTGGACCACCAGGCGCTCGGCGAACCACCGGCCGTAGGAGACGAACTCCTCCAGGGGGATGGGACGGCCCATCGGCCAGCCCGGGTGACGGTCGGTGAAGGCGCCGCCCGGTGCGGGGGCGCTGAGGTTGGAGGCGAAGGGCTCGGACTTCAGCAACATGCCCTCGGGCATGTTGTTCTGCCAGAAGTCCATCGGCGTTCCGATGATGCGCACGCTGAGCCCGTGGCCCTGGGCGTGCGCCGCGACGGACAGGCCGTACGGTCCCGCCCCGACGACCAGCGTGTCGATGATCGATTCGTGCACGGTGTTCCTTTCCTGAGATGCGGTGGACCTTCGGTCGCCTTCGGAACGGTGATCAGCCGTAGGTGACACCGCGGCAGGTCCCGGCGGCGGGTGTCAGCGGCGTCCTCGGCGCCCGCTTCCGGTCAGGGCGTTCCTGGCACGAACGCCCTTCCCGAGTGCTTTGGCCAGGGTGTGCCGTCCCATGGACAGGAAGGGCCGAGGATCGTCGGCGGCCCACCACGCCAGTTCGGCGGGCCGGCGGGCCCTGAGCGGGTGCGCGAGGGACGTGACCGTGTGCTGCAGGTACTGGTTCTCCACGATCAGCGTCCGGCCGGGGGCGGGCTGCGGCCGGGGGACGTGCTGCCCGGACTGGTGCAGGTGCAGCGCCCGGACGAGGTCGAGGTGCTGGCGGTCGTGGAAGATGCGGAACTGCGCCCCGAGGCGCGGGTTGAAGTCCAGGAGCTGGTAGGTGCCGGACTCGTTGTCGAAGCGGAAGTCCAGGTCGACCAGGCCGGTGTAGCCGAGGCTCCGGACGATGCGGTGCGCCACCTGCTCGAGCTGGGGGTTGAGGACCCATTCGCCGGCCACGGTGTGGCCGGCGTGGACGGGCCGCGCGACGTGCTTGCGGCCCGTGCCGCCGAACAGGCACGTCGAGGACGCGTCGAAGTAGCCCTGGAAGAACCAGTCGCCGCCCTCGGGCGAGATGCGGCGTTGCAGGATCAGGGGGCCCGCCGCCTGGGTGAGCGGTTCGCGGGAGCCGGTCAGCAACTCCTCGAGCTGCTGCCGGGTGGTCACCATCGTGGTGCTGCGCCGGCCGGCCGGGAGCCGCCAGGGCCGGGCCCATTTGGCGATGAGGGGGAGCTCGAGCTCGGCGACGGCGTCGCCGACCTCGGTGTCGGTGGTGGGGGTCCGGCTCGCCGGGGTCGCGATGCCGTGCCGTTCGGCGCTCCGCATCAGGGACGCCTTGTCGGCGACCATGCGGGGGGTGTCGGGGGACTGGGCGGGGAAGACGAACGCGGACCTGAGCGCGGCGGCGTTCTCGGCGATGTAGATCGCGCCCGCGTCGTCGAGCGGGATCAGCAGGGCGGGCCGGCCGATCCTCGTGGCGACGTCCTCCAGATGCCCGGTCAGGGCGGTGCCCTGGTGGGGCAGCGGGCCCCAGTCGTGGCGGCGGTGCAGGTACCTGGACCGGCCCGCCGGTACGGCGTCCCGCTCGAGGATCGCGTGGACCTCGACGCCCGCCCGCCCCAGGGACCGGACGGCGGCCAGGGTCCCGTGGTGCAGGGGGTAGCGGTTGGTGCGCAGCAACAAGACAGGGAGCCGACTGTCCAGTTCCGGCTCGATAAATTGTCGAGAGTCACGCAACATGGGACATCCGGATAATTCTCCTATTTCTGCGTGTCACGCCTTCAAGGACAGGCAAAACATCGCCCATCGTGGGGTGGGCCTGTTCGAGGTGTCGTGGGCCGGGCATACCATGCGGATGACGGATGACGACATCAACCATTTGTCGAGGCGATTCTATCGACGTCGAAAGCGGCGGCCCGCGAATTTCCTTAAAAGTGGTGTTGTCAGTGCATCGATTTTTGGACTCATATCGATCTGCGCGCTGCTGCTCGCGGACGTCCACGTTCTGAAGCGGGCGAGTCACGCGCCCGTGGCCCCGCCGCTGGGCGCATTCCTGGGATCGGGCGCCGAGGGCGTCGCGCGAATACCCGATTTCCAAGAATGGCTCGGGACCACTGTCAAGGTCGGGCACACCTACCTGCCGGGTGAGGACTGGGTCGGCATCGAAGGCCCCCCTGAGATCATCGATCCCTGGGCGCGCTGGCGCGCGCAGGACCCCTCGCGCCTGCTCGTCATCAACGTCCCCATGGTCGGCATGAACGAGGCCGGCCTGCCCGACGCCGTCGTCTCGTCCCTCCTGCGCGGAGGGGCGGCCGGGGCCTTCGACAAACACTTCGAACGGCTCGCCGAGCGTCTGGTGAAGGCCGGAGTGCCGGATTCGATCATCGTTCCCGGCTGGGAGATGAACGGGACCACCTACAGCGGCCGATGTGGCCCCAATCCGGCCATGTGGAAGATCTATTGGCGCCGGATCGTCACGACCATGCGATCGGTGACCGGGGCCAGGTTCCAGTTCGACTTCACCGCGAGCCGCGGCCGCGACGCCGTGCCGTGGACCGACTGTTACCCCGGTGACGACGTCGTGGACATCATCGGTTCGGACAGCTACGACCAGCCCGCCGGGAAGTCGTTCTCGTATTTCATCAACGAGCCCTACGGATTGAAGGCCCAGGCGGACTTCGCGGCCGCGCGCCGCAAACCGCTCTCCTTTCCTGAATGGGGCCTCTTTCGCAATTCGGATAACCCGGATTATGTGGAGGGCATGTACGACTGGATGATGTCGCACAACGTCCTCTACCAGACGGTCACCGACTACTGTCCCCACGGCGTCTGGCGGTGCAAGGACAACCCCCGGTCGTCGCGTGCCTTCCGGAGGTTGTTCGGCGGCCGTTCCGGCGAGACGACGACTCCCACGCCCAGTCCCACCTGCACGACTCCGGCTCCGAGCGTCTCCACCTCGCCGCCGGTCCCGTCCACGACGCCGCCCGCGAAGGTCGACCCGACCCCGACCCCGACCCCGACGCCGAGCTCCACCGCGTCTCCGACTCCGTCCACGACGCCGACGCCGACGCCGACGCCGACCGTCACGCCGGCGCCGGCCACGACTCCGAGCCCGACTCCGACGGTGCCGCCGACTCCGGCCGCGCCGACACTGGCCGCGCCGACGTCCGCACCACCGGCACCGGTCGTTCCGCAGACGGTGCCGTCGTCCACGCCGCCGGTGCTCAGCCCGGCTCCTCAGCTGACCCCGGCTCCTTCTCCGGCAGAGGTCAGCGCCTCGGACTCCGGCACGACCGGATGGACGGCCTCGGGCTCCGACACCTCGGGCTGGAAGGCCTCGGGCTCGGACGGCACGGGATGGACGGCCTCGGATTCCGACAGCACCGGATGGGCTTCGGCGGGGTCCGCGGCCACTCCCGCCCCGAGGACGCCGGCGCCTTCCGTGACGGCGAGCGCGACTCCGGTCCCGCTCACCGCGGGAGACCTGGTCCCCGCCTGCCCGTCGCCGAGCCCGAGCGTTCCGGCGCCGACCGTGACGCCTAAGGCGTCGCCGTCGCGCTCGATCGACTGGCTACCGTGGCCGTGAGCGCGGCGAGCCGTTCGAGGGTGCCGGTGAGGTCGAAGGCCGCGGCCAGCCGTGCGGCCTCGGCGCCCTCGGCGTCGGCCAGGCCGGGGTCGAGCAGCCGTTCGGCGACGGCGTCGGCGAGCGGCTGAGGCGCGCCGGCCGGTACCAGCCGGCCGGCGCCCGCGGGCACGACCTCGGTCAGGCCGGGGATGCGCGTCCCCACCACGCTCCGGCCCGTGGCCAGGGCCTCCAGGGCCACCAGCGGCAGGCCCTCCCACCGCGAGGGCATGACCACGACATCGGCCGCCGCCAACCAGGGCCTGGGGTCGTCGGTGGCCGGGAAGGTCGCGATGGTGTCGTTCAGCGGACGTGCCGCCGCGCCGCCCCGGCCGTTGCCGTCCGCGTCGCCGACCAGCGCCAGGCGGGCGCGCGGGCATCGGGCGCTGACCGCCGGCCAGGCCTCCAGCAGGACGTCCTGTCCCTTCTGGCGGCTGTGCCGGCCCAGGCACACGGCAAGGGCCGTATCGGCCGGAACGCCCAGCGCCCGCCTGGCGGCCTGGCGCGCCGCGCCGTCGGCGGCGCGGAACCGGTCCAGGTCCACCCCGTTGCGCACGACGAGAAGGCGGCCTCGCACGCCGGCGTCGCGCCCCTGCTCGAGTTCGCCCTCCCCGACGCACACCAGGGCATCGCACCGTGCCGCCGCCGCCCTCTCCCAGATCTTGCTGATCCGGGCGAGCAGGGAGCCTCCCGCCAGCCACGACCAGCCGTGCGGCTGGAAGATGAGCCCATGCGGCCGTTCACGTCCGCCGCCCGCCAGGCGACCGGCCAGGCCGGCCTTGGCCGAATGCAGGTGAACGACATCGGGCGCGAACCCGTTCACGATCCGCCGCAGCCGGCGTGCCTCGGCCGGCGTCCGGGCATTCGGCGAACGCCCCGCGCTCCAGCCGATGACGGGCACGCCGCCCGCCGAGAGCCGCTCGGCCAGCGGACTCGGGTCCGGGCACGCCACCGCGACGTCCCAGCCACGCCGCCGCTGGTCGGCGGCCGCCTGGGCCACGTAGACGGCGACGCCGCCGGTCGTGGGCTGCGCGACGTGCAGCACGCGCGGCGCCCGCTCCCGCCTCTGCTCCTGGCCCTCATGAAGCGAACCGCGGGACTGGCTGCCGAGCCCGCCTCCACCCATCATGCGGAACGTTCGGGAACGTGCGCCTGACCCGCCTGACCCGACTCCTGGGCTGATGGCTGCGGTTGGGCGGTGGCCTGACGGTCCGGCAGGCGGTGCTTGAGCCGGGAGAGGAGTGCTCGGCCGCGGACGGCGGTGGCGTACGGCAGCGCCTGGCCGTTCCGGGCCAGGATCAGCCGCTGGTTGGTCACGGTGGTGGGGCGCCACTTCGACTTGTAGGCCTCGTCCCCCCGCAGCAGGCTGAAGACGGGCAGGCCGCGGTCATGGGCGTAGCCCAGGTCCTGCCGCAACAACATCAGCGTGACGTCGACGGACGCGCGCAGGTCGGGCAGGCATCCGTAGAGGTAGGCGCCCGCCAGGGTGCGGCCGACCAGCAGGAGGTCGCTGGCCAGCAACCGGCCGCCGGCGTCCCGGTACTGGAAGATCACGGCTTCGTCGTGCCGGATCATGTCCGTGCAGGCCGCCGCGAGATGGCGGCTGAACCGGTCGCGGGTGTGCTCCGGGTTGATGCCGCGCCCCTGCCACTGGAGGGTGTGCAGGGCCAGGAGGTCCTTGACGGCCTGGTCGGCCTCCGCGGCCGGGACCGGCGATACCGTGATCCCGCTCTTGTCGATCTTGCGGAGCTTGCTGCGGAGTTTGCCCGCGGCACGCCCCGGGAGCTGAGCGAGCACCGCGGAGATCGGGTCCCCCGGCAGTTCCAGGCAGACCGCCGCCGAGGTGATCCAGGTGCGGCGCGGCCAGCACCCGGCCAGCCGGTGGGCCGCCGATCCCGGCCGTGCCTGGCTGAAGTCGAGCGCCGACCAGCCCGGCTCGGCCTGCAACGTCGCGGCGAGACGCGAGAGCGCCTCGTCGGCGTGGGCCTCGTCCACCAGGACGTCGGTGAAGTCGCTGATCGGGCCGGCCAGCGGCATGAGGACCGGCATCGGGCCGCGCCGGACGAGGGCCAGCGGCGCCGCGGCCACCAGCGTCTCTCCACGCCAGACCAGCGCCAGCCTGAGCGCGCCGGGCCGTCCGTACTGGGACCACCACGCCGTGAACCAGCCCGGAGACTGGAACGGCGTCGCGGCGGGACTGCGCGTGTAGAGGTCGCGAAGGTGCACGGCCAGGTCGTTCAGCGCGTGGTCGTCGCGGCGGATCTCGCTCGTCCAGGCGATGGTGTCCGCGGCTCGCGCCGGGGCAGGGGGAACGGTCATTTGGTCGCCGCCTGGGAGGGCTCGCGCCGATCGGACTCGGGCGACCCGGCCGCATCGTCCCCGGCGGCCTCGTCCGCGGTCGGCTTGGCCGCTGCCGTCCTGTCCGCCGCCGTTCTGTTTGCCGTCGGCTCGTCCGCTGCCGGCTTGGCCGCCGTCTTCTTCTTCGCCGCCGCCGCCGTCTTCTTCGCCTTCACGTCCGCCGGGGCGGTCTCCGCGCCGCGTCGCGGGCGCGGCGCCTTCGTGCGGGACGCCGATGCGGCCTTGCCCTCGGCCTGCTCCGGGTCGTTCTGGAAGCGGGAACCGACGGCCGACCGCAGGTACTCGTGCCAGCGGCGGTCCCAGCCGGTGGCGATGACCAGCAGGGCGAGCAGGGTGCCGGCCGCGGCGCCGACCAGCGCGGTGAGCGCGGTGCCCGGGCCGGAGGGGAGCCGGGGCGGCGCCGCCCTGTTCATCATGACGACGCGGACGCCGGTGTCGCCGCGGTGCACGTTGCCGTACTGCATGAGCGCGGTCGCGGCCGCGTTGGCGAACCGCGCCGCCTGGCCGGGCGTCCGCCCCGATCCGGTGAGGCGGATCAGCGGGGCGTCGGGAGAGGTGGAGACCTGAAGGTGCTTGCGGGCGTTGTCCAGCGACGCGGCCGGCAGCGGCGGGGACGCCAGCGCGAGCGTCTCCGGCAGGGTGGCCAGGCGGCCGTACGCCTGCGCGAAGCTGGTCGCGATGGGACCTTCGCTGGCCGGGGCGGTGACCAGCACGTGCGCGTCGGCGGAGTACGCGGCCGGACGGAGCGCCCCGTATCCGAGGCCGCCGAGCAGGCCGATCAGGACGATCGCGGCCAGAATCCCGGCCCGGAGGAACGACGAGCGCGGGGTGGGACGGTGATGGTGCGGCATCTGCAGTCCTTTCACGTTGAGGGAGCGCTGGATGGTGGCAGTGCGCCGACGGCTGCGATTCCGTGCCGGTAGAGCCGGAGCAGCGGCTGGATCTGCCGGGAGATGGCGTAGTGCGCCACAGCGGGTGGCGGGCGCAGGCGCGGGCCGGGGCGCAGGGCGGCGTCCTGGATCGCGGCGCGCCACTCCGCCTCCAGGGGCGGGAGGCGCCGGGCGTGCGGGGCGGCGTCGTGCGGGAGGTCGTCCACCGCGGGGCAGACGCAGTAGAGGGCGGGCAGGCCGCTGGCCAGCGCCTCCACCACGCTCAACCCGAAGGTCTCCTGGGCGGACGGCGCCGCGTAGAGGTCCATGGCCGAGAGCAACGCCGGAACGTCGGCGCGGTCCCCGGTCAGGATCACCCGATCGGCGACGCCGACCTCGGCGGCCAGTTTCCCCAGGCGGGCGTGCTCCGGCCCGGTCCCGACCAGCAGCAGCCGGACGTGGTCGAGGCGCGGCAGGCCGCGGATCAGCAGATCGAGCCGCTTGGTGGGCACCAGCCGCCCCACCGACCCCACCACGAACTCGTCCGCGCCGATCCCCAGTCCGGCGCGGGCGCCTGCGCGCAGCCGCGGATCGTACGAGAACTCGGGGGCGTCGATGCCGTTGGGCAGGGTCAGCAGGCGGTCGTCCGCGACCCCCCAGTCCCGGAGGCGGCCGGCCACGGTGGGCGAGACGGCGATGGTGGCCTCGCCCAGCCGTTCGGTCGCGCGGTAGAGCAGGCGTACGGCGGTGGTGGTGGGACGCCCTTCGAGATGGCCGTCCCCCAGCGAGTGCTCGGTGGCGACGATCCTCTTGATCCCGGCCATGCGAGCGGCCACCCGGCCGTGGACGCAGGCCCGGTAGAGGTGGGTGTGGACGACGTCGTAGCCGCCGCGGCGCATGAGGCGGGCGAGCCGGGGCACCGCCCGCGGGTCGGTGTTGCCGCGCATGCCGATGTGGTGCACCCGGATTCCGGCCGCCTCCGCCGCCGGTGTGAGCGCGCCGGTTCCGGTGAGGACGGCGATCTCGCACTGGACGGGCAGGTGCCGGACGAGCAGCAGGAGCTGCTGTTCGGCCCCGCCGCGCTCCCATCCGGTGATGACGTGAAGGACCTTGGTCATCGGCGCAGGTTCCATCGCCAGTGATGCCGGGCGGTCTTGGCCTGCAACCGGAGGTACGCGTCGCGTTCTCCCACGTAGGTGCGGGGCAGGGCGTGGACCTCCGGGTGGTCGCCCCAGATGGCGCAGCCGTAGTCGTAGCCGGCGTCCCGCACCGCGGTGATCTCGCGCGGGCTGACGTGCCCGTACGGGTAGGCGAACCCGGGGACCGGCCGGTCCAGCAGGTTCTCCAGGGTCGCGCGGCTCTGCTTCAGCTCGTGGTGCAGGTCATGGTCGTTCAGCGTCGGCAGGGACCGGTGCTGGGCGCCGTGCGAGGCGACCTCCATGCCGCAGCGCGCGACGGCCCGGATCTGCTCCTCGTGCATCAGCGGCTTGGAGGGGCCCTCGTCCCAGGCGTTGGTGGCGCCGATGCGCTCGGTGACCACGAAGACGGTCGCGCCGAATCCGTACCGGACCAGGACGGGCACGGCCCGCGAGAAGAAGTCGGCGTAGCCGTCGTCGAAGGTGAGGCCGACGAGCCCGCGGGCCTGACCGTCCTGCCGGGCGCGCAGGAGCGTCGCCATGCTCACCCCGCGCAGGTTCTTGCGCCTGAGCCACCGCATCTGCCGTTCGAAGCGGCGCGGCGACACGGTGATGAGGTGCGGGTCCGCGACGCGGTGATCCACGGAGTGGTACATGAGGATCAGCGGCATCGTCTGTTCGGTCGTCATCGGGTCCTCGGCGGATCGTTCGGATCGGTCAGATGGAGTCGGTCGGGTGGAGTCGGTCGGGTGGAGTCGGTCGGGTGGAATCGGTCGGTCGGGTCGGCGGATGGAGTCGGTCGGGTCGGTCGGGTCCGGCGGCGGCTCAGCTGGACGGGCCGCGCCGCAGCGCGCGGAGGTTGCTCAGCGGGGATCGCGACGGCCCGGTGACGGTCAGCACGGCGGCGAACGCCGCGGCCACCACCGCCGCGTTGACGACGAGCCCCGGAAGCGGCGCCCGCGCGGCCAGGAGCGTGCCGGTGACGAACGCGGTCGAGGCGGCGGCGAGGAGGGCAGCCGCCGCCAGCTTGGTCAGGTCGGTCATGACCAGGCGCAGCGAGATGCGGACGACGTCGGTGCGCAGGCCGAGCACGAGCAGGGCCGCGGCCAGGGTGATGCCGAGCGCGTTGGCGGCGGCCAGCGCGGCGGCGCCGGCGGTGTCCGTCCACATCGTGCCCACGCCGATCGTCACTGCCGGGCTCACCGCCACCGCCAGCGCCGGCCGCCACAGCGGGCGGCTCTGCGAGAAGTACGCGCGGGCGCACACCCCGAGCGTCGCCTGACCCCACAACCCGAGGCAGTAGATGCGCAGGAGCGTCGCCGTGCTGGCGGTGTCGTCCGCCGAGAACCGGCCGTGCTCGAACAGCACGGCGACGATCTGGTCGGCGCATCCGATCAGGTACGCGGTCGCGGCCAGGACGATCGCGCCGACGATGACGAGGTCGGCCTCGATCCGGCCGCGGATCTGCCGGGTGTCGCCGTCGGCGGTGGCCCGCGCCAGCCGGGGGAACGTCACGGTGACGATGAGCAGCGACAACATCATCGGCACCTGGGCGACCTTCTGCGCGTAGTTGAGGTGCGAGATCGCCCCCGCCGCCAGGTTGGAGCCGAGGAAACGTTCGGTGAGGGTCTGCGTCTGCCGGGTCAGCGTGTAGGTGACGACGGGGATGATGCCGCTGAGCGCGACGGCGTGCGCCGGGGCCTGGTCGAGGACGGCCGGGGACGCGTGGTCCGGCGGGGTGCGGATCGCCCTGAAGAACGCGGGGGCCTGCACGGCCACCATCAGGACGCTGCCGCAGGCGACCCCGACCGCGGCGCTGACGACGCCCAGCGGCGCGGCGAGCGCCGCGATCGCCGTCAGGATTCCCACGTTGTAGGCGAGGTAGATCGCCGCGGGCTGGGCGAAGACGTGGTGGGCGCGCAACGTCGCGCTCATGAAGCCGGTGATCCCGAAGCAGAGGATGGTCACGGCGGCGATGCGCACGCACGTCACGGCCGGGGCCGCGTCCTCCAGACCGGGCGCGATGGCCTCGACCAGGAGCGGCGCGGCGAGGATCACCAGCAGCATGGCCGCCGCGAGCGCCGCCGCCAGCCGGGGCAGCGCCGTGGCGACCAGCGGGCGGACACCGTCCCGGTGCCGCAGCCGCCGCGCCACGATCGGCACCATGATCAACGCCATGGCGTCCTCGATGAGCAGCGGCGACATGGTCTCCGGCACCGTCCAGGCGACCAGGAAGGCGTCCGTGCTGCTGCTCGCGCCGAAGAGATGCGCCATGACCAGGTCGCGGACGAACCCCATGCCGGTGCCGGCGCACACCAGCACGGCCGTGGTCGCGGCCGCCCAGCCGATCGACGACTTGCGGCGGAGCCGGTGGGTCAGGGTCGTCGACATCAGGCCGGACCGCCGGGTGGGAGGGCCCGGACGGCGGAACGCCGGGGGCCGGGCACGAGGGGCCGTTCGGAGCCGCCGCCGTCGGGACGTCCGTACGACCGGCGTCCACGTGACCGGCGTCCGGACGGCTGGAGCGGGTGCCGCTCCGCAGGGCCGGAGAGCGCCGCGGCGGCGACCATCCCGATCATGACGGCGGTCAGGACGCAGGTGGGCCCGCCCAGGTCGCCGTACGCGAAGGCGGTGAGGCTCGTGGTCATGAACCCGGCCGCGACCAGCCACGCCAGATCGGCGCGCCGCCGCCGGGCCAGGCCCACCACCAGGCCGCCGAGCAGGATCACGAACCCGATCACCCCGGCCAGACCCTGCTCCGCCAGGATCAGCAGGTACTGGTTGTGCGGGGACAGCAGCGGCTGGCGCAGGTAGCCGTTCTGGGGGTCCTCGGTCTCGCTGCCGGAGGACAGGCCCATGGGGGCATATCCGTCACGGTGGGCGGGAAAGCCCTTGGCGCCCACGCCGGTGACCGGGTTGTCCTGCCAGATGCCGAACGCCGTCGTCCACAGGCTGAAGCGGTCGCCCACGGACTGGTCGGGCTGGGTGAACGACGCGGTGATCGACTGGGCTCGTTCGCCCAGCACCGAGGACTGCCAGCCGAACCCGCCGACGACCACGATCGCCACCGCGACCGCGCCGACCGCCGCGCGCAGCGCCAGTTTCCGCGACCACAACGCCAGCATGACGGCGACTCCGGCGGTGACGGCGAGCCAGCTGCCGCGGCTCAGCGCCAGCCCCAGCGCGACCCCCAGGACGGCCGCGGCCGGCACCATCGCCAGCCGCACCCGCCGGTCGGAACAGGTCAGGATCACGGCGAGCACGATGATCAGCGAGTACCCGACCACGGTGGCCATGGCCATGACGTCGACGGCCCCGAACGTGCCCACGGCGCGGGTGTTGCGCCCGGCGAAGGACGCGCCCGTGTGGGTCACGACCTGCCAGATGCCGATCCCGGCCTGGAGCAGCCCGGCCAGCGCGACGGCACCTAGAATGATCATGGAATCGCGCCGCCGCCGGAGGGTGAGCATGACGGCGGCCGGCACCAGCAGGAAGATCTCCAGGACGCGCACGAAGCCCGTCAGGCTCATCACGACGTCCCGCGCGCACAGGGTGCTGACGGCCAGGGCGAGCACCATCGGCCCGAAGACCCACAACACGTTCGGCGGCAGGCGAAGCCCGCGAGAGAGGGCCGCCAGGGCGGCGCACGCCACCAGCACCGCCGCCGCGATGTCCCCGGCGGTGACCTGCACGGAAGAATCGATGTGGGCCTGGCCCGGCGGCACGCAGACGCACAGGACCGTCGCCGCCGCCAGCCAGCTCAACCGCGGCCGCAGCCCCTCGGTGACATGCGCCTTCAGCGACGCCGCGGCCGACGTGGGTGACGCCGCGGGCGGCGCGCTCGAGGCCGCCGACGGTGCGCCACTTCCGGGGCCGCCGCTCACCGCCCGTCTCGCAGCAGCATGGCGCGGACGGTCAACATGATGATCAGCAGGTCGCGGCCGAAGCTCCACGTGTCGATGTAGTCGTTGTCGAACTGGGCCCGCATCTCGATGGAGGTGTTGCCGCGCAGGCCGTTCACCTGCGCCCATCCGGTCATCCCCACCGGGACGCGGTGGCGCTGCGCGTACGCGGGATAGGACGTGCAGAAGAGCTGGACGAAGTAGGGCCGTTCGGGACGGGGCCCGACGAGGCTCATGTCTCCGCGCAGCACGTTCCACAACTGCGGGAGCTCGTCGAGGGACGTGCGGCGCAGCAGCTGCCCGACGGACCCGATCCGTACGTCCCCCTCCACCGTCCAGCGAGTGTCGGACTCCTGGGAGTTCGTGGGCTTCAGCGTCCGGAACTTCAGCAGGGTGAACTCGCGGCCGTGGTGCCCGATGCGCGTCTGCCGGAAGAGGACCCCCGGGCCGTCCTGAAGCCGCAGGGCCGCCGCGCAGAGTCCCATCAACGGCGCCATGACGATCAGGAACGTGGCGGCCACGGCGACGTCGAAAGCCCGCTTGACCAGGCGCGCGCTGGAACGTTCGAGCCCCGGGAACAGGTGCCGGCACGGCATGCCCGCCATGCGGGCGGTGCCCGGCCCGAGGAGGGCCAGGTCCTGGGACGACAACACCACGATGGTCTCGCGCCGGGCCTCGACGCACTGCCGCGCGGCGGTGTCGAGCGCCTCGCGGTCGAGGCCGTCGGACACCAGCACCGCGACCTCGATGTTGCACGCGTCGAGGACGCGCGCCAGGTCGACGTGCTCGCCCAGGACCGGAAGCCTGCCCACTCCGGGCTCGTCGCCCTGGCCGGCCGGCACCTGCCCGAGCACGTTCAGGCCGATGTCGCGGTGTTCGAGCAGCCGGTCGACGACCGCCGTCATCGCCGCGCCGTGGCCGACGACCAGCGCGCGGCGCGGGCGGCTTCTCCGGCGGCGATGGACCCTGACCGAGGTGTGCAGCGCACAGCGGGCGAGCCCGGCGAGCACGCAGTAGATCAGCGCCATCCCGAGCCAGCGCGCCGGCTCGGCGGCCGCGTCTCCGAGGAACGGCAGGTTGACGCAGACGAGCAGGATGAGGGGCCCGGTCGCCAGTGGCGCCAGGCGCTGCCTGGTGGACCAGACCCGGCGCGGCCGGTACACGTCGGCGCCGGCGTGCAGGCAGATCAGCGTCGTCGCCATCGCCGAGGCGCACGCCAGCGAGCCGCCGAACGTGCTGACCGCCGTGACCATGGCCGTGCCGTCGATGGCGCCCTGGACCGTGCGATAGGACATCGAACGCAGTCGCGGCCGGGCGGGCAGCGGCGCCGCCGCACGGTAGGGGCCCGACATGACCGGGGCCGTACCGATCGGCGACCGCACGGCCTCGTCGGCGGCGACGACCGAACTGGTCCCCTGGGCATTCATGTCGGGTCGCACTCCCTACGAAACCGCATGTCGATCGGCGCGTTGACACCTTGGAACTAACGAGGGCCCGTCACCCGCGCCAATCGGCGCCGCTGGTACCGGTTATGGATTTCCTATCAAGGAATGGCGAGCGGCCTGCGCCAGGCGCGCGACCTTTAAGTTATGCGTCCTCTTACTTGGAAGACGCCGATCGTCATGCCCCGTCCGAGAAGATTCCCCGGTGAGGCGCATAAAGGACATCACGATGATGTCGGCCCTGGATGCTCTCGCCCTGGTTCGACATGGCTTTGCCGGTACGTCGTCACAAGTCATGGCAATGATCTTGCTAGGTCTTCACAGGGCCTCTTTGTCGCAGCTCTCTCCGCGGGCTTCTGTGTTAGTCATTGCGGGTCCGTCCGCGACTTGTCGGGGGTAGCGGACTTCGCTGTGACTGCAGTTCAAACGAGGGAGCAAGACGATGAAGCGACTGGTGTCTGCGGGCGTTCTGACCCTGGCCGTCGGCGGCGTGCTCATGACCGGCGGCCCGGCCATGGCGTCGGACGACCCCCGCAACGTCCAGATCATCGGCGGCCAGACCTGCCGGTCCATCGAGGTCGCCGGCATCGGCGCCGCGGTCCACAACGTGCTGGGCATCACCCACGAAGAGGGTGGCTGCGCCAACGGTTCCGCCATCGGCGGCTGAACGTAGCGCGACGTTGAGAGGGGGTGCCACGGTGTGGCACCCCCTCTTTCATGCCCCGGCCGATTTCACGCGCCGGCCGTGCCGTACAGCTCCATGAGCCCCTGGTAGTCGCCGAGCCCGAGCGTCGCCGCCCGGTCGTCGCAGGAATTGATGGAGGGCGCCATCGTCAGGGCGGCGTGGCTCTGTCCCGACACGTGCTGAAGCCCCAGGACGTGAAGCATCTCGTGAACGACCGCGGAGGTCGGCTCGAAGGACCCCGCCGGGCACCCCGGAATGGCCGTGCCGCCTTCTGAACGCGGTTCGCGAGGCGTCCACCAAGCCTTTCCGTGGCTCTGCAGGGCGATGTCCCCCTCGACCGTGGCCCGCCAGGACTGCCAGGTGCAGGAGACGGCCAACGTGTCGCGCTCGACGCTCCCCATGTCGACCCAGCCGAAGGAGTTCGTCCCGTCGCGGGCCGTGCACATCCCCCCGTCGGTGTTGGGCGCCGCCGAGGTGGTGCCGTCGAACCGGTGGTGGATGTTCGGCGCCGGCGTGAAACGGCCGCCCGGCCTGCAGTCGGTGGTCGCGGTGACCGCACGTTCCACCCCGGCCGTGACGACCGCTCGCTCGTCGGCCACGCCGTCGATGTCAGGGCCCTGGAAGAACCGCCACGGAATGGTCGAGCCCCTGGGCCAGGACCCCAGCCCGTGAGCGGCCCACGCGGTGTCCTGGCAGGCGTCCTGGGGAGCGGCCGGCCGCCGCGGCCGACCGTCCAGGTGCTTCTGGGAGTGCTCGCTGATGGTCAGCGTCCGACCGCCCGCGTCGATCCGGACCGACAACGCCGAGGCGCCGTGCGCCTGAAGGACATGCGCCGTGACCGCGGACGTGTCGCTGCCCCGGGCGGGCACCTGGACGCTGGCCCCGTTGAGTCCCTCGATCACCCGGTCGCGCAGGTCGCACTCGCTCAGGCTGATCCGTGACGGCAGCGCCCTGGAGTCGAGCGGTCCCGGAGCCTTGCACCAGGTCGGCGCACGGCCCGAACGGCTCTCGGCGCCGACCGCGGGGCCCGCCACCAGCACCATGCCCCCGAGCACCGAAAGTGCGGTCGCGGTCGCGGCACTTGCGGTGAGCTTTGCCACGCGCGGAGCACGTGCTGCCATCGAGGACCTCCCATTTGCCCGTCCAGCGGAGTCGCCGGTCTGGATTTGTATCCCCGGCCGCAGGGGCGGGGGCAGCGCTTGCAGGGAAAGAAACGGCAATATCGACGTTCGCGGCCGGCATCCGGATACGGAACTGATCGCCACCACACCCGGCAGGTAGTCGCGTTCCTTGGTTCCGATGGCTATAAGTACGAAGGGCGCGGCGACGCGGGCGTGCACATACGTCACCATCCGCAGGGAGTCGTGGGACGTCGGGGCAACTAAGGGAGAAACCGGATACATGCACGGGACCACGAACGTCGTCCGCCCGGCGAGGGGCTTCACCGCCCGCCTCGGTCTCGTCCTGGCGATGGCCGCCGGAAGCCTCTCCGGGGTGGCCGGCGCGGCCTGGTCGTCCCCGTCCGATCCGATCGTCGTGATCGGCGGGATCGACGCCCACCAGTCTTCACTGGACGCGATGACGGTCGCTCTGAGGGCCCAAGGATTCCGGGCCTTTCCCATGCAGCTGTCGGGTCGGCCCCCAGGCGTGGCGCCCATTCCCGAGTCCGCGCAGGCGGTCGCCGACAAGGTCGCCGAGGTGCGGAAAGAGACCGGCTCATCGCGCGTCAGCCTGGTCGGGCATTCCATGGGCGGGCTGGCCGCGCGGCACTACCTCAAGTTCCTGGGCGGCCAAGGCCAGGTGAGCACCTATGTCAGCGTGGGGACTCCGCACCGCGGCGAATGGCTCGGGGTCCTGTGCGCCGTTCTCTCGCAGGGATGCCGTGACCTCCTGCCCACCTCGACCTTCATACGGCGGCTGAACGAGGGGCCGCCGATCCCTCGCCCCGTGGACGCCTTCCATATCTACAGCGACCAGGGGACCGGCGAGAAGCGTCCGCTGGCCGGTGCGACCAATATCAGGATCCAGTCGTTCTGCCCGGGCCGGACGGTGAGCCACGCCGACGAACTGGTCGACCGTGCCGTTCAGGAACTCGTCACCTCCGCCCTCCAGACCGGCGCCCCCGCCACGAATTGCCCCCAGCGGTAGCCCTCCTTACCGGGCCCCGCAAAGACCGTCGCCAGAAAGGCCCCCGGAAAGTCGGGTCATAGCGGTCAGCAGCGGAGGGTGCCGCCCGAGACGCGTCCGATTATTTCAACTCGCCGCGCGGGCAACGTCCTTGATTTCGTTTTCGCAGGTAGTCTGCACCTACGTACTCGTCGGGGCCTTGGTGGCCATTCTGGTTGAGCGACCGCGGTCGGCCAGAAGGGGGCTTAGGGCCGACGTCGGTGGGGTTCTCGCCAGGAACCTGACCGGTCCTTCACATTTCCATCAGGAAATGACCAAGGGGGGTACCAGATGAGCAGGCGTTGCAGGAAGGCAAGCTCATCGCCACCGGATGCATGGCAGTTCGGGAGCTTTCTCCTGAACCTGGCCAGGCTCATCATCGAAGTGATCCGGTGGACCAACGGAGGAGGCCCGAGGATCTAACCATATGAAACGGCAGATACCAGGACCTCACTGGGGCTCCGCATCCGACCTGTCCCCATGACTGCGGATGCGGGGCTCCTACGTTTTCGGCCCCGTGGCCTCGTCGCAATCGACGAGCGGTATCGAGGCGCAACTCTCCAATAGTACTGCACGCCCCTCGCGGACGATCTCAACCGCGGCCACGACACGCCGCGCCCCTCCACATTCCGCCTTCAAGAATGGCGGCGACGGCCATTCCTGACCGTCGCCGCCCACCCGAGTGGCCAAAGCCGCGTCACACTCCGCCGACCGCACCGTCTTCCTTCCGTACGCAAGACCCAGTCGAGCCGCCAGAGCTCCACACGGGAGGACGGCATGAACCCCCTTCGTACGTTGGCGATCGTTCAGGGCCCAGCCCTCACCCACACCGGCGGCCGCCCCGGCGTCTCCTGGCTCAACGCCCGCGGCAGGACGGCCAGGTGAACGACCGAGACCGCGAGCAGAGCGCACCCGACGACCAGGCTCGCCTGGTGTCGCTCCTCGAAGCCGCCCATACCGACCTCCTGACGGCGGAGCAGATCATCGCCGCCTGCGCCGAGGGCGGCTTCATCTCCTGGGGCCTGGCGGAGAGCGAGGCCTCCGAGGCGGTGCGCGCCCTCAAGTACGCACCGTCCCTCCCGCCTTCGGTCGACGCCCGTACCCCCGCCATTCCACCCGACGACCTCAAGATCCTCCACCGGCTGGCCACCAGCGCGACGCAACGGCTCATCACCGCCGCCGCGTTGGCCACCGACAGCGACGACCGCCTGGCCTGCCTTCAAGCGGCACTCCACGCCGGCCGATTGAGCGACGCGCTGCTCTGACCACCGCACCAGGCCGGCGAGTTCGGCGATGAGGGCCAGGTGGCCCATCGACGTACGTCAGCGGACGTCGACGGCAGGACTGTTGATCACGATGGCCTGACCGTCCCGCATTGTGCGATGGGCGACGCCTCGCACGCGGTACCGCTCGGCGACGGCGTCGAGGATCTCGCTCTCGGGATGCCCGGGGGAGCCGACGTGCGGCACCACGACATGGTCCAGGACGGCGAGGCCGTCGAAGCGTGCCTGCGCGCCATAGGCGGTGTGCACCGCGTGGGGGTCGTCGCACCGTTCCAGCCCGTTCAGTTCCGGGGCCAGGACGCAGGCGCCGGCGCTGTAACCGGCATAGACGATCGCGTCCTCCCGCAACAGCTCGACGATGGCCCGGTCGGCGCCGCTCCTCCCCAGCGCGTGACGCAGGACGAACACATTGCCTCCCCGAGCCCAGAGCAGGGGGAACCCGCGGAGCACGTCCGCGACCCGGCGCGGATCCTGGCCGAAGAACGTCCGCAGATCGACCTCGACCGGCCGCAGCCCGAGGGCGGAGAGCGCCTCCATCTCACGTTCGACCGCGACGCGGCGTTCGCCGTCGGCCAGCGCGTCAACGGCATTGGCGATCACGGCGGTCCGAGCCCCGGCGGGACGTTCCAGCAGCCCCAGCAGCCGTTCCGGGTGGTCGCCGACCCGCCAGGAGGAGAGATACATGCGCACCCGCGAACCCTAGAACGCCCCCACCCGAGCCGCGAGGCCTCCTGGGAGTAGCGCACCACCTGCCCTATGCGCCCTGGAGCGCCCCTGGCGTTGCGTTCATCTCCACGTCTTGCAACAAGCGTGACGGCGATCGTTGCGTTAAACGAGAGGCTGTTGCAATGATTATTGCAGCTTGACCTGCATAGATACAGATTCTGTGCAACAGACATGTTGCAGGAATCTGGAAAGCAACGTAGCTTTTCGTTTGTCAGAAACCGCGAAGACGCCAACGCAACGGAGAGCATCATGAACACGTACGACACCCCCGCCCCGATCACCGCAGTCGTCGACATCCCGGCCGGCCGGGTCCAGGTCATCGCCGCCGACCGGGCCGACACCGCGGTCGAGGTCCTGCCCGCCAACGCCTCCAAGGGCCGCGACGTGAAGGCCGCCCAGCAGGTCACGGTCGACTACACCGACGGCGTCCTGCGCATCCAGGCCGCGGGCGGCAACAAGCTGGTCGGACCGTCGGGCTCCATCGAGGTCACGGTCAAGCTGCCGGCGGGTTCCCGGGTGGAGGCCAAGGCCGCCAGCGCCGAGTTCCGGGCCGTCGGCCGGCTCGGTGAGGTCGCCTTCGACGGCGCGTACCACCACATCAAGATCGACGAAGCCGCCAGTGTCCAGCTCACCGCGCTCGACGGCGACGTCCACGTCGGGCGCCTGGCCGGCCCCGCCCAGATCAGCACCCAGCGGGGCGACATCCACATCGGCGAGGCCACCAGCGGCACCGTCGAGCTCACCACCCAGTCGGGCGACATCACCGTCACCGCCGCCACCGGCGTCTCGGCCGCCCTGGACGCCGGCACGAGCTACGGCCGCGTCAGCAACAGCCTCAAGAACAACGGCACCACCGACCTGAACATCCAGGCCACCACCAGCTACGGCGACATCACCGCCCAGAGCCTCTAACCCACCCGCCCCGACCTTGCAGGGCCTTCGACCCACAGGCCCTGATCCACAACCCGCAGCCCTCCTAAGGAGCAGCATCATGACGAACCTGGCGATCGCGGTGGAAGGGCTGCGTAAGTCCTACCGTGACAAGAGTGGTGAGAAGGTCGTGCTGGACGGTATCGATCTGGCCGTCCCCGAAGGAACGATCTTCTCCCTGCTGGGCCCGAACGGGGCCGGTAAGACCACCACCGTGCAGATCCTGTCCACCCTGATCGGCGCCGACGCCGGCCAGGTGCAGGTCGCCGGCCACGACCTGGCGGCCGCTCCCGACCGGGTGCGGGCGGCGATCGGTGTCACCGGCCAGTACTCCGCGGTCGACAAGCTGCTCACCGGCCGGGAGAACCTGCTGCTGATGGCCGACCTCAAGCACCTGCCCAAGCGTGCGGGCCGGGCCAAGGCCGACGAGCTGCTGGAACGCTTCGACCTGGTCGAGGCCGCCGGCAAGCCCGCCTCCACCTACTCCGGCGGGATGCAACGCCGCCTGGACCTGGCGATGACGCTGGTCGGCGACCCGCAGGTGATCTTCCTGGACGAGCCCACCACCGGCCTGGACCCGCGCAGCCG
>NZ_JBEYUA010000011.1:0-336312 GCF_040643285.1 Spirillospora sp. NPDC047279
CGACGAGGACGCCATCGAGCAGACCGGCCCTGACCAGGAGGAACGAGCCGCCTAACGATCACTGGCCCCTGTCTCGTTTGACTTGACACCTACCGAGACGCCGCCGCCATCATCCTCAACGCAGGCAAGACCAAGCGACGACCCCTCAGCCTCCGCGCCGCTCAATCCGCAGATGATCGACCTTGTCTTTCAGCGGATGTCTCCGACAGTGCTGGCATCGCCGCGTCGTAAGCACGCAAGCCTGGGTCCGCTCGTCGACGTCATCATCACTCGTCGCCTTAAGAGGCCGTCTTCGATCCCGCTGGGGGATCGAAGACGGCCTCCGCGCGCTGCCCGGGGACCACCGTCGCATCGTCAGATGCTTCACATGCGCCGGCCCGGTCGCGGCGCTCAGACCCAGCGGATCGAGGACGCCTGGTTGTTCACGCCGCCGATCTCGGACATCGCGAAGCTCGATCCGAGGGGTCCGGTACGAGCTCCCTCGAAGTTCGCGTGCTGGAAGTGATTGACCTGGCAGCCGTTGTAGCCCCTGAACGATGAGATCCGGTCGTTCCAGGCGTCACCGAGGTTGCTCCTCTGCCATTCCACCGAGCCGTCGCTGTCGCAGCCGGAGGGGCCCACGTACGTGATGCTGCCCTCGGTGGTTTGGTAGTAGTTCCAGTCGTACTCGATGGAGAGTGTGACCAGCGCCAGCGGCGCGTCGCTGGACGCGGCCTGCCTGCCGATGGCGTTGATCTGTTGTTCGAACGACCGGCTGGCGGCGGCCGCCGCCGGGCTCTGCGGCGCGTCGGTGATCTGGCCGCCCGTGGCGGCGGAGAGCGCCTGCGGGAAGGTGTCGTAGCAGTGCGTCTGCCCGGCTGCGACGTTGGTGACGCAGTGACTCTTGGCCGCCGGTGCCGAGGCACTGGACGGCATGGCCATGACACCGCTCAGCAGCGCCGCCAGAGATGAACCGATCACCGCGGTGGTGAGAACCTTCATCGTCGTCTCCCCTGAAGTTGGAATGAAGCACGGCCGCCAGCGCTCCTGGCGCCCCGCCCTTCCGTAATCCTGCGGCCGGTCCGGGAGAAAGTCTTTCGAAGGAATGCCCAACGAATATCGTTTCCGTGCAGAGCTGTAATGCTGTCCGCCGGCGTCCTGATCGGGTTCTGGGAAACCTCATTCCTGTGCGCCCCCCGGCCCCCCTCGTACGGTCCGGCAGGGGCGATTGGGTCGGGGTGGGCGGGTTAATTTTCTAACTCGGGTGCTCGCCGCTGTGACGGTGGTGGCCTGCGGAAGTTAGGTGAGTTAGGTCGGCCGGGGCTCGCCGCGATGAGCCCGCGGACAGGGCTAAGGCGGGGTGGTGGCCCTGGCCGACCTAACTAACCTCCGGCGGCGGAGCACGAGGCCCGACGGTGCATGCGTACTGTCCGATCTCCAATGGAGCGCTCGGCGGTAGTGGGGTGGGCCGGGTTGGGCGTTGGCTGTCTGTGGTGGGGTGGTTGTGGGCAGGATGCGATGGCATGGCGAGGCAGGGAGTTAAGCGGCAATGGTGGCCGGCGCGGTGGCGCTGATCGGGCCGCAGGTATGGGCAGTGCTTGCGGGCGGGGATCGTGATCAGAGGCTTGAGCGTGCGGGGTTGGATCGCTGGCATTCAGGCGGCGCTGGCGTTAAGAACCGCTAAGAGTCTGCGGACAGCGCGCTTAAAGTGTCGAACCGCTGCGGCGCCCGGATCCGTACGAAGAGTGTGGGGACGACAACGCAACGTATCTCAAGGATGTGGTACGAGATGACGATCGCGGTCACCGAACACGCCACCGACATCACGCAGACGATCCGTGGTGCGGTAGCCAGCGAGCAGAGGTCCAGCCTGGGAAAGGCTCGTCCTGCCCCCCGTGGTGCTCGAGCCATGCCGAAGTTTCGGAGGTTCACGTTACGCACTGCCACTTCATCGAGTCATTCCACGTGAACGTGCTCGCGTGCCATTCCATCGAGATCTCAGTGGTCCAGCACGAAGATGCAGCGGGCCACTTCAGCGATCCCTCCGTCTATCTGGGGGTCCACTCGACCGGCGAGATGAGGATCGTTCGGCTCACCCTTGAGAGTGCCTACCTGCTCTCGCACGTCGCCGACGACACGCCAAGGTCTCGTGCCTTTAGCGACATCTCAGCGTTGCTGAGAGGGGCTGGCTTGGGGGACCTGCAACTCAGCAAAGAGGACGCCGGCTGGGTGCACAGGTTCCCCATCGCCCTCCGACACGTCGCAAACAAGATCAGGAAATGCCTCAGCACGCCGTGCCCGCCTTGGTGCGTCGAGGATCACAGGGCGCCTCAAGACACTCTGCATGTGGCCGATGGCCTCGCTGTCCTGCTCAGTCGGTATCCGTACTGGGCGAACGGCGAATGCTGCGCAAGCCCTGTCACGGTGGGGCTTCGCCAGGACTTCGATGACCCGGCGCCCATCGTCGTCCTCAGCGGCCCTGACAACTTCACGGAAATCGACCTGAACCTCGACGAGGCAGAGCAACTTGGGCGGCATCTCCTTGAGGTCGTCGACCAGGGGAGGGCTTCTGCCGGGAGGGATCTGGACGCAGTCGCGACAGCCGAGCTGACGAGGAGCTAACGGCTGTCACAAACCCGGCCCAAACGACACCTGGGCGTTCACAAAGATCTTGTGAACGCCCAGGTCAGAAGGGGTGTGCCGTCAGGGACTTGAACCCCGAACCCGCGGATTAAGAGTCGCGACCCTGCGCGCCAGGCCGTGTTTGACACTGCCAGATCGTGTCGTCCTGTCAGAGTGGCTCTGACGGTTTGCCCCGGCCCCAGCAGGGCGGCTTGAACTGGGCCCAGTGCTAGATCCTTTGCGATGAGTCGGACGGTTTGAACTGGCCCCGGCTGAGGTGGTGAGCCTCGCCTGCACCGTAGGATCGGTGTCCTTTGAGCGGGGACGTGTCATGAGCAGTGAGACGAACGAGGCTCAATACCTCCTCACCGGTGATGAGGATGAGCACGACGTCTGGGGATACGTCCGGGAAGCTGTGGGCCTGTTCAACTCCCTCGGCGATGGTCTCCTCGTCGCCGCAGCCTTCGGAATGAACCCCGAAGGCGTCATGATCTACTTGGCAGATCGGGTCAACGAAGGCCTCCTCCCTGAACCACCGACGAACTCCTGACAGACCGCCGTCCGCGACGGCCCTCCTCCCAGCAATGACAGGAACGGGAAGTATGTGTGTGCATGATCTGGCAGGTAAGAGAGTCCAGATCGAGGTATTTCTCAACGAGTACCCGCACGTCCCGAGCCTGGCCAATGACCTGCTTCAGGGCATCGACGCGGTTCCGTGGTCGACAATGCCCGGCTGCCCGGGCGCCATCCCTGCCCTCATCCGCGGACTGCTCGACGAGACGTCCTATGAGGAGGCCCTGCGCGTCCTCGGCAACGTGCTGACTGACGACATCTTCCACCTCAACCCGGCAATGGCTCTGGCCCTGCCCTACCTGATCAAACTGACCAACGATGAGACTACTCCGAGCAAGGGTGAGCTCCTGGCATGACGCGGACGCTGCCGGCCGATTTCCGTCAGTTGCGCACCATGGTGGAGGATCGTCACCAGGAAGTCGCGCGGCGGGCCATGGCCGACGGACCGCCCAAGGCGGAGCTCGTCGAGGAGTACCTGCGCGAGAACGACCTGCTTTCGAGGACGAGCCAGGGTGCCGCCTATCTCGGGTTCTCACAACTGCTGTCGTCCAGACAGCACGAACAGATCCGCGCCGACATCGACCAGATTCTCGCGCAGGACTTCGCGCGCGAGCATATGACCGCCGTGCAGCGCGAAGAACTCGCCCGCACCAGTGTCAGCGGCACCCTGCGAGCGGTCGACCTTTGGGACGCCGCCGCCACTGCGCGTTTGTTCAATACGGGTTTCGTGCGAGGAGGTGACACTGAGGCGGTCTCCGACCTAGGAGTTGCTAATGAAGCGACATCACCGGATCCTGTCCATCATCGTCCTGGCCGCAGCGGCGGTCGGCCTCCCGGCCTCGAACGCGTCCGCCGGGACGGACGCGTGGGTGCTGACCAGCGACTCCGCGCCGACCGGCGGCGCTGCCATCTTCGACGCCGACCACGCGACAGGTGAGTACTTCTACGCCTGCGACCTCGACGCCGACGGCCACTGGGCCTACGCCAACTTCAGCTGGGGAGGCCAGAGCCTCACGATCCGCGACTACGGCGAGGAGAACGGCACCTGCACCGAATCCACGGCCGTCGACTTCCCGGAGGGGCAGTCGGTGCTGGTGACCGCCTGCCTGATCAACAAGATCACCAGAAGCCTGGACTACTGCCGCACAGCCCTCACCAACGCCTGAGACTGAGCCGAGCGATGTTGGGCGGCGGGTGCCGGGCGGGTTCACATTTCTTTATGCGTGACCGGTTCGAACCCGAGCTTGTCGGCCCCGCCGCAACGGTCAGGGCGTGAAGTCGGCGGAGCGCCGCGGGATTTCATGGCCTCGGCGCGGGCGGCGAGCAGCGCGTTGGCCAGTTCGGGCAGTTCCGGGGTCTTGGGGGCCCAGATCCGGAACTCGTTCTCCTAGGGGTCGCTGGCCGTCCAGGTGTAGCCGTGTGCGGTGAAGGCCGCGGCCAGGCGCCGGGCGGTGAGGTCGCACTTCTCCCGGGCGATCTCCACCACGAGCCGACGCCGGCGGTGTGCGGGAGAGATCAGTTCGACAGGCCGGTGAGGTCGAGGGCGGCCAGTCGTTCGGGGTCGGACAGGATGTCGATCGCGGTGATCTTCTCGTCGGCGACGGTGAAGCTCATGACCGAGAAAAGTTCGCCGCCGACGGTGTTGACCAGACCGGCCGCCCCGTTCACCAGTGCGGGACGGCTGGTCGAGGCGGTGGCCATGCGGTGGAAAGTGGCGGCCTGGCCCGCCACCGCCCCGCGGCCGCGCAGGGTTTTCATGCCGCCGGGCAGGGCCTTGCCGCCGTCGGCGCGCAGCACGACATCGGGGTCGAGGACGGCCACCAGAGCGTCGAAGTCGCCGCCGCGCGCGGCGGTGAGGAAGGCGTCGACGACGCGGCGCTGGGCGACCGGGTCGGGATCGGGTTCGGGTGCGCCGCCCTGGACGCGTCGGCGGGCGCGGCTGGCGAGTTTGCGGGCCGCGACCGGGGTGCGGTCGATGATGGGGCCGATCTCCTCGAACGGCATGCCGAACATGTCGTGCAGGACGAAGGCCAGCCGTTCGGGCGGGGTCAGCGATTCCAGCACCACCAGCAGGGCCAGCCCGACCGAGTCGGCGATCAGCGCCTGGTGCTCGGGGTTGGTGGCCGGTTCGCTCACGATCGGATCTGGCAGGCGGGCGTGCAGTGAGGTTTCACCCCGTTGCGTGCGTGAGCGCAGCATGTCCAGGCAGACCCGGCCGACGACGGTGGTCAGCCAGCCGCCGAGGTTGCCGATCTGGCCGGCCTCGGAGCGGGCGAGCCGCAGCCATGCCTCCTGGACGGCGTCGTCGGCCTCGGCCAGGGAGCCGAGCATCCGGTAGGCCACCGCCTTGAGATGCGTGCGGTGCTCTTCGAACCGTTCGGCCAGGAAGTCGTTCTCGTTCATGATCGCCTCTCATCGTCGGCTGCCGGCGCGGGTGCCCGCAACACTGACGAACCGCACGCCGACGATGTGACGCACGCATCCGGTCACACTTGCCCAAGCCCGTTCGTCATGCCTGCGATCAACGACGAACGGAGCGGACAACGATGAGCAAGTTCGAGATCCACGGGACGGTGGCCGACGGTTTCGACGCGGTGCGCGAGGAGTTCGCCGCCGCGGTCGCCGCCGAGGACAGCGAGTCCGGGGCGCAGCTGGCGGCGTACGCGGGTGGCCGGAAGGTGGTCGACCTGTGGGCCGGTGACGTCACCGGCGACACTGTGACCGGCGTGTACTCCTCGACCAAGGGCGCGGCCACCCTGGTGGTGGCGCTGCTGGTGCAGGGCGGCGTCCTGGACCTGGACGAGCCGGTCTCCCGCCACTGGCCGCGGTTCGGCGCCGCCGGCAAGGGCTCGATCACCCTGCGGGACGTGCTGTCGCACCGGTCCGGAGTGATCGGCGTCGACGGTGGGCTAACGGCGGCCGAGCTCGCCGACGACCGGATGATCGCGCAGCGGCTGGCCGGCCAGCGTCCGTACTGGCGGCCGGGCACGGCCTGCGGCTACGGCGGGTTCGTGTCGTTCGCGATCGTGGCCGAGGTGATCCGACGGGTCACCGGCCGCTCTCTGCAGGAGATCTTCGAGGAGCGGGTCCGCGCACCCCACGGGCTGGACGTCCACCTCGGGCTGCCGGAGACGCTGGAGGACAGGTACCGGGAAGTGCTGCCGAGCCTGGCGAGCCCGGAGGAACTGGCCGCGTTCTGGGCGAGCGTCCCCGGCCCGCACAGCATCACCGGGATCGGGTACGGCCTCAACTCCACCCCGCCGCTGGACCAGGTCGCCTTCATCAACACCCGGCGGGTGCGAGCACTCGGCCAGGCCTCGGCCGGAGGGGTGGGCAACGCGCGGGGGCTGGCCGCCATGTACGCGGCGGCGGTCTGCGGGCTGGACGGCCACGCCCCGCTGCTCAAGCCCGACACCCTCGCCGAGTTCACCATGCTTCACTCAACCGGCGGTGATCTGGTCGTCGGCCCCCAGGGCCAGTACGCGCTGGGGTTCCAGGCCAAGGGGCTGCGCTACCCGTTCCTGAGCGCGCGGGCGTTCGGCCACGGCGGATCGGCGGGCTCGGAGGCCTTCGCCGACCCCCGTAGCGGCATCGCGTTCGGCTACACCCGCCGCCGGTTCTCCTTCAACTGGTCCTACCCCGAACACGACCGGCTGGCCGTCGCGGTCCACTCCGCGGCCACCGCCTCCTAAGGACGCTGCAATGTCTTCGCAGACTCGAAAGTCATCACCCGCCCGGTCCCGTTCCCCGCGCGGTGGCCTGGCCCTGCTGGTGATCGCCGCCGCCCAGTTGCTGATCGTGATGGACGGCACCATTGTGACCGTGGGCCTGCCGGTGATCGGCTCCGGCCTGGGCATCGCGGCCGCCGATCTGGACTGGGTCCTGACGGCCTACGCGCTGGCGTTCGGCGGGATGCTGCTGGCCGGCGGCCGCGCCGGTGATGTGTTCGGCCGCCGTCGCCTGTTCCAAGCCGGGCTGGTGGTGTTCCTGCTGGCCTCTCTGCTTGGCGGCGTGGCCCAGAACGGTGCCACGCTGATCGCCGCGCGCGTGCTGCAGGGCATGGGCGGCGCGATCATCGCTCCGGCCGCGCTGTCGCTGCTGGCCGACACCTTCCCGGCCGGGCCGCAGCGCAACAAGGCGCTGGGGGTGTACGGGGCGATGGGCGGCCTGGGCTCGGTCGTCGGCCTGCTGCTGGGCGGCGCGCTGACCGAGTACCTGGGCTGGCGATGGATCATGTTCATCAACATCCCCATCGCCCTGGTGGTGCTCGCCGGCACGCTCGCCCTGGTCCCCGGCACCCGTGAACGCGGCGGCATCGACCTGCCCGGCGCGATCACCGTGACCTTCGCCCTGGGCTCCCTGGTGTATGCCATCAACCGGGCCGGATCCGACGGCCCGACCGACGAGCAGACCCTGGCCTTCAGCGCGATCGCACTGGTGCTGGCCGTCGCGTTCACCGCCATCCAGCGCCGCGCCCACGCCCCCATGCTCCCGGCCGGGGTACTGGCCGACCGCGGCAGGTTCGGCGCCAACCTGGTCATGCTGCTGATGGGCGCGGGCATGCTCGCCACCTTCTACTTCCTCACCCTCTACATGCAGTCGATCAAACACTATTCGCCCATGGTCACCGGACTGGCCTACCTGCCGTTCGCGATCGGCATCGGCCTCGGCTCCGGCGTCGCCGGCCCCCAACTGCAGGCACGCAGCACCCCGCGCACCGTTCTGGCCATCGGCATGGCGGTGGCCGCCGCCGCCATGGTCTGGTTCAGCCTGCTCACCCCGGACCAGAACGCCCTGGCCGTCCTGCTGCCGGCCCAGCTGATCGGAGGCATCGGGCTGGGCATCGGCTTCGTCGCCGCCACCATCGGCGGCGTCCAGGACGTCGCCCCCAAGGACTCGGGCATCGCCTCCGGGCTCATCAACACCAGCCAGCAGATCGGCGGCGCCCTGGGCTTGGCGATCCTGGCCAGCGTCGCCGTCAACGCCACCCAGAACCAGCCCGCCGCGACACCGCCGCCCGACGCGCTCACCCACGGCTACACCGCCGGCCTGCTCGGCGCAGGCGTCTTCTACCTGACCGCCATCCTGGTCACCGTTCTCCTCATGCGGCCACGCCCCGGCCACCGCAGCGCGCCATCGACCACACCCGAAAAGGCGCACAGCTCTCCCGTGTGACCTGACCCACACAGTCGGCCCCCGACTGCCGGTCACATCCGCAGCCCACCATCCGTCAGACAAGCGACACACCACTGAAGATCGAAAGGAAACCTCCATCATGACCGCCACCATCGGCCAGGAAACCTCCCAGTCACGGCTGCCCAACCCCGCCGCGCTCGTCCCCGAACTGGGCGAGATCGGCAAGGCCCTGTTCAAGGCCACCGGGAACGGCTCGATCCCGCAGGCCACCATCAGCCTGGTGCAGCTGCGCGCCGGCCAGATCGTCGCCAACACCTATCTGACCGTCCTGCACACCGGCAACCTCCGCAAGGCCGGGGAGTCCGAGGAACGCATCACCAGCGTGGCGTCCTGGCGAGACGCGCCCTATTTCACCGACGCCGAGCGGGCCGCGCTGGCGCTGGTGGAGGCCGTCCTCACCCCCAACCCGCACGGCGAACGCGTCCCCGACGACCTGTACACGCAGGCGTCCGCCCACTACGACGACAAGGCCCTCGCCACGCTCACCCTGGCGATCGGCCAGGTCGGCTTCTTCATCCCCCTCGCCCTCATCGGCAAGCCCCTCCCCGGCGTATCACCCACCCAGCAGTGGAGGCAATAACCCCAGTCGTCCCGCAGTGAGGACGCCTCACCCCAGGACCACACGACAAGTGCAGCAAGGAAGACCGAAGAAGGGGCTGGCCTCGCAAGGCCAGCCCCTTCAATCTGTGTGCACACGACTTCAGGAATCTGTGCAGAGGTCTACGGAACCGACAATAAAGCCGCTCACCCATGGGTCGCTGGGCAGCAACGAGCGGGAAGGTGATCGCATGCAGACCGCCGAGCCGTCGCCGGACCGGCGGTGGGAGTTTTTGACCAACCACGCGCGCGTGCTGATCTGCGTCGCCGACAATCCCGGCGTCCGGGTGCGTGACATCGCCGACCGCGTCGGCGTCACCCAACGCGCCACCCAGATCATCCTCGACGACCTGGAGGAGGCCGGCTACCTCACCCGCACCCGGGTCGGCCGCCGCAACACCTACCAGCTCGACCTCACCCGCCCGTCCGCCCCCCACCGAAGCCGGCCAGCCCGTCCACACCCTCGTCGCCCTCTTCAGCACCCAATAGCGCAACCCGAGGTGAACGCATCACCGGCCGCTCCACTCCTGGACGCGTCGCTCGGCCTCGACCAAGGCGTGCTCCACCATCTCCATCGACAGGACGCCCGAGATCAGTCCGACGCCCACCAGGCCGGCGACCAGCGCGATGATCGCGAGCGGCATCGAGAACAGTCCCGAGTACCCCGGTCCGGGAGGATCCACAATGAGCCGTTTGTAGACGGCCTGCTGTTCTCGCGCGCGGCGCTGCTCGTCGTCCTAGTTGGCCATGCTGATGGGTCGCCCTCCACTCGCTGAGGACCGCCGCCCCCGGAAACCATCTGTGAGGAGTCGGACGCAGAAATAGGCTCCCCTCTGTGTCAAGACGCCGTACTCAGGGCGGTCGTAGGCTGGGTGGTGGCGGGTCCGGGAAGTGACTTGTCCGAAGTGCCGATATGGGGATGTGAGTCGGCCGCGCTGGAGTCAGGAGCCGCTCCCCGGTGTCCTCCCGGGCCCGTCGTGTGCGTGAGGGTGTCGTCGAGCATGCGCCGGTAGACGATGTCGGAGAGGCGGCGTTTGAGGGCCCGCATCGCTTCCATCGAGGTCTTGCCCGAGGCTTTCTTCCGGTCGAGGTAGGCCCGGCCCTCGGTGGGGTTGCGGAGCTGGACGGTGGCCATGATGTGCAGCACCCGGTTGATCTGCCGGTTGCCTGCTCGCGATAGCCGGTGCCGGATCTGGTCGCCGGAGGAGGCGTCGATGGGCGCGGTGCCGTTCCAGGAGGCGAAGTGCGCTCGGCCTGGGAACCGGGTGATGTCGCCGACCTCGACCAGCAGGCGTGCGGCGCCGGAGGAACCGATGCCGTGCAGGTCCGTCAGGGTGGTGCCGGTGGCGGCGACCAGTTCCTTGAGCTCTTTGTCGGCGTTCTTGGAGCGCCGGTAGATGCGTTCGAGGTCGCTGATCAGTTCCGCGGCGACCCGACGTCGTGCCTTGCCGGCGGCGTCGCGAGGTCGGACCTTGGCGAGCAGAACCTTGGCCTGCGCGGCGGACAGGTTCTTCTTGGCGCCGCCGGGGATGAGCTCCAGCAGCAGCTGGTGCAGCTGGGCGATCATCCGGGTGTGGTCTTCGCCGAGGGAGCGGCGGCGGTCGATCAGGATCCGCAGCAGTGCGAGCTGCTCGTCGTTGACCACGGGCCGAAGGCCCGCCATGCGGGTGCCGGCCAGGGCGACCGAGTGTGCGTCGGTGGTGTCGGTTTTGCGGCCTTGCCCGGTGGCGAATACCCGCGCCCGTGCTGACAGTTTGGGTGGGACGTCGACGACCTGTTCATCATCGGCCAGGAGCCGGTTGGAGATGTGCCGGCCGATGCCGTTGCAGCCTTCGACGGCCCACAACCGGTTCGGCCACTGCCGGGCGTAACGAAGCATCGCTCCGTAGCCGTCGTGGTCGGTGCCATAGCGTCCGCGGCCCAGGATGGTCTCGTCGGCGGCCATCGCCTCGATCGTGGCGGAGCGTTTGTGCGGGTCTATGCCAATGACCACTGGGTCCATGCCGATCCTCCGATGCTCGATCGATCGTCTGGTTGTCGAGCCGGGAGGGCACCGCTACTTCGAGCGGAGCAAACCCCTCTTGAGCCTCCTGCTCTGGGGGCGACGCCCGGACCGCGCAGGCCATGAGAGAGCCGCACGACCAGCGTGGGCAGCCGCAAAGAGAGCGACGGCCCGGGCGCCTGGACCGAGCCTGGCCGGGCACCGGTCCTGAGGCAATGAAACAAGTAGCCGCCGACCGCGCACCGATGAACCCGATCAGGTTCTTGCTCGGGGCAGCGCCGGGCGAGGTTCAACCGAGCGACTCGATGAGTGCGGTGAACTCCCGGTCGGGGAAGGTGTGGCTCTTGTAGAGGGGGCCGCAGGGGACGTGGGCGAGCCGCGTGGCGAGGGCGGACAGGTCGGGGTCGCCGTCGCGGTAGTGCTCGGCGAGTCGGGCAAAGTCGGTGAGGGTGCCGGTGACGCTGCGGTTGGCTGTCTTGGCCAGTCGGGACTCGCGCATGCGCTGGGTCTCGTCATCGATGAGTGCCTGTGATGCGCCGTACTCGGCGAGGGCTGAGGCGATGTGGTCGGGGACTCTGTTCAAGAGGGTCGCGGCCGGCGCCAGCGGCAGGAGGATCGGCAGGAGCGTCTCCTCGTTGACGAATAGGGCTACCTGGGGCCGCCAGAATAGGGCGGTTGCGTACCACTGCCCGAGCCGGGTATCGGATTGCTCGTCAGCGCCGAGATCGGGAGGGCCGGTTCGGTTGAGGAGCTTCCTGGTGGCACGCACAATGAGCACGTCTTAGCGTCCCATGCCTCGGACGTCGAGTAGTGGTTCGGGGCGTCCTGAAGACTCCAGATGGTGAGGGACGTCCGCTTCTGCCGCCGACTGCGCTACCTGACCCCGTGATCGGGGGCGGCGGTCATGCTTCCCTGTGGGAGTGAAGATCGCTTGTGGGTGGTGGGTGAGGGGGCAGGGCAGGGGCTGTCACTGCGATGCGTCGTGGGAAGGCGCAGCCTGCAGATCGTCGCTTGGCATGCGTTGTGCATCGGGGCGGACCGGTGATCACTTCCGACTGCATCAGCCCTGCTTCGGGTGCCTCACGGGGCTTGGGAGGGGGTGGATGTGCCCGGTCCGCGCCCGCGAGCAGGCAAGGAGCAGGCGTGGGGGAAAAGGGGGGTAAAGACGGTGGTGGGCATACGCGACATTTTTGCGTATGCCCAGGTGGGGTGCGGTGCGCCGTCAGGGACTTGAACCCCGAACCCGCGGATTAAGAGTCCGCTGCTCTGCCAATTGAGCTAACGGCGCGTGTCGCGTTGGCGACCTTCGAAAGGTTACCAGGCGGGTGGGGGTGGATCGGCCATCGGTGAGACGATGCGGGGGCGTCCCGGGTGAGGAGGGGCTCTCATGGTGGCGGCACAGGTCCGGGGGATCTCGGCGGGGGACGCCGAGGCGGTCGCGGGGGTGCTGGGGCGGGCGTTCGACGATGATCCGGTCTGGCAGTGGATCATTCCGCGGCCGGAGGGGCGGGTGGCTCGGCTGGCGGCGGTTTTCGAGCTGCTGACGGACAAGGTGCACCGGCCCCGGGGCGGGTGTGAGGTGGCTGGACGGGGCGGGGAGATCGAGGCCGCGGCGCTCTGGGATCCGCCGGGGGAGTGGACGGTGCCGCTGAGCGTTCAGCTGAGGCAGGTCGTGCCGCTGGTGCGAGCGTTCGGGCTGCGGATGCCGACGTCGCTGCGGGCGCTGCACGCGGTCGAGAGGCGCCATCCCTCGGAGCCCCATTGGTATCTGGCCGTTCTGGGGACCGATCCGGGTGCGCAGGGGAACGGATTGGGCGGTGCTCTCCTGGAGTCCGGGTTGAGCCGGTGTGAGGGGATGCCCGCGTATCTGGAGTCGACCAAGGAGAGCAACGTTCCGTTCTATGAACGGTTCGGGTTCAGGGTGACCGAACGGTTCGAGCCGCCGGGAGGCTGCCCGCCGGTCTGGCTGATGTGGCGCCGACCGGCTTGAGCGCCAAGGAATTCCGCGATGGATGTTTGAGGCTCCTGGGGCGGGTAGCGATCACCGCGACGGCCACTCCTCCGCAGGCCGTTCGGGGTGGGAGAAAGAGCGGCCGGAACGGGAGATGCTGGGGGGTGTCATACCCGTTCCGGTCGCTCATCCCTCGTCGCGGCGGCGGATGATCTGGGCGACCCTGGTACCGCCGACGACCAGGCCGACGGTGCCCAGGAGCAGTCCCGCCGTCTGCAGGGTCCGGTCGCACTCGGCTTCGGCGGCGGCAGGCGTGGTCTTGGGCGCGGCCACGGACGCGGACATGGCCAGGGGCTCGGAGTGGCCAGGCGCGGAGCCGAAGGGCCTGCAAGGGGCGATGCCGTCCGGGGCCAGTCCGAAAGAGAAGAAGAGCACGCTCGGGGCGAGGATCGCGACTTCGATCAGGGACTGGCGCCTGGAGGGCCCGGCCGATCGCGGCGGCGTCGTCCCGGGCCGCGCGTTCTGGGGCCGGACGGCCTGGTGCCGCACGTTCTGGGAGCGGGAGGCCTGGGGCGGGGCGGTGGCCTGGGGGCGGGCGGCTTGAGGCGTGGTGCGGGGCGGAGGCTGCTGGGGCGTGGTCGGGGGTTGGGGCGCGTGGGGACGCGGTTGCCGGTCGATCATGGTCTGGACGGGGGCCGGGAGCCAGGCGGTGCCCAGGTGCGGGGGAGCGAGCGCTTCGAGGATGCGCGCAGGGGCCGGGCGCTGGTCGGGGTCCTTGGCCAGGCATCGGGAGATGAGCCCGGCGAGGTCGTCGTCCAGGCCGGTGAGGTCCGCCCGCTGGTGGACGATGCGGTGGCTCAGGGCCGGCGCGGGGCCTTCGCCGAACGGGCGCACGCCCGCCGCATGGGCCAGGACCAGGCCGAACGCGAAGACGTCGGACGCCGGGCTCAGCGTTTCGCCGGTGAGCATCTCGGGGGACATGAAGCCGGGCGTCCCGACCATCGCCGTCGTCTGCGAGGCGTCCGCGGCGCGGGCGATGCCGAAGTCGATCACGCGCGGGCCGTCGGCGGAGAGCAGGATGTTGGACGGCTTGAGGTCGCGGTGGATGAGGCCGGTCTCGTGGATGGCCTCGAGCGCCTCGGCGATCCCGGCGCCCAGCACCCGCAGGGTGTCGCCGGGGAACGGGCCGTGCTCGGCGAGGGCGCGGTCGAGGGAGGGGCCCGCGACGTACGCCGTGACCATCCAGGGCGGATCGGCCGCGGGGTCGGCGTCGACCACCCCGGCGGTGTGCAGGCCGTTCACCCTGCGGGCGGCCTCGATCTCCTGCTGGAAGCGGCGCCGGAAGTCGGGATTCTCGGCGTGCACCTGATGGACGAGCTTGACCGCGACGGGACGTCCGCCGGGGGTCAGGCCCAGGAACACCTCGCCCATGCCGCCCGCGCCGAGCCTGCCCGAGAGGCGATACTTGCCGACCTGGGTCGGATCACTCGGCCGCAGGGGCTTCACCGGCATCCGCCTCCGTAACCAGACGATCGCAGTGCGCGGAGCTTATCGAACAATCCGGCTGATTCTCGCCATGTCGCCGCGGTCCTCGCGCCCGTGCCGGCGGCCCGCTCTACGATCGCTGGGCATGAGCTTCGACCTGGCCGGCCGGTGCGGGGACGCGTGCGTCGCCGCCTTTCTGGCGGACCTGGAGTGACGCCCGAGATCGTCCTCAGCCTGTTCCCCCGTGACCAGATCATCGAGTTCGGTGGCCTGCCGGTGCTGGACGCGGTGCCGTCACGGGTCAGCTGGGAGCTGCGCGAAAGCGCCGCGGCCGAACTGGAACGCCTGGGCGCGCCGGTCCCGCCCCACCTGGCGCCCGGCGAGGACGACGACGCGGCGCGGCTGGCGGCGGCGCTCGGAGATCCGGGGTCGGTGGCCTGGTGGTTGCCGCTGGTGGCCTGGGAGGACGGGGCCTTCCGCTACGCCGACGACTATCTGGAGGGGCTCGTCGAGCAGGTGGGCGGCGAGGCCTTCAGCACGCTGGTGATCGGCGGGACCTTCGACCACGGCCGTGTCGAGGACGACGCCGGAAAGCCGATCAACGCGCCGCGCCCCCGGATCATCCTCACGCCGCCCGGAGGCGACCCGTACGTGGACGACGACGACGTCGTGCTGTCCCACGCGGTCGAGGCGCTGGCGCGGCGGGCCGATGATCTTCCGAATCTGCGCGCGCTGTTCATCGGGGAGATCGACGACGACCAGATCTTCTGCGGGGCGGAGGTCGGCGTGGCGGCCCTGCTGGACGCCTTTCCGGGGCTCGTGGAGCTCACCGTGTGCGCCCAGTTCGCGATGCGGTTCCGGGCGTCCGGCCACACCGAGCTGCGCCGCCTGGCCCTCCACGGCGTCATGGTGACGGACGAGATCGCGAACGTCGCCGCCTGCCGGCTGCCCGCACTGGAGCACCTGGAGCTCTGGTCGACCGAGGACTTCGGCGACGCGCAGGACCCGGGCGAGCGGGAGGCGTTCGGCGAGCTCTTCTGGAGCGGGACGATGCCGCGCCTGCGCCATCTCGGCCTGCGCGAGTTCACGTTCGTCGACGACCTGGTCGAGCAGCTGGCCACCTCGCCGCTGCTGCCCCGGCTGGACTCGCTCGACCTGTCGCACAGCCTCCTCACCGGCAAGGGAGCGCAGGCGCTGATCAACGCCGAGGGCTTCCGCGACCTCACCCGGCTGGTGCTTCGCCGCCACTGCATGGACGCGGAGACGACCGAGACGATCCGCCGCGCCTTCACCGAGGCGGGCGTGGACGTCGACGTCAGCGGCGGCAGGCGCACCGGCTGACGTCCCGCCGGTCAGCAGCGGAACCAGGACGAGGGGTCGTAGGTGTAGGCGTTGCCCTCGTCGGTCTGCACCAGGGTGAGGGCGGCCGCCAGGGTCTCGCACCGGCGCCGCGACGACCGGTACTCCTCGGGCGTCAGGGGTCGCAGGCCCAGCGCCTCCGCGGCTTCGGCGGCCTCCTCTTCGGGGTCGCCGCCGTCCGGATCGGCACTGATCATGAACCGCAGGCCTTCGGTGAGGTCGCGGCCCAGCACCTGGTACGAGCCCTCGGAACCGGCGTACACCAGCGGGCGCGAGGGGCCGTCACCGCACAGGAAGTAGGTGCCGCCGGTGCCGTGCCCGCCCAGCGAGTACAGCTGGGCGCCGGAGCGGAGATGGACCTCCTCGACGTGCTCGAAATGCGAGACGTGAGACATCTCCCAGTCGAGCCCGGCCAGCACGTCCTGCAACTCCTCGCTCTCCTGGATGCGCGTGAGCAGCTCGGGCGCCGGCGGTGGTTCGCTCGCGCCGTCGCCCAACCAGGCCGCGGCCGTCACCGGGTCGGTCGCGTCGGTCGGCACCAACACCACGGACCCGTCGCGGGCTCCGCCGGAGCGCACCGCCACGCGGGCCGCCCGGCCGAACACCACCGGCGGGACGTCGTGGAGCGTCAGCTCGCACCCTGGATCGCCGGGATCGGCCACCGGTCCGGCGACCCGCGCCAGCGGCGCCTCGGCGGCGAGGCGCGGCCAGCCCAGGCGTTCCAGCGCGCAGCGGCGCAGGTCCGGAACGACGTGCTCGGCTTTGAGGGCGGCCGCGTACGAGGAGGGGCCGAGCTGCAGTACCGCGCGTTCCCGCAGTTCCTCGTCGGACGCGTGGACGATGTCGGCGGCGCTCCACCCGGGGGTGATCAGGTCGGCCGGCACGAGGTGGCCCCGCCAGCAATGTTGTGCGAAGCCGTCCGCGTACACCACCGCCGGACCGTCCTCCCGGTGCAGGCGGCCCCAGGAGTCGGTGTGCACCTCGGCCGGGGGAGGGGTCGCCAGCACGATGTCGTTGAGCGCCCACCACCAGCCGACGGCCGGGGCCGCGCGCAGGAGGGCGCCGAGTTGTGGGGAATCGCCGTTCTGCGACGCCGCCAGCAGCAACGCCGCCTGGTTCTCCGGAGCGCGCACGGCCGCCCACACGTCCCGCCACTGCTTCCAGTGATCGGGCCGCGGCGCGTCGCCGCAGGAGCGCACCGCCGCGAGCACCGCCTCCTGCTGCTCGGCGGGGAACACCGGCCGCAGCCCCTCCGCCAGCCGTTCGTGGGCCTGCGCGCCGACCTCGGCGAAGAACGCGGGATCGGACGGACCCAGCGCCTCCTGCTGGAACCGGGCGCTCACCCCGGTGTTGATCGCCCAGCCGGGCTCACCGACCTGCCGCAGGACGGCCTGCACGTTCGGGTCGGTCATGTCGTACGAACGTTTGTAGAGCGAGTGCACGTCCGGCACCCGCCACCGCGGGGCGAGGTCCTGGTCCTCCTCCCACTCGTTGGGCTCATGACGGTCGAAGGTCCCGTACGTTCCTTCGAGCCGCGCCTTGGTGGCGTCGACCCAGCGTTCGTGCGCCTCCGGATGCCGCGCCCGGTCGAGGTGCTCGTGGCCGTACAGCAGGGTCCGCGCCGCGATGGCGCCCGCCAGCGGCGACTCCAGCCAGATGACGGCCTTGGGCCGTCCCCAGCCCCGCAGCTCGTACAGCTCGGCGAGCGCCCGCTCGGCCTCGCCGCGGGGCGGATCCGCCGCCCGTGCCCTCCACTCATGGCACAACTCGTCGAGACGGCGCGCGCCGCCGGATTCCTCGGATGTCATCGATGCGTCTCCGCCTTCATGGTGAACGGACTCTCCTCAGAGTTCGAGCACGCCGCCCGGGTTCCAGATGATCCACTTTTGGGGGCGGCAGGTGGAGCTCGCCGGCCCGGCTCTCGCAGCGGACGACGCCGGACTCGAAGGTGAGGTCCAGCACGGTCCGTCCGGTGAGCGGGTGGCCCCCTCCCGCACCGCCACGATCCGCTCGCCGACGGTATCGGCGCGAGGGGGGCGTCCGCGTTCCTCGTCGACCAGGCGCTGGGGTTCACGTTCGCCGCCGCGCTGCGGGCGGCGGCCGAGCTCGGGTGGCCGATCGGCTGGCGGACGGGCCGCTCCCGGTCCCGCACGGCAATGATCCCCACCAGGCCAATAATCTCGACCTGCTGCTGATGGCGGCCTTCCCGGGCAGGGAACGTACGCGGGACGAGTTCGAACGCCTCTTCGCGGCGGCCGGTCTGCGACTGACCGGCATCACCCCGACGGGCACGGTCGTGTCAGTGGTGGAGGCCCGGGCCGCCTGACGATTCTCGTTGTTCTCGCCCCCGGTTGAACGAGGGCCCATTCCCCGCACCGACGCGACGCGTGCTTGGTGCCGTCCCGCGAGACCAGCGAAGCTACCCGGCGATCCTAGCGGCAGCCGAGCGAGGCCAGCTCGGCGCGCCCTTCGCCGGCTCGGTCGGGCAGCAGCGCCAGCGTGGCCGCCCGCTCGAAGCGTGCACCCAGCCGGTCCCACTGCTCCACGGCATTCGCCAAGGCGGCGTGGTCGCCGAGCCGACCGCGCACCCGGGTCAGGCATGCGGCCGCCCAGTCGTTCTCGGCCGCGTACGGTTCGGCGGCGATGATCCGGTCGCCGGCGTCGGGAAGGCCGGCCATGACGGCGAGCTCGGCCCCGACCACGCGCGCGTAGCCGACCCAGCGTTGATCAGAGAACGGCGTAAAGACCCGTTCGACCTGGTCGGCCGCGTCGTCATACCGGCCACAGTGGAGAGTGACCCGGATGTCGGCGAACGCTAGGCAGGCCGCCACGACGGGGGAGCCGGCCGCGACCGTCAGCGTCCGTTCGCGCCATCGCTGCCGGCCCGTCGAGTCGCCGCGCAGGCCCTGGATCATTCCGGCGAGGGCGAGCGCCGAGTTCATCCAGGGCATCGACGGATCGCCGTCGCGCCGCCACGCCGCCCACAGCGTCTCGGCTCGGCTGAGCGCCTCATCGAAGTCGCCGGTGAGGGCTAGCGCGCGCACGAGTCGTGGAGCCTGCAGGTACGGATGCCCGCCGATCGCGTCGTCGGCGTGGGCCTGCCGGGCCAGCGCCAGCGCGGCCGGTAGGTCGCCTGCGCCCAGCGCGGCTCTCGGCGCAACGTGGAACGCGTCGACGATCTCGGCGGCCGCGGCTGGGTCGTGGCGCGGCAGGGTGGTCGCGATCCGTAGTCTTTCGCCGGCCAGCCGGTGGACTTCGCGGTTGGCCCCCGCTCGGTCGAGCGCATTGCTCAGGGCGTCCATCGCGGCGAGTAGTACCAGCGGATCGCCGGCCACCCGGGCGAGTTCCACGGCCTCGCGGGCAGGGGCCAGGCCGGGCATCCAGCCGTGACCCTCGTGCCAGGCCGTGGCCGTGGCGACCAACGCGGTCAGTCGCTGATCGCTCGGATTCGCGTCGGCCGCCTTCCTCGCCTCGGCCAGCCAGCGCGCCTGGTCGTCGGTCGGCGACTCGATGGGCCCGAAGTTGTAGCGCACGCCGATCACCACGGCCTCGGCACGCAGCTCGGCGGTGTCCGCGGCTTCGATGGCCTGCCGCATGAGCTCGGTGGCGGTTCGGTCGTCGGAGACGGTCAGCGCGGCGTAGGCGGCGGCCCGCAGGTCCTGGCCCCGCTCGATGCCGGTAGCGCACCGGGCCGCGGCTTGGTAGAGCGTTCGCGCTTCGACGAACCGACCCGCGGCGAAGGCCAGGTGGGCCAGCGTGCGCACGAAGGCGTGCGCCGCGGGGTCCGAGCCGACTGCGATGGCGGCCGCCCGTAGGTCGTCGGCGACACCGTCGAACGCCGATCGCCAATCGGCGTCGAGCCGGGTCTCCAGGTCGGCGGCGGTCGCGAACGCCCAGCGCAGATACCGCTCGCCAATCGCGTCCTGCTCTCCCACGGCGCTCGCCTGCGAGAGGCCGAACGCGCGGATCGTGTCGAGCAGCCGCCATCCGGGACCGACGCGCACGACCAGGTTCTGGTCGACCAGCCGACCCAGCAGATCGGCCACCTCGGCCCGGGCCAGCCCCGGACTCAGCGCCGCCGCGGCGTCCAGGTCGAACACCCCGACGAACGCCGACAGCCGGCGGAACGCGATGCGCTCGTCGTCGTCGAGCAGGTCGTAGCTCCACCCGATCAGCTTGCGTAGCGAGTGATGGCGGGCGTGGACGCCCCGGCCGCCGGCCAGCAGCCGCAGCTGATCGTCGAGGCCGGTCAGCAGCCCGTCGGCGCCGAGCGCGGCCACCCGGGCAGCGGCCAGCTCGACCGCGAGCGGCAGACCATCCAGCCGGGCGCAGACGTCCGCCACGACTGTCGGCGACGCGGCGAACCCGGGATCCGCGGCGCCGGCTCGCTCCCGGAACAGCTGCTCGAGCTCGGTGCCACCGAGTGGGCGCAAGTGCACGAGCCGCTCGCCGGTGACGCCGAGTCGCTGCCGGCTGGTGGCCAGCACTGTGGCCTGCGGGCACGCGGCCAACACCTGTTCGGTCAGCGCGCTGACCTCGTCGATCACGTGCTCGCAGTTGTCCAGCACCAGCAGTGGCCGGCCCAGGCGCAGCCGGTCGAACACTGCCCGCTCGACGGACTGCGTCGGGCCCACGGTCACGTCCAACGCGTCGGCGACGGCTTGCCCGACCGCGCCGGCCACGGCCGCGGTCCGGACCGGCACGAGGTCGACGAACGCGCCGCCGGCGGGGAACCGGGACGCCGCCCGCTCGGCGACGGCGGCCGCCAGCCGGGTCTTGCCCACCCCGCCCGGACCGACCACGGTCACCAGCCGCGTGTCCAGCGCCGCCTCGACCGCCGCGATGTCCGCCGCTCGCCCGACGAACGTCGTCCGGCTGGCCGGCAGGCCGACGAATGGCCCGGTACGGGCCTGCTCGGCCAACGCGGCCAAGGCGTGCCGGTCAGCGGCATTGAGCTTGCGCAGCAGCGCCGCGACGTGGCTCTCGACCGTCCGGACCGAGATGCGCAGCCGGCTGGCGATCTGCGCGTTCGACAGGTGCCCGCCCACGGCGGCGAGCACCTCCGCCTCCCGTGTCGAGATCTTCGTCGAGTTCACGCCCACAGGATGGCGCACGTCGGTGACCGTTCGGTAGCGGCTCAGTGCTCAGCACGGATGTCCAGCCGCGCGCCGCCCGGCAGGCTGGCCGCACGCCGTCGAACAAGGAGGTCACGATGATCGATCTGGACGCCCACGCCCGTGGCCTGATGGACGCCAACCTGTACGTGATCCTCGGCACCGCCGACGCCGACGGCATCCCGTGGACGTCGCCCGTCTACTTCGCGACCGCCGACTACGCCGAGATCTTCTGGGTGTCCAGCCCCGACACGCGGCACTCCCGCAACCTCGCCGCGCGTCCCCAGCTCAGCATGGTGATCTTCGACTCGACGGTGCCGACCTACCACGGCCGGGCGGTGTACCTGTCGGGCACCGCCGCCGAGCTGACCGGCCGCGACCTGGACCGCGGTATCGAGATCTACCCCGGAGACCCCGGCCGGGGTGGGGCCGTCCTGTCGATCGAGGGCGTCACCGCACCGGCGGCGTGGCGCCTGTATCGGGCGGCGATCACCGAGGCGTTCGTGCTGTGTCCCCGCGAGCCGCGTCAGCCCTGCCCCCTGCACGGACTCGCCACCGACCATCGCGCGCCCGTGCTGCCCTGGCGGCACCCGGCCTGACACGCCAGTCCATCGGAACAAACCCCCTGATAGGAGAAATCCATGAGCCACACACAGTCCGCAAACGCCGGCTCGCCTGCCCGCACCACCACCCGCAAGCACGCGCAAACGGTAGCCCTGTGGGTCGGGCAGGCCGTTCTGGCCATCCAGTTCGCCCCGGCCGGCCTTCTCAAGGTCACGGGTGATCCGGCGATGGTGGAGATGTTCGCCACGATCGGGGCCGGACAGTGGCTCCGATACGCCGTAGGCGTGCTGGAGATCGCCGCGGCACTCGGCCTCCTGGTTCCCAGGTTGTGCGGGGCCGCCGCACTTGGCGTGGCAGCCCTGATGGCCGGCGCGACCATCACCAGCATCGTCCTTCTCGCCGCCCCGCCCTGGCTGCCCATCGGCTTGCTGATCGTGAGCGGGCTGATCGCCTGGGCGCGCCGTTCCCAGCTCAAATCTCTCCTGTGACCAGGCGGTCCAGATCCGGCACGAGCTCGAACCATCGGGCACCCCTGAGATGAGCAAGGCAAAGGAGACCGAGATGGGCAAGACGATCATGGGTTGTGCGGCGGTCTCGCTGGACGGCTTCATCGCCGACGATCATGACGCGATCGGACCACTCTTCGACGCTTACGGCAACGGAGATGTCACCTGGTCCTTCCCCGGCACCGACGACGAGTTCCAGACCACGCAGGCGACCGCCGACTTCTTGCGCGCCCACTACCGGGACGTCGCATGTGTGGTCATGGGCCGGCGGCTGTTCGACCTCACGAACGGTTGGAACGGCAAGCCCGCGGCGGGAGAGCACGTCTTCGTGGTCACCCACGAACCGCCGAAGAACTGGGAGCATGCCGACACGGCGCCGTTCACGTTCGTCGACGGTGTCGAGGCGGCCATCAGTGCGGCTCTGGACTATGCCGGCGATCGGATCGTCGACGTGGCCGCCGGCCAGATCGGCGGCCAAGCGCTGCGGCTCGGCCTCATCGACCAGATCGTCGTCAATGTCGTGCCCGTGGTGTTGGGCTCGGGCCGCCCGTTCTTCGCCACAGGCTCGATCACCGACCCGATCACGCTCGACAACCCGTCGCAGGTCATACGCGGGGACCGCGTGACGCACCTCGTCTACGACGTCGCGAAGAGTTGAACAGTCCGTTCCGCGGCACGGCCGGAACCGACCCTTGCGGGCAGCCATCGCCCGCTCGCGAGGGTCGATTCGGTGTCCGGTGCCAATATTGCGCACGTAGGCGCTGAGCTGGGCTCTCGTGGGAACTCAGGCAGCCCGGTGGTACTCGTTGAGCGACCCGGCCAGGACGGTTCGCCGCTGGATCGAGCCGAGCCGACGCCGCCTTCAAGATCTCGTTGTGTGCCCTTCAGCGCCTCGGCCATCGCATTGTCATGCGAATCGGCGACCGACCCGGCTGAGGCGACCACGCCGACCGCGCGTGGTGAGCTGGGCCGTCGCGCAAACTGCGGGACCTCATCGTCATATGCCAGGCGCCAGGTGGGGTGCCGCCGGTCGCCGGTGCGTCGGGATGGGAGCGCATCCCGGTGATCGGGCAGCCCACCGTGTCCGCGGAGCGATACCGGGGGGTCCCTGGTCGTCGTCGTGTTCCGATGAGCGCGAGGATTCCGGCTGCGACCGTCAGTCCTCCGGACAGGGCCATTCCGGCTTGAAAGGCGGCGACCGATGCCTTCGCGCGTGCCTGATCGAGCCTCGCCGCCTCCTCGTCGGCCAGCCCGGCGGTGCGCTCCGTGGAGAGGGGACGAGTGGCGGCCTCGGCGATCGCGGCGTGAGATCCAGGACCCATGGGCCGGCGTGCGAGCCCCGAGTCGAGCGTGACGGAGAACTGGATGGTCATCACGACGCCGGCCACCGCGATCGCGACCATGGATCCGATACGGGCAACCGCGTTGTTCAGGGCGGAGGCGACTCCGGCCCGGCCGTCCGGGACGGCCGACATGACCCCCGATGTGAGCGGAGCGACCAGCATGGCCAATCCAAGGCCATGGATGAGGACCGAGATCAGCACCAAGGTGACGGCGGCATCGGGGTCAAGGCCGATGCCCAGCAGAAGCAGGATCCCGATCCCGGCCAGCGTTGAGCCCGCCGCCACGAAGAGATCACCACCCCAGCGATCGGCATACACGGAGAGCCTCCCCGAGAGCAGGGACAGCACCATGACCGGAACCGCACCGATCACGCCGGCCACCGCCGGGTGCAGACCGAGCGCATTCTGGAGAAAGATCACGGTGTAGGTGCCGCTCGCGATCAGCCCGCCATAGAGCAGGAACGTCACGACGTTGAGCACGGCGAATCTGCGATTACGCAACAGCCCGAGAGGCAAGAGCGGGTTGGTGGCCCGTCGCTCCCAGCCGACCAGGGCGGCGGCGGTAAGGCACCCGACCGTGGTCGCGGCCATCACGGCCGGGTGTGACCACCCGAGTTGCGGTCCTTGGATCAGCACGAACGCCGAAGATCCGATCGTCAGAACGGACAACGCCGCTCCGGCCACGTCGACCGTGCCGCCACGACCTCGATCGGTCGACAGGTTGAGCACCCGTAGGAGAAGTAGCAGCGTCAACGCGATCAGCGGGAGTTCGGCCAGGTAGAGCGCCCGCCATCCGACGGCGTCGACGAGGATGCCGCCGACCGGCGGACCGGCGAAGACCGGCACCCCGCTCCAAGCCGCCCACAACGAGATCGCCCAGGTCTTACGTTCTCCGGAGTAGGTGGTGGTGAGGACGGCCATCATGGTGGGCAGGATCAGCGCGACCGCCACTCCTTGCATCAGCCGGCCCGCAACCAGGACTCCCGGTGTCGGGGCGAGCGCGACCACGAGCGTGGCGGCCAGGAACCCGGTGACCCCCAGCACGAGGATCCGGGACGGGCCATAGATGTCGCCGAGCGAGCCGCCGGCCAGCAACAGGCCCCCGAGAGAGAGCAGGAACGCCGCAACGATCCACTGCTGCGTCGACAGGCCCGCATCGAGATCCGAGGTGATCGTCGGCAGTGCGATCGTGGTCATGATCCCGTCCAAGCCGACCGTCGAGGACGCCAGGATGCAGCCCACCATCACCAGCCGCTCGGGTCGCCTCCTCGGCTCCGCCGACGTTCTCACCGCCGTCACGGTTCACCACCTTCAAGGCCTGGATGACGCAGCTTGATCAATGTGGAGGAACCGCCCCACAGGCAGGCGAGCGTCCCGAGCCGAAGCATCGGCGCGTGTTGGCGATGCGTGGTCACAGGTACTCCGCGGTGACGCTCAGCACGCTCATGACGGGGTTCGATTGCCTGCGAAGGTGCCGGCGAAGCCTGCTGCGGAGAGGCAGCAGGCAACGACGAGCAGTGCGTCGATGCCGCGGGTCATCGCGGCGGCGCCGACGGCGGCGCCGATCGCGATCCCGGCGTTGGCGGCGGAGGCGCCGAGCGTTGCCGCGAGGTCGGTCGCCGGCCCGGCCAGGCTCATCAGGCGGAGCTGAAAAGCCGGAACGAACACGAATGCGGCCAACCCACAGACCACCAGCGAGACAGTGGTACTCACAGGGGCCGAACCGGACAGGGCCAGGCTGCCGAGCGCCAGAGTCACGACCGCGCTGGCCGCCACCATCGTGAAGGCAGCCGAACGGTCGGCCAGCCGGCCTCCGACGAACGTCCCCACGGCGCAGGCCGTGCCGAACGCCAGCAGGATGCCGCTGACCGCCGGACCTGTGACGCCCGTGCGGTCCTCCAGGAGCGTCGTGACGTAGGTGTACATGGTGAACACCCCGCCCATCACGAGAACGATCAAAGTGAGGAAGGCCAACACCGAGAACCTCAACGCACGTCGCAGCAAACTGCCCGCTGGACCCGCCTCAGAATCGATGGTCGGAACCCAGCGCAACGTCGCGAGCAATGCCGCTGACGCGGTCGCGGCCACCACCCAGAAGGTGGTCCTCCACCCGAACGCCTCACCGAGCACCCGACCCACCGGTGCGCCAAGCACGGTCGCGACTGCGATGCCGCCGAAGACCAGCGCGATCGCGCTGCCCCGACGCTCCCCCGCCATGTCGGCCGCGTGTGAGGTCGCCAGGCCGATGAACAGCCCGTGCACCGAGCCGGCCACCAGACGCACCACCATGATGGTGGCGAGTGTCGGCGCTATGGCGATCATGCCGTTGCAGGCGGCGAACAGCGCCAGTGCCAGCACCAGTGTCGAGCGCCGGTCCCGCCTGGTCGTCACGACGGCGAGTAGCGGTCCGCCCAGGCAGACGCCGAGGGCGTACGCCGTGACGATGGAGCCGGCCGCTCCGACACTCGCACCAAGATCATCACTGACCAGACCCAGGACGCCGATCGCGGCCAATTCGGAGATGCCGATCACGCAGGCGCCGACCGCGAGCACGAGAGTCGCCAACCGTTTCGGAGTTCTCGTGGCAGGGTCGGGGCTCGTCGCTTTAGCGACGTGGGATTCAACAGCCATGGCCGAAGTTTCAGGAGCAACGGGCGCCGCCGGCAATACACGGTCGCGCATAGGCCGATGCCTGAGAGACATAGACCGAGGGCTTGCCGCCTTTTCCGGGGCCGACCATCATGGGAGCGACGAGTCAGGTGGAGGCACGCTCATGGCCAAGCGCACTCCGGCAGACCTCAACCTGCAGCAGTTGCGTGTCTTCCTCGTCCTCGGCCAAGAACTCCATTTCGGCCGCGCGGCCGATCGTCTCATGCTCACCCAACCCTACGTGAGCCGCACGCTCGCCTCCCTCGAGCGCAGGATCGGTGGCCGTCTTCTCGATCGCACAAGCCGCCGCGTGACGCTGACTCCGCTCGGCAACTCGTTCCATGTCGAGCTGGCCAAGGCCTACGATGAGCTGGTACGGACCATGGAGAGGGCCCGGAACTCCGCGGCAGAGCTTCGCGAGACGCTCGTGGTCGGCTGCACGACGACGAGCGCCGGTCCGGCGCTGACGTCGCTCGTCCGTGACTTCGAGACCAGTCGGCCCCAGTATCGAGTCCGGTTGCACGAGGTCCCGTTGAACCACCCCTACCAGGCGCTGCGCACCGGCACGATCGACGTCCTCGTCCTCTGGCTCCCGGACGAGACCGCCGAGTTCGCGCTGGGCCCGGTGATCGAAGAGCAACCGATGGTGCTGGCCATGCGCAAAGGACACCCGCTCGCGGGTCGCGAAACCGTGAGCGTCGAGGAACTCGCGAACTACGGGATCCCGGCCATGGCCGATGTCGAGGGGCCGAGTTCGGTCGAGCACGCTCTGTGGCCGTCGGAGACTCCTGGGGGTCGGCCGATTCCGCGGGTCGGACCACCATGCCGGTCGATGAGCGAGATCGTCGACTCGCTGGCCAGGTCCGACGCGGCCAAGCCCACCTCCGGTTCGGTCGCACGAGCACACGCTCACCGCGGCGACCTCGCCTTCGTGCAGATGGACGAGGAACCGACGTTGCGCCTTGGACCGATATGGCCGGCAGGGCGCGTGAGTAACGCCATCACGGCATTGATCGAAGTGGCGACCGAGCTCGCCAACCAGCCCTCTCGGATGCCGGGAGAACGTGCTGATCGGGCGGGGTGCGCCGTCAGGGACTTGAACCCCGAACCCGCGGATTAAGAGTCCGCTGCTCTGCCAATTGAGCTAACGGCGCGTGTCGACGTGAGCGCTGGGCGTACCCGGTGCTCCTTGCGACAGAAAGAACAGTAGCAGGCGGTGAGGATGCTGCGCGAATCGATTCCGGCGTCCGGTAAGTGCCTGGTGACCTGCTCTTTTCGGGCGCCGGGCGGCCCGGCGGGGCGGCCTGCGGTCCGTGCGTCAGAAATTGGGGCAATCCGGGGTCGAAGGAGCGGCGAATAGGAGGCAGGTGCGACGGGAGCCTGCGCGACACGCGCAGGCAAGAAGGGACACACCATGCCTAGACGTCTCTCCAGACGGTCACGGACCGTCGCGGTGCTCGCCACGGGGGCAGCACTGATAGCCGGAGGGTCAACCAGCCTGGCGCCGATGCAGGCGACGGCTTCGAGTCACCGCGAGGCGCCGATCATCCAGGCGCTGCCGGAGTACGACAACACCGACGTGTACGCGTTCGTGAGCCCCGACAAGCCGGACACCACCACCCTGGTGGCGAACTTCTGGCCGTTCGAGGAGCCCGCGGGCGGGCCGAACTTCTACAAGTTCAACAAGGACGGCCGGTACGAGATCAACGTCGACAACGACGGCGACTCGCTGCCGGACTGGACGTACCGCTTCACGTTCAAGGACAGCTACCAGGACCAGAACACGTTCCTGTACAACACCGGGCCGGTCCGCAACTTCAACGACGCGACGCTCAACTTCCGCCAGACCTACGACCTCACACTCATCCAACGCCGCGGGGGCGTGGTCGTCGGTACGCGGAGCCTGGCCAGCGACGTTCCGGTGGCGCCCTCGCGCGTCGGGGACGCCTCGATGCCCGACTACCGGTCGCTCCGGCAGCAGGCCGTCAAGGACCTGCCGAGCGGAACGAAGGCGTTCGCGGGGCAGGCGGACGACCCGTTCTTCCTGGACCTGCGGATCTTCAACCTCTTCTACGGAGGCAACCTCAAGGAGGTCGGCAACGACACCCTCAAGGGCTACAACGTCCAGACCGTGGCCGTTCAGGTGCCGACCGCGGCCCTGATCAAGACCGGTCAGCCGATCATCGGCGTGTACTCGGCGGTCCAGCGGCGGAACGCCGCGGGCGGCTTCAGCCAGGTCTCGCGCCTGGGCAACCCGCTCGTGAACGAGGTCGTCAACCCGATCAAGGACAAGGACAAGTACAACGCGTCCGTGCCCTGGAACGACGCCCAGTTCCTGCCCAACGTGACCAACCCCGAGGTGCCGCGCAGGCTCCAGCAGATCTACAACCTGCCCGCGCCGCCCACGCCGCGCAACGACCTCGTCTCGGTCTTCCTGACCGGCGTGCCCAAGCTCAACCAGCCGCCGAACGTGCGGCCGGCCGAGCTGATGCGCCTCAACACCTCCATCCCGCCGTCGGCCGCTCCCAAGCGGCTCGGCGTGCTGGACGGTGACAACGCGGGATACCCGAACGGGCGCCGTCTCACCGACGACACCCTCGACATCTCGCTGCAGGTGGTCGAGGGCGAGCTTCTGGGCACCAAGAACGACCTCGGTGACGCGGTCGACGCCAACGACCAGAAGTTCGAGCCGAACTTCCCGTACGTCGCACTGCCGACGTCCGGGTCGGCCGTCCGGGGCGACTTCGGCTCCACGAACGGCAAGCGCGGCGGTGCCGCGACCGGCAACAGCAAGTCGACGGTCAACTTCGGCAACCGTTCCGCGCAGTCGGCGACCGATGACGACGGCGGGGCGCCCGTTCTGCCGATCATCGCGCTGGCCGGCGGGGCCGCCTTCCTGACCGGCGGATTCCTGATGTGGGCGCGCAGGAGGGCCCTCTGAGACGTGCGCCGGCCCGCTGGGTCCGGGAGCCCCTACCGGGCCGGCGCACCCGATCCGCCGCCGGCCGGCCGGACCGCAGCGATGCGTTCCGGCCGGACCGGCGGCTCGGCTCGATCGGCTCGAACGGCCGCAGGGGTGGCCGACGACCTCGTCCGTCAGAGACAACCGGAGAGACATCCATGCTTGTCGTTCGCAGAATCGCCGCGGGGGCGGTGGTCGTGATCCTGGCGATCGGGATCACCCTGGTGGCCTCCGCCCGGTTCGGCCGCCAGTTCGAGCAGAGCGCCGGGTCCACTCCGCTCGCCGGGGTCGAGGCCGAACGTGTCGGCGGCCGTGACATCGCCCGCCTCCAGGAGCACCTGCGCGAGCAGCCCAAGGACGCGGTCGGCTGGGCCGGGCTGGGCTTGGCGTACGTCGAACAGGCACGGGTCACGGCCGACTCGTCCTTCTACCCCAAGGCCACCGCGGCGCTGGACCGGTCGCTGCGCGTCCAGCCCGACGGCAACGAACCCGCCCTCACCGGCCAGGGGGCGCTGGCCGCCGCCCGGCACGACTTCCCGACGGCGCTCCGCCTCGCCGACCAGGCCCTGAAGGTGAACGGGTACGCGATGCGCGCCCACGCGGTGCGGGTCGACGCCCTGGTCGAACTCGGCCGGTACGCCGAGGCCGAGAAGGCCGTCAAGCACGCGGACGTCACCAAGCCCGGCATCCCGATCTTCACGCGGTACGCGTACGTCATGGAACTGCGGGGCCGCGTCCGTGACGCCGAACGTGTGCTCAAGCTGGCCGCGGGCTCGGCGACCCATCCCGCCGACATCGCCTACGTCCGCACGCAGATGGGCGACCTCGCCTGGAGCCACGGCGACGTCGCCGCCGCGAACCGCGAGTACGCCTTCGCCCTGCGCGTCGACCCGAACCACCTTCCGGCGCTCGACGGCCGCGCCCGCGTCAGCACGGCCCGCGGCGACGTCGCCGCCGCACTCCGCGACCGCCAGGCGCTGGTCGGCCGCGCCCCGCTGCCCTCCCACGTCGTCGCGCTCGGCGAACTGTACGAGGCGAACGGCATGCGGGCGCAGGCGAAGGCGCAGTTCGACGTGGCGGGCGCCTGGGCCGCCATCGCCCGTGCGAACGGCGTCGTCACCGACCTGGAAGGCACCCAGATCGCCTCCGACCACGGCGACCGCGCCGAGGCGCTGCGCGCCGCCCGTACCGAATGGGCCCGCCGCAAGAGCGTCCACGTGGCGGACGCCCTCGCCTGGGCGCTGCACGTCAACGGCAAGGACAAGGAAGCCCTCACCTACGCCCGCCGCGCCGTCGCCACCGGCTACCGCAACGCGATGTTCCGCTACCACCTCGCCGTCATCGAGAAGTCGCTGGGCCGAGACGCCGACGCCCGCCGCGACCTCAAGGCCGCGCTCGACCTCAACCCGCACTTCTCCGACCTGCACGCCCCCCTCGCCCGCAAGGCCCTCAAGGACCTGTCATGAACCGCCGCCGGGCCGCCCTCGCGATGACCCCGTTCCTGGCCCTCCTCACCTTCCTCCAAACCCCACCCGCCCAAGCCGCCGCCCAGCCCTCGACGTCGGCCGCGACCCATGCTCCGGCGTCGGCCGCGGTTTCGGGGGCGGTGGGGGTGCCTCGGCATCCGTTCGGGAACTTCTCGGTCAACCGCTATCACGGGCTGGTCGTCGCCCCGGGCGAGCTCCGCGTCGACCACGTTCAGGACCTGGCCGAGATACCCACGGCCCAGGCCGGAGCGCGGCTGAAGTCCGACCCGCGAGGGTGGGCCGCCGAACGTTGCGCCGAGGCGGCGCGGTCGCTCACCGGCACCTCGTCGGGCCGGCCGCTCACGTTCACCGTGCGCTCGTCCAGTGCCCGGCTGACGCCCGGGCAGGCGGGCCTGCCGACCTCGCGCGTCGAGTGCGCGCTGACCGCACGGATCACGAACGGCCCGCTGACGTTGCAGGACAACGCCGATGCCGTCGGCTGGCGCGAGATCACGGCGCGCGGTGACCGCATGACGCTCACGTCGGCCGACGTGCCCGCGACGTCCCGCAGCCGCCGCCTGACGTCCTATCCGTCCGACCTGCTCTCGAGCCCGCTCTCGCAGCGGAGCGCCGGCCTGCGCATCCGCACCGGCGGCCCGGCTCTCAGTGACCCCGCCGAGAGCCCGGTCACGAAGATTCTGCCTCGCGGGGCCGACAAACCGGCTCAGGCCTTCGCCGACCTGGTCGCCGACCGGCGCCTGACGCTCGGCTTCGGCGTGACCGCGATCCTGATCGCGATCGTCCTCGGCGCCATGCACGCCGTGGCCCCCGGCCACGGCAAGACGATCATGGCCGCGTACGCCGTGAGCCAGGGCCGGCGGGCGCGCCGCGACATCATCACGCTCGGCGTCACCGTCACGCTCACCCACACGGCGGGCGTCCTGGCGCTCGGCGTGATCGTCCTCTCCGGCACCGTCCTCGCTCCAAGCCTGGTCTTCGGCGGGCTGGGTGTGGCCAGCGGCCTCCTGGTCGCCTTCGCCGGGGGCCTGATGCTCCGCCGTGCCGTCCACGCGTACAAGCACGGACACACCCACACGCACACCCACGGCTTCGGTCACGGTCACCACCACGACTTCGGTCATGGCCACCCTCATGGCCACGGCCACGGCCATCACGAGCACGATGACCACGGCCGTCAGCACCACGACGAGGACCACGAGCACGCCCACGGCGGTCCGGACGAGCTCGAACCGAAAGAAGAGAGCGAGCGGGACGACGTTCTCGTCGCCGCGGCCGGACACGACCACGCGCACACCGAACGGGCATCGCGTCGCCGGCGCAGGGTGGACGCCGCCGCGCACCGTGTTTCAGCCGAGCAGGCCCCGGCGCGCAAGCGCAGGGTGGACGGGGCCGCACACCATGCTTCGGGCGAGCAGGCCGAGGCGCGCACGCGGGGCTCGGCCGCGTCGGTGGCCGTTCTGGCCCGCGAGCCAGCACCGGAAACGAAGCCAGAATCGCCGACCAAGCCCCACCACGAGCGCAAGGGCCACTCCCACGGCCCGTCGGTCAGGGGCAGGGGAGCGGCCCTGATGGGATTCGCGGGCGGCATGGTGCCGAGCCCCTCGGCCGTCCTGGTGCTCGTGGGGGCGGCCGCGATCGGCAGGGCCTGGTTCGGCGTCCTGCTCGTGATCGCGTACGGCGTCGGGCTGGCGCTCACGCTGATCGGCGTCGGAGCCCTCGTCATGGGGACCGGTCGCGCGCTGGCCGTCCGGCTGGCCGACCCCGAACGACGTCCGCGCCCGCTCAGGCGGGTGAGCGCCCGCGTCCTGCCGATGGCGACGTCGGCGGCGGTCCTCCTGCTCGGAATCGCGCTGGCTCTCCGCAGCCTGCCCACGACCTTCAGCTGACCGGATCCGGCCACGGGCCGTCGGAGAACACCTGGGAGAAACGATGTGGGGACGTAGGCAACCGGCGGTGCTCCCGGCGAGTCCACGGCCGCTGGGCGACCTCGACGTCCTGCTGCTGAGGGTGGCGCGCGACGACGACGCCGCCTTCGAGGAGCTGTACGACGAGGTGGCCGGGGTCGTCTACGGGTTGATCCGGCGGGTTCTGCGCGACCCCGCCCAGTCGGAGGAGGTGGCACAGGAGGTCCTCGTAGAGGTGTGGCGCACGGCTCCGAGGTTCGACCCCGCCCGGGGCGGTGCGATGGCCTGGATCACGACGATGGCGCACCGGCGCGCCGTCGACCGCGTGCGCTCCGCGCAGGCCGCGACGGACCGGGAGGAACGAGCGGCCAGGCACGCGGCCGAGATCCCCCACGACGAGGTCGCCGAACAGGTCGTGGACCGGCTCGAACGTGAGCGGGTGCGCCGTTGCCTCGAACGGCTCACCGCGCCGCAACGTGAGTCGGTCACGCTGGCCTACTACGGCGGCCACACCTACCGGGAGGTCGCCGAGCTCCTCAAGATTCCGCTGGGCACCGTCAAGACCCGGATGCGCGACGGCCTCATCCGCCTGCGCGACTGCCTCGGCGTACGGGCGGTGTGAGCCGTGCATCAGGACGTGCACGCGTTCGCCGGCCCGTACGTGCTGGGCGCGGTCTCCGCCGCGGAGCAACGGGCCTTCGTCCGCCACCTGGCCAGATGCTCGACCTGCGCGGCCGAGACGGCCGGGCTCCAGGAGACGGCGAGCCGTCTCGCCACGGCCACCGCCGCCGCTCCGCCCGCCCGCATGCGGGTCACCGTGCTCGCCCAGATCGGCGGCGTGCGCCAGGTGCCCCCACCGCGCCGGGCCGTTCACACGCGTCCGTCCAGGCGGCGGACCCGCCTGCGCAGGGTCGGCCTCCCCGGCCTGACGTCCGACCGGCCCCGCTCGATCGCCCTCCGCGCGCCGAGGGTGCTCACCGCCCTGACCGCCGGAGGCGCCGTGGCATGCGTGGCGGTGTCGGTCGTCGCCGGTGTGTCCGCCGAACGGTCGCAGGATCAGTACGCGCGCGCCCTCGCCCAGGAACGTGCCCTCACCTCGGTGATCTCCGCCCCCGACGCCCGTACGGTCACCGCGAGCGCGTCCGGCGGCGGAACGGCGACCGTCGTGGTGTCGCGCGCCCGCGGGCAGATCGTGTTCGCGTCGGCCGGGTTCCCGCGGCTGCCCGAGTCCAAGGCGTACGCGCTCTGGCTCATCGGCCCGACCTCGACGCGTCCCGCCGGGCTCGTCCGCCCCGACGCGGCAGGCCGCATCCCGCCGCTGGTCGCCGGTGACCTGAACGACGCCGACCGAGTTGGCGTCACCGTCGAACCGTCCGGGGGTTCCCCGCGACCGACCACCGCCCCGGTCCTCGCCCTCCCCATAACCTGACCGCCGCGCGCGCATAATCCAGAACTGTGGCGAGTGCGCGGGCGCGCCGGGACGCGGGGAGGGGAGGCTCTGGAGCCAAAGAATGCGGGGCGGGGTGGCGGGAATGCGGGGTGGTGTTCGGGAGCGGAGCGGGGGGTCAGTCTTTGGCGGGGAGGACGCTCATCATGCCGCGCCAAAGGGCGATCGCCGTGGCGCGAGAGCTGACGCCGAGTTTGGCGTAGATGCGGTTGACGTGGTTCTTGACGGTCTTTTCGCTGAGGAAGAGCTGGCGCGCGATCTCGCCATTGGAGCGGCCGCTGGCGATGAGGTCCATGACCTCGGCTTCGCGGGCGGACAGGCCGAGACTGACGCGGCTTGCGTCGCGGACGCTGCGGATCAGGTCGCGGACCGTGAAGGAGCCCGGGACCAGGTGACCGCACGCGCCGCCGCGGATGGCGACCTCGACCGTGCCCCGGTCCTCGGCCGGGGCGAGCACGAAGACGCGCGCGCTGCGGCTGAGGGGCGTGGCGTGGCCGGTGCGTGCGGCGTCGGCGTCGAGGAGGACGATGTCGGGCTTCAGCCGTTCGGCCAGCCCGACCGCGTCGGTACCGTCGCCGGCCTCGGCGATCACTTCGAGTTCTTCGCTGTCGGACAGAAGTGAGACGACATCGGCGCGAGCGTGCGGATTGCCGTCCACCACCATCACGCGCAGGGGGGCCGTTTCGTCGACACTCATCCCGCCTCCGGCGGTTTGACCAGGGGGTGCCATTGCCATGTATAAGGTCGGAGCATAACCGGCCGATCATCGGGAGCCAACGAGCTTAGTCGATGAACGAGGCGTGCGGGATGGATGTGGCCTGGCGTTTCGGGAGGAACCAGGCCATTTCGTTAAGTGCTCTCTCGAACAGGCGGTGCGGAAGACGCCGCGCTCGCCGCGCTCGCCGCGCTCGTCGTGCTCCACGCCCAGGCCGCGAACTCGTCGCTACGCGGCGGTCACCCTGCCCAGGAAGCCGGCCAGGTTGGCGGCGGTCCTGTCGATCTTCTGCTCGAGCGTCAGCGACTCCTCCAGCCGTCCGCCCGGCTCGACGTCCTTCTTGCCGCGCAGGTAGAGCGAGCAGGCCAGGTCGGCGCACATGTAGGCGCCGACCGAGTTGCCCTGCTGCCCGTTCCGTCCCGCCCGGCGCGCGGTCATCAGCGAGACGCCGTCGCCGGTGTGGCCGGTGAGGCAGAACGAGCACATGCTGCGCCGCAGGTGCCCGGCGTGCGGCGCGGCCCGGCGCAGCGCCACGCCCGTGAGCCCCTCGCCCGACTCGGCGATCAGGTAGGCCCGTTCCGGCGCGCCGGGGTCGCGCCAGCCGAGGAAGTCCAGGTCGTCCCATGGCCGCCCGTCCAGATCCCGCGGTACGGCCAGGCGCTTCGCCTCACCCTTGCTGCAGTTGACGAAGGACGCGCGGATTTCGCGTTCGGTCAGCGGTCTCATACATGAGAGGCTAGGTTTCCTAGGAACATTAGGCAAACGATTAACCCTCCTAGGGAGGCGGGTGCATGGCACGTGCGGGGCTGACCCCCGAACGCCTGACCGTGGCGGCGGCGGACCTCGCGGACGAGGTCGGCTTCGAGAACGTGACCGTCTCGGCGCTCGCGCGCAGGTTCGGCGTCAAGGACGCGAGCCTGTACTCGCACATCCGGAACGCGCACGACCTGAGATCACGGGTGGCCGTCCTGGCCCTGGCCGAGCTCGCCGACCGCGCCGCCTCCGCCCTCGCCGGACGCGCCGGCAGGGACGCGCTGGTCGCCTTCGCCGGCGCCTACCGCGACTACGCCAAACGGCACCCGGGCCGGTACGCCGCCGCCCAGATGGAACTCGACCTCGAGACCCTGGCCCGCAGCGCGGCCGCCCGCCACTCGGAGATGACCCGGGCCATCCTGCGCGGCTACGACCTCTCCGAGCCCGACGAGACCGACGCCGTCCGCCTCCTGCACAGCACGTTCCACGGCTTCGTGAGCCTGGAGCGGGCGGGCGGCTTCGCCCACACCACCCCGCCCCGGGACGCGGACGCCACCTGGTCGAGGACCCTCGAAGCCCTCGACACCCTCCTCAAGAACTGGCCCCCACCGTGACGAAAGCCCTGCTCATCCTCAAGGGCGACCAGGGAGGACCGGCAAACGATCTTCATGGTCGTGGGCTCCGGCGCCATGCGCCGGGGCCCACCACCACGCAGCGACGCGCTAGCGGTCCATCAGCGCGAACACGCCCCACCCGAGGTACTCACGCTGGTACCTGACGTGGCGGGCGGGCTCGGTGGTGAGCTCCGCGCGCATCTGGCCGTACAGCTCGTCGTGCGGGTTGGCGTCCAGCCAGCGGCGGATGTTGAGCCATTGGGCCGCGGCGTACCGGTCCCAGCTGTCCTGGTCGGCGAGGACCATTTCCACCACATCGCAGCCGAGCTCACCGAACTGCTCGATGAGCTCGGGCAGCGGAAGGAAGTCGTCCCTGCCGGTGGCGTGGCAGTGGTCGACGGTGGTCTGGTCCGGGGGCTCGCGGCGCCAGTACACCTCGCCGATCAGCATGATCCCGCCGGGCGCGAGGCTGCGCCGCAGGAGCCCGACCGTGCCCGCCGTGCCGCCGCCGATCCAGGTGGCGCCGACGCACGCGGCGATGTCGACCGGCCGGTCGGCGACGTGGCCCGACGCGTCACCGTGCACGAAACCGGCACGGTCGGCGACGTCCAGCTCTTCGGCACGTGCGCGGGCCCTGTCGATGAACACGGTGCTGATGTCCACCCCGGTGCCGTGCACGTGATGATCACGTGCCCAGGTGCACAACATCTCGCCCGTGCCGCACGCGAGATCGAGCATGGAGGCGCCCGGCGGCAGGTGCAGGGCCTGCCCCAGGGTGGCCAGCTTCTCGCTGGTCAGCGGGTTGTGGATGCGATGGCTGCTCTCGCGGATGGTGAAACTACGTGGAAGATCCACTTCTGGGAGTCCTTCGGTCCAGAGAAGTCATGAATGTCCGGGAACGCTCCCGCTGCGGGAAACAGAGAAGCCCTGGTCATCTTCGCGATGACCAGGGCTTCTCTTGATTTCTCGCCTGGGGTGAGTGAGGGGACTTGAACCCCCGACATCTTGGACCACAACCAAGTGCTCTGCCAGCTGAGCTACACCCACCAAGGCCGGATCAACGACCGGCTTCAAAGAGTGTAGCGCCTCCGGAAGGGTGCATGGCCACCCCGCGAGGGGCGTTCAGCCGGACGAGGCCACGATCTCGGCGGCGAGGTTGCGGGCGGTGTCGGAGTCGGGGCCCGGCTGGTCGACGAAGACGGCGGCGCGGTAGTAGCGCAGCTCCTGGATGCTCTCGGTGATGTCGGCGAGCGCCCGGTGGCCGCCCTTCTTCTCGGGGCTGGCGAAGTAGACCCGCGGGTACCAGCGGCGCGCCAGCTCCTTGATCGAGGAGACGTCGACCATGCGGTAGTGCAGGTGTCCGTCCAGCGCGGGCATGTCGCGGGCGAGGAACGAACGGTCGGTGGCGATCGAGTTGCCGCACAGGGGGGCCTTCTTGGCGTCCTTCACGTGCTTGCGGACGTACTGGAGGACGGTGTCCTCGGCCTCCGCCAGGGTGACGCCGCCGGGGAGGACGTCGAGCAGGCCCGAGGTGGTGTGCATGTCGCGGACCACCTTGGACATCTGGGCGATGGACTCCTCCGGTGGTTTGATCACCACGTCGACGCCCTCGTCGAGGATCGTGAGCTCACTGTCGGTCACCAGCGCGGCTATCTCGATCAGTGCGTCCCTGTGTAGATCGAGCCCCGTCATCTCGCAGTCGATCCAGACCAGCCGCTCGTTCACTCCGTGCCCTCTCACCTGCGGAAACTCCGTGTTGAGGTCCGCGCATCGCCCACGTGGCCGACGAGGGCGCAGCAGAGAGTGCAGCATGGGTCGCAGCACGCCCACAGCCCTGGTCAACGTGGACACCAAGACAGGCTACGCCGGTCGGCAGTGCTTCTCGACCTTGGTCCGCGGCGATGTCGGGAAGCCGATGAAATGACATGGATGCGGCCGTCGTCATCGGGTTTGAGTGAATCGACGAGGAGCGCGAGATCGCCGCCGCGGGTCGCGGCACCGGCCCGGAGGGGGCTGACCGCTCATGACCCGAGTATGGGCGTCCACCCAGATGATCGGGACTCCCCGGAGCCGTCCTCACCTGGCCGTCGCGGCGCCCCGATCGGCGATGTGGGCCGGGACGGGGATGCCGGAGCGCAGCAGCGGGTCGGCGATCGGGGCCTCGAACACCTGGCGGACGGGCACGACGCCGGCCCAGACGTCCAGCGCGTAGTCCTCCTCGTCGTCGGACGGCGGGCCGGTGCGGACCTTGACGGAGGCCTCCTCGAGCGAGAGCGCGAGGACGGCGGTGCCGGCGAGCTCCTTGCGCGTGGGCCGGCGGGCCACGTCCCACTGCCCGGGGGCGAGCTGCTCGCTGACGGCGCGGAGCCCGGCGAGCTTCTCGTCGTCCCCGGTCACGGCACGGGGCGCTCCGTAGATGATCGCGCTGCGGTAGTTGATCGAGTGGTGGAAGAGCGAACGGGCCAGCACGAGGCCGTCCACGTGCGTGACGGTGACGCAGATCTCCTGGCCGCGGCCCTCGATGAGGCTGCGGGCGCCGGTCGACCCGTGCAGGTAGAGGGTGTCGCCGTCCCGCCCGTACCCCGTCGGGATCACGCGCGGCGTGCCGTTCACCACGACACCGAGGTGGCAGATCAGCCCGCCGTCGAGCACCTCGTACAGGCCGGAACGGTCGGTCAGCCCGCGCTCGCTGAGGCGGCCGAGGCGGGTGCGGTCGGTGGAGGACAGGGGTGTCGCGTTCATGGGGCCTACGCTAGGAGGAGAGTGGCCTGGCCAGTAGGGCCACTTGGTGCAGAAACCGGGAGACCACTTGCCGACCCTCGACCTGCCGCTCACGGTCGATCGTTCCACCGACGAGCCGATGAACGTCCAGCTCACCCGCCAGCTGCGCGCCGCCATGCGGGAGGGGCGCCTGGCGGCGGGCGAACGCCTGCCGTCCAGCCGGGCGCTCGCCGGCGTCCTCGGCGTCAGCCGGACGGTCGTCACCGAGGCGTACGAGCAGCTGTACGCGGAGGGCTGGATCGAGGGCAGGCACGGATCGGGCACGTTCGTCACCGACATCGCCCCCGCACCGCCGACGTCCCCGGACCCCGCCCCCACGACTGATGAGGCCCCGCCCCCGGCCCGGCAGATAGCGGCGACCAAGCCGGGCCCCTCGGCCCGTCGTCCAGGTGTGTCTGCGACCAGGCCGGAAGCCCTGGCCCGCCGCCCAGGTCCGCCTGCGGCCGGGGCGGAGGCGCACGTGAGCGGGCCAGAGGCAGGCGGCGCGGATTCGCGGCCAAGGGCCCACGGGACGGATCCTCGCCCGGGAGCAGGGGAAGTGGGGGCGCGGCAGGGGAGCGGCGGGGGTGACCTGCGGCCGGGGGTGGCTTGGGTCGGGGGGCTGGACACGCCTGCGTGGCGGCGGGCTTGGCGGTTGTCCGCCACGGTGGCGCCGGCCGCCCGGCCGGATCCGCGTGGGTTGCCGGGGTTGCGGACGCTGCTGGCCGACAATGTGCGGCGCAGCCGTGGCGTCGTGTGCTCGGCCGAACGGCTGCTGGTCACGCGGGGGTCGACGAACGGGCTGGACCTGCTCGCGGCGACCGTGCTGCGGCCCGGCGACCGGGTCGGGGTCGAGGATCCGGGGTACCAGAAGGCGCGGTCGGTGCTCACGGCGCGGGGCGCCGAACTCGTGCCGTGCCCGGTGGACGAGCACGGGCTGATCGTGGAGGGGCTCCCGGACGATCTGCGGCTCGTCTACACGACGCCGTCGCACCAGTACCCGCTGGGCGGGGTGCTGCCGGTGCCGCGCAGGCAGGCCCTGCTGGCCTGGGCGCGCCGGACCGGGGCGTTGGTCGCCGAGGACGACTATGACGGTGAGTTCCGGTACGACGTCGCGCCGTTGCCCGCGCTGTACGGGCTGGACCCGGACGTGGTGGTCTACCTCGGGACCACGTCCAAGACCCTCACGTCCGACATGGGCGTCGGATGGCTGGTGGCCCGGCCCGATCTGCTCGAGGCGATCGCGGCGCGGCGGGCGGCGTTCAACGACCGGACGGCGGTCGTGCCGCAGGAGGCGCTGCGGTTGTTGCTCGAACGTGGTGACCTCGAACGTCACGTCCGCCGCATGCGGGCCGAGTACGCGCGCCGCCGGGCGGTCGTCGCGGAGTCGCTGGAGGGGCTGACCCTGCGCGGTGACACGGCGGGGCTGCACCTCGTCGTCGAGCTGCCGGCCACCGAGACCGAACGGGTCGTCCGCGAGGCCGCGGCCGAGGGTGTCTTCCTGGACACCGTCGGACGCCACTACATGGGCACGCCGGAGGTGTCCGGGCTGGTGATCGGTTACGGGTCCGCGGCCGGGCTCACCGAGCTGAGGACCGCCTGCACCCTCGTACGAGCGCTGGCGTCCCCCTGACCCGGCGGGTGGCCGGGGTCAGTGGTGGGCGGGCTCGACCGGGCGGACGGAGTCGGCGGGGCGGGCGGTGTCGGTGGGCGGGTCGGCCACGGCGCGGACCAGGTCGGCGGGGCGGTGGAGCCGGGTGGGAGGCCGGGCGGGCTCCTCGGCGGCGCGGCGCGGCTTGGGGATGGCGGCGACGGGGGTGTCCGGGCCGGTGATGCGGCGGATGTCGATGCCGCCGGGGTCCGGGCGGCCGGTGCCGGGGACCTGCGAGCTGCCGAAGTGGCCGCCGCGGGCCCATTCCCTGCGGTCGCGGCTGGAGTGGTACGACTGCGGCGAGGGGAGCGGCGGGCCGGCGGGCCAGCGCCGGGTGACGCCCCAGGAGTCGAGCCAGCGCATGATCGCGTCGAGGCCGGTGAGCAGGGTGTTGGTGAACGGGTCGCGGGCCTGGCCGACGACCATGATCTGCATGCACACCCGTCCCTCATGGCCCACGGAGCCGAGCAGCGGGGCCGCGCGGGTGGCGGGCACGCACTGGATGATCTCGCCGGAGCACGGGTTCCACACCACATGCGCGGCGCGGCCTTCCCGGAGCAGGTCGGCGGCCACGGAGCGGGCCGAGACCGTGCGCGGGTCGGACTCGCTGCAGAACCAGGTGACGCGGGGAGCACCTCCCCTCAGCGCTCCACCGTCGTGCTTTGCCGGCATGCGTCCGGCTCCCGGCAGCCATGCGTCTGCCACGGTGCGTCCCCCCCAATCGGGCGGTCGGGCCCCGAATGGTCTAGTCCTCATGTTCTAAGCCCGGCGGAACCCTGAAGTCCAGCCTGCCGCCGTGGGCTGGTTTCGACGGCGATCACACGCCCAGTCCGCTAGATACCGGTCTGATCGTGTGTCGATGCAGATGCGTACCCTTCCTGCTGCTCGAATCCACCTCGTGACCGGGGTTTCCTGGGAACAACCTGGGAGCGTGCGCCCTGGCTGAGAGTGTCCGCCCAGGTCGGGAGGGTGATCAAGAGGGGGTTGGGAACTTCCCGAGGTCGGCCGGAAGTGGCCGGGGAGTTACATTCCGTGCCGGGCGATCCCAACCAGGGGGTGGCCTTCACAGCCGAGACCGAGTCACGTTCTAATAGGGCGTCATGACCGTTGACGCTGAACTCCCGGCCGGGGTCCCCGGCATCGATGTCCCCCGCCTGGCGGACTGGCTGGCGCGCACTTTGCCCGGTTTTGGACGGATCGCCGCGATCGACCTCATCGCCGGCGGACGGTCGAACCTGACCTACGGCATCACCCTGTCGGACGGCCGCCGGATCGTGCTGCGGCGGCCGCCGCTCGGGCACGTCCTGCCGACCGCGCACGACATGAGCCGCGAGTTCAAGGTCCTGTCGGCGCTCGGGGCGGGCAGCGACGTACCGGTGCCGACGACGCTGGCGTTCTGCGACGACGAGGACGTCATCGGCGCACGTTTCTACCTCATGGACTTCGTCGAGGGACGCGTCCTGCGCACCCGCGAGGAGGCCGCGGAGATCACGCCCGAGCAGGCCGGCCGGCTGAGCGACCGGCTGGCCGAGGCCCTCGCGGCGATCCACCTGGTGGACGTCGAGGCCGTCGGGCTCGGCGACTTCGGGCGGCCCAGCGGATACATGGCGCGCCAGCTGAAGCGCTGGGGCAAGCAGTGGGACTCCTCGCAGGAGGCGATCCGCACGGCCGGCGCGACCCACGACGTGCCGGAGTACGCCAGGCTCACCGAGCGCCTGGCCGAGCGCCTCCCCGCCGACGGGCCGCCGCGGCTGGTGCACGGCGACTTCCGCCTGGACAACGCGCTCGCCCGGCTGGAGCCCCGCCCGGAGATCGCCGCGGTGGTCGACTGGGAGATGTCGACGCTGGGCGATCCGCTGTCCGACCTGGGCCTGACGCTCGTCTACTGGGCGGAGGCCGCCGACCCCGAGGCGCTCCCGGTCGGCGCCACGATCACCTCCGCGCCCGGCTTCCACACGCGCAAGGAGTTCGCCGAGCGGTACGCCGCGCTGACCGGCTTCGACCTGGGCGAGCTCGACTTCTACGTCGCGTTCGCCTGCTTCAAGCTCGCCGTCATCCTCGAGGGCATCCACGCCCGCTTCCTGCAGAACGCCACCGTGGGCGAGGGCTTCGACAAGATCGGCGACGCGGTCCCCGTCCTGGTGAACCGCGCCCACCACGTCCTGGACACCCGCTCGGCCTGGTGACGGGCGGCAGGGGCGGGGGCGGTCTCCTGGTGGGCGCCCCCGCCCCTGCCGGCTTTCGGGTCAGCAGTAGGAGACCTGCGCGCCGGCGCCCGGCGAGATGGAGACCGTTCCGGTCTTGCCGCCCCAGCACAGGTCGTCGGGGCGCGCCACCGTGACGCCCACCGACTCGCCCTTGCTCAGGCGGCCGGAGCCGCTCGCGCTGAGCCCGTTGGTGGTGCCGGTGACACGCCAGGTCACCGCCCCGCCGACGGCGGTGATGCGGACCGTGCACGACTCGTTCAGGTTCATGTCGCACCCGGAGGCGCTGAGCGTGCCCGGCCGGGGCGCGGGCGGCGTCGTGCGCGGCGGTGAGGGCGAGCGGGTCGTCGGCGTCGCCGAGGGCGACTTGGACGGCGACCTGCTCGGCGTCGGGCTCGAGGTGGTCGGCGTCGGCGACTCGCCGGGCGAGGACTCCGTCGGCAGCGGCGACTCGTCGAGCCCGCCCGACGGCGAACCGTCCGGCGACCCGTTCGCGCCGGTGGACGACGGCGACCCGGCGGCGTCGGCGCCCGAGTCGCCGCCGGTCAGGACGGTCAGCGACAGCGCGATCAGCGCGATGACGGCGACGGCCGCGCCGGCGGCGATGAGCGGAACGTTCCTGCGGGACGGCTCGCGCTCGCGCCGCACCGGACCCGGACGGTACGGGACCGGCCAGCCGCGCTCGTCGAACGGCTCCGCCAGGGCGGCGACGGCGCGCCGCGCTCCGGCACGTTCGGCGTTGGTCGCCGCGGTCAGCACGTCCAGCCTCAGGTCGCCGGGGATCGCCGCGATCGGCAGGACGGCCATCAGCCGGTCGGCGGGCAGCCGCGGCGTGTCCCGCGAACTGCACGTCGGGCAGCTGTCCACGTGCCGGACGAGTGACTTGGCGGTCTGCGGCGAGAGCGGCCACGACTCGGTCAGGGCCGAGACGCTGGGGCAGTCCTCCCAGTGGTTCTGGGCGATCAGCGCGGCCCGCAGCGAGGCGTCGAGGTCGGCCTCGGCCTCGCCGAGCAGGTGCTCCATCTCGGCCGTGGAGACGCCGAAGACGCCCGCCAGGTCGACCGCGTCGAGCTCGTGGCGGACGGCCAGGTCGATGGCCTCGCGCTGCCTGCCGGAGAGCGCCCCCAGGGCGCTGTGGGCGAGCGCCCGGCGTTCGGTGCGCCGGGACATCTGCTCGGTGCTGAGATCGCCGTCCTCGGCCTCTGGGGCCTCCTGGCCGCTGTGGCGGGACGGGTCGTCCCGCCGCCGCATGCTCTCCTTGCGCGCGATCGCGTACAGCCAGCCGCGGAGCCGCTCGGGCTCCTGCAACCCCCCGACGTGCTCGCGAGCGGCGATCAGGCAGTTGCGCAGCGCCCCGGCCGCCTCGACCCGATCACGCAGCAGGCCGTGGCAGTAGTCGAAGAGGAAGGGCGCGTAGGTGTCGTAGACCTCGGTCAGCGCGATGACGTCGCCCGCGCGCAGAGCGCCCGCGAGCCGTGGATCGTCGAACTGACCGGGACCGGAGCCGCCGGCCACAGAGTCCTCCAAGGGTTGGTGTTCTGGGAGCCCCCCGGGATCCGCCGACGATCGCCGGCGGACTCTGGTTGCCAGATCTTGCCACCAAATTCAGGAGATTTCTGCTTCTTGTGGGATCTGTGTGTCGGAAGGGGTACGGAGCGTAGGGAATCACCACTGCTTGATCAACAGTAAGTGACCACTGTGGTGAGAATCACCCACCGTCCCCCGCTGATCACCACGGGCTCCGGAACGAGCGGGTCAGTTCCCCGTTCCCGCGGGGCAGGTCCAGCTGATGCCGGCGCTCTTGCCGCCGGGGGAGAAGGTGACGCTGCCCGAACCGCCCTCACCGGTGCACTCGCCCTGCCGGGTCGCGGTGACGGTCGCCGAGCCGCCCTTGGGGAGCCGCCCCGCGCCGGGGGAGACGCTCACGCCGTTGCCGCCGGCGATCCAGATGACGGGGCCGCCGGAGGCGCTGATGCTGAAGCTGCACGACGTGTCGCCCGCGGGGATGGAGCAGCCGCCCACCGAGAGGCTCCCGGCCTTGGTCGGCGTGGAGGACGGACGGGGGGAGCGGGTCCGTGACGGGGTCGGGCTGGGCCTCGGGGAGGACGTCGTGGGGGTCGGCGTAGGGGTGGGGGTCGGCGACTCGGTGGGCTCCTCGGACTCCGTCGGCTCGGGGGACTCGGAGGGCTCCTCGGTCGTGGGCTCCTCGGAGGGGTCGGGGGCGGAGGTGGCGGGGGCCGTTCCCTTCGCGCCCGCCTTGTCGCTGCCGCCGCCGGGCAGCCACATGAACGCGCCCGCCACGATGAGGATCACCACGGCGGCCGCGGCGACGGCGGGGAGCAGGCCCGGCGGCTTGCCGCGGCGCCGGGTGTCGCGCTGGCGGGGCTGCTCGAGCGGGATCGGCCAGCCCCAGGTGTCGAACGGCTCGGCGCGCTGGGCGATGAACGCCAGGTCGTCCGCGAGCGCCGGCACGAAGGCGCCCTGGAGGATGCGGCCGCGCAGGTCCGGCGGCATCAGCGCGATGGGCAGCACCTGGAGCAGGCGGCCGGTGGAGACGTTGCGGTCGCGCCGGTTGGTACAGGTCGGGCAGGTCTCGATGTGCCGGATCAGCTTGCGGCTCACCGCCGGGGTGAGCGGCCACTGCCCGTCGTACACCAGGGCGGCCACGCTCGGGCACTCGTCGCGGCCGTCGCGGGCGATCAGCGCGGCGGCGAGCGCGTCGTCCAGGTGCCGGCGCGCCTGGGCCACCAGGTCGGTGGCCTCCTGCGCGCCCATGCCGAGCGCGCCGCCGATCTCCGCCGGGTCCAGGCCGTGCCGCATCAGCAGGTCCAGGGCCTCGCGCTCGCGGCCGCGCAGCCCCGACAAGGCGCTGTGTACGAGCTGCCTCGTCTCCAGGCGCATGGCGCGTTCGCCGGCGTCCAGGAACACGTTCTCGACCTCGGGGGCCTCCACGCGCTCGGTGGGCCGCTCGGGGTCGCGCAGGCGCCGCAGGCACTCGTTCCGGATCAGGGCGTACAGCCAGCTCCGGAAACGGTCCGGCTCGCGCAGCCGCCCGATGTGGGCGTACGCGGCGAGGAACGCGTCGTTCAGCGCCCCGGCGGACGACTCCTGGTCGCGCAGCAGCGCGTGGCAGTAGTCGTACAGGCGTGCCGAGTAACGGTCGACGATGTGCGCCAGGGCGTCGGAGTCGCCGTCGGCGAGGGACTCGGCCAGGCGCTGGTCGTCCTGCCGGTCGAGCGTGGGCCATGCGGACACGTGGGTCCTCCCGCGTGCTGAGACGTCGGCGGGCACGGCCCACGAAGCCGTGCCTCAGGAGCGCCGTGTTTCAGGAAGTGGTCGTGCTCTCCGGCTCCCGGGGGAGCCGCCCCCGCCCGGGACCGCGCCCTCGACCGGGCCGTCCCGCCGGAACCGCCCCGCGGGCCGTTCCGGATGGGCTGATCTTCCCCCGCCATGGGAGCAAGGGAGAAGTGATGCGGAGGCCCGACGGCCCCGCTCCCCGTCGGGCCTCCACCTAGATTGACGAGCGACCCGGCCGCCCGGTTGACACGGATTCCGAACAAATATCCCCGAATTCCTCCGGGCCGCTCTCGCGTCACCAAGCGTGCGCGGCCGTCACTCCGCGCGCTCCCGCCCCGTCCCCACGCGGCGGCCCCCCGAACGGCAGCGGGCCCCGGTGACACGAGGTCGTCCCGGGGCCCGCCGCTCATCTCGACTACTGCGTGATCCGGCGCGACAACATGCGGAGGAAGATCTTGGAGATCTCCTGCGGTGTCTGCGCGACCTGCACGCTGCCGTTGGTGGCCTTGGCGATCTGATCCAGCTCGTTGCGGTCGACGCCCTTGCCGAAACCGATCATGTTGACCTGGATCGGCTTGTTCGGATCCTTCATGTCCCTGAGGGTCTTGAGCGTCTGCGCGAGCGTCGGCCCGTCCACGTCGTCGTTCTTGCCGTCCGTCAGCAGCAGGATCGAGTTGCCGAACTCCGGCTTGAACGTCTTGCTCATCTCCCGGTAGGCGGCGATGAGCGTCTGGTAGAGCCCGGTGTCACCGTTCGGCTTGGGCTTCATCTGGCTGAGCGTGGAGAGCACCATGCCGCGCCGCGTGCCCGAGCCGACCCGTTCGCCCAGCGGGCCGATCGACACCGACTCCTGGTACGCCTGCTTGCCCCGCATGCGCGTGGAGAACAGCCACTGGCCGAGCTCGGTGTCGTCGGACATCATGCTCAGCCCGCCCTGGGAGATCTGCGCGATCGCCTGGAGGCGGTTGGTGTTGGGGCCGACCATCTCCGCCATGGAGCCGGAGACGTCGATCAGGGTCAGCATGCGCAGGCCCAGCGACAGCCGGGACCACGACTGCATGACCTTCTGGACGTCGGCGTCCCTGGGCGACGGCAGCTGGCGCGGACGCGCCGGGCTGACGCCCATCGCCTCGGTGAACCCGCTCGGCGCCTTGCCGTCCGGCGTGCGGAAGCCCAGCGCGCGGACGTCGTTGCGGGTGTTCTCGGTGCTCATCGCCTGCTCGAGGAGCCGCGCGGCCTTCTGCTTGTCGCCGTCGCCGCTGGTGACGGTGAACGGGTAGTCCATCGAGAGCGTGCCCTCGACCGGGTAGAGCGCCTGGGCGGGCTCGGCCGGGTTGCGCTTGTTGAACGCGAAGAGCGCCTGCTCCGACGACAGCGCGACCGGCTGCTTGCTCGTCCGGCCCTTGCGGAACTGCGTGTACTGCGCGTTCACGGTCGGCACGGTGCTCTCGCGGACCGTACGGACGATGCCGGTGAAGATCTCGCTCTGGTTCGGGTCGTTGGTCAGCAGGATGCTGGTGACCATCAGCCCGGCCATCCCGGCCGAGTTGCGCGACGGGTCGGGCACGAGCAGCTTGATCGCGTTCGCCGGGATCATCTGGTTCTTGGTGACCGCGCCGCCGGGGACGCCGCCGGCCGCCTTGAGCAGGTTGTCCCAGGACGGGGTCGCGGTGACGCCCTGCTGCTTGAGCTGGAGCGCGAGGCTGCGGGGGAGCCCGACGACCAGGGGGCTGGAGGCCACCGAGGTCTTGGTCGGGGTGATGGTCTCCTTGCCCTTGCTCGAACTGCGCACGATCGAGGTCCACAGGGACGAGTCGGGGATCCACACGTCGGGACGCTGGTTGCCGCCGCCCGTCACGCCCTGGCCGGACAGCAGCGTCGCCGCCGCGGCCGACTCGGTCTTGGCGACCTTGGCGGTGACGCACTTGCCGCCGACCTTGTGCCGGGCGCCGTTGAACCGTTCGGCCGCCTTGAGGACCGCGGGCGCGACGTCGGGGGCGGCCGCGACGTCCAGCCGGAGCGAGTCGTCGCCCTCACCGCAGCTGCCGCCGCTCCCGGCGAACGCGTAGACGCCGACGCCGAGCAGCAGCGCGAGGCCGACCGCACCGGCCATCGGGCCGATCAGCGCGGTCGCGCTGCGCTTCTTGCGGCGGCGCCCGTACTCGCCGCTGCCGCCGCCGTAACCGCCGGATCCGCCCGAGCCTCCGGGCCCGCCCGGACCGCCGTAGCCGCCCGAGTCGCCGGAACCGCCCGCGCGGCCGCCGAAGAATCCGGTCGGACGTTCGTCCGACCTGCTGATCGAGTCGTAATCACCGTACGAGCCGCTCGCGCCGCCCATGCCGGACGCCGCGGCCGGGCCGCGCTCGCCGCCGGGACGGCCCTGGCCGCCGGGGCCGCCGGGGCCCGGCGGGCCGGACGGGGGACGTCCCACGCCGTAACCGCCGGTGTCGGAGCCGCCGCCGTACCCGCCCGAGGCGCTCGCGCCGCCGACGGCTCCTGCGGCGCCCGTGCCGCCGCCGTAGACACCGTGCTCGGACGACTGCCGGGGCGTGAACCACTCGGGGGTCTCAGAACTGCCGGAGGCGCTCGGCGGACGTTGTGCTCCGGTGTCACCGGGCATCGCAGGGTGCCGGCCGGTCCCGCCCGGGCGCGCGTGCGGGCCGCTGACACCGCCGCCCTGCTGAGCATGCGGGCCGCTCAGGCCGCCGCCCTGCTGGGGGTACGGTCCGCTCGCACCACCCGGCTGGGGGTACGGACCGCTGCCACCGCCGGGCGTGCCGGGACGGCCGTCGCGGCCGGCGAACCAGTCGGAGGACCCGTCGTTCGCAGGGCCGAAGACCGGCCTGGAAGGGTCGAACCCACCGTCACCCGGCGTCCCCTCAGGGAAGTCGTTGCGATGACGTCCGCTCACGGCTGTCCTCGATTCACCAGAAACCCGTCGATGTTCCCCGGCACTGTAGTAGTACGACCCGGAGGTTACAAAGAACTCAAATCTGATAATGGCGCAGGTCATGAGCGTACGTCTTGATAACTCATGCTTTGTACCTCACCCCCTGCCACCTGGCCGGAGACCTCATGACACGGCGCGGCAACTCGGCGAGGGCCCCGAACGTCAGTAGATCTAGGGGGTATGGGCCACCGCGGCCCGGTCGAGGGGAGCTGTGCCGGTGGGGGAGACGACCACTGAGCCGGCCGCGGGGACGGTGGCCCGCGACGGCGCGAGAAAAGGTCGATGGCGAACGGTCCTGGCCTGGACCGGTGTGGCGGCCTGGGGACTGTGGGCCCTGGTCAGGCTGCTCGGCGGTGATCGTCTACCGGGGATCGAGGTGCCCGCGGCGCCGCTGCTCGCCCTGACCCCGTACGTGGCCGCCGCGGCGCCCGTCCCGATCGTCCTCGCCCTGGTCCTGCGCCGCCGGTGGGCGGCCGTCGGGGCCGTCGCCGTGGCCGCGGTGCTGCTGGTCGCGGTGCTCCCGCGCGCCTTCGGCGGCGACCAGCCGTCCGCCCGCGGGCCCGTCGTCCGGGTCCTGACCGCCAACCTGCTCTTCGGCCAGGCCGACGCCGCCCACCTGGTCGAACTGGTCCGCGACACCCAGGCGGACGTCCTCAGCCTCCAGGAGCTCCCGCCCGAGGCCGTCGAGGTGTACGAGAAGGCCGGGCTGAGCGCGCTCCTGCCCCACAAGGTCCTCGACGCCCGCTGGGGCGCGGCCGGATCTGGCCTTTACTCGCGTCACCCATTGCGTGAGCTGCCCCCACTGCCCCAAACCCAGATGGCCATGCCGCAGGCCGAGGTCGCCCTCCCCGGCGGTCGCCGCGTCGGCGTCACCGCGGTCCACCCCGTCCCGCCGATCTCGTCCGCCGCCCACCGCGTCTGGAAACGCGACCTGGACGTCCTGCCCTCGGCCCGGCCGCCCAGCAGCGCCGCGGGCGCGGACGCCGCCGCGCAGCCGGTGCGCATCCTGGCGGGCGACTTCAACGCCACGCTCGACCACGCCAGCCTGCGCGACGTCCTCGGCCGCGGCTACGCCGACGCCGCCGACCGGGCCGGCGAAGGGCTCACCCCGACCTGGGGCACCAGCGAACCCCGGCCGCGCATCACGATCGACCACATCCTGGCGGACCGCCGCTGCGCTGTGGAGAAGGTCGAGGTCCACGACATCCGCGGCAGCGACCATCGCGCCGTCTTCGCCCAGCTCCGCCTGCCCTGACCGGCCCCGCCGGCCCTGACCGCCGGGCCCGACCGGCCCGGCACAATTGGGGGATGGCCCAGCTCGTCCACGTCACCGACCCCGCCGACCCGCGTCTCGCCGACTTCGTACGGCTCCGCGACGTCAACCTGCGCAAGAGCCTGGAGGCCGAGCACGGGCTGTTCATCGCGGAGGGCGAGAAGGTGATCCGCCGTGCGGTCGGCACCGGGTTCCCCGTCCGCGCGTTCCTGATGGCGCACCGCTGGGCCGAACCGCTCGCCGACCTGCTCGACGCCCTCCCCGACGTCCCGGTCTACGTGGCCGACGACGCCACCGTCGAGGGCGTGGCCGGGTTCCAGGTGCACCGCGGCGCCCTGGCCTCCCTCGAACGCCTCCCGCTCCCCGCCGTCGACGAGGTCCTCACCCGCACCCGCCGCGTCCTCGTCCTCGAAGACCTCGTCGACCACGGCAACGTCGGGGCGTTGTTCCGGTGCGCGGCGGCGCTCGGGGTCGGGGCGGTGGTGTTGTCGCCGCGCTGCGCCGACCCGCTCTACCGGCGTTCGATCAAGGTCTCGATGGGCGCGGTGTTCGCCATCCCGTACGCCCGCATGAGCAACTGGCACGACGGGCTCGGCACGCTGCGCTCGGCGGGGTTCCGGCTGCTGGCGCTCACGCCCGACCAGGCGGCCGTGCCCCTGGACAAGGCGCCGATGGGCGAACGGGTGGCGCTCATGCTGGGCTCGGAGGGGGACGGGCTCTCGTCGCGCTGGCTGGACGCGGCGGACGAGGCCGTCTGCATCCCGATGAGCCCCGAGGCCATGGCCGGCGGAGTCGACTCGCTCAACGTGGTGGCGGCGGGCGCCATCGCCTGCCACGGCCTGATGCGCTCCTGACCGAGGCCCTGCCGGCGGCGGTGATCCTGGCGGAGGCGTTGCCGGGCGGACCCGGCGGGGCTCACTTGGCGAAGACGCCGCGGCGCGGGCGGCGATGCGTGCCGCGCGGGCGGACGGGCACGGCCACCCCGCGGCGGCCCAGGCGGATCTGGGTCAGCAGCAGGCTGATCACGACCAGCAGCGCCGCCAGCCACGCGATCTGCGTGCTCGCCATCCGCTCGAACGTGAGGTCCTGCGCGACCGGACGCTCGTTGCCGCGCAGCCGGCTGTTGGGCGTCGGCGGCGCCGGGGGCGCGGCGACCGCCGGAGACGGCTGCGCGATCGGCGGCAGCGCGACCTGTGGGCTGCGGGCGCTCGGGTTGAACGATCCGTTGGGCGACGGCGGAACGTAGGTGCCGCCCGACGAGCCGCTGCCCGACCCGCTGGAACCCGACCCCGAGCCCGACCCGCCGCTGCTGGAGCCGTCGTCGTCCTTGCCGCTCTTGCCGTCCGACGGCCCCTCGCCCTCACCCGGCGTCAGAGACGGCGTCGGCTTCGGCGTCGGCTTGGGAGGATCCTTCGGCACGACATAGGTGACCGTGAGCGCGTCGCTGATCGGGTCCAGCTCGGCGCCGTCGACCGTGATCGTGAAGGTGACCGGGGTGTTCACCTTCACTCCGTCGTCCAGCGTGACGGTCGAGGTGAACGTGTGAGTGGCGCCCTTGGCGAGCTTCTCGACGTTGCAGGCGGCGCCGGCGAAGGGGGCCTCGACGCACGCACCGCCCAGCGTGGCCTTGGCGGTGCTCACCTTCGCGGCGGTGACCTTGACGTCGGCGACGTCGGCGTCGACCGCCGTGATGGTGGTCAGGAGCTCGACCTTCGTCCCCGGCTTGGGGCCGTCGGCCTTGCTGGTGACCAGCACCTTCAGGGAGCCCTTGGGCTCGGTGGGGGTGGGCGTGGGGGTCGCGGAGTCCGAAGGCGAGGGTGACGTGGTCGGGTCGGCCGCCCAGGCGGTCGCGCCACCCGCGGCCACCAGGGCCGCGGCGCTCAGCCCAACGAGGATCGGTTTCCCTGCCGATCGGGAGAGCACAGCCCCCGCACCTCCGTCGCGTCATCGTTGACAGTTCGAGGCTCCCACTACCCCAGGGGTCGCCACCCAAGCCATGCGAACATGGATCTAATGATCAATCAACCCCATGTCGGCGTAATTTCGATCAGATGAACTCCTCGCGCAGATCCTCGATCTCGGTGCGCGGAGCCCAGGCCTGCCAAACCCCGTGGTCGACGCGGTCCAGGCCGAGCCGGGCGGCCGCGGGAGCCCGTCCGCCCGCGAACTCGACCCGCAGCCAGCCCTCGTGCTCGCCGACGATGACGAACCGTTCGCCGTGCCACGTGCACGTCGTACGGATGTAGCGGAGCTCCTCGACCTCGTGCGCCGGCACGATCCGGCGGTAGCGGCCCGGCCGGATCTCCTCGAACCCGTCGGTCGGCTGGTCGGCGTACAGCCGGATGTCGCCGTCGGCGCCCGGCGCGGCCTCGAACTCGCGGCCGAGCCAGCGGGCGACATAGCCGTCGCGGATCACTGCGCGGCCTCCGAACGGTCCGGGCCGCCGGCCGTCTCCTCCTGCGGGCGCAACCAGGCGAGCCGGTCCGGGTCGTACATCGCCACGAACCGCTCGGACCGGTCCAGGCCCAGGTAGTACATCTCCGCCCCGTACGGGAGCCGGACGCTGTCGATCTTGTACTCGCGGATGGAGCCCGCGCTGCCCGGCGCGAAACCGCCACCGCCGAACGGCGGCCGTTCGATCACCCAGCCCGCCTCGCCCCAGGCCTCCAGCTCCTCCTCGCTCTGCCCGCCGAACGGGATGCGGTAGAGGCTGCCGCAGTACGCGGGCCAGCGGATCACGTAGACGCCTTCGTCGCCCATCGCGAACGGGGAGTCGTCGTAGAGGAGCCCGAGCGCCTCGTACAGCTGGACCGGCGTCTGAAGGTCGGCCACGTCCGCGGTCGGGTAGACGAAGCCGCCCACACGGTCGTAGCCCTGCTCCAGGTACCAGCCCACGTGGCCGTGCGGGACGACCTTCTGCATCACCGTCGGCTGCGACGCCAGGTCCGCCTCGGGCGTCGGCATCGGGGGGCGCGTGCGGTAGGGCTGCGCGGGCCCGTCCACGGCCTCGAGGGGTTCGGGCTCAGGCTGCTGCAACGACGGCGGCGGCTCGGCCGCCGGGGTACGCGCGGGCGCGTCCGGCTCGCGCCGCGACGCGGGCGGTACCGGCACCTCGGGGCGCGGCTGCACGAGCCCGACCCGGATCGCCCACTCGCTCAGCGCCGTCACCTGGTCGCCGCGCAGCGACGCGCCGATCCGGGTGCCGGGGTTGAGCAGCATCGCCCAGTCTTCGTGCGGCCAGGAACCGATGAGCTCGCGGAAGTCGGCGTAGACGAACCGCGACTCCGGCAGCACTTCACGCAGCCGCACGAGCGACGTGAACACCTGCACGGCCGAGTCGCCGCGCAGCGCCGCGTCCCAGCGGAACTCGCGCTGGACCGGCGTGACCTCCAGCGGCGCGTCCTGCGGGATCGGCACGAGCACGTTGGCGGCCAGCAGAACGCGCAGGAACGCGTCGGAGTCACCCGCCAGCGCCGCCTCGTAGAGCTCCTGGTCGATCCGGTTGCCCGGCTCGAACTCCGGCTCCTCGGCACCGGGCCCGCGCGGCTCCGCGGTGGCGTCGTGCCGAGCCGGCTGATCCCCCGGCAGCGGCACATCCGTAGTCCGCTGCGACTCACCCGGCCGCAACGTGCCCGGTTGGGACGCGCCGGACTGTGGCGAGCCCGGCGGAACGACGCCCGGCTGGTGAGCACCAGGAGGTGCGATGTCCTGGGGCGCAGGCGCGGCGCCCGCTTGCGGAGAGCCCGGCTGAAGCGCGCCGGGCAGCCCGGAGCCCTGTTGCGGACCTGGAGGCGTGACGTCCTGGTGTCCGGGCGGCGGCGCGCCCGGCGACCCGGAGCCCTGCTGCGGAGCGCCTGGAAGCGTGACGTCTTGGTACGCGGACGCGGCACCCGCATGTGGCTCGCCCGGCTGGGACGCGCCCGGAGGCGTGGAGTCCTGTTGTGGCGAGCCCGGAGGCGCGATGCCGTGGTGCGCGGGCGCGGTGCCGGTGTGCGGCGTGCCTGGCTGGGACGCACCTGGTTGCGGAGCGATGTCCGACTGCGGCGAGAGCGCTTGTGCCGCGTCAGACCGCGGGAAGCCCCCCGCCGTCGTGTCCGGCTGATGAACGCCCGGCTCACCGGCTCCCGGCTGGGGAGCACCCGGCAACCCACCGCCCGGTTGCGTGGTGTTGGGCTGCGCGGCTCCTGGCCCCGACGCACCCGGCTGCAGGTCGCCTGCCTGCGCGGGGCCCGCCGGGGGCAGACCCGGCTCAGCGGCTCCTGATGGGGACGCCCCCGGCAGCCCACCGCCCGGCTGCGCGGCGCCCGTCTCGGCGCCGCCTGCCTGGGGAAGGCCCGGCTGTCCGCTGCCCGGTTGCGCGGACCCTTGCTGCGATGCGCCTGGCTGCGCGGCGCCCGGTCGCGCATGGCCCGGCTCAGTGGCTTCTGGCTGGGGGAGGCCCGGCTGTCCACCATCCGGTCGCGCAGATCCTGGCTGCGACGTACCCGGCTGCGGGCTGCCTGCCTGCGCGGTGCCTGCCGCGGGCATGCTCGGCTCACCGGCGCCTGGTAGGGGAGCGCCCGGCAGGCCGCCGCCCGGCTGGGGGGCGGCCGGGTGTGCGCCGTCTTGCCGTGCGCCGTCTTGCTGTGCGCCGGGCGGAAGGGTCGCGCCCGGTTGCGACGAGTCGGGTGGTGGCGGGGACTTGGCGAGTGGTGTCGCGGCGGCCTGCGCCAGGTCGGCGACCGGCGTCGGCGCCTCGGCCGGGGTGCGGGGCGGGCCGCTGAGGGCGCGGACCTGCTCGCCCGGCATGGTGGCGTCGATGGGCGTGCCGGGGTTGATGACCAGCGTCCACTCGACGTCCGGCCAGGCGGACACCATCTCCAGGAGGCTCGGCATCACGAACCGGGACGAGCCGATCGCCTCGTTCATCCACTTGAGGGACGTGAAGACCTGAACCGACGCCTGGCCGTGGACCAGGACCGGGCGCCAGGGGAAGGCCTGGTCCTCGGGCGGGATGCCCCACGGGGTGTCGGCGTCGGCGGGCACCAGGACCTGCGCGCCCAGCAGGATCTTGAAGAACGCGTCGGTGTCACGGCGCCGGGCGGCCTCGAACAAGCGCTGCTCGATGTCGTTCTGCGGTTCGAAGTGCTCGGCGAGGCGGCGGGCGGCGCGTTCGTCGGCCCACTTGGCCAGGCCCGGCAGTTGCTGAGCGTGGATCGTCCCGCCCGCGGGCGAACCCGAGTTGATCGCCAGCGCCCAGCGCGGATCCCCCAGGTAGCGCATGGCCACGGTGAACGGCAGCGAGATCGAGTCGGTGCCGGTGCCCACCGCCGCCGCGGCCTCGATGAGCCGCTCGGGAGAGGTGAACATCGGCACGAACGGGGCGCCGTCGGCCTCGCCCGTCTGCCAGGGGAAGCCCTGGCGCCCCGGACGGAGGCTGTAGTCCATGTCCTCTGGGATGGGCAGGAGCACCTCGGCGTCCGCCAGCGTCTGCAGGAAGAGATCGTGATCGTTCTGCGCGGCGGCACGGAGCAGCTCGCGCTCGACGTCGTTCGCCGGACGGAAGTCCTGCCGGCGCTGCTGGCGCGGAAGCTCCTTGTGCTGATCCTGGAGCTCCTCCCAGGGAACGTCGTCCGTCACGGCCGGGGTGTCGACCAGCGTCTCGTCGGGGGACGGGCCGCTGGTCGCGGGCTCGCCACCGCTCGTGGGGGCGACCAGGGAATCCGCCGGGCCGCCGGGGGCGTCCGGGGGTGCGGGCTGCGGCGGTCCCGCGGTCGGGGGCGTGCCCGCCAGGGCGGCGTCGGTGACCGCCGGAAGGTCGGTCAGGGTCGCGTCCGGGGGCGGGGGCGGGGGCGTTGCCGAAGCGGCGGCGGGCTGCTGGGGTGCACCGGGGTCCTGTGACGCGGCGTGGCCGCCAGACGCGGGTCCGCTGCCGGGTGCGGCGTGCTGGCCAGGAGCGGCGAGCTCGCCGGGTGCGGCGTGGCCGCCGCCAAGATCGTGTCCGCTGGGGGCGGCGTGGGCGCCCTCGGCGGGGGTGGGGGGAGCGGCGTGCGCGCCGCCGCCGGGTGGCGCGGGGGCGTCGCCGTGGGACGTGCCCGGGCCCGCGGCGGGGTTGCCCGCCGAGTTGGCGGACGCCGGGTCGGGGGCGCCCATGGCGGGGCGGCCGGCCATGGGGGGCTTGGTGTCGCCCTCGCCGAGCTGCTTGATGAACCACGCGGGCAGCCGTCCCTCGATGGGGATCGGCGCGGCGTGGCCGGCGGCGCCGTGGGCGGGCGCGTCGATGGCCAGCCACCAGCGGGGGTCGGGCCAGGCGTCCGCCAGGTCGGCGAACTTGAGCTTCAGGAAGTGCTGGTACGCCGGTCCGAGGCAGACGCGCATCGACGCGGGCGAGGTGTAGACGAGCACGTGGGTGCGCCCGTCCTCGTCCTGGGTCGGCCACGTCGGCTGGGCCTCGTTGGCGAGAACGTCGTCGATCAGGTCCGGTGGTACGGGGATCACCAGCTCGCTCTCCGCGAGCAGCCGGAAGTACGTCTCCTGGTCCCCGGTACGCACCGCCTCATGCAGCCGGCGCTCGAGATCCGACGTGGGTCGCCACGCGTCGGCCACGGTTGCCACCCCCTGTGTCTTGCTGCGCTTACCCATCCCGCCGCCCCTGTACCCGCGACCTGCGAACCTGCCCCGCGGGCCCCGGCGGGCAACTTACGGACCTGCCTACGCTACATGGGCGAACAGGACCAAAGCGCCCGATCGGCGGTCTGTGGACGAGACCCGGCGCCGACCGGCCCATCCTTCTGCGAGGGCCGGCCGGACGGCAGCGCGGACACGCCGGAGCGTCAGCCGCGCGGCTCTCCCGCGACGCGTGCGAGGGCCTCCAGCAGCCGGTCGACGTGCTCGTCGGTGGTGCCGACGCCGAAGCTCGCGCGCACCGCCGAGGACTGTCCACCCCCGCACCCGCCCTCACCCTTGGCACCCTCGTCCTCCTGGCCGGTCGCCGGGGCGCCCAGCAGGTGGTGGACGAACGGATGAGCGCAGAATTTTCCGTCCCGGACGCCGATCCCGTAGTCACCCGACAGCGTAAGCGCCACATCGCGCGCGTTCCAGCCGTCCACGACGAAGGACACTATTCCGACCCGGGGGTTAGGGCCTTCCCACAGAGTGAGTTCGCGCACACCGGGGATCGCGGCGAGCCCGCGCCGCAGCCGGGCCAGCAGCCGTTCCTCCTGGGCGGCGAGGCTCTCCCAGCCGGCACCCGCCAGGGCCTCGCAGGCGGCGGCGAGCGCGATCACGCCGAGGACGTTGGGGGTTCCGGCCTCGTGGCGCTGCGCCGCGTCCGCGGACCACCGCGCGGTGTCGCCGCGGTCGGACACCGCGGCGCTGGCGCCGCCGCCCTTGAGGTACGGCCCGGCGGCGCGCAGCCAGTCGGCGCGGCCGGCGAGCACGCCGGCGCCGAACGGCGCGTACAGCTTGTGGCCGGAGAAGGCCACGTAGTCCAGGTCGAGCGCGGTCATGTCGATCGGCCGGTGCGGGACGAGCTGTGCGGCGTCGACGGCGATGCGGGCGCCGTGGCGGTGCGCGACGTCCGCCAGGTCGGCGATCGGCCACACCTCGCCGGTCACGTTCGAGGCGGCCGTCACGACCAGCAGCCGCGGGCCCCCAGGGGCCTCGGCGAGCGCCCGGTCGGCGGCCGAGACCGCCTCGGCCGGGCTCGCGGGCGCGGGCAGCCGCACCGCGCGCTTCCACGGGAGCAGGGTGGCGTGGTGCTCGGTCTCGAAGACCACGACGGTGGTGCCCGCCGGGACGGCGTGGGCGAGGAGGTTCATCGCGTCGGTGGTGTTGCGGGTGAAGACGACCGCGTCGCGCGACCAGGCGCCCAGGAACGACCGCACGGTCTCGCGCGCCCTCTCGTACGCCTCGGTGGTCACCTGGGACGCGTATCCGGCGCCGCGGTGGACGCTGCTGTAGTACGGCAGTGCGCGGGTGATGGCCTCCTGCACCGCCTCCAGACAGGGCGCGCTCGCCGCGTAGTCGAGGTTGGCGTAGCCGACGCTGCGGCCGTCGTTCAGCGGGACCTGCGCGTCCGCTCCGACGACGCTGAGCGGCGCCGGCCGTGCGGGGGCCGCCGCCACCGCGGCGGGGCGCCGCGTACGGCTGGACGGAACGGGCGCGGCGGAGCCGGAGTCAGAGGTGGAGGTGGAGGTGGAGGGGACGAGCGTGGCGGCGTGCATGCGGAAGACCTTTCGGGATCCATGGACCCTCAAGGCATCGGCCGGGGCCCGCGCTTGCCGCACGCGGTGTCGCGCACGGCCCGGTCTTCACCCGGGGCACCCCATCGCGGACGAAGGGTTGCCGGCCAGCAAGCCGGGGCTTGACGCTGGCACTCATGACCTAGTGCGGAAGTATATGCGGATACTTGCGGGGATCAAGCGGGAGGGTGCGATGCGAAACGGGGCACGGGCGGCGCGGGCCGCCGCCGGGAGCGGGGCGCTGCTCCTCGGCCTGGGCGCGTGCGGGCTGCTGGGCGGGAACGGCAACACCGGCCAGATCTGCGGCGACACCAAGCAGGCCTACCAGCAGTACATCGCCCAGGTGAGAGTGGCGTCGGCGGACGATTCGGCGCAATGGAAACAGGCCACCGAACAACTCGCCGGGCGAATCGACGCGCTCGCCAAGAAGGCCGAGAAGAAAGAACTCAAGCAGGCGCTCGACGACGAGGTGAAGCGCTTGCGCACGGCCGCGGCCAGTGTCGGAACGGGCGACGCCGCACAACTCAACTCCGCCATGTCCGGCACGCCGGACCGGATCGGCAAGGCCTGTTCCTGAAACTCCCGCGGCGTTATTGACGACCCGTACGAAAAGGGAGCCCGGCCGGTGGGCCGAGCTCCCTTTCTCGTCGCGATCAGCGTTTCCGGCGTCCGGCGGAACGGCTATCCGTCGGCGTTGGGCCGCAGCAGATTCCCGCCTCCGCCACCGCCGCCTCCGCCGCCCGGATCGTCCGGGTCGCCGGGGTCGTCGGGGTCGCCCGGCTCCGTCGGCTCGGTGGGCGGGTCGCCGGGACCTCCCGTCGGCGGATCCGGGTCCTGCGTGCCCGGGTCCGTCGGCTGCGTCGGCCGCGTCGGGGTGTTGTTGGACGGCGGGGCCGACGGGATGTCCGACGAACGGTTGCCGGGCGTGCCGTCGTAGCCGCCGGTGAACTCCGACGGCTTGCCGAACTCCTTGATGTCGAAGTTCTTGATGTTGACGGCGTCGGACATGTACGAGTTCCAGATCTGCGCCGGCAGCTGGCCGCCGTACACCCCGTACCCCGGGATCGACAGCGGCTTGCCGTCGCTGCGGAACATCGCCACCGACGTCGCCATCTGCGGGATGAAGCCGTTGAACCAGATCGCCCGGCCCTCGTCGGTCGTGCCGGTCTTGCCCGCCACGTCGCGGCCGTCGGACAGCTGCGCGCCCGTGCCCGTGCCGTTCTGGACGACCTTGCTCATCGCGTACGTGGCGTCCCGCGCGACCTGAGGGGTGAACGCGCGCTTGCCCTTCTCGGTGAAGTCCTTCTCGTCGCCCTTGACGTCACTGACCGACTTGACCGTGTAGGGCGCGCGGTAGACGCCCTCGGACGCGAACGTGGAGTAGACCCCGGCCTGCTGCACCGGGTGCACCGAGATGACGCCCAGCGGGAACGTGGCGGCCGAACGTTGCGCCGACGTCATCTGGGACGCCGGGATGCCCATCTTCTCCGCCATCTCGGCGATCTTGTCGTTGCCGATGTCGCGGCCGAGGTTGACGTACGCGGTGTTGACCGAGTTCTGCGTCATCGTCACCAGGTTGATGGTGCCGAACTGGCTGTTGCTGTCGTTCCGTACGGGGTGACCGCTGAAGTACTGCGGCGAGCTGCCGTCGTAGGAGTCCGACAACGACTTGCCGTTGTCGAGGGCGGCGGCCAGCGCGATCGGCTTGAAGCCCGACCCGGCCTGCGCCAGGTCCCAGAACGCGCTGCTGCCCGCCTCGTCGAGGTAGTCACGGCCGCCGTAGAACGCCACCACCTGGCCGGTCTTCGGGTCGACCGACACCAGCCCGGTGCGGATCTTCTTGCTCATGCCGCTGGGGGCGTTGGACTTCACCGCCTCCTTGGCGGCGTTCATCAGGTTCTTGTCGAACGTGGTGACGACCTTCAGCCCACCGCGGTTGATCTCGTCCTCGGTGTAGCCGCGGCGCTCCAGGAGCTCCTTCTTGGCCACGTTGACCATGTAGCCGTTCTGGCCCTTGAGGACGTCGGTGATCTTCTGCTTGTCCGGGACGGGGAACGTCATCTGCGCCGCCTCGGCGGACGTGATCGCGTTGTCGCGGACCATGTTGCCGAGCACGGCCTGCCAGCGCGCCTCGGCGGCCGGGCGGCGCGTCGACGTCGGGTTGCCGAACGGCGTCGGCTGCTGGATCGCCGCGGCGAGGTAGGCGCCCTCCGCCGCGTTCAGCTTGCTGACGTCCTTGCCGTAGTAGGCCTTGGCCGCGGCCTGGATGCCGTACGCGTCACGGCCGAAGTAGATCGTGTTGAGGTACTGCTCGAGGATCCAGTCCTTGTCCTTCTCCCGCCCGACCTTCAGGGAGACCATGATCTCCTTGAGCTTGCGGAAGACGGAGCGTTCGGTGCCGATCCCGCCGTAGTAGTTGCGGACCATCTGCTGGGTGATGGTGGAGCCGCCCTGGAGCTGCTCGCCGCTCACCGTGGACCAGAACGCCCGCACCGTGCCCTTCACCGAGACGCCGGGGTCCTCGTAGAAGCTGCGGTTCTCGGCCGCGATCACCGCGGCCCGCACGTTCTCGGGCACCTTGCCGAGCTCGACGGCGTCCCGGTTGGTGCCGGTCTTGGCGATCAGGCTCTTGCCGTCGGCGTAGTAGAAGCTCGGCCCCTGCGCCACCGCGGACTCCTGCGGCGACGGGACCGGCGTGAACAGGTAGGCGATCGCGAACGCGGCGATGCCGAAGCCGATCAGCCCGAGCACCGTGAACGCGGCCCGCCGCGCGTACCGGGCGGGCCGGCTGCGCTGCTTCTTCCCCGAGCCGCCGCCCTTGCCCGCGCCGCCCGCGCCTTCCGCGCCGCCGTCCTTGCCCGCGCCGCCCGCCTTGGCGGCTGGCTCGGCCTTGCTCGCGACCTCGGCCTTGCCGGTACCGCCGACCGGAGTCGTGGCCGCGGCGGCCATGCCCAGAGCCCCGGCCTCACCGGCGGTCTCGGTCTTGCTCGGGGCCTCGGCCTCACCGGCGGCCTCAGCTGTGCCGGGAGTCTCAGTCTCGCCGGGAGTCTCGGCCTGGCTCGCGGGCTCGGCCTTGTCCGGCGGCCCTGCCTCACCGGCTGCCTCAGCCTTGCCGGGTGCCTCGGCCTTGCCGGGAGCCTCGGCCTTGGCGGCGGGCGCGGCAGGCTCGGCCTTGCTCGCGGCGTCGGCCGTGTCGGTGTCGCCGTTGGCCTCGGCCTTGGCCGGAACCTCGGCGCCGCCGTCGGCGTCGGGCTCGTTCGCGGCCACGTCCGTGGCGTCGTCCGTGGCGTCGTCCGTGGACCGGGCCTCGTCGGTGGCTCCGGTCGCGGCGGCGGTCCCGGCGACCTCGTCCGCGGACGCGTCGCTCCTGCCGTTGCTCTCGCCGTTGGTCGCGGGCGTGGACGCCGACGCGGATTCGCTCTCGGACACGGCCACGGTCGCCGACGGTTCGGCGTCCTTGTCGGGATTCACGTCGTCGGGCCCGGTGGGCTTGCCGCCCTCCGGGCTCTTTCCCTTACTGCTCACTAGCCCCCCGTGATTCTTTCGTTACCGACGATACCCGAGGGGATTCGTGGTTTCGGCCGATCACTGCACTCTCCCAGGACTTCCCATTAGAGGACGATCAGAGCCGCCGTACGGTTGTCGTGGCTGATCTCTCCGCTGGAACGGGAACTCTCTTTACGAACAACGGCGGGACACCCAGCCGGGTGTCCCGCCGTGAGACCTGAGGCCCGCGTTACTTCGGAAGAGTGCCGAGAATGTCCACCACGAACACCAGCGTGTCCGTTCCCTTGATTCCGGCCTGCGCGTTCCCCTGCTTTCCGTAGCCCTCCTCGGGCGGCAGGACGAGGAGCACGCGGCTGCCGACCTTGACGCCGGTCAGGCCCTTGTCGAAGCCCGGGACCGTGCCGCCCGTCCCGATCGGGAACGCGGCGGGCTGGCCCTTGCTCCAGCTCTCGTCGAACGTCTTGCCGTCGCGCCAGAGCTTGCCGACGTACTGGACGAGCGCCTGGTCGTTCTTGGCGAGCGCCGGGCCCGTGCCCTCGATCAGCGTCTTGACCTGGAGCTTCTTCGGAGCGTCTTCCTTCGGGATGGTGATCTTCGGGCCCTTGCCCGGCTCACCGGCCTCGACCTTGGGCAGCTTCTTGTCGTCGAGCTTCTTCTCGGTGCCCTTGGCCTCGGCGTTCTTGGGGATCACCGTCATGATGTCCACCACGAAGACCACGGAGTCCTTGTTGGTCAGGCCCATCTGGGAGCCCTGCTCGCCGAACCCGTCGGCCGGCGGCAGCTGCAGCACGAGCCGGCTGCCCGCCGGGTGCCCGACCAGGCCCTTGTCGAGGCCCTTGACCTGCGTGCTGCCGACGGTCATCGGCATGACCTGCCCGCCGCCCTGCTGCTCCCAGGACGAGTTCAGCTTCTTGTTGACGCTCTCGGCCTTCTCGCCGGTGCCCTTGGCCCACTGGTAGAACGCGAACTTCACGTAGGCGGTGTCGCCCTTGGCGAGCTTGGGCCCGCTCCCGGTGATCGCCTCGGTGACCTTGAACTCGTTGTCCGGCACCAGGTCCTTGGGGATCTTCACGGTCGGCGCCTTGCCCAGCGCCCCGGTCACCTCGATCGTCGGCCCCGGCCGCGTCACGTAGAACGCGGTCGCGCCCGCGATGGCGAGCAGCCCGACGACCACCGCCGCGGTGGTGGCCCGCCGCCGCTTCTTGGCCTGCGCCGCCGTCAACGCCGAAGGACGCGGCCCGCTCCCGCGGCCCGCGCTGATCCCGTGCGGGGTGAACTCCGGGCTGCGGATGTTCTTGGCCTGGGGCAGCGAGGCCTTCGGCTTGGCCGGAGCCTTGATCTTGATCGAAGGCTTCGCCGGCTTCTCGTCCGCGTCCGCGTCCTCGTCATCCGCGTCAGCGTCGGAGTCGTCGTCCGAGACCTTCTCGTCCTTGTCCGTGGACTCGTCCGTGGCCTCGGGCTCGTCGCCCTCGCCCTCAGGCTCGCCGTCCTCGTCCTCGTCGGCGGTCTCGACCTCGTCCTTGGTCGCGGCCTCGTCCCCGGCTCCGGCGGTCTCGTCCTTGGGCTCGGTGGCCTCGTCCGTCAGCTCCGCCTCATCCGCCGCCGAGTCGGCCTTGCCCGTCGGCTCATCCTTGGGCTTCTCGTCCTCGGCCATGTTTCCTCACTCGCTCCGGGTTCGACGACACCACACGAAAGGTCCACCCTGCCAGCCCTCGCCTAAGGCGGCTGTGAAGTCAGGGCAAAGACAACCGGCTGCAATCTACCGGCCCTCCGGCCGATTTCGACAAGTCAGTGTGGTGGAGCGAGACCCGCCTGTCACCCCTGTCTCTGGGAACGGACGTCAGACCGGCTGGGTGCCCAGGTAATTGCGGAACATCGGGTGCACCTGGAATTGCCGCACGGCGTCCAGGTTGAGCTGCTGGACCTGGTGGACGCCCAGGAACCCGTCGTCGCCCGGCCGGTCGGTGTCGCCCGGCGGTCGCGCGGTGAGGAATCCCACCTGATAAAGGATCTCGATCAACGCGCCGATCTCGAGTCTCACACCGTCCCCACCCCCATCAAGGCCCGACGGAGGCCGTATGCCGCCTACGTTCCCTGGAGGTGGCCCGGCCGGAGAAGCGGCGCGCATACTGAGATGGTCTCGGCCGTGGGGGACGAGCTGCCCGCGCACTGGTCGAGGACTCCCTGGACGCGTCCCCTCGGCTGACCCTTGGGGACGCTGCGCGCGGAGAGGCTCCGGGTGGTCCGGAGCCTCTGCAAAAGGGCGCGCCGGGCAGGATTCGAACCCGCGACCGTCGGATTAGAAGTCCGATGCTCTGTCCAGCTGAGCTACCGGCGCCTGTTGAGCCCTGAGTGTAGAGCGCGGCCGATGGTCTTCGCACTGTCGTATTCCGCGTGGCGGCGTCGTTACGCCTGGTGAAGGGGGCTCATCCGGAACGGGTGAGGAGGACGGCGGGCCGGCGGGCGAGGCTCGTGAGTCATGGACGTATATCCGGCAATCGAGCGGCACGGGATCATCGGGGATCTGCAGACGGCCGCGCTCGTCGCCGACGACGGGACGATCGACTGGTACTGCAGCCCGAGGTTCGACTCGCCGAGCATGTTCGCGTCGCTGCTCGACCGGGAGCGGGGCGGGTTCTTCCGGATCACGGTGGAGGGCAGTACCACCCGGCAGCTGTACCTGCCGGGGACGGCCATCCTGATCACCCGGTTCATGACCGGGGAGGGCGTCGGCGAGGTGATCGACTTCATGCCGGTGCGGGGCGGGCGGCCGTCGGACCGGCATCTGCTGGTGCGCCTGGTGCGGGTGGTCCGGGGCCGCATGCGGTTCGTGGTGGAGTGCAGGCCCGCGTTCGACTACGGGCGCGAGGAGCACAAGGTCGAGATCACCGAGAACGGGGTCGGGTTCGGCGGCACCTTCCTGTCGGTGGTGCGGCGGGAGCCGGGGCACGCCGACGTCGTGGCCGACGGGAAGGGCGGCGTGCGGGCCGTCGTGGAGGCGTCGGCGGGGCAGTCCGGCGGGGTCGTCCTGCAGACGGGGTCGTCGGACCCGTGGTCGCTGGACGCGGTGATGCGCCTGTTCGACGAGACCCGCGACTTCTGGCGCGGGTGGATCGGGCGGTCGAGCTACCGGGGCCGGTGGCGGGAGATGGTCGAGCGCGCGGCGATGACCTTGAAGCTCATGACGTACGCGCCGACGGGGGCGCTGGTGGCGGCGCCGACGGCCGGGCTGCCCGAGCAGGTCGGCGGTGAGCGCAACTGGGACTACCGGTTCACCTGGATCCGGGACGCGTCGTTCTCGGTGCACGCCCTGCTGGGGCTGGGGTTCGAGGAGGAGGCGGAGGCCTTCCTGCGGTGGCTCGGCGACCGGGTGCACGAGGGGCCGCTGCGGATCATGTACCGGATCGACGGGTCGAGCGATCTGGAGGAGGAGACGCTCGGGCATCTGGAGGGGTACCGCGGGTCGGCGCCCGTGCGGGTGGGGAACGGCGCCGCGGGGCAGTCGCAGCTGGACATCTACGGGGAGGCGCTGGACTCGATCTGCCTGGCCGACGAGCGCGGGCTGCGCCTGGGGTACGAGGGGTGGGCGAGCGTCCGGAGCCTCGTCGACTGGCTGTGCGGTCACTGGGACCGTCGCGACGCGGGGTTGTGGGAGACGCGGGGCGGGCCGCAGGACTTCGTCTACGGGCGGCTCATGTCGTGGGTGGCGCTGGACCGGGCGGTCCGGATCGCCCGGCGGCGCGGGCTTCCCGGCGACCTGGCGACGTGGACGAGGGAACGCGACGCGATCTACCAGCAGGTGATGGAACGCGGGTGGAGCGAGAAGCGGGGCGCGTTCGTGCAGCACTACGGCGGCGAGGTGCTGGACGCGTCGTTGCTGTACATGCCGCTGGTCGGGTTCGTGGCGCCGAACGACCCCCGCTGGTTGTCCACGCTGCGGGCGATGGACCGGGAGCTGGTGTCCGACAGCCTGGTGTACCGGTACGACCCGGGCGCCTCGCCGGACGGGCTGCGGGGCTCGGAGGGCACGTTCTCGATGTGCACGTTCTGGTACGTGGAGGCGCTGGCGCGGTCCGGCCGCCTCGACGACGCGCGGCTCACGTTCGAGAAGATGCTGACCTACGCCAACCACCTGGGGCTCTACTCCGAGGAGATCGGGCCGACCGGGGAGCAGCTGGGCAACTTCCCGCAGGCGTTCAGCCATCTCGCCCTGATCACCGCGGCGGTGAACCTCGACCGGCGGCTCGATGGAGGGAGGGGTGAGGGTGACATTCCTCGTCGCCGTCATCGGAGTGGCGATCCTGGTGGGGGTGTACCTCTGGCATAGGAGGCTGGAACGGCCCTGGGCGGAGGAGAGGCCGGACGGCGGCGCGCACGACGCCGGCGTCATCGTCGACGAGCAGGCGTGGGCGGAGATCGTTCGCGAGCTGAAACGGACGTCGCGCGGCTGACGTGCCCTTATCGTTGGGGATTGTGACTGTGGAGGTGCCGCTCTCCGGCGGGGACGTCGTGACGGAGGGCGTGGTGCGGGTGGGGGACACGGTGCGGAGGCCGCTCGGCCCGCACAGTCCCGCCGTGCACGGGCTTCTCCGGCATCTGGAGGCGGCCGGTTTCGACGGTGCGCCCCGGCTGCTGGGGACCGACGAGCACGGGCGTGAGGTCCTCAGCTGGGTGCGGGGCGAGACCCCGGCGCGGCCGCTGCCCGCGTACGCGGTGACCGAGGAGGCGCTGGCCGGGGTGGCCGGCCTGCTGCGCGGCTACCACGAGGCGGTGCGCGCCTACGAGCCGCCGGCCGACGCGCCCTGGGACACGGTGGCGTCCGCCCTGGACGGCGCACCGGAGATCATCGGGCACTGCGACGTGACGCCGGAGAACGTGGTGTTCCGGGCGGGCGCACCGGTGGCGCTGATCGACTTCGATCTGGCGCGGCCGACGACGCGGCTGTACGACGTGGTGACGGCGCTCCGGCACTGGGGGCCGATCGCCGATCCGTGCGACCGGGACGGGCGCCTGTACGGCGCGGACGTGGGCCGCAGGCTGCGGGTCTTCTGCGACGCCTACGGGCTGGCCGGTGACGACCGCCGCCGGCTGCTGGTGGCGGCCCGGGTCAGGTTCGAGCGGTCGTACGAGGCGATGCGGCTCCGGGCGGAGAACGTGGGCGGCGGCTGGGCGCGCCTCTGGCAGGGGGGCGCGGGGCCGCGCATCCGGCGAGCGCAGGACTGGCTGGAGCGCAACTGGGACGACCTCGATGCACGTCTCACCTGAAGGCGGCGCAGCCGCGTCGCAGGGTGCGGGGGGTCGTCCCCTCTCGGGGGGAACCGGCCGCGCGGTGGGCCTGCTGGCGGGGGTGGCGCTCGACGCGCTGCTCGGAGATCCGCGGCGCTGGCACCCGGTGGCGGGGTTCGGCCGTACGGCGGGCGCGCTGGAGCGGACGATCCACGCGGACTCGCGGGTGCGCGGGGTCGTCTTCACGGCGGTGCTGGTCGGCGGCGCGGGCGCGGCGGGCCGGGTCCTGGAGCGGCGCGGCGGCGTGGTCGCGACGGCGCTGGTGACCTGGGCGGTGCTCGGCGGGACGTCGCTCGGGCGTGAGGGGCGGCGGATGGCGGGGCTGCTGGAGGCCGGTGATCTGGAGGGGGCGCGGGCCCGGCTGTCGCATCTGTGCGCGCGGGACCCCTCCGGGATGGACGCCAAGGGCCTGGCGCGGGCGACCGTCGAGTCGATCGCCGAGAACACCTCCGACGCCGCGATCGCGCCGCTGTTGTGGGGCGCGGTGGCCGGGGTCCCGGGGCTCGCCGCCTACCGGGCGATCAACACGCTGGACGCGATGGTGGGATACCGGAGCGACCGGTACGAGCGGTTCGGATGGGCCTCGGCGAGGCTGGACGATCTCGCCAACTGGGTGCCCGCGCGGGTGACGGGGATCCTCACGGTCGCCTGCGGCGGCGGGGCCGGGGCGTGGCGGGTGCTGCGGCGGGACGGCGGCAGGCATCCGAGTCCCAACGCGGGACGGTGCGAGGCCGCGTTCGCCGGCGCCCTGGACGTACGGCTGGGCGGGACGAACGTGTACGGCGGCCGGGTGGAGGCCAGGCCGGAGATGGGCGACGGGCGCGAGCCGGAGGTCGCCGACATCCGGCGCGCGGTGCGGTTGTCGGCGGCGGTGACGGTGGCGGCCGGGGCGCTGGCGGCGGGAACGGCCGTGGGAGTGGCGGCGGGAGTGGCCGCGGTGGCCGGGCGAACGCGGAGGACACGATGAGCGGAGCGCTGCTGGTCGCGGGGACCACCTCGGACGCGGGCAAGAGCGTGGTCACGGCCGGGTTGTGCCGCTGGCTGGCGCGCCGCGGCGTGAAGGTCGCGCCGTTCAAGGCCCAGAACATGTCGCTCAACTCGATGGTCACCGCGGACGGGGCCGAGATCGGGCGGGCGCAGTACATGCAGGCGCAGGCCGCCCGGGTCGAGCCGGCGGCGATCATGAATCCGGTGCTGCTCAAGCCGGGCAGCGACCGGCGCAGCCAGGTGGTGGTGCTCGGGCGCCCGGTGGCCGAGGTCGACGCGATGCAGTACGGGGCGCACAAGGAACGGCTGCGCGCCGTCGTGGGGGAGAGCCTCGCGGAGTTGCGGCGCGAGCACGACGTGGTGATCTGCGAGGGCGCGGGCAGCCCGGCGGAGATCAACCTGCGGGCCGGCGACATCACCAACATGGGGCTCGCGCGGGCCGCGGACCTGCCGGTGATCGTGGTCGGCGACATCGACCGGGGCGGCGTGTTCGCCTCGCTGTTCGGGACGGTGGCGCTGCTGGAGCCCGCCGACCAGGCGCTGGTCGCCGGATTCGTGATCAACAAGTTCCGTGGCGCGAGTGAGCTGCTGGCCCCAGGGCTGGACCAGCTGGCGGCGCTCACGGGCCGGCCGACGTTCGGCGTCCTGCCCTGGAAGCTGGGCCTCTACCTCGACTCCGAGGACACCCTCGCGCTGGACGCGCCGCGCCCCGACGCGCGGGCCGCGTACGGGCGCCGGACGTTGCGGATCGCGGTGATCCGTTTCCCGCGCATCTCCAACTTCACCGACCTGGACGCGCTCGGCTGCGAGCCGGGCGTGGTGGTGCGGTACGCGGCCAGCCCCGGCGACCTGGCGGACGCCGACCTGGTGGTGCTGCCCGGGACGCGGGCCACCGTGAACGACCTGGCCTGGCTGCGCGAACGCGGCATGGCGGAGGAGATCGAGCGGCGGGCGCGCGAGGGCCGGCCGGTGCTCGGCGTCTGCGGCGGTTTCCAGATGCTCGCCGGCGAGATCGTGGACGAGGTGGAGTCGGGCGCCGGGACGGTCGCGGGCCTCGGCCTGCTCCCGGCCCGGGTGACCTTCGAACGCGACAAGACCCTGGCCCGCCCGAGCGGCACGGCCTACGGCGAGCCGGTGACCGCGTACGAGATCCACCACGGGATCACGACCGTGCTGGGCGGCGAGCCGTTCCTGGACGGCTGCCGGTCCGGCGCGGTCTGGGGCACGACCTGGCACGGCGCGATGGAGAACGACGGTTTCCGCCGGGCCTTCCTGCGCGACGTCGCGGCCGTGGCGGGACGCGACTTCACGCCCGCGCCGGACGTCTCGTTCGGGGCGATCCGCGAGGCGACCCTGGACGCGCTCGGCGACCTGGTCGAGGAGCACCTCGACACCGACGCGGTGTGGCGCCTCATCGAGCACGGCGCGCCCGCCGGCCTGCCGGTCGTCGCTCCCGGCGGGCCACCGAAAGTGCCTGCTGACAAGGAGGTGAACCGTGGCTAAGATCACTCTGCTCTTCTGAATATGGCTCATGTTCGAAACGCGGGGTGACGCCGGTGAAACGGTCGTTCGGTGTGCTCGTGGCCCTCACCGGTCTGGCCCTCGGCGGCACGTCCGTCCCCGCGCAGGCCGCGGCCCCGGCGCGGGCGACGCCCGATCCGCTCGCGGTGGCGGCCGAGCGGGCGGCCCAGGGTTGTGACCCGATCTCCGCGGCGGGCTCGGGCTGCCTGGTGCCGTTCCCCAACGACGTCCACACGGTCCGCGACACGACGACCGACACCGGCCGCCGCGTCGCCTTCAAGGCCGCCGCGATGCCGCGCAACATCTTCGGCAAGGGCATCGACACCGCCGAGTTCAACCGCAACGACGGCTTCTCGCCCGGCTCGCCGATCCTCGTCCAGGTGCCCGGCCTCGACCCGGTCAGGACGGGCCTGGCACCCAGCACCGACATCGGGCGGTCGCTGCGCGCGGACGCGCCGGTCGTGCTCCTCGACGCGAGGACAGGGAAGCGCGCGCCCTACTGGACCGAGCTCGACCAGCAGGACCCGCGGCGGCGCACGCTCATCATCCGGCCCGCCACGCGGCTGAACGAGGGGACCCGCTACCTGGTCGCCCTGCGCGACGTCCGCGACGCGGGCGGGAAGCCGGTGGCCGCGAGCGTCGCGTTCACCGCCCTCAGCAAGGCGACCGCGCCCGGGGACGCGCGCCTCAAGCCGAGGTGGACCGCCCTCCAGGCCACCCTGAAGGACCTCAGGCGACACGGCGTCACCGCGCGCGGCCTCAACCTCGCCTGGGACTTCACCACGTCGTCCACGCGCAGCCTCACCGGCCGGGCCCTGGCGATGCGCGACACCTCGTTCGCCCGGCTCGGGACCAAGGCGCCCACCGTGCGCCTCACCTCCGTCAAGAACCTCACCGAGACCGAGGACCCGCAGATCGCGCGGCGCGTCACCGGCCTCATCGAGGTGCCGAGCTTCCTCGACCCGACCGGGACCCGGCTGACCTACGACAAGGCGGCCCCCGGCCCGTACGACGAGCCGGTCGCGCCGACGTGGCGGACGTACCACGCGCCGTTCCAGTGCAACGTCCCGCGCGGCGCGCTCCAGCGGAAGGCGCGCCCGGTGCTGTACGGGCACGGGCTGTTCGGCGACCACACAGTCATCGACGCGGCGGCCGTCAAGGCGTTCTCCAACGACCACGGCCTGATGTTGTGCGCGACCGACTGGATGGGCATCTCCGGGCCCGACCGCCCCTACCTGGCGCTGCTGGCCGACCTGTCCAACTTCCGGCTCGTCCCCGACCGCATGCAGCAGTCGTACCTGAACACGCTGTTCCTCGGCCGCTGGATGATCCACCCGAAGGGCGCCGCCGCGTCCGCCGCGTTCGGCGGAGCCGTCGACCCGGCGGCGAGGCTGACCTACGCGGGCGCCAGCCACGGCGGCATCCAGGGCGCCGCGCTGACCGCGCTCGCGCAGGACTTCACGACCTCCGTGCTCAGCGTCCCCGGCCAGAACTTCTCGACGCTCCTCAACCGCAGCTCCTCGTTCAAGAGCGTGCAGCAGGTCATCGACATCCCGTACCCGGACAAGGCCGACCAGCAGCTCGGGTTCGGCCTGATGCAGATGCTCTGGGACCGGGGCGAGGCCAACGGCTACACCGCTCACCTCGTGCGCGACCCGCTGCCCGGCACCCCGGCGCACCGGGTGCTGCTGCACGAGGCGTTCGGCGACGACTCGGTGTCGAACGTGACGACCGAGGTGATGGCGCGCACGCTCGGCATCCCGGTCAGGCAGCCCGCGCTACGGCCCGGCCGCAGCGGCGACGTGCTGCCGATGTGGGGAGTCCCGGCGGTGTCCGGGTTCCCCTACAACGGGTCGGCGCTGGTGATGTGGGACAGCGGCACGGACGCTCCGCCGCCCGGCAACACCGCGCCGGCGCCCGCGAACAGCCCGCACGACAGCACGGTCCGCAGCGAGCAGGCCCGGGCCCAGGCGGCGCACTTCCTCAAGTCCGGCGGCCAGGTCGTCGACGTCTGCGCCGGCGCCCCCTGCGTGATCCCGAACGGGTGACCCGCGGGGCCCGGGCCCCGTGCGCCTCGCCCGGACCGGGCTACTTGATGAAGCCCTCTTCGCGCATCCAGTCGCGGGCGACGTAGACCGGGTCGTTGCCGTCGACGTCGACCTGGCTGTTGAGGTCCTGCATGACCGCGGTGGTGAGCTTGGGGCTGATCTGGGCGAACACCTGGGTCAGCTCCGGATGGGCCTTCAGGACGTCTTGGCGCACGGTCACGGCGGCGTTGTAGTTGGGGAAGAACTTCTTGTCGTCGGCGAGCACCTTCAGGTCGAGCGCCGGGATGCGGCCGTCGGTGGTGAAGACCTCGCCGAACGTGCACTGGCCCTGAGCGGTCGCGCTGTAGACGACGCCCGACGACATCTGCCGGATGTTGCCCGCGGGCACCCCGGAGGACGACCCGTACGGGACGCCGTACGTCTCCAGCATGCCGCGCAGGCCGTCGTTGCGGGAGAAGAACTCCGGCTCGACGCAGAACGTGCGCTGCCGCACCGGCACCTTCGCCATGTCGGACAGGTTCGTGAGCCCGTACTTCCGCTGCGTCGCCGCCGTGACCGCCATCGCGTAGGTGTTGTTGAGCGGCGCGTACGGCCACAACCACACGACGCCGTTCTTCTTGAGGTCCAGGTCGCGCACCGCCTCCCACTGCTCGAGCGGGTCGGCGATCGGGTCGTCCTGGCCGAGGTAGGTGATCCAGCCGGTCCCGGTGTACTCCCACTGGAGGTCGTTCTCGCCGCTGGTCAGCGACTGGCGTGCGGTCACGCTGCCCTGCACGTTGGTGTGGTCCTCGGCGTTCGCGCCCGCCGCCGTCAGCGCCAGGACCGCGATCTTGCCGAGGATGAGCTGCTCGGTGAACTCCTTGGAGGTCACCCTGATCGTGGCGTCCTTCAGGCCCTCGACGGGCTTGATGCTGCCGGGTTCGATGGCCGGCACGAACGCCGACGCGGGCTTCAGCCCGCAGCCGGCGGCGAGCGCGCCCAGCGCCGCGAGCAGCAGGCCCGCCAGCAGCGGACGAACGTGCGGACGCCCCCTCCGAGCCATCAGAGCCCCTTCGGTGCCAGGTAGCGGGTGACCATCGCGCCCACCCAGTCGACGAGCAGCGCCAGCAGGGCGATGAGGATGCACCCGGTGAGTAGCACCGGCGTGCGCTGCGTGCTCACGCCGGTGGTGACCAGGTCGCCGAGCCCGCCGCCGCTGATGAACGAGGCGATGCTCGCCGTGCCGACCATCAGGACCAGGGTGGTGCGGGTCCCGGCCAGGATGACCGGGACGGCCAGCGGGAGCTCGACCCGCCAGAGCACCTTGGTGCCCGACATGCCGATGCCGCGGCCCGCGTCGATCAGGGTCGGGTCGACCTGTTGCAGGCCGACCATGGTGTTGCGGAGCGCGGGCAGCACGCCGTACGCGACCAGCGCGACGATCGCGGTCCAGTAGCCGATGCCGAAGATGACCGCGAGCAGCACCACGACGCCGATCGCGGGCGCCGACTGCCCGATGTTGGCGATCGCCAGCACCACCGGCGTCGCCGGGCGCGCCCACCGGCGGCTGAGCAGCACGCCCAGCGGGATCGCGATCAGCAGCACGATCAGCGTGGACACGACGGTCAGCTGGACGTGCTCCCAGGTCTTCTGCATGACGTAGGGGAGCGCCAGCGAGCGGCGCGAGATGCTGTCGAGGTCGCTGTTCTCCACGTACAGCAGCCACAGGCCGCCGAGCGCCAGGATCAGCACCGGTTCGAGCAGCGCCCGCCAGGAGTGCGCGGCGGGCGCCTGGAGCGAGGCGCGCGTCGTCGCCGTCGCCTCGGCCTCGGCGAGCGCCGGGCCCCCGCCCTCTTCCCTCTCCTCCGGCGGAGCGGCCGGCGCGCTCACGACACCGGCTCTTCCGCCGACGCCGGCTCGTCCGCGCGGCGCCGGTCACGGTCGCGTGACCGTTCGCGGGCGCGGTCCTTCATCTCCTTGATCGCGTTCTGCAGCGTGGCGAGGCTGACCGAGCCCTTGTAGACGCCGCGCGGCCCGACGACCGGCACCGACTCGTGGTCGGTCTGGATCAGCGCCTCCAGGGCCTGCTGGAGGTTGGACCTGGCCCGGATCGGGTCGGCCATGACCGTGCCGCGCTCGCCGATCGTGCCGGTCATCCCGTCGAGGTCGTCCAGCGTGATCCAGCGGACCGGGCGTCGCCGCCGGTCGAGCACGATGGCGAACGTGGTGTCGGCGTCCTCGATGCGCCGCCGCACGGCGTCCGCGTCGTCCTCGGCACGCGCCTCGGGGACGTGCACCAGCGGCACGTCCGCGACCCGGCTGAACTTGAGGAGCTTCATCGCCTGCCCGCCGCCGAGGAACTGCTCGACGTAGTCGTCGGCCGGGTCGAGCAGGATCTCCTGCGGCGTCGCGAACTGCGCGATGCGCGAGCCCTTGTCGAGGATCGCGATGCGGTCGCCGAGCTTGAGGGCCTCGTCGATGTCGTGGGTGACGAAGACGATGGTCTTGCCGAGCTCCTCCTGGAGCTGGAGCAGCGAGTCCTGGAGGTGCTCGCGGGTGATCGGGTCGAGCGCGCCGAACGGCTCGTCCATCAACATCGCGGGCGGGTCGGCGGCGAGCGCGCGGGCCACGCCGACCCGCTGCTGCTGGCCGCCGGACAGCTCGCGCGGGTAGCGGTCGCGGTAGGCGGCCGGCTCCAGGTCGACCAGCTCGAGCAGCTCGTCGACGCGCTCGGCGATGCGGCTCTTGTCCCAGCCGAGCATCTGCGGGACGAGGCCGACGTTGGTGCCGACGGTCATGTGCGGGAACAGCCCGGCGTTCTGGATGACGTAGCCGATGTGGCGGCGCAGGTCGTTGGGGTCCAGGCTCATCGCGTCCTGCCCGGCCACGATGATCTTGCCCGAGGTGGGCTCGATGAGCCGGTTGATGAGCCGCATGGTGGTCGTCTTGCCGCTGCCGGACGGGCCGAGCAGCACGACGATCTCGCCGCCGGGGATGGTCAGGCTGACGTTGTCGACGGCGGGCGTCTCCTGCCCCGGAAACCGCTTGGTGACGCCGATCAGCTCGATCGAACGCCCCGCCGCGGAGTCGGCGGCCTCTGTGGTGTCGGCGGCGTGGTCGTCGCCGGTGGCTTCGGCCTCGGGCCGGGCTGTGTCAGGCACGGATCCCCCGCGAGGTGGTCAGGCGGCCGATCAGGATGAAGCAGCCGTCGAAGAGCAGGGCAAGGACGACCACGCCGAGCGTTCCGGCGAGCGTCATGTTGATGGAGTTGGCGCCGCCCAGCCGGGCCAGGCCGGAGAAGATCTGCTCGCCCAGGCCCGGGCCCGAGACGTACGCCGCGATGGCGCCGATGCCCATGGCCAGCTGGGTGGCCACCCGGACGCCGGTGAGGATGACGGGCCAGGCCAGCGGCAGCTCCACCCGCATCAGGATCCTGCGGCGGTTCATGCCGATGCCGCGCGCCGCGTCCACCAGCGTGCGGTCCACGCCGGACAGGCCGACGATCGTGTTGCGGACGATGGGCAGCAGAGAGTAAAGGGTGAGCGCCACCACACTGGGCGCCACGCCCAGCCCGAGCGGCGTGATCAGCAGGCCCAGCAGCGCCAGCGACGGGATCGTGAAGAGCACCCCCGCGGTGCTGGTCGCGAACGACGCGACGGCCGGACGACGATAGGTCGCCAGGCCGATGGCCAGGCCGATCACCAGTGCGGCCAGGACGCACTGGAAGACCATGCTGGCGTGTTGCCAGGTCTCGAACGCCAGCAGTTCACGCCGGCTGCTCAGGTACTCCCAGAAGTTCACGATCTTCCCCCGGGAGATCACCTACCCAAAGTATTCGTGTGATTACACATGACGATGGGCGGGGAACGGGCCGGTCGGGGCCCCGTCCCCGATAAAGTGATCCACTCCGGACCTCAGGAGCATCAGGAGGAACGTGCCGTGTCCGCGGAGCCGCGTGCCAGTCTCATCGTCCCGTTGATGAAGGCCCGGGTGCCCGCCGAGGTGCAGCTGGAATTCCCGCTGCCGCCTGACGAGGAGCCGATCCGCGACCCGTTCGCGGGCGACCTTTACGTCACCTACGCGCTCGAGCTGGTCGACGAGCCGGTGGGCGCGCTGATGCCCGCCACGTCCGCCGCGCCGCGGCCGGGCGGCGCCGGCGCCCTGAGCGGGCTGGGCGGCCTGGGAGCCGCCCGCCGCTTCGAGCACATCGCCCGGCGCCACTGCGCCGAGCTCCAGGTCGCGCCCGAGGGGCTGCGCCGCCAGGCCGTCGCCAACCTGCGCAACCGGCGGCCCGACCTGGCCCTCAACTGGTACCCGGACGTGCGCGCGGTGACCGTGTCGCTCGGCGAGGGCGGCCTGGAGTCCGGGCTGCTGCTGGACGATGGCTTCCTGGAGAAGCTCGCCCAGGACGTCGAGGGCGACCTGGTCGTGGCGGTGCCCGGCCGGGACGTGTTCGTCGCGACCGGCACCGGGCATCCCGACGGCGTCGACAAGCTGCGCTGGGCGGTCGACCAGGTGTGGTCGGAGGGTGAGGCCGCCGATCCCGCCTGGGACGTGCCCGCGGGTGCCCTGCTGGCGCGTGACCTGCTCGTACGGCGCGGCGGCGCCTGGGAGACCCTGCCCGCCTGACCCGGTCGCCCGTCCCCTGATCTCGCACGGGCCTCGTACGTATGTATGACCTAATTGCGGTCCTACTGAGACCGAAATAGCGCGAACTCACCGTGTCGGTATGCCTACCCGGCGTAGCCTCCGCTTTGTCATCCCAGGCAGAGGAGCTCCGCTATGGAAGGCAATCTCGCGGCCGTGCTGGCCCGACGCGCGGATACCTACGGGTGGCGGGACCGCCCCCTCTTCTATTCCGGTCCTGCGACTTACAGTCACGGCGAGGTCCACGACGCGGCCGTCCGCGCCGCGGCGGTCCTGCACGCCGCCGGGGTCCGGCCGGGCCACCGGGTGCTCATCGCGCTGCCCGATTCGGTGGGTTTCGTCGCGGCCCTGCTCGGAACGTTCCGGCTCGGCGCGGTGGCCGTGCTCACCGGACCGGAGCAGTCCGCGGCCGGGCACGCGCACGTGCTCGCCGACTCGGCCCCGCAGGCCGCCGTGTGCGCGCCCGAACTCGCCGCCCGTTTCCCCTCCGTGCACGTCCTGACCGCCGAGGACCTGACCGACGAGCCGGCCGTCGTCCCCGACCCGGTGCCGATGGCGCCCGGCGCCCCCGCCTACGTCCAGTACACCTCCGGCACCACCGGGCCGCCCAAGGGCGCGGTGCACCGGCATACCGATCCGGAGGCCTACGTCCAGGCGATGGCCATCGGCGCCCTCGGTGTCACGCCCGCCGACGTGACGTTCTCGCTGTCCAAGGCGTGCTATCCGTACGGGCTCGGCGCGACGGTGTTCTTCCCGATGTTCTGCGGGGGGTCGGCCGTCCTGTGGCCGGAGAGGCCGACCGTGGAGGGGGTCCTGAAGCAGCTCCGCGAGCATCGCCCGACCCTGCTCCTCACCGTGCCCACCTGGTACGCGCGCCTGGTCGGCGCGTGCCCGGAGGAGCGGGACGCCTTCGGGTCGCTGCGGGCGGTGGCGTCGGCGGGGGAGCCGCTGCTGCCGTCGCTGGCGGACCGGATCGAGGACGTCCTCGGCTGCCCGGTCCTGGACGGGCTGGGCAGCACGGAGGTCGGTCACACGTTCATCTCCAACACCGTCACCCGGCGCCGCAGGGGCGCGCTGGGCGTGGTGCTGGACCCGTACGAGATCGAGGTGCGGCCCGAGCCGGGACGTGTGAACGGCGAGCCCGGGGTGCTGTACGTCCGGGGGCCTTCGGTCATGGCCGAATACCTGGGGCGGCCCGCGCAGACCGCCGAGGTCCTGGACGCGGGCGGCTGGTTGCGGACGGGGGACCTGGTCCACATGGACGAGGACGGCTTCGTGCACCACCACGGCCGGGTCCGCGACCAGCTGACGGTGTCGGGGGAGCGGGTGTCGCCGCTGGAGGTCGAGCGGGTGCTCGGCCAGCATCCGGGGGTCGTGGAGGTCGTGGTCGTGGCCGCCGCGGACGACACGAGCCGGCTGCGCGCGTTCGTGGTCCTCGCAGCCGGGACGATGCCGACGCCCGGCCTGGAGGCCGACCTGCTGGCCCGGGTGCGGGACCGGCTCCCCGAGCACAAGGTGCCGCGCTCGGTGACGTTCATGTCGGAGCTGCCGCGGACGCCGATGGGCAAGGTCCAGCGGACCACCCTCCGCTAGGCCGGGCCGGCGCAGGCCGGTGGGCGGGCCCGCACGCGCGCGGCAAATCCCGGCAACGTCACTCTCATGATTCGCCGTCGCTCCCGCATGCCTCCCATATCCGGCCCCATGGAGCGGTGAACGTGGGGGCGTGGCGGGTGTGGCGAGGACGACGATCGGCTTGGCCGTGGGGGCTGCGGTCCTGGCCTGGGGCGCGGCGTGGATGGTCCACGACGAGAGCGGCGGCGACACCGCGCGGGCGGCGTCGCCGGCCGGCCCCGGGGAGGCCGACGCCAGGGCGGAACGCGGCGCGGCGGGCGACGCGGGCGACGTGACGGTGGCCAGGCCGCCGGTCGTGGGCGCGCCGCGCACGAGCAGGCCGATCGGGGACGGCTCGACGGCCGACACCGGCGCCCAGCCGGGCCGGCCGAAGCCGCGGCGGCTCGCGCCCGGCGAACGGCCGCCGCAGTTCGTCGTGTTCTCCTGGGACGGCGCCGGCGAGGACGACAACCGGCTGTTCTCGCGGTTCCGGCGGCTCGGCCAGGAGCTCGGCGCCAGCCAGACGTTCTTCCTCAGCGGCATCTACCTGCTGCCTCAGTCGGAACGGCACCGGTACCGGCCGCCCGGCAGGCCGCGCGGCTCGTCCGACATCGGCTACCTCGGCGCCGACAGCATCCGCCGCACGCTCACCCAGATCCGGCAGGCCTGGGTGGAGGGCAACGAGATCGGCACCCACTTCAACGGCCATTTCTGCGGGCCCACGGGCGTCGGCTCCTGGTCGCCCGCCCAGTGGCGTTCGGAGATCACGCAGGCCAAGTGGTTCGTCAAGAACTGGCGCACCACCACCGGCTGGACGACCGTCATGCCGCTGCCGTTCGACTACGACAAGGAGCTGATCGGCGGCCGCACGCCCTGCCTGGAGGGCCGGGTCAACGTGCTCAAGGCGGGCCGGTCGATGGGGTTCCGGTACGACTCCAGCGGCAACGGCGCGCAGGTCTGGCCGCGCAAACGGTTCGGGCTCTGGGATCTGCCGCTCCAGCAGGTCCCGATGCCGGGCAAGCGCTTCGAGGTCCTGTCGATGGACTACAACTTCCTGGTCAACCAGTCGAAGCGGCAGCGCGGCGCCCCGGCGCTGCGGTCGCGCTGGGAGCACCAGATGCGTGCCGGGCTGATGCGCGGCTTCGAGCGGGCCTACCACGGCAACCGCGCCCCGATGATCATCGGTAACCACTTCGAGGACTGGAACGGCGGCATCTACATGAACGCCGTCGAGGACGTCATGCGGGCGGTCTGCACGCGGACGGAGGCGCGGTGCGTCTCGTTCCGGCAGCTGGTCGACTGGCTGGACGCGCAGGACCCGCGCGTGCTGGAGGCCTTCCGCGGGCTGCCCGTCGGCCGGGCACCGGCCGGCGGCTGGGCCGAGTCACCGGCGCGCCTGTCGCGGTAACCGCGTCGCGGCCGAGGTCCTGCACGGCGCGGCCCTCACGGCGCCGGACCGTCGAAACGCGAGTGGCGGTCGATGATGCCCCGATAGCGTGCGCGGGCCGGGCCTTCGGTCAGGGGCCGTCCGGGCCCTTCACCTGCGGCGGGTCGGGGCGGCCCGCGACGGCGTTCTGGAAGCCCACCAGTGCGCGGTTCAGCGGCTGCCGCCACCGCCGCTCGCGCTTGACCGCGCGGGCCATCTTGCGGGAGCCCTCCTTGTAGCGCCACCTGGCCCAGGGCGAGCCGGGCCGCGCCAGCCGGAGCGCGCCGAAGATCACCAGGATGGTCACGAACAGCCCGATGAGCCCGGTCCAGGTCTTGCCCTTGAGCAGCGTGATCACGGCCAGCGCCAGGTTGATCGCGGCGGTGAGGACGACGCCCCAGAGCGGCGTCCGGTAGCCGTCGTCGGGATCGGGCGTCAACATCGCGCCGATGTCGAGCGGCCCGAAGCCGAGCAGCGCCAGCCCCGTGACGGCGACGGCCACGAAGATCGCGTCCACCGACAGCCGGCCCTGCTCGCTCCAGTAGACGTCGTCCAGCCGGAGCACCAGGGCGAACTCGTCCAGCACCAGCCCGGTGCCGACCCCGAACACCCCCGCCGCCAGCGCCGCCCAGCCCGAGCGGCCGTCCTCGACCGCCAGCCCGCCGATGCCGCCGACGCACATGAGGACCAGCCCGAAGACGACGTGGTGGATGTGCAGCCCGCCGGGCGTGACGTTGCCCGGCCACCACTTCACCTCCGCCCGGATCATCCGCACGCTGAACCGGATGAACGCGAACGAGGCGATCATGCAGACGAAGAACGTGAACAGCCTCAGCCGCCCGGCGTCGACGATGTCGTGCGCGAACCAGCTCTCCATGATCTGAGGAGGTACCCGCGGCCGGGCAATGGACCCGCCAGAAAACCACTATGAGCTGGTACTTCGTGGTTTGTAGGCTCCCCCCATGGTGTCCCTCGAACAGCTGACCGGCTTCGCCGCCATGGCGACGGTCATCATCCTCATCCCCGGGCCCTCGGTGCTCTTCGTGGTCGGCCGGGCCCTGGCGTACGGCCGCCGCGCGGCGCTGGCCAGCGTCGTCGGCAACGAGCTGGGCTTCGTCGTGCTCACCGTGGCGGTGGCGCTCGGCGTCGGCTCGATCGTCGAGCGGTCCGTGGTCGTCTTCACCGCGCTGAAGCTCGCCGGGGCGGCGTACATCGTCTACCTCGGGGTCCAGGCGATCAGGGAACGCGGCTCCCTCAAGGAGGCCCTGACCGGGCTGGAGGCGGAGGCGCCGGACGGCGGCGCCACCCGGAGGCGCGCGCTGGCGCAGGGGTTCGTGGTCGGGCTGACCAACCCCAAGACCATCGTGTTCTTCGCGGCCGTCCTGCCGCAGTTCGTGGACCGGGGCCTGGGCCACGTCCCGCTGCAGATGGTGGTGTTCGGCCTCACGTTCTGCCTGATCGCGCTGCTGTGCGACAGCGTCTGGGGCGTGGCCGCGGGCTTCGCGCGCGCCTGGTTCGCACGGTCGCCCCGGCGGCTGGCCGCGATCGGCGGCACGGGCGGCCTCATGATGATCGGCCTCGGCGTCACCGTCGCCACCACCGGGCGCAAGGACTGATCCGGTTCCCTCCTGGCCACCACCGGCCGCCCGCGTTTCCGGATGGCCGGAAAGGCGCCTTCTGAAGATCACGCGCCGCTAGGGTGCAGAATCCAACGAAACCCGACCACAAGGGGCGAAGGGTGAGCGAAGAGCTCGACCAGGTCTACGGGCAACTGGTGAAACGCAGCTGGCAGCGGTTCGACGAGCAGCGGTTCGCGCGGGAGGTCGACGACCTGCTCGTCGGCGCCGTGGTGACGGCGATGGTGGCCGAGGGCAACACGCTCATCGACCTCAACTCCGACGGCAACCACCACCATCTCCGGTTCGAGCACCCGCCGACCCGGCAGCGGGTGATGTTCCGGCTGACGCACCGGACCGGGGACGTCATGGAGGCCAAGGCCCTCGGGCACCACGCGTCCGTGCAGATGGCCTACGGCGAGCCCGTCGAGAACACGCGGACGGTCTGGCAGGCGCTCAAGTCGGAGGTCAAGAGCGCGTTCCTGGACGTCGGCGAGCCCGGCGTGATGACCGTGGACGCCGACCTGTCCACCAGCTACGTCTACGTCCAGGTCGAGCTCCTCCTGGACCTGGCGCCCTACTTCGCCGACCAGTACACGGTGAAGTACCCCGTGCTCCAGCAGCACCTCGCGGCCGTCCGCCAGGCGCTGGCCAAGTACCTGCGCGGACGTCTCTCCGCCACCGCCGCCACCGCCTGAGCCCGGGAGCCGACACGATGCTGCAACTGATCTCGAAGTTCGCGAACAAGGCCGAGGCCAGGGAGAGCAAGGACGAGGTCCTGATCGGCGAGATGGTCTACATCATGGCCTACCAGGGCTGCCCGACCATCGGCCTCTCCGCCGGGACCGACCTCCAGTACGTCAGGTTCAAGCCCGTCCAGGACCCGCTCATGCACAGCCTGACCGTCGTCCTCGACCGCAAGACCGGCGACACCGCGCTCCAGCAGGCGGTCGTCGGCAGCAAGGCCACGCTGACCTTCGTCGCCGAGGTCAAGAACTACGTCGCCGACCCCGACGACCTGGTCCAGATGTTCAAGACGGACGCGGCCAACATCTTCCGCAACCCGTGGCTGGGCGACATCAAGCTCAATCACCAGCTCAACTCGGTGACCGCGACCAAGAAGCAGATCATCGACATCGACAAGCACATCGGCGCGACCCCCGAGAGCCGCGAGCTGCTCAAGGGGCTCCTGCTCGGGACGGCGCGCGAGCTGCGCGAGAAGCTGGTCCCGTACAAGAAGTGAGCAGGGTGCCGAGCCGCTGCGGGGTGTCGGTGCCGCCCGCGGCGAGCACGGTGCCGTCCTCGCCGGTGATGACGGTGAACGGCGGCCACGCGATGTCGTTGGCGGCGTAGACGTCCGGATCGATCACCAGCGGCAGGTCGGCGGCGCCGTGCGCGGCCAGGTGCGCGCGCATCGCCTCCTCCCCGGCGGCGCTCACCAGGACCACGCCGATCTTCGAGGCGGCGTCCCTGAACGCCGGCAACATGCCGGTGCAGGTGCCGCAGTTCGCCGAGACCAGCGCGTACAGGGTCGGGTCGGTGCCGTACCGCGGCCCGGCCGCCAGGCGGAAACGGTCACCCGGCTTCAGCCCGGGTGGCCGTTCGGCCTCGCCCGCGTGCACCGGCCGGCGGACGTACGACGCAGCGGCGACCAGGCCGACGCAGCAGGCCGACGTCACCAGGTGCCAGGCGGAGAACGCGGCGGCCGGCGCGGCGGCCGTCATGACGGCGAACACCAGCAGCAGACCCGTGCGCGCCATCGTCCGGCGCCCGACCAGCCGGCCCGACATGAAACAGCCGCACACCACCCGCAGGCCTCGTCGCAGCACCGACGCCATCGCCGCCAGGAACACCGCGAAGAGCAGGGCCGCCGCCATCGCGCCCCACAGGCGCACGGCGGGAAAGGCCAGCAGGAGGGCGGCGGCCGCCTCCGCCGCGGCGATCGTCACCGCCGCCGCCAGGGTCGTGCGGCCCGGCAGGATCCGGTAGCCGTCCACGATCGCGGCGAACGCCCGGACGTCGCGCGCCTTGGCCACGGCGGCCACCACCAGTACGACGATCAGCGCGGGGTACACGCCGGCCATCACCGCCGTCACAGGCCCTCCCGGTATGCGAACGTCTGGCGATCGTAGACGCCCGCCCGCGCCGCGCCGGAGCGCGCCAGCTCAACCCGCGTGCCGCGTGCCGCGTGCCGCGTGCCGCGTGCCGCGTGCCGCGTGCCGCGTGCCGCGTGCCGCGGGGCGCCGGGCCCAGGCCGGTCGGACACACCGGGCCCGCGCCGGTCAGGCGTACCGGGCCGCGCCGGTCAGACGGGGAACGTGATGCCGGTCAGCTCCTCGGAGAGGGCCCACAGGCGGCGCTGGAGGGCGGCGTCGTGCGACCGGCGGCTGGACGCGACGAGCTTCGGGTGGCCCCTGACCTCGCGGAACCCGTCAGGCGCCGCGCTCTGGCCGAAGCGCGCGGCGAAGAGGTTGAACACCTGGCGTACGGGGGTGGGCGAGTTGCGCATGAGCTCGGTGTCGGAGCCGCCCGGGTGGGCCGCGACGGCGATGGTGCCGCCCTGTTCCGCCGGCACGTGCCGGAGCTGGACGAAGAGGCCTCCTGGCGGCTGGTCGCGATGGGCATCGCCTGCATCGGCGGCCTGTGGGCCCACGCCCGCCCTTCGCCCAGCGTGCTCGCCGCCTACGAGGCCGATCCGGCGCTGGCCGTCATGCGCGTCGACTTCACCACCGAGCTCGAACGCACCATGGCCACCCTCATCTCCGGCACCCTCGCCCGCACCCCGGCCGAGGGGTGAAGCCCGCGGGACGGGCGGCCCCGGGCCCCTGGGGCGAGCGGCCGTAGACTGGGCGCGCGACGGCGAGGGAGGAACCCGGTGCGTCCGAGCCGGCCGTCCGGCTCGGGTCAAGTCCGGGGCTGTCCCGCAACTGTGACCGGGGAGCGGACCTCCACGCGATGCCACGGCCGAGAGGCTGGAAGGCAGGGGGCCCGCGGTGATCCGGGAGCCAGGAGACTTCCGGCCGGCGCTTGCCTCTTCCCCTAGCCGGGGCGCGGAGACCCCGGAGGAGGTCTGCCGATGCGTGCCCTGCTGCTGTCCACCGCCGACACCGAACTCCTCGCCGCGAAGGCGGCCGACGCCGGTTATGCGACCGCGAATCCCGTCCGGGTCGAGCCCGCCGGGCTCGACCGGCTGGCCGAGGGCGCCGACCTCGTCGTCGTGAGGTTGCTGGGCGGCCGCAAGACCTGGCCGGACGGTGTCGACCGGCTGCGCGCGAGCGGCCTGCCGGTGGTGTTCCTGGGCGGCGAGGCCGACCCGGACGCCGAGCTGATGGCGCTGTCGACCGTTCCGGCCGGGGTGGCCGCGGAGGCGCTGGACTACCTGCGTGAGGGCGGCGTCGCCAACCTGCGCGAGCTGGCCCGGTTCCTGTCGGACACGGTCCTCCTGACGGGCGAGGGGTTCGCGCCGCCGGTCGCGATGCCCTCGTACGGGGTGCACGGGTCGTACGCGCGGGTGGACGGGCGCCCGACCGTCGGGGTCGTCTTCTACCGGGCGCACCAGCTGTCGGGCAACACGGCGTTCGTCGACACCCTGTGCGAGCGGATCGAGGCGCACGGGGCGAACGCGCTGCCGGTCTTCTGCGGCTCGCTGCGCGGCGCGGACACCGGGCTGATGGAGCTGCTGAAGGGCACGGACGCGCTGGTGGCGACGGTGCTGGCGGCCGGCGGCGCGGTGGCGTCGGCGGCGAGCGCGGGCGGCGACGAGGACGCCTGGGACGCGGGGGCGCTGGCCGCCCTGGACGTGCCGGTCGTCCAGGGGTTGTGCCTGACGTCGTCGCGGGCGGCCTGGGAGGAGTCGGACGCGGCGCTGGCGCCGATGGACGCGGCGATGCAGGTGGCGATCCCCGAGTTCGACGGGCGGCTGATCTCGGTGCCGTTCTCGTTCAAGGAGGAGGGCCGCGACGGCATCCCGGTCTACGTGGCCGACCCCGAGCGGGCGTCGCGGGTCGCGGGCATCGCGGTGCGGCACGCGCGGCTGCGGCACGTGCCGAACGCGGAGAAGAAGGTCGCGCTGGTCCTGTCGTCGTACCCCACCAAGCACTCCCGGGTGGGCAACGCGGTCGGGCTCGACACGCCGACGTCGGCCGTGCGGACGCTCCGGAGGATGGCCGAGGCCGGGTACGACCTGGGCGGTGACGGGACCCTCTGGGAGGACCCCGACACCGGCGACGCGCTGATCCACGCGCTGATCGCGGCCGGCGGGCACGACGTGGAGTGGCTCACCGAGGACCAGCTGCGGCAGGCGCCGGCGCGGGTGCCGCTCGCCTCGTACAAGGAGTGGCTGGGCGCGCTGCCCGAGCCGTTCCGGGACGGCGTGCTGCGGCACTGGGGCGAGCCGCCCGGCGAGCTGTACGTGGACGGCGAGGAGATCGTGCTGGCGTCGTTGCGGTTCGGCAACGTGGTGCTGATGATCCAGCCGCCGCGCGGGTTCGGCGAGAACCCGATCGCGATCTACCACGACCCGGATCTGCCGCCGTCGCACCACTACCTGGCCGCCTACCGCTGGCTGGACGAGGAGTTCGGCGCGCACGCGGTCGTCCACCTGGGCAAGCACGGCACGCTGGAGTGGCTGCCGGGCAAGGGCCTGGGTTTGTCGGGGGAGTGCGCCCCGGACGGCGTGCTGGGCGACCTGCCGCTGGTCTACCCGTTCATCGTGAACGACCCCGGCGAGGGCACGCAGGCCAAGCGGCGCGGGCACGCGACCGTGGTGGACCACCTGGTGCCGCCGATGGCGCGCGCCGACACCTACGGCGACCTGGCCAAGCTGGAGCAGCTGCTGGACGAGTACGCGACGGTGAACGACCTCGACCCCACCAAGCTGCCGACCGTCCGGGCGCAGATCTGGACGCTGATCCAGGCCGCGCAGCTGCATCACGACCTGCGTCAGGACGAGATGCCCGGCGAGGACGAGTTCGACGACTTCGTCATGCACATCGACGGCTACCTGTGCGAGATCAAGGACGTGCAGATCCGCGACGGCCTGCACATCCTGGGACAGGCGCCGCAGGACGAGGCGCGGGTCAACCTCGTGCTCGCGGTCCTGCGCGCGAGCCAGGTGTGGGGCGGGGTCGCGGGCGCCATGCCGGGCCTGCGCGCGGCGCTCGCCGAGCTGCACGGGCTGGACGAGAAGGCGCTGCTCGCCGACCCCGGCGCCGGGGTGCCCGGCACCGGCGGCCTGTCCGAGCTCGCCGACGGCCCCTCGCGTACGGCGGCCGACGTGGTCGACCTGCTGGAGGCGGTGGCGCGGCGGCTCGTCGAGGGGATGGAGGGCACCGGCTGGGACGCCGCGCGAGCGGCGGCGGTGACGAGGGACGTGCTGGGCCGGGAGGCCCCGGGGATCGTGCGCCTGCTGGAGTTCGGCGCGGCCGAGGTCGTGCCGCGGCTGGACGCGACCACCGGCGAGATCGAGGCCGTCCTGCACGCGCTCGACGGCGGATACGTGCCCGCGGGGCCGTCCGGTTCGCCGACGCGCGGGCTGGTGAACGTGCTCCCGACCGGCCGCAACTTCTACTCGGTCGACCCGAAGGCGATCCCGTCCCGCAACTCGTGGGACGTCGGCGTCGCGCTGGCCGACACGCTCGTCCGGCGGCACCTGGACGACACCGGCGAGTACCCGTCCAGCGTCGGCCTGACGGTGTGGGGCACGTCCGCGATGCGCACGCAGGGCGACGACATCGCCGAGGTCCTCGCCCTCATCGGCTGCCGCCCGGTCTGGGACGACGCGTCGCGCCGGGTGACCGGGTTCGAGATCGTCCCGCCGGACGAGCTGGGGCGGCCGCGCATCGACGTCACGCTGCGCATCTCCGGGTTCTTCCGCGACGCGTTCCCGCACGTCATCGCGCTCATCGACGACGCGATCCGGGCGGTCGCCGAGCTGGACGAGCCGGGCGACCGCAACTTCCTGCGGCGGCACGCGCTGGAGGACCGCGCCGGGCACGGCGACTGGCGGCGGGCGACGACGCGGATCTTCGGCTCGAAGCCGGGAGCGTACGGCGCGGGCCTGCTGCCGCTGATCGACGCGCGCAACTGGCGCGACGACCGCGACCTCGCCGAGGTGTACGCGGTGTGGGGCGGTTACGCGTACGGGCGCGGCCTGGACGGGCGCGAGGCGCGCACCGACATGGAGGCCTCGTTCCGCCGCATCTCGGTCGCCGCCAAGAACCAGGACACCCGCGAGCACGACATCGTCGACTCCGACGACTACTTCCAGTACCACGGCGGCATGGTCGCGATGGTGCGCGCGCTGACCGGCCGCGACCCGGCCGCGTACGTGGGCGACTCGGCGATCCCCGAGCAGGTCAGGACGCGCACGCTCGCCGAGGAGACGCACCGGGTCTTCCGGGCCCGGGTGGTCAACCCGCGCTGGATCGCGGCGATGCGGCGGCACGGCTACAAGGGCGCGTTCGAGCTCGCCGCGACCGTCGACTACCTGTTCGGGTACGACGCGACCGCCGGGGTGGTGGACGACTGGATGTACGAGTCGCTCGCCAAGGAGTACGTCTTCGACGAGGAGACGCGGGCGTTCATGGAGCAGTCCAACCCGTGGGCGCTCCGCGGCATCACCGAACGGCTCCTGGAGGCGGCCGACCGCGAGCTCTGGGCCGAGCCCGACCCGGACGTCCTCGACCGCCTCCGCGAGACCTACCTCCAGCTGGAAGGGGACCTGGAAGGAGGCGAGTGAGTCACTCCCGGACCGCGCTGAGCGTGAAGTCGTCGAACGTCGCGGCGACGCGCTCGGCGGCCCCGGCGTCGTAGAGCACCATCCCGGTCGAGCCCTGGCGCAGCGGCTGCGCGGTGTCGGTGCGCTCGAACACCTTGCGCTCGTTCACCCAGACGGCGATGCGGGTCCCGGCGCCGCGCGTGTCGAGCTCGGTCGTCAGCCGGTTGAAGTCGCCCGCCTGGTAGCCGGCGACCTTGACCGTGGCGAGCTCGGTGCCCTTGCCGCCGACGAGCTTCTCCAGCCGCGCCGTGCCGTCGGGGCGCAGCACGACGTCGTACCGGTCGTCGCCGGTGGCGGCGAGCTGCACGCCGGCCGCCCAGTTGGCCGACGTCGTGGCGGGGTTGAGCCGGACCTGGACGTCCACGAGCGCGTGGCCCGGGACCGTGGCCCGCGTGGCGGCCGTGCACGTCTCGGCGTTGCCCGCCTGCGCCAGGATGTCGAGGAGGAACATGGAGTCGCGGTATCCGGCACAGTCCCCGGAGGCGTTGGGCCATCCCGTCGAGGCGTCGGCGAAGTCGTCGCGGACGACCGCCGTCCCCGCCTCGGGCGGCCCGCCCCCCGGCCCGCCGGGCTTCCCGCCGTCCGGCTTCCACGGCTGGACGAACGCCAGCGCCGCGGCGGCCGTGACCGCCGCCACGGCCAGCGCCGCGATCCCGACGACCCGGCCGCGCGGGCGCCGCGTGCCCCGCGGTTCGGTGGGCGCGTGCCTGGCCGCCGGGCCTGCGCGCCGCTGCGCGGCATGCGTTTGAGCGGCGGACGTCGGAGCGGCGGGCGGTGGTGTGGTGTGCGGTGGTGCGGCGTGTGGCTGTGCGGCGGGTGGTTGTACAGCTTGTGGCTGTGCGGCGGGTGGTGGTGAGAACGGCTGTGTGGGCGGCGCCGGGTCCGCCTCCGGACGCTGCGTGGGCGCCGGCGGGACGATCGCGGGCGTGGTCTCGTCCAGCCCCGACAACGCGCGGACCAGCTCGGCGGCGCCGGGACGCCGCGCCGGGTCCTTGTCGAGCGCGCGGGCGACGAGGACCCGCAGGTCGGGTTCGAGGGCGTCGATCGACGGCGGTTCGTTGATGACGCGGTGGATGATCTCGTGGATGGTGCCGCCGCTGAACGGCGCGTGCCCGGTGCCCGCGTACGTGACGACGCAGCCCCACGAGAACACGTCGGCGGCCGGGGTCAGCGGCCCGCCGCGCATCAGCTCGGGCGCGATGTAGGACGGCGTGCCCACGAACTGCCCGGTGCGGGTCAGCCCGCCGCCGAGCGCGTCCATCGCCCGCGCGATGCCGAAGTCGATGACGCGCGGGCCGGTGGACGACAGCAGCACGTTGGACGGCTTGAGGTCGCGGTGCACGATCCCCGCCCCGTGGATGGCGCCGAGCGCCGTGGCGATGTTGACCGCGAGCCCCTCCAGCGCCCCCTCGCTCATGGGCCCCTCGGCGCGGACGGCCTGCTCCAGCGTCGGCCCGTCCACGTACTCGGTCACCACGTACAGCGGCTCGCCCTCGAGCCGCGCGTCGAGCACCGCCGCCGTGCAGAACCGCCGCACCTGCCGCGCGGCGGTCACCTCGCGGCGGAACCGCTCGTTGAACGCGGCGTCGTCGGACAGCTCCAGGTTGATCACCTTGATGGCGACCCGGCGGCCCGTCTCGTCCGTGCCGAGATAGACCGTGCCCATCCCGCCGCGCCCGAGCCGGCCGATGACCTGATAGCGCCCGAGCCGTTCTGGATCGTTCGGCCGGACCGGAGTCGTTGGCATCTCCCCTCCCACATCATGAGATGCGGATGAGGTGATCCACGTTCAGGTTCGCGGGGAGGCGGCGGCGAGTTCTTGTTCTCCGGTGACCGGCGGGCGGGCGCCGAAGCGCCTGCGGACGGGGTAGAGGGCGGCGACGATCAGCAGGCTGACCACCGAGGCGACCAGCTGGGACCGCTGGCCGGCCATGAACGCCATCGAGACGACGACGGCCAGCAGCGCGGCGATGACCAGCAGGGTCAGGTACGGGTGGGCCCACATCCGGTAGGTGAGGCTCGCCGGGTCCTCGCGCTGGAGGCGGGCGCGCAGGCGGAGCTGCGAGACCAGGATGGCCAGGTAGACGAACGCCAGGATGACGCCGATGGAGTTCATGAGGAACTTGAAGACCGCGTCGGGCGAGATGTACGAGGCCACGACCGCGCCCCAGGCGGCGACCGTGCCGAGCAGGACGGCGCGCACCGGGACGCCGCGCCGGTTGAGCCTCACCAGGCCCGCCGGGGCGTCGCCGTCGCGGGTCAGCACGTACATCATGCGCGACGAGACGTAGATCGCCGAGTTGAGGACCGACAACACGGCGGTGAGGATGACGGCCTGCATGATCGTGCCCGCCGCCGGGACACCGATCGTGTCGAGGACGCTGACGAACGGGCTGGTCAGGACCTTGGCGTCGTCCCACGGCAGGATCGCCACGACGAGGAGGATCGAGCCGACGTAGAAGAGGCCCACCCGCCAGAGCACGTTGCTGGTCGCCTTCGCGACGGCCCGGCCGGGCTCCTCGCTCTCGGCGGCGGCGATGGTGACGATCTCGGTGCCGCCGAACGCGAACATCACGATGACGATCGCCGAGAAGACCGAGGCCAGCCCGTTCGGGAGAAAGCCGCCGTGGCCGGTGACGGTGCCGAGACCGCCTGGCGCGTCCGGCCAGAGGCCGAGGACGTACGACACGCCGAGCACGATGAACACCAGGATCGCGGCGACCTTGATCGAGGCGAACCAGAACTCGAACTCGCCGAACGAGCGCACCGACACCAGGTTGACCGCCGTCATGACGACCAGGAGCGCGGCGGCCAGCACCCACTGCGGCAGGTCGATCCACGTGGCGAGGATGGCGGCGCCCGCGACGGCCTCGGCGCCGACCAGGATCACGTAGAGGTACCAGTAGAGCCAGCCGATCGTGAAGCCCGCGAACGGTCCGAGCGCCATCCGCGCGTACTCCGCCAGCGAGCCGGCGACCGGCCGCGCCACCACCATCTCGCCGAGCGCCCGCAGCACGCACAGGACCAGGAGCCCCGCGACCGCGTACGAGATGATCGCGGCGGGACCGGCGGTCTTGATCACCGCGCCGCTGCCGACGAAGAGGCCGGCACCGACCGCGCCCCCGATCGCGAGCATGGTCATGTGGCGGCGCCGCAGCCCGGTCCGGAGTCCGGTGGGTGCGGGGCGAGTTTCGGACATTCCCTAACTTTCCAGTCGCTCATCCGTTATGCGGGCTCGCCTAACTGTAGGTGAGCACGCCGCATCGCCGGATCGGCGACCGGTGTGTCAGATCCCCGGCCCTACCACTCGTCCGGGTCGGGCTCGGAGAGCGAGAAGTCGTCGAAACGGGCCAGCGCGGGCATCGCTCCGGCGGTGCTCGCCGGCCGGTTGACCAGCAGGGACGCCGTGCCCGCCGCGAGGGGACGCTCGTCGTCGGAGTGGTCGAGCTCCTTCTTCCCGTTCACCCAGGCGGTGATCTCCGTCTCGTCCCCGCTCTGGTCGAGCAGGACCTGGAGCCGGTTGGCGGACCCCGCCTCGTGGTCGTCGATGACGCGGGACTCCAGGTCGTGGAGCCGGCCGCCGACCTTCTCGCGCAGGGAGATCCGGCCGTTCGGGCGGATCACGACCTGGTAGTGGTCCAGCCCCTGGGGGTCGCCGGCGAGGGCGAGCCCGGCGTCCCACCTGTTGTTGTCCGGCCCGGATCTCAGCTCGATCCGGACGTCGTACAGGTAGCGCCGGCTCATGGCGGCCCGCTGGCGCGGGATCGCGCAGCGCCTGTCGTCCTCGCCCGCCCTGACCTCGATCGCGTACGCGCCGTTCTCGTACGAGCCGCAGGAGGCGGGCCAGCCCGTACCGGCCTTGTCGAAGGTCTCCTTCCCGACGATCGCCGACGCCGCGGCGGGAACGCCGCTCCCGCTCCTACCGCCGCCGCCGTCGCCCCGGTCGCCCACCGCCCACACCAGGCCGAAGATCGCCAGCGGGACGAGGCCGCCCGGCACGAAGTAGCTCAGGTGCCTCTTCGGACGCCTGCGGCGCGCGGGATGCGCCGCCTGCGTGGGCGGCACCCTTGCTCCCGGGCGCGTGGCCGGGCCGGGCCGCGTCGGGGGAGGGCGTGTGGTGGAGCCGGGTTCGGGCCATGCGGCCTCGACGGTCTCGGCGAGCCGCTCGGGGCTGGGATCGGCCTGGCCGACGAGGCGGGCCAGGATCTCCCGCGTGGTCGGCCGGTTGCGCGGGTCCTTGTCGAGCGCGGCGGCGACCACGCCGTGCAGGTCGGGGTCGAGGCCGTCGAGGACGGGCGGGTCGTGCGCCACGTGGTAGAGGACCTCCGGGACGTTCGCCCCGGCGAACGGCGCGCGGCCCGTCCCGGCGTACGCGACGACGCAGCCCCACGCGAAGACGTCGGCGGCCGGGGTGACCTCCTCGCCGCGCATCAGCTCGGGCGCGATGTAGGCAGGCGTCCCGATGAACTGCCCCGTCCGCGTGGGGCCGTCCGCGGAGTCCAGGGCACGGGCGATGCCGAAGTCGATCACGCGCGGCCCGGTGGACGACAGCAGCACGTTGGACGGCTTGAGGTCGCGGTGCACGATCCCGGCCCCGTGGACGGCGCCGAGCGCGGTGGCGATGCCGACCGCGAGGCCCTCCAGCGCGCCGCCGCGCATCGGCCCGCCCTCGTCGACGGCCTGCTCCAGCGACGGCCCCTCCACGTACTCGGTCACCACGTACAGCGGCTCGCCGTCGAGCTGCGCGTCCAGCACGGCCGCGGTGGAGAACCGCCGCACCTGCCGCGCCGCGGTCACCTCGCGCCGGAACCGTTCGTGGAACGCGGGGTCGTCGGCCAGCTCGGCGTTGATGACCTTGACCGCGACCTGGCCGCCGGCCCCGTCCTCGGCCAGGTAGACCGTGCCCATGCCGCCGCGGCCCAGCCGTCCGACGAACCGGTACGGGCCAAGCCGCTGGGGGTCGGCCGCGCGCAGGGGCTCGGTCATTCGGCGCTCCCGGGGAGATAGGCGTATCCCTAGGACGCTACGGCGTTCCTGGACGTTCCGGGCAGGCCGTACGCTGATCGCCATGGAAGCCACGGCGGACGTCCTCGGGCCGGACTACGAGGCCATCGAGCTCCCTCTCGGCAGCGACGCCGAAGGCGAGGTCGTGGCGACGCTCGTCCGGCGGCGCGGCTCCGGCCCCGAGCCGTCCCGCCGCGCCGTGCTGTACGTGCACGGGTTCATCGACTACTTCTTCCAGACCCATCTGGCGGACTTCTACGTCGACCGCGGCTTCGACTTCTACGCCCTGGACCTGCGCAAGTACGGCCGTTCGTTGCGGCCGCACCAGACGCCCAACTTCGTGCGGAGCCTGTCGGAGTACTTCCCGGAGATCGACGAGGCGGTGCGGATCGTCCGCGAGGAGGACGGCCACGACGTGCTCCTGCTGAACGGGCACTCCACCGGCGGCCTGGTCGCGGCGCTCTGGGCGGACCGGGTGAAGGGCCAGGGGCTCGTCGACGGCGTCTTCCTCAACAGCCCGTTCCTCGACATCGCCGAGCCGCTGGTCACGCGCAAGCTGGGCGCCGGCCTGGCCCGGGCGCTGGGGCGGCGGTTCCCGCAGGCCAAGCTGCCCGCCTCGGTGTCGGACCGGTACGCGCGCAGCCTGCACCGCGAGCACGACGGCGAATGGGACTTCGACCTGGCCTGGAAGCCGCTGCTGGGCTTCCCGGTGCGAGCGGCGTGGCTGGCGGCCGTGCGCCGGGGCCAGCTGCGCCTGCACGCCGGGCTCGACATCGACGTCCCGGTGCTGGTCATGTCGTCGGAGCGCAGCGTCCGGCCGTCGGCGAAACTGGCGGTCGTCGATCTGTCCAGCGCCGACGCGGTGCTGGACGTGGCGCACATGGCGCGCTGGGCGCCGCGGCTCGGGCGGCACGTGACGCTCGTCCGGATCGACGGCGGCCTGCACGACCTGGTGTTGTCGGCCAAGCCCGCCCGCGACCAGGTGTTCGCCGAGCTCTCCCGCTGGATGACCGGCTACCTGCCCGGCGGCGTGCCCGCGCCCTGACGCTCAGCCGTTGATCTTGGAGGCGTCGAAGTCGTCGAAGTCGGCGACGGCCTTGACCGCGGTGTTGCCGCCGGAGGAGACGTCCAGCCCGACGTTGCCGGGCGGCAGCGGCTGGTCGGCGTCGGTCTCGTCGATGACCTGGTCGCCGTTCACCCAGAGCCGCAGGCGCGCCGCCTTGCCGCCGTCCGCGTCCTCGCAGGCGATCTGGATCTTGTTGGCGGCCCCCTTGCCCTCGTACCCGGGGACCGAGTCGGGCTCGGCGAGGTTCTTGGTGCCCAGGTCGCCCGCGCCCTTGACGAGCAGCGCGCCCTTGCCGTCCTTGCGCACCTTGAAGACGTACTGGCGGCCCTTGTCGTCGTTCCGGCACAGCAGCCCGGCCATCGCGTCGTCCTGCCCTTCGGGCATGGTCACCGTCGCCGTGACGAGGATGTTCTTCGGCAGTTCCCCGGGCTTCTTGGGCGACGGCCTGCCGCGGGCCGCGTTGGTGGAGTCGGTCTCCACCCGGTACTTGCCGTCCTTGTAGCCGTACTGGCTGGTGAACGAGCCGCCGCCCCAGCCCGAGCCGGTGTCGGCGAACGTGTCGCTGAACGCGGAGGAGACGTTCTCCGGCGGGCCGTCCGGCCGCGTCAGGGCCCAGGCGGCACCGGCCACGACCAGGACGCCCACGACCGCCGCCGCGCCGATGAGCAGCACCTTGCGGGGCACGCCCACGCCGCCGCCGGAGGGCCTGACATGGGTGGGCTGCGGCGGCGGGTAGCCGCCGGGGCCGCCGGGAGGGAAGAGGCCGTCGCGGCGGGTCGTCTCGGCGCCCGGGTGCGCCGTCGCCTGCGCGGGCGGCGGCGCGACGGCCGTGGGCTGCGGGCCGTGCCAGCTCGCCTGCACGGTCTCGGCGATCCTGGCCGGGTTGACGTCGGAGTGCCCGACGAGCCGGGCGAGCAGCTCCTGCACGCTGGGCCGGTTGCGCGGGTCCTTGTCGAGCGCGGCGGCGACCAGCTCGCGCAGGCTCGGGTCGAGGTCGCCGAGGTTCGGGGGTTCGTGCGCCACCCGGTAGAAGATCTCCGGGACCGTGGTGCCGGCGAACGGGGCCTTGCCGGTGCCCGCGAACGCGACCACGCAGCCCCAGGAGAAGACGTCCGAGGCGGGCGTGATCGGCTCGCCGCGCAGCAGCTCGGGCGGCAGGTAGTTGGGCGTGCCGACGAGCTGGCCGGTGCGGGTCGGGCCCTCGGCGGCGTCCAGCGCCCGCGCGATGCCGAAGTCGATCACGCGCGGGCCGGTGGACGACAGCAGCACGTTGGCGGGCTTGAGGTCGCGGTGCACGATCCCGGCGCCGTGGATGGCGGCCAGCGCGGTGGCGACGCCGACGGCGAGCCCCTCCAGGTCGGAGCCGGGCAGCGCGCCGCGGGCGGCCACCGCCTGGTCCAGGCTCGGCCCCTCGATGAACTCGGTGACCACGTACAGCGGGTCGCGGTCCAGCTCGGCGCCGATCACCGGTGCGGTGCAGAACCGCCGGACCTGCCGCGCCGCCGTCACCTCGCGCGTGAACCTGTCGCGGAACGACGCCTCGCCCGCCAGCTCACGGTTGATCACCTTGACCGCGACGCGCCGCCCGTTCGGGTCCTCGCCCAGGAACACGGTGCCCATGCCGCCCCGGCCGAGCCGGGCGATCAGCCGGTACGGCCCGAGCTCCCGCGGGTCGTCCGGCTGGAGGGAGTCGAAGTTCTCTCCTGCGTGCGTGGTCATGATGGTCCTGGAGGTCGGGGGCATCAGTGGGGGGCTTTGTATCGAAAGCACACCCTAGCGCGGCCCTCAGGGGGTGAGGATCAGCTTCCCGGTCGTCCGGCGACCGGCCAGATCCTCGTGCGCGGTCCGCGCGTCGGCCAGGTCGTAGCGCCGCCCGACGTGCAGCCGGAGGTCGCCCGCCGCCACCCAGCCGTAGACCTCGGCGGCCCGGCCGAGCAGCTCCTCGCGGGTCGCGGTGTAGTGCGCCAGCGACGGCCGGGTGAGGTAGGCGCCGCCCGCGGTGTTGAGCCGCTGCGGGTCGAACGGCTCGACCTTGCCGCCCGCCGCGCCGTACAACGCCAGCAGCCCGCGCGACCGCACGCTCTCCAGGCTCCCGTCGAACGTGGGGGCGCCGACGCCGTCGTACACCACGTCCACGCCCGTGCCGCCGGTGAGCCGCCGCACCTCGGCGGCGAACCCGTCGTAGCCGATCACCTCGTCGGCGCCGGCGTCGCGGGCGAGCTTCTCCTTCTCGGGCGTCGAGACGGTGCCGATGACCCTGGCGCCCAGGTGCTTGCCGAGCTGGGTGAGCAGCAGCCCCATGCCGCCCGCCGCGGCGTGCACGAGGATCGTGTCGCCCGCCTTGACCTCGTAGGTGGAACGGGTGAGGTAGTGCGCCGTCATGCCCTGCAGCAGGGCGGCCGCCGCGTTCTCCAGGCTCACCCCGTCCGGCACCGGCACGACCTTGCCGGCCGGTACGGCGGCCCGCTCGGCGTAGGCGCCCGGCGCGTTCGACCAGGCCACCCGGTCGCCGGCCGCGAACCCGGTCACGCCCTCGCCGACCGCGGCCACCGTGCCCGCGCCCTCGACGCCCGGCACGTACGGGGTCGGCTGCGGGTAGGCGCCGGTGCGGAAGTAGATGTCGATGAAGTTGACGCCGGCCGCCGCGATGTCGATGAGCACCTCGCCCGGACCGGGCACGGGGTCCTCGCGCTCGGCGGGGACGAGCACCTCGGGGCCGCCCGGACTCTCGACGACGATCGCGCGCATGATGCAACTCCTCCGTGCCGGGGTGCCGTGGACGGCCCGCCGCTCCTGACAGCCGCCAACCCGGCCGTCCCGGATCCTATTCCGGGCCGTGCGCGCCCGGACGCCCGGCGGGGCTCAGACGAGGTCGCGCAGGGTCTCGTGCGCCAGGACGACGGTCCCCTTGACGCGGGCCGCGACGGTCGGGGCGTCCCAGATCCCGTGCCGGGCGCAGTCCTCGAAGGCGACGCGGGTCGCGCCCGAATGGAACGCCACGATCAGCTGCGGCCGCAGGTCGGTCTCGGGGTCCACGCCGAGGCGCTGCGCGATCAGGGCGGCGAGCAGCTTCTCGATCTCGGCGTACCGGGCCATGTGCGCGTGGACCAGCGCCGGGGTCGTCTCCACGAGCTGGTGGAGCTTGCGGAACCGCTCGCTCTCCTCCTGGCCGCTCTCGGAGATCGTCTCCAGGACGACGGACAGGCAGCCGAACAGCGCGGCGAACGGCTTCTCGGCGGGCGGCCTGGCCGCCAGCGCGTCCTTCATGAGCTGGTCGTACTGGACGAGGGTGTCCATCACGACGTCCTCCTTGGTGGCGAAGTAGCGGAAGAACGTGCGCTGGGAGACCTCCACCGCCGCCACGATCTCGTCGATCGTCGTCGCCTCGTATCCCTGGGCGAGGAACAGGTCGAGCGCGGCGTCGACGAGCGCCAGCCGGGTCCGCTGCTTCTTGCGTTCGCGGAGGCCTGCCAGCGTCCCCGAGAGCGCGCGGCCGTCGTCCGCGGGGGTAGCGGTCATCGTGGTCTCCTTCGTCGTGCCCCCGGACTGGCGGAATCGGTATACGGGGTTTATCACGCCGGGCCCTTCCGCAGGAGCGGGCCGGAGACCGCTCGGGGCCACCCGCGACCGCCGGGTGCCACCTTTGGAAGCGGTACGTAAGTATGTAGTTCCCCTACGTTACGTAGACCTGGTGACGCTCAGGGGAAGGATTTAGGTTGCTCGACTCTCCTGGATCCCTTGCAGTGATCATTTCTTCGGGTCATGCTGGGTGCCGGTCACGGATCGTCCCATGGCGGTCACCAGAGGTGATCGAGCGGCCGATGCTTCCCCACCCCTGACGAGGCGGCTGATCGCGGTGTCTGTTGTCGGTGCGCACGAAATCGCCGAGGTGCGGCGGCACCATCTCGCCGCACTCGCGTACGAGGTCGAGTCGCGCGGTCTCCGGTGGCGGCTGGCGGGCCCCGAGGAGTCGGTCCTGGGCGTCGCCAACCCGCGGAGCCGGATGCAGGTGATGGTCGTCGCGACCCCGTCCATGGAGGGCTGGTCGTACCTCTGGACGGGCGGCGGCATCTCCGGCGTGGGCGACGTGTCCAGGGTCGCCGACCAGCTCGCCCGCCTGCTCGCCTGACCCCTCGGGCATCTCCTTCACCTGGGACAACGCGCGCCGCTCGGAAACGTCCCGCGACGCGCCGGTAATCGCCCTTCCGGACGGCCTCCGGTCACCCCCGCCTTGCCTCCCGCGGGCCCGTTTCCCTAGACTCCCTGACGAACGTATGTTCGAACGGCTGCATGTCTTCCCCCGTGCGGCGATCACAGGATCTAGGGCGGGGGGAGGCAGATGACTCGCGTGTTCGGGGACCCCGTGGACGTCTGGGTGACCGATGGACGTCCGGTCAGGTTCGTCTGGAGGGAACGGGTCTACACCGTTCGGAGAGTACTGGAGCACTGGGTCACCACCCGTGACTGGTGGCGGGAGCAGCAGCCCGACGCGGAGGTGACGGGCGAACGTGAGTTCTGGCGGGTCGAGGCCTCGCCGGACGACGAGATCGGGGTGTACGAACTGCGCCGCGACGCCGCCACCGACACCTGGATGCTCTCCCGGGTGTGGGACTGAGGTGCCCAGGTGACCGTGCACCTGCATGTCGCCTCCGCCTACTCGCCGCGCCACGGCGTCGCCGCGCCGGCGGCGCTGGCCGAGCGGGCGGCCGGGCTGGGCATGGAGATCCTCGCGCTGACCGACCGCGACGGCCTGTACGGGGCGGTCAGGCACGTGCGCGCCTGCCGCGCCGCGGGGATCCGTCCCGTGCTCGGCGCCGACCTCACCATGGATCCGGGGGGTGGGGACGGCCGGGAACGCGTCGTGGTCCTGGCCGCCGGCGCCACCGGCTGGCGTTCCCTCTGCCGCCTGGTCACCGCCGCCCACGGCGGGGAGCGCGGCGCGCCGGCGGTCACCCGGGAGATGGTCGGCGCGCACGCGGAGGGACTGGTCGTCCTGCTCGGCCCGCACTCGGACGTGGGCCGGGCGATCGCCGAGCGCCGCCCCGACCTGGCCGCGCGGCGGCTGGCGGCCTGGCGGGAGACCGCCGAGGCGGTGATCGAGATCGTCAACCACCACGCCGCCGGCGACGGCCACCGCGCCGCGCGGATGCTGGCGCTGGCCCGCTCGTCCGGAGTGCCCGCCGTGCTGGGCAACGCGGTGCGCTACCTGGAGCCCGCCGACCATCCGGTCGCGCAGGTGCTGGACGTCACGCGGCGGCTCGTCCCGCTGCACCGGCGCCACCTCGACGACCACACCGGCCACGCCTACCTGAAGTCGGCGGAGGAGATGCGGCGGGTCGCGGAGCTGAGCTGCGGCCCCGGCGCGGCGGGGGAGGAGGAGGCCGCGCGGCTGCTGGCCGACACCCGGCTGCTGGCCGAACGGTGCGTGCTCGACCCCGACCGCGATCTCGGCATGGACCGCGCCCATCTGCCCGACGTCGCGGGCGACCCGTTCGCCCGGCTGACCGCGCGGTGCGACGAGGGCCTGGCGCGGCGCGGCCTCGGCCGGTCGGACGAGGCCGCCGGGCGGCTGGCGCACGAGCTCGGGATCATCCGGCGCAAGGGGCTCGCCGCCTACTTCCTGACGGTGGCCGACGCCGCCGCGCTGATCCGGTCCCGCGGCATCCGCTGCGCCATCCGCGGCTCGGGCGCGGGCAGCCTGGTCAACTACCTGATCGGCATCGGTGACCTCGACCCGATGCGGCACGACCTGGTGATGGAGCGGTTCCTGGCCGACAGCCGCCCGGGGTTGCCCGACATCGACCTGGACGTGGAGTCGGCGCGGCGGCTGGAGGCCTACCGGGCGCTCTTCGCCCACTTCGGCGACGACAGCGTGGCCTGCGTGTCGATGATGGAGACCTACCGGGCCCGCAGCGCCATCCGCGACGTCGGCAACGCGGTCGGCCTGCCGCCGCACGAGATCGACACGATCGCCAAGGCGTTCCCGCAGATCCGCGCCGGCCAGATCCGGGCCGCCCTGCGCGACCTGCCCGAGCTGCGGCAGAGCAACCTCGGGCAGGGACAGCTCGACGTGATCTTCCGGATCGCCGAGCGCCTGGACGGCCTGCCCCGGCACATCGCGATGCACCCGTGCGGCGTCCTGCTGTCCAACGCCACGCTCCGCGACCGCACCGCGGTCGAGCAGAGCCGGCTCGGGTTCCCGATGAGCCAGTTCGACAAGGAGGACGTCGAGGCGATGGGGCTGCTCAAGCTCGACGTCATCGGCGTCCGCATGCAGTCGGCGATGGCGCACACGGTGGCCGAGGTCGCCCGGGTGACCGGCGAGCACATCGACCTGGAGGCGGTGCCGCCGGACGACGGGCCCACCTACGAGCTGATCCGCACGTCCAGGACGCTCGGCTGCTTCCAGATCGAGTCGCCCGGCCAGCGCGAGCTCGTCGGCAAGCTGCAACCGCGCACCCTGGCCGACCTGGTGATCGACATCTCGCTGTTCCGGCCGGGGCCGGTGAACGCCGACATGGTCACCCCGTTCCTGGAGAGCCGGCACGGCCTGCGGCGGCCGGACTACCCGCACCCCGACCTGGTCCCGGTGCTCCAGGAGAGCCTCGGCGTGGTGGTCTTCCACGAGCAGGTGCTGCGCGTGCTCGACGTCATGACCGGCTGCGGGCTCTCGGCCGCCGAGGCGGCGCGGCGCAGCCTGGCCACCGAGGCGGGGCAGGAACGGGTCGCGGCCTGGTTCCGGGAGCGGGCGCTGCGCCGGGGCCACGACGAGCCCACGGTCGAGCGGGTGTGGCGCATGCTGACGGCGTTCGGCGCGTTCGGGTTCTGCAAGGCGCACGCGGCGTCGTTCGCGCTGCCCACCTACCAGTCGGCGTGGCTGAAGCGGCACCACACCGCGGCGTTCTACGCGGGGGTGCTGACCCACGACCCCGGCATGTACCCCAAGCGGGCGATCCTCGACGACGCCCGCCACTTCGGCGTGCCGATCCTGCCGCTGGACGTCAACCGTTCGGCCGCGGGCTGGCATGTCGAGCCCGTCTCCGCGGGCGGCTCCACCGCCGCCGCCCCGCCCCCGGAGGCGCCTTCCCGGCCTTCTCCGGACGGCGGCGGGTTCGGGATCAGGGTGGCGCTGAACGAGGTGCGCGGCATCAGCGAGGCCGAGGTCGAACGTGTCGTCGGCGAGCGGGCGGGCCGCCCGTACTCCTCGTTGCGCGACTTCTGGCGGCGGGCCGGGGTCTCGCGCCCGATCGCCGAACGGCTGGTCATGGCCGGCGCGTTCGACGCGCTGCACGGGCCCGGGGTCTCCCGCCGCGACCTGCTCTGCCGGGTCGGCGCGCTCGACCGGGCGACCCCGGACACCCGGGGCCTGATCGACGGCCAGCTGCCGCTGGGCGAGGACGAGTTCGTCGAGGAGATCCCGCCGGGCGAGCTGCCCGCGATGACGCCGGCCGAGGTGGTCGAGGCGGAGCTGGAGATCCTCGGCATGGACGTCAGCCGGCACGTGCTGAGCTTCTACGACGACCTGCTGGCGGCGCTCGGCGTCGTCCGGGCCCGTGACCTGCCGGAACGGGAGGCGGGGAGCGAGGTCCTCGTCGCGGGGGTCAAGGTCGCCACGCAGACCCCGGCGGTCAGGTCCGGACAGCGCGTGATCTTCGCCACCGTGGACGACGCGACCGGGCCGGTGGACGCGACGTTCTTCGAGTCGGTGCAGGACCGGTGCGCGGCGACCGTCTTCGGCTCGTGGCTGCTGGTGATCCGCGGCCGGGTGCGGCGGCCCGGGCTGCGCGCGGTCAGTCTCAACGCCACCGCCTGCTGGGACCTGGTGAGCCTGTACGAGGAGTGGCGGCGGGGCGGGACGCCCGCCGTCCGGCGGCTGATGGCCGCGGCGGACGGCACCGCCGCGGGCCCGCGCGCCGCGAGCCGGATCGTCTACGCCAACGGCTTCGCCATGTCCCCCTATGCCATCCCACAGCCCCCGCCCAGCCGCCCTCCCAAGGGGCAAGCCGCGCTCGGCCTTCCCATGGGCCACGCGGGCGGCGCCGTCAAACGTCCGCCCGGCCGTCTGTGGCACGCCAGCGGCGGCTCGTCCGGTTAGCGCGGATCGTCTCCGGCCAGAGCTAGAGGAGGACGGGGGAGCGCACCTGGAGCCGGGTGATCTGGAACACGTTCACCATGCAGAGGGCGGCGGCCAGGGCCTGGAAGGCCGCCGCCGCGACGCCCAGATGCACCGAGAAGCGGGCGTCGGCGAGCGTGGTGACGCTGCTGGCCGCGAACATCTTGGCCAGGCCGACGCCGAGCAGGACGCTGACCCACCAGCCGCCGACCACCAGGCCGACGGCATGGCGTTCGGCCGTGCGGTAACGGCCGCTGCTGACCCAGATGTCGTAGACCATCCGCGGCGGCATCCACAGGTTGACCACCGGCAGCACCCAGCCGAAGATCACCCAGGCGCGGTGGTGCCGGTGCGGCCCGGCGGACTGCCGGTAGGCCCGCCACAACCAGCCGAGATAGAGCAGCCCGGTGATCACGGCCATGATCCCGCAGACGAGGAAGACGTCGGCGTACGGGGTGATGGCCGCACCGGTGGCCGCCGCGTCGTAGTCGTCGTGGGTGGCGTTGCGCAGGGGATCGATCAGCCGCAGCAGGCTGATGCCGGAGCCGAGCGCGATGAACGCGTTGAAGCCGAGCAGCATGAAGACCGCGATGCCGACCGCGCGGAAGTCGCGCCGCCGCGCCCAGGCACCGCACGCCGGGCAGCGTGCGACCTCGGTGGGGATGATGTCGCCGCACAACGCACACGGCATTTGCCCGTACCTCCGAGACGACTTTGCGCTCCGTTGCCTCGGATGCTACGTGGCTTTACCTTCGGTTGCCCAACCGCGGACCCGGCCGGTGGTGATCGTCGGACCTGGGGATCACAGCACGAACCGGGCCGTGACCAGCGCGATCGCGGCGGCGAGCACCGACCAGGCGGCCAGCCTGCGCGGGCCGCCCGACACCACGAGGCGTTCGGGACGGAACCCGGTCACCGCCGCCAGCGCCCACCATTCGGCGGCGGCCCCGATCGACGCGTACAGGTGGCCGAACCCCAGCATCGACGGCACCAGCACCAGCCCCGCCGGGGTCAGGCCGTGGGCGACCAGGGCGATGCGGCGCGGGTGGCCGGACAGCCCGCGCCGCAGCCCGCCGGCGATCACGCCCCAGCCGGCGGCCGCGGCGATCCACACCGCGAGCACGGTGGTCGGGATCCCGTTCAGCGTGCCGGACCTCCCGCCCGGCCGGGCCGGCGGAGGTCAGCGGCCAAGGCCCGATTCCCAGGCCCAGGCGGCGACCTCCACGCGGTTGCGGGTGCCGAGCTTGCGATGAACGCTGCCCAGGTGCGTCTTGACCGTGGAGAGCGACACGAAGAGCTCACCGGCGATCTCCTCGTTCGTCCGGCCGCGCGCGACGAGGCGGACGACGTCGAGCTCGCGTTCGGTGAGCGGCTCGCCGGGCGGGGGAGCGGGCGCCGCCACGGGCCTGGCGAGGTGCTCCAGCAGGCGGACGGTGACCGAGGGGGACACCAGCGCCTCCCCGTTGGCCGCCGCGCGCACCGCCTCGACCAGCAGGGCCGGGCCGCCGTCCTTGAGCAGGAAGCCCGCCGCCCCGCCGCGCAGCGCCCCGTAGACGTACTCGTCCATGTCGAACGTGGTGACGATGACCACCCGCAGCGGCTCGGCCACGTCCGGCCCGGCCAGCAGCCGGGTCGCCTCCAGGCCGTCCATCTTGGGCATCCGGATGTCGAACAGGCAGACGTCGGGACGCAGGCGCCGGGCCAGCGCGACCGCCTCGGCGCCGTCGGCGGCCTCGCCGACCACCTCCATGTCGGGTTGCGAGTCGACGATCATCCGGAATCCGGTCCGGACCATCTCCTGGTCGTCGGCGATCAGTACACGGATGGTCACGGTCCCGATTGTGGCAGGGATCGGCCACCGGGGAGGACCGCCACGACCTCCCATCCCCCCTCGGGGCGGGGACCGGCGTGGATGCGCCCGCCCAGCGCCTCGACCCGCTCGCCCAGCCCGACCAGGCCGAACGCGCCGGACGGCAGCCGCCGCCCGCGTCCCTGCCCGTCGTCGCGCACGGTCACCTCCACGCCCTCGGCCGTCCGGCCGACCCGGACCCGGACGGCGGTCGCGTCCGCGGCGTGCTTGCGCGCGTTGGTCAGCGCCTCCTGGACGATCCGGTGCACCGACGTCGCCACCTCGGGCGGCAGCTCGCCGAGGTCGCCGGCGATGTCGAGGGACGCGGGCGGGGAGCCGAACCCGGCGACCAGCTCCTCCACCCGGGCCAGATCGCCGACCGGCCGGGTCGCGGAACCGGCGGCGCCGGCGTCGCGGTTGTCCTGCGCCTCGCGCAGCAGCCCGACCATCCGGCGCATCGAGGTCAGCGCCTCGGTGCCCGCCTTCTCGATGCCCGCGAACATCGCGTCGAGCTGCTCGGGGCTCCGCGGCGCCGCCGAGCCCGCGGTGAACCGGGCGGCCTGCGCCTGGACCACGATCCCCGTGATGTGGTGGGCGACGAAGTCGTGCAGGTCACGGGCCAGCTCGAGGCGTTCGTCCCGGCGGGCCGCCGTCAGCGCCCGGGCCCGGCGCGCGTCGATCGCCCGCAACCACAGGCCGGCGCCGATCGCGATCGCGACGAGGACGGCGAGCGGCGCGGAGAAGAGCAGCAGGCTGATCGCCGAACCGCGGAACGGGATGATCACGATCGCGCCGCCGACCAGCACGGTCATCGGCACCAGGCGTTCCCTGGGCAGCTGCCAGATCACCCGGGTGACCACCACGAGCAGCCCGGACAGCTCCAGCAGCATGCTCGGGTTGCCGATGGGCGGCCGGACCAGCGCCGCGTAGACCGTGAGGGCCAGGGACAGGCCCGTGGCGATCAGGGCCCAGACCACGAACCGCCTGGTCGTCAGCGCCGCCCACGCGCAGACCCCGGCCGCGAAGATCATCGTGAGGAAGAACGGCAGGTGGCTCCTGCCGCCGGCGGTGCCACCGGCCACGGTGACCAGGCACAGCAGCAGGTAGAGGCCCGCGAACGCCCCCGCCGTCCCGCGCACCAGGCAGCCGCCCAGCGACGTGATGCGGTCGAGCCGTTCCCCCGTGTCACTCATGGATACGCAGGCTACGACTCCGGCGTGACCCTCGTATCGACCATTCGGCCGATCCCGGCGTGTCAGCACGAGCCGTCCGTCCGATGTGGCCGGCCGGTCCGGGCGCGGACGCTGGAGACATGAACGCCATGTACCTGATCTACGTGCCGGTCGCCGTCCTCTTCGCCGTCTTCGTGGTCTACGCGGGCCTGATCATGCCGGTCAAGGAGGTCGGCGAGTCCCTGCGGGAGCGGAAGGAGCCACGAGGCCCCGACGGGCCGCCCAGCGGCTCAGACGGCTCAGACGGCTCAGACGGATCCGGGGGGTCCGGCGCCGACGTCCTCCAGCTCCGTACGTCCTCCGACCACCGGAAGGCCGCCGCGTGAACGAGATCGTCCTGTCCGGGCACGGCCTGGTCAAGAGGTTCGGCCCGACCGTCGCCCTCGCGGGGGTGGACCTCGCGGTCGCCCGCGCCGAGGCCGTGGCGATCATGGGCCCGTCCGGCTCCGGCAAGTCCACCCTGCTGCACTGCCTGGCCGGGATCATGAAGCCGGACGGGGGCGAGGTGCGCCTGCTCGGGCAGCGCGTCGACGCGCTCGGCGAGCGCCGTCGCAGCGAGCTGCGGCGCACCCGCTTCGGCTTCGTGTTCCAGTTCGGCCAGCTGCTGCCGGAACTGCCCGCCGACGAGAACGTGGCGCTGCCGCTCATGCTCGGCGGCGTGGCGCGCGGCGAGGCCGTACGGGCGGCCCGCGGCTGGTTCGGGCCGCTCGGGCTGGCCGGGATGGAGGGCCGGCGGCCGGGCGAGCTGTCCGGTGGCCAGGCCCAGCGCGTCGCGATCGCCCGCGCCCTGGTCACCCGGCCCGCCGTGGTGTTCGCCGACGAGCCCACCGGCTCCCTCGACCAGAACACCGGCCACGAGACGATGCGGCTGCTGGTGGACGCCACCCGGCACAACGACGCCTCCCTGGTCGTCGTCACCCACGACCCGAACGTCGCGCGCTGGTGCGACCGCACGGTCGAGGTCCGCGACGGCCGGCTGCTCGTCCCCGCCGGCGGGGCCCTGTGATGCGGACGGCCCTCGACCTCTCCTGGCGGCTGCTGCGCGGCGGCGGCCGCCGGGGCCTGCTCGGCTCGCTGCTCACCCTCGCCGCCGTCGCGGTCTCCACCGGGCTCCTGCTCTTCGCGGTGGCCGCCAACCACGCCTTCGCCCAGCGGGCCGACGCCGACGCCTGGCGGCACCCCGCCACCGCCGCCGGTACGGCGACCGCCGTCCAGGCGCTGAGCACCGACTACGTCCGGGGCGAGCCCCTCACGATCGTCGACCTGGCCGCCACCGGTGGCGGCCGGGCACCCGTGCCGCCCGGAATGAAGGCCTTCCCCCGGCCCGGCGAGCTCTGGGTCTCGCCCGCGCTCGCGGACCTGATCAAGCGGCTGCCCGCCGACCAGCTGGCCGGGCGGTTCCCGGCCGGCCCGCCGGCCGGCGTGCTCGGCGACGACGCCCTCGTCCACCCCGGAGAGCTGGTCGCGGTCGCCGGGCGCACCGCCGCCGACCCCGTCATGAAGGGCGAGCGCGGCGACGCCAGGGGCGCCGAGACGGCCGCGTCGCCCACCCCGATCGACCACTACGCCACCGGCGCGGTGTCGACGGTCCCGCAGATCTACCAGGTGCTCGCCGTCATCGCCTCGGTGCTGATGGCCGTTCCGCTGCTGGTGTTCGGCGGCGCCGCGGCCCGCCTGACGGTGGCCCGCCGGGACCAGCGCCTCGCCGCGCTGCGCCTGGTCGGGGCCACGCCCGGGCAGGTGGTGGCGATCACCGCGGCCGAGGCGGTGCTGACCGCCGCCGCGGGCGCCGTCGTGGGGCTCCTGCTGTACGCCGCCGCCCTCCCCGCGCTCACGCGGATCACCATCGGCGGCGGGACGTGGTTCGCCGGCGACCTGTGGCCCGGGTTCGCCCTGGTGGGGGCGGTGCTCCTCGCGGTGCCGCTGCTCGTCGGCGTCAGCGCGGTCGTCGGCCTGCGCCGCGTCGTGGTGAGCCCCCTCGGCGTCGCCAAGAGGCAGACCCCGCCGGGCATGAAGGCGATCCGGCTGGTCGTGTTCGGCGCCATCCTCATCGCGTTCGCGATGGCCGGCGGCGGCCTCACCGCCATGGGCCGGACCGGCGCCGTCATCCTGGTGATCCTGCTGTCGCTGGCGTTCCTGTCCATCAACCTGGTCGGCCCGTGGGTGGTCGCGATCATCGGGCGCGTCACGGCGGCCACCGCCCGCGGCCCGGCCCGGATGCTGGCGGGCCGCCGCCTGATCGACGACCCGCGCGCCGCCTGGCGGACGGTCGCCGGGGTGGCGCTCACCGGTTTCGTCGCGGGATTCCTCTGCCTCATGAACCCCGGCGCGATGCCCGGCGCCGACGCCAGGGACCGGATGGAGCTGGTCGTCCCCGAGACGCGGGCTGCGGCGGTGGCCGAACAGGCCGGGCGGCGGCTGAACGGCACGCCCGCCACGGTGCGGGTGGGCGAGGACACGTTCGACGGAACGTCCACCACCGTGACGATCACCGTCCCTGGCGGCGAGGCGGCGGTCGACCGGGCGCGCACCGCCCTGCACGACCTGGTGCCCGGCACCACCGCGGCCCCGCCCGCCGGCGCGGGCGCGGAGCTCTACCTGCTGGCCGACCTGCGCACCGGCGCGCTGACCGTCCTCATCGTGTCGTTCCTCATCGCCATCACCAGCGCGGGCATCACCGGCGCCTCCGCCGTGCTCGACCGGCGGCGGACGTACGCGATGCTCCGGCTGGCGGGCACCCCGCTGGAGGTGCTCGACCGGGCGCGGCGCCAGGAGACCCTCATCCCGCTCGCGATCATGGGCGGCGGGTCGTTGCTGACGGGGTTGTTCTTCGCGTCCCCGTTCGCGGTGGGCTTCGGCTTCGCGGGCGCCCTGACGCTGCTGGCGTTCACGACCCTCGGGTTCGCCGGGATCATCGGGGCGAGCGCCCTCAGCCGCCCGCTCCTCCGCTCGGTCACCGCCGACCCGGCGCCGCGTCCCGACTGACGTCCTGGCCGGGGCACCGGCCGGTGCCCCGGGCCGAGCGAAAGTCGATCACGGACCGTGATCCATCCGCGAAAACCCATTCGAAAAATGTCAGAGGCCAGGCGTAACGTGATCGTGTGACAGGGGAGACACCGGGGAATACACATCGAACCGGGGAGCTTGTTCGATGCGTACCTCCGGGTATCACGACCGGCGCGACGCCGGCGTAGCAGGAAGGGGCAGACACCGTGAACGAGACGACGTTCCCTCACCTTTCCCGCCCGAGGCTCGACGGTCCCGCTGAGCGGACGGTGATCGAGCCGTGGCTGACCCACACTCCGTCTGCTCTCGCGCTCAACACCTACGCCGAGGTCCATCCGTCGCCGCCCCCGCTGGCGACCATCGAGTCCCTGCCGGTCCACCGTCCGCGGCCGGTCGCCGAGCCGGTCCTGCAGCCGGCCGTCCAGCCGGTCGCCGCGGCCGTCGTTCAGCCGGTCGCACAGCCGGTCGCACAGCCGGTCGCACAGCCGGTGGCCCAGCCCGCCGTTCAGCCCGTGGGCCTGGCCGCCTGACCCGATCCGTCCGTCCACCGCCCCCGCCGGCACCACCTGCCGGCGGGGGCGGTGCCGTCTTCGGGTCCTGATCCCCCGTGATCAGACCGGTGCGGATCAGGCTGTGCGGATCAGGCTGTGCGGATCAGGCTGTGCGGATCAGGCCAGGGCGCGGGTCACGGCCTTGGCGGTGAGCGCGGCGGCGTGCTCGACCGTCGTCACCCCGGCGGAGAGGGACGGGTGCCCGGCGGAGACGACGGCGATCAGGTAGTCGTGCGCGTCACCGGTGATCCGGCCCATGCTGGTGACCGTCCAGGCGCCGCCGTCGACCCGGCGCGGCAGCCAGCCGTTCTTGAGGGCGACGGTGTCGCCGTCGCCGGCCGCGGCGCTCACGCCCCAGGCCTGCTCGTCCACGACGCCTCCCATCAGGCGCAGCACGTACGCGCGATGGGCGGCGGTGAGCGGGCTCTTCTTCGAGGTCAGCGCGGTCAGGAGGCGGACCTGGTCGGCGGCGCCGGTCGTCGTCGAGCCCCAGGCCGCGCCCGGTCCGGCGGTGGTCTGCCTGAGGCCGAGCCTGCGGTTGGCCCTGTCCAGGGCGGGGCCGCCGCCGATCGTGTTCCACAGGGCCGTGGCGGCGGCGTTGTCGCTCTGCCGGATCATCCGGGCCGCCAGCGAACGTTCGGACGCGGTCAGCGCGCGGTCGTCGCGCTGGGCCTGGAGGAGCAGCGCCACCAGGATGTCGACCTTCACGACGCTGGCCGTCGCTGTCCGGACCCCCTTCGCGTAGGAGTAGGAGACGCCGGTGGCCAGGTCCTTGATCGCCACCGACAACCGGCCGTCCCGGTCGTCCAGGTAGTTCGTGAGCGCGCGGGTCAGGGCCGAGCGTTCCCGCGCGGACAGGGCCGGCGCGGACGACGGTGCCGGCGAGGGCGTGGCGGGCGGTGTCGCGGCGACGGGCGCGGGCGGGGCGGCGGCCATCGGGGCCGGGTCGGGCCCGTTGTTCACGGTCAAGGCCACCGCCAGGGCCGCGGCGGCCGTGGCGGCGACGCCGGTACGGAGGGCGGCATGCCGGAATCTCATGCCGTCCGAGCGTGATCGGTCAACCTGGACGGGCCTTGAGGGCAACCTGAGAGTCCTGTTTCCTTTCTCATATAATGAGATGCAGTTCTCAAACTATGAGAAGCATGTCTAGAGTGGCAGGACATCGGCACGACGAGGAATGAGGTGTCTTCGATGTCCGCCTACACGCACGGCTTCCACAAGACGGTGCTGAGCTCCCACACGTGGCGCACGGTCGCCAACTCGGCCGCCTACCTGATCGAGCACCTCCGGAACGGGGCGTCGGTGCTGGACATCGGCTGCGGGCCGGGCACCATCACCGCCGACATGGCCGAGCGGGTCGGCCGGGTGACGGCCGTCGACGCGTCCGCCGAGGTGCTGGAGCAGGCCGCCGCCGAGGCGGCCCGGCGCGGCCTGGGCAACGTGACGTTCGGCGTGGAGGACGTGCACGCGCTGAGCTTCGCCGACGGCTCGTTCGACGTCGTCCACGCGCACCAGGTGCTGCAGCACGTGGCCGACCCGGTGGGCGCGCTGCGCGAGATGCGGCGGGTGTGCCGGCCCGGCGGCGTCGTGGCGGCGCGCGACGCCGACTTCGGCGGCTTCGTCTGGCATCCGAGCCCGCCCGGGATGGACGAGTGGATGCCGGTCTACTACAAGACCGCGCGGGGCAACGGCGGCGAGCCCGACGCGGGCCGCAGGCTGATGTCGTGGGCGCGGGAGGCGGGCTTCACCGACGTCACCGCGTCCGCGTCGGTCTGGTGCTACTCCACGCCGGAGGAGCGCGAGTGGTGGAGCGAGTCGTGGGGCGGGCGCCTGCTCGGCTCGGCGGTCGCCGACCACGCGGTCGCGGGCGGGCACGCCACCCGGGAGGACCTTCAGCGGATGTACGCCGGGTGGAAGGCGTGGGCCGCCGCGGACGACGGCTGGTTCGCCGTCCCGCACGGCGAGATCATCTGCCGCGCGTGACGTTCCACTCGGCCGGCAGCCCGGCGTCGCAGAACGGGCAGGCGTAGTGCCCGTCCTTGACGATGGTGATCTCGCCGCACGACGGGCAGCGGCGGAAGACGATCGGGTACGTGAACCCGCCGGGGCGGGCCAGGCCCGCCCGGTCGAGGGCCGCCGCGACGTCCGGCCAGGAGGTGAGGTCGGGGCAGTATCCGGTCGACTGGTTGCTGACCTCGGTCACCGCGCCGCCGGCGAAGGTGATCTCGCCGGCGGCCAGCACGGGGGCGCCCGCGGCGCAGGCGACGTGCTCGCTGCGCCGCGGCGCCAGCCGCAGGGTGCCGTCCAGCGCCACGACGTAGGTGAACGGCTCGGAGAGGTCCGACTCCGCCGCCCATGCCGCGAAGTCGCCGGGCGAGGCGATCCGGCGACCGGCGGGCCCAGTCCGGGCCGCCACGTCCGCGGGGCCCACGTACTCGTAGATCAAGGTGTGCGCCAGCCGGGATCCCGGCCGGCCAGGCCGACGAGACGGTCGAGCGGCGGCGCGTCGTCCGGAACGGGAACGGGCGTGCCGAACGGGCCCTCGCCCGGCGACCGGCCGAGGAACCCGATGCACGCCTCGACCGCCTCGGCCGGCGGCTCGTAGGGCTGCCCGGAGGAACGCGCGACGTCCCAGCCGTGCACGACGACCTCGTTCAGCGCGACCAGGCCGGCGACCTGGCCGGGCAGCTGGATGCCGCCCGCCTCGGTCATGCCGTCCCACGCGTCGTCCTTGCGCCACGCGTCGGCCAGCCCGGCGAGGCGCTCGGGGATGCTCTCCCGCCAGCCGTCCGGCAGCCGGGACGCGTCGCCGGACGGGCCCTGCGAGCCGCCCGGCACCGGGGACTTGGCGGCGGCCAGGGTGAACGCGTACGACAGGCCGTTGACGTGATCGAGCAGATCGCCGAGCGTGTACGCGGGACACGGCGTCGGCCCGGTGAGCCGGTCATCGTGCACGCGGGCGATCAGCTCGGCGACGTACCGGGTCGCGGGCCCCAGGTCCGGGTTCATGGACGGCTCCTCGTTCGGTCGGTGTTGCCAGGATCCTCCGCGAATGGAGACCCGGCGGGCCGCCGGAACTCATCGCTCACATCACCCATCTCCGGAAACCGCCCTCGGAGTTGATGACCTGGCCGGTGATCCAGCCGCTCTCCGCGGAGGCCAGCCAGCCCACCAGCCGCGCCACGTCCTCCGGGCTGCCCCAGCGGCCGAGCGGCAGCGCCCGGCCGACCCGCGCCGTGAGCTCCTCGTCGGCCCAGCCGGTGTCGACCGGGCCGGGGTTGACCGCGTTCACCGTGATGCCCCGGTCGGCCAGGGCGTCCGCGAGGCTGAGCGTCATCTGGTGGATCGCGCCCTTGCTGATCGCGTACGGCAGCTCCCGGCTCATCGGCGCCAGATGCTGGCCGGACGTGAACAGGACGATCCGGCCGTCGGGCCGCCCGGTGTGCGCCGCCGCGTACGCCTGGGCGAGCAGGACGCTCGCCCGGGCGTTCACGGCCCAGGTCAGGTCGAGCTCCTCGGCGGTGACCGAGGCGAGGTCCTGAAGCGAGCTGCGCGCGTGGTTGGCGATCAGGACGTCCACCGCGCCGTACGCCTCGACCGCGGCGGCGACCACCTCGCCGGGCGCCTCCGGGCGGGAGAAGTCGGCGGCCACGTGCCGCAGCCGCGGCCCGATCCCGCCGAGCGCCTCGATCACCCCGTCGATCCCGGCCGGGTCCTCGCCCCAGTCCATCTCGGCGTCGTGCGGCGTCCACGACTGGACGAGCACCCGCGCGCCGTCGGCGAGCAGTTCCTGCGCGATCGCGAACCCGATCCCCGCCCGCCGGCTCACCCCGGTCACGACCGCGACGCGTCCCTCGAATCTCCCCATCAGGCCCACGCTAGTGAGCGCTCCCGTCAGGTGGTGGCCTCTTCGGGGAGCGGGGCGTCGGAGGGGGTGCCGTCGGGGGCGGGGCCGGCGCGGCCGGGGAGGAACCCGGCGGCCAGGAACATCAGGGCGATCGCGGCGGTGCCGAGGTAGGCCACCGTGTGGAAGCCGCCGAGCAGGTCGCCGGCGGTCTCCATGACGAGGGCGACGGCGGCGATCCCGAACGAGGCGCCGAGCTGGTTGAGCATGTAGAGCACCGAGCTGCCCTGGGGGACGAGGCGGGCGGGCAGCGTCCGGTAGAGCGACCCCATCGCCGGGGCCCCGACGCAGCCGAGGCCGAGGCCGATCACCAGCCCGGCGGCCGCCGCCCAGATCAGCGGCGTGCCGGTGCCGAGCCGGGTGAGCGCGAGCATGCCGAGCCCCGACAGGAGGGCCCCGGCACGGACCATGGTCCGGCCGCCGAACCGGTCGCTGTGGCGGCCCGCGAACGGCGAGGCGAGGGCGGCGCCCAGGCCCGCCGGCGCGACCAGGAGCCCGGCCGCGAGCGCGCTCCGGCCGTGCACCTGCTGGAAGTACAGCGGCAGGACGAAGAGCGTCGCGAACAGCGCGACGCCGGTGAGCGTCATGGCGGCGACGCCCGCGGAGAACCCGCGTCCGGCGAAGAGCCTGAGGTCGATCAGCGGGGGAGCGGAACGGCGGGACCGCAGCGCGTGCGCCCCGTAGACCGCCGGCAGGACGAGCCCGGCGGCCAGCGGGGTCAGTGCCTGCCAGGCGGTGATCCGGGCGGTCTCCGCGGTCTGCGACAACGCCAGGCAGAGCGCCGCGAGACCGGGGGCGAGCAACGCGAGCCCGATGACGTCGAGCCGGGTGCGGTCCGCGGTCACCGGGCGGTCGTCGGGGAGCACGCGGACGGCCAGCGCCAGCGCGAGCACGCCGATCGGCAGGTTGACCAGGAACATCCACCGCCAGCCGAGCCCGTCCAGGACGACCCCGCCGATGACGGGGCCCAGGACCGGCCCGAGAGACAGCACGCCTGTCATCAGGCCCATCACCTGGCCCGCCTGGGAGGGCCCGGCGGCGCGGGCCAGCAGGACGAGCACGAGCGGGTCGAGGATCCCGGCGCCCAGGCCCTGCACCACGCGGAACGTGATCAGGGTGCCGGCGTTCCAGGCGAGCCCGGAGGCCAGCGAGCCGGCCAGGAAGAGGACCAGGCCGAGCAGCCACGGCCGCCTGGCCCCGAACCGGCCCACCGCCCAGCCGGTGACCGGGATCGTGACGATCAGTGTCAGCAGGTAGGCGGTGGCGACCCAGCCGATCGTGCTCAGCGGACTGCCGAGCTCGGTCGTGAGGGTGTCCACCGCGACGGCGACCATCGTGCCGTCCAGGATGCCCATCATCCCGCCCATCAGGACGACGGCGATCAGGAGTGGCAGCCGGGCGTCGGCACGCGAAACTAGACTCATGAGTCCAACGTAAGAGACTCACAAGTATTGAACAAGTCATCCCAGAAAACTGAACCAGTGAGTCCAATCACGTGGTTGAGGCCGTAAGCTGCGGCTCATGGGCACCACGGCGCGAGGGCGGATCGACAAGCGGGCGGCGATCCTGGACGCCGCGTACACCGTCTTCGCCCGCGAGGGGTACGCGCAGGCCGGGGTGGACGTGATCGCGGCGGAGGCGGGCGTCGCCAAGGCCACCGTCTACAACCACTTCGGCGACAAGGAGACGTTGCTGCGCGCGGCGTTCGAGGCGGTCGCCGCCGACGCGCTGGCCCGCAACATGGCCGCGGTGGAGCGCCTGGCCGGCCCGGGAGACCTGCGCACGATCCTGGAAGAGGTCGGGTACGACCTGATCCGCTGTTACTGCGACGCGAAGTCCTGGGCGCTCCGGCGCATGCTCGCGGCTGAGGTCGGCCAGTTCCCCGACCTGCTCGACATCGTCCAGGGCCGGGTGGCCGACCGCGTCATGGAGTCGCTGGCCGACCGGCTCGCCCGGCTCGCGCTGGCCGGACGCCTGCGCGCCACCGACCCGCTGCTGGCCGCCGAGCACCTCTCCGGCCTGCTCACCGGCTCGCTCGACCGGCGCGGCCGGTACGGCACGCGCGACATCCCCGAGGACGAGCTGTACGACGTGGCCCGCGCCGCCGTCGACACCTTCCTCCAGGCGTTCGGCGCGGAGTAGGGGCCGTGGAGCGGCGGGCGGGCGCGGGTCAGGGCGCCTCGCGGACCTCGGCGAGCTCGGCTTCCAGGGCCTTGATCCTGGAACGCAACGCGGCCGGCGAGTCCGGGTCGTCGGTGTCCTCGGGGTCCAGCCAGTCGTCGTGGTCCTGGTCCGGCGTCGTGGTCAGCCAGCGCAGGGCGCGGCCGACCACCGAGCCGGGGGCGTCGTCACGGGTCACTCCACAAGAGTGGCGGACGCGGCGTTTCCCTTCTGTAAACAGCGGGTCAGAAATCACCGGCGGGCCGGTGCGCATCGGTCGGTGCGCGCCGGTCAGAGCGCGTCGGTGAGGTCGCCCAGCTTCCTGGTGAGCTCCAGGTTGTGCGAGTAGTCGACCGGGACGGTGACGACCGAGACGCCGTCGTCGGCCAGGGCCTTCCGCAACGTGGGGAGCAGCTCGCCGGCCGCGGTGACCCGGTAGCCCTTGGCGCCGAAGCTCTCCGCGTACTTCACGAAGTCGGGGTTGCCGAACTTGATGTGGGAGTTGCGGCCCATCTCCAGGTCCATCTTCCACTCGATCAGCCCGTACGCCTCGTCCTCCCAGATGAGGACGGTGATCGGGATGTTCTCGCGGACGGCGGTCTCCAGCTCCTGGGAGTTCATCAGGAACGCGCCGTCGCCGGTGGCCGCCAGGACGCGGCGGTCCGGGTGCGCCAGCCTGGCGGCGATCGCGCCGGGGACGGCGAAGCCCATCGACGACAGGCCGTTGGACACCAGCAGGGTGTTGGGCTCGTACGTCGGGTACATGCGGGCCATCCACATCTTCACCGCGCCGGTGTCGGCGAGCACGATGTCCTCGCGTCCCATCGCCGCGCGGGTGTCGGCCACGATGCGGCGCGGCGACAGCGGGAAGCCGTCGTCGGAACGGCCCTCGCGCAGCTCTGCGGCCATCAGGTCGCGGATCCTGCGGCCGGTGCCGTTGAGGTCGAAGCGGCGGTGCACCGAGTCGGCGAGGGCGCGCAGCGAGCGGGAGACGTCGCCCTGGATGCCGACCTCGACCGGGTAGTGGTCGTCCACCTCGGCCGGGAACTGGTGGATGTGGATGATCTTCTTGTCCACCTTGGGGTTGATCTTGACCGGGTCGAACTCCTGGAGCTCGTACCCGACCGCGATGACGACGTCCGCTTCAGCGAAGCCGAAGTTGACGTAGTCGTTCCGCATGAAGCCGACCGCGCCGAGCGCGTTGCGGTGGTCGTCGGGGAAGACGCCCTTGCCGTTGAACGTGGTCGCGACCGGCAGGCCGAGCTGCTCGGAGAAGTGGATCAGGGCCTGGCTCGCGCGGGCGCGGGTGGCGCCGTGCCCGGCCAGCACGATCGGCCGCTCGGCCAGCGCGATGACGTCGGCGGCGCGGGCGATCTGGGAGGACGAAGGTTCCTGCGGGCGGACGACGTTCAGCGGGAGCGGGCGCAGATCGGCGGGCACGGTGGCCGCCTCGACGTCCTCGGGGATCGCCAGGTAGACGGCGCCGGGACGTTCGGTCTGCGCGGTCTTGAACGCCTTGCGGATCATCTCCGGCAGGGCCTCGGCGGTGGGGGCCAGCTCCGACCACTTGGTGATGGGCCGGAAGAGCGACACCAGGTCGACGATCTGGTGCGACTCCTTGTAGATGCGGTCCAGCCCGACCTGGGCGGAGATGGCGACGACCGGGGTGCTGTTGGTGGTCGCGTCCGCGACGCCGAGCTGGAGGTTGATCGCGCCGGGGCCGAGGGTGGCGGACGCCACGCCCGCCTTGCCGGTGAGCCGGCCGTAGATCTCGGCCATGAACGCCGCGCCCTGCTCGTGGCGGACGAGGATGTAGCGGATGGAGGAGTCGTTGATCGCGTCGACGAAGTGGATGTTCTCCTCGCCCGGGATGCCGAAGACGTACTCGACCCCCTCGGCTTCGAGGGCTCGAACGAGCAACCGGGCTGCGCCGACCTGCGGGCTGGACATCGGGTGTCCCTCTCCGATGGAGCTGTCTCGATCATTGGACATCCCGTGTAGCGCGCGGGCGACCCCGCACATTCCATCACGCGCTGTGGCGTCGGGCACGGAGGGCGGGGCCGTCCGGGGCCCGGGAGACGGGGCCGCCCGACCGGGTTTCCGCTCAGTGGAAAGATGCAGTTCAGATGGGGGCCGATCGCGGGCAGGATCGGGAGGGGGCCCGCACACCCCGCAGGGCCCCGGATGTCCTGAGGAGGAGCGATGACGCTGCTGGACGCCGGCACGTGGACCGGGAAGATCTTCGACGGAGGCTGGTCGGACCCCGCCGCGGGCGGTGCGTTCGACGTTGTCGAGCCCGCCACCGGAGCGACCCTCGGCCGTCTCGGCACCGCCACCGCCGAGGACGTGACCGCCGCCGCGGCCCGGGCCGCCGCGGCGCAGCGCGACTGGGCCGCGCGGACCTACGAGGAACGCGCCGCGATCCTGCGCAAGGCCGGCCGGCTGTTCGAGGAGCACGCCGCGGAGATCCAGGGCTGGATCGTCCGCGAGGCCGGCTCGATCCCGCCCAAGGCGCAGCTGGAGACGCACTTCGCCGAGAACCTCTGCTACGAGGCCGCCGCGCTCGCCTCGCACCCGCAGGGCCTGGTGCTGCCGTCCGCGCAGCCGCGCTGGAGCCTGGCCCGGCGCCGCCCGGCCGGCGTGGTCAGCGTGATCGCCCCGTTCAACTTCCCGCTGATCCTGTCGATGCGCTCGGTGGCGCCCGCGCTCGCGCTGGGCAACGCGGTGCTGCTGAAGCCCGACCCCCGCACCGCGGTCTGCGGCGGCGTCGTCCTGGCCCGCGTCTTCGAGGAGGCCGGCCTGCCCGAGGGGCTGCTGCACCTGCTGCCCGGCGGCGCCGACGTCGGCGAGGCCGTCATCGCCGCGCCCGAGGTGCGCGTCGTCTCGTTCACCGGGTCCACCGCCGCCGGACGCAAGATCGGTGAGGTGTGCGGGCGCCTGCTCAAGCGCGCCCACCTCGAGCTGGGCGGCAACAACGCGCTCATCGTGCTGCCCGGCGCCGACGTCGGCAAGGCCGTGTCGGCGGGCGCGTGGGGCTCGTTCCTGCACCAGGGCCAGATCTGCATGACCACCGGCCGCCAGCTGGTGCACGAGAGCCTGCACGACGAGTACGTCGCGGCGCTGGCCGACAAGGCCGACAAGCTGCCGGTCGGCGACCCGGCCGCCGGCCAGGTCGCGCTCGGCCCGATCATCGACCGGCGGCAGCTGGAGCACGTCGACGGCCTGGTGAAGGGCACCGTCGCGGCGGGCGCGCGGCTCGCGGCGGGCGGGACGCACGAGGGCCTCTTCTACCGCCCGACCGTGCTGGCGGACGTCACCCCCGACATGCCCGCGTACGCGCAGGAGGTGTTCGGCCCGGTCGCGCCGGTCGTGCCGTTCGCCACGGTCGACGACGCGATCGCGCTGGCCGCCGACAGCGAGTACGGGTTGTCGCTGGGCATCCTCGGCGACGTCGGCGCCGCGATGCGCGTCGCCGACGTGGTGCCGACCGGGCTCGTGCACATCAACGACCAGACCGTGAACGACGAGCCGGTCGTCCCGTTCGGCGGCCTCGCCGCGTCCGGCAACGGCTCCCGGTTCGGCGGCCCCGACGCCAACATCGAGGCCTTCACCGAGACCCAGTGGGTCACCGTCCGCGGCGAGATCGCGCCGTACCCGTTCTAGGGCTCAGTCGCGGACGAGGTCGCGCAGCTCGCGCAGCGTGGCCTCGTCCCGGACGCCGGCGATCAGCAGCGTGGTGACAGGGCTCTCGCGCCACAAGCGGAGGCGCTCCTTGATCCGGCCGATCGGGCCGAGCAGCGAGATCGAGTCGGCCAGCTCGGCCGGCACGGCCTTGATCGCCTCGTCGCGCCGGCCCTCCAGGAAGAGCTCCTGGACACGCTTGGCCTGCTCGGCGTAGCCGAGGCGGCCGATCATGTCGAGGTGGAAGTTGTGGTCGCGGGCGCCCATCCCGCCGATGTAGAACGCGAGCGGGATCTTGGCGAACTCGAGCGCCGAGTCGAGGTCGTCGGTGACGATCGTGGTCACCGTGGCGGCGATCTCGAAGTCGTCGGGACGGCCGGCCAGCGACTCGCCGAAGAGCGTGTCGATCTGGGCCGGGTCGACGAAGAGCGGCAGCCAGCCCTGGGTGTGGGACGCCGCCAGCGCGATGTTCTTCGGTCCCTCCGCGCCCAGGTAGACCGGGATCTCCGGGCGCACCGGGTGCACGATCGACTTGAGCGGCTTGCCGAGCCCGGCGCCGCCCGGGTAGGGCAGCGGGTAGTGCGGGCCCTCGCTGGTCACCGGGCCCTCGCGGCGCCACACCTGCCGGACGATGTCGAGGTACTCGCGGGTGCGGGCGAGCGGCTTGGGGAACGGCACGCCGTACCAGCCCTCCACCACCTGCGGGCCGGACGCGCCGAGCCCGAGGATCACCCGGCCGCCCGAGAGCGCGTCGAGGGTGAGCGCGTGCATCGCGGTCGCGGCGGGGGTGCGGGCCGACATCTGGACGACGGCGGTGCCGAGCTTGATGCGCGAGGTGCGCGCGGCGTACCAGGTGAGCGGGGTGAACGCGTCGGACCCGTAGGCCTCGGCCGTGAAGACCACGTCGTAGCCGAGGCGTTCGGCGGCCAGGACCGTCTCGGTCTGGTCGTCGGGGTCGCGCTGCCAGTAGCCGACGTTGATGCCGAGCTTGAGTTCTGCGGTCACGGGTCAACCTCCGGTCTCGACGACGTCTGACGACGCGCACCGGCGATACTAGAACACGTTCTAGTATCGCCGGAAGGGAGGGGTGATCTACAGAGGCGGGTTCAGCGGATCGCGCGGACGAGCGTCGCCCACTCCGCGGCCGAGAGGACCAGTGCGGGCCCGCCCGGATCCTTGGAGTCGCGGACGGCGCGGCGGTGGCCGGAGAGCGAGGCGACCTCGACGCACTGGTCGCCGCTTCCGCTGTGGGAGGACTTGTGCCAGATGGCTTTGGCGAGTTCGGTTCGCACCTTGTTCACGTGCTGCCGCTCCTTGCTGCGTCGAGGAGGAGGCGTGCGGACTCCTCCGGGGGGAGGGCCAGGGCCGTGATCTTGTCGAACCTGGCCTTGTGTTGGGCTATTGCCTCCACGCTTTCGAGATAAACGTCGCCCATGGTCCCCTCCACGTAGGCGATATCGGGGTCGGCGGGGTCCGGGTACGAAAGGATCGTGAATCGGCCGTCCAGCCCGGCGTGCTCGCCCACGTCGTAGGGGAGCACCTGGATCGTGACTCTCGGCCGCCGGACGGCCTCGGCGAGTGACCGGAGCTGGTCGTTCATCACCGTCTTGCCGCCGATCGGCCGGTAGAGCACCGCCTCGTCGAACACCACGTGCAGGCGCGGGGCGTCCTCCCGGTCCAGCAGGGCCTGCCGCGTCAGGCGCGCGGCGATGCGCCGCTCGATCTGGGCCCGGCCGGGCAGCATGCGGCCGGTGGTGATGACGGCCCGCGCGTACTCCTCGGTCTGCAGCAGGCCGTGCACGAGCTGGGGATCCCAGGTGCTGATCTGTGAGGCCTCGTCCTCCAAGGCCACGTAGCTGCCGGCGAACACGTCGGCGTACGCGGTCCACCAGCCGCGCTGGCCCGCCTCGCGGGCGAGGTTGATATAGGCGTCCCGCTCCGGGCTGGGCACGCCGTACAGGTCGAGGATGTCGGCTACATCGCCATGCCGTGGCCGGGTCTGCCCCGTCTCCAGGCGCGAGACCGTGGCCCGTGACCAGCCGAGCCGGTCGGCCACGTCCTGCAGGGTGAGTCCCTGCCCGTCCCGCATCCTGCGAAGCTCCCGAGCCAACCGGCGGCCACGCACCGTGGGCCGGTAGGTCATAGAGGTGAGAGTCCCCTATCCGGGCCGTCCAGTACAACGGGATTGAGCAAGCCGGTAAGAGCAATCTTGGGAAGAGAGTTGCGGCGATGAGAATCTCACGCGACGCTTTGAAATGTGACCACTCGGGGACTGAAAGTGACGGGGCAGTACGTAACCGCGCAAAACGGAACGTCACCCGGGAGGGTTCGTGCAGGCTTCGCCTGAGTTCGCCGACGACGATACGCATCTACCCGGCCGGGTCTGGGCGCTGCCACGCGGCCCTGGCTGTGCCGGTCACGCGCGTTCGGTGCTCGCGGACTCGCTCACCTCGCTGGGCGTCACCCGCGACATCATCTGCGACGCACAGCTCATGGTGAGCGAGCTGGTCACCAACGCTCACCAGCACGCGTCCGACCACGGGCCGCACGAGCTGTGGGTCTACCTGGGCGAGCGCACGGGCACGCGCGCCGCCCAGTGCCAGTCCGCCACCCCGGCCGTACGCGAGGTGCGCTGCGCGGTCTTCGACGGCCACGCCGACGCGAGGCTGCCGGGCTACTCGTGGACGTCCGGCGACTGCGGCCGCGGCCTCAGCATCGTCCGCGAGCTGTCCGAGGGCCGCTGGGGGGTGCTGCGCACCCTCTCCCGGCTGGGCCCGCCCGTGCCGGGCAAGGCCGTCTGGTTCGCCGTGCCCGTCTCCGCCGCGGTGGCGTCCTTCCTCGCCCCGTCGGGCAACGACGACTTCCCGCCCGCGCCCGGCGCCGCCTGAGCGACGCCGCGCCGCCCGAGCAACGGGCGGCCGGGCTCAGGTCCGCTCGACCGCGGGGGCGATGTCGGTGATGAGGGCCAGCAGCGAGCCGGCCAGCAGGGTGTGCACCTGGGCGCGGCCCAGCGTCTTCTCCTGGAGCCACTGGCGGGTCGCCACCTCGGCCAGACCGGAGTACGCGCGCAGCACGGCGCGCAGGGTGTCGGTCGGGTCGGGCACGCGGAGCATCGTCAGCATGTGCTCGACGGTGATGTCGCGGGTCTTGTTGACGATCCGGCGCAGCTCGGGATCCTGGCCGAAGCCCTCGGCGTCGAGCGCCGCCAGCCAGGTGTCGGCGTTGGCCTCGGCGGCGTCGAGGAACAGCCGTACGCAGAGGTCGACGGTCTCGGCGGTGCTCAGCCGGGCGTCGGGCGGCGGGGCCTGGCCGGAGTAGTCGACCGTCAGCCCGCGCACGACCTCCAGGAACAGCTCGCGCTTGGTGCCGAAGTAGTAGTGGATCAGTCCGCGCTGCACCCCGGCCTCGCGTGCGATCGCGGCGGTCGACACCTCCGCGTACGGGAGCTCGGTGAACATCCGCCGGGCCACGCCGAGGATCTGGTCGCGCCGTTCGTCGCGCGGGAGGCGCTGGTAGCTCGCCCGGGACGACCGGGATGGGGACGGAGAGGCCACGCGGACAGCCTATGCGGCTCCGCGGCGCGGTTGCGCGAAGAGCCGCAGCGGGCGCTCGCGTGCGACCAGGTAGTCCGTGGGGCGGTGCCGCATCGACACCGGCGTCACCCGCGCCGCCGCGCGGTTGGCGCTGATCAGCGAGGCGAACGCGGCCGCGCGCGACCGGCTCCACGGAACGTCCAGCTCACGCCGCAGGCGCGCGGGCAGGAGAGCCCCGGCGGCGAGCAGGTTGATCTGCAGGTAGGCGGGCCCCAGCGGCCACGGCATCCGCAGTTTGCGGCTGGTGTCCAGGAGCTTGGCCGAGACCGTGGTGGGGCGCAGCTCGTGCTGGACCACCCCGTCGAAGTAAGCACGGAAGTCCGTGTAAGTGATGGGGCAGTGCCCTTCCGGAACTCCGCAGGCGTAGGCGATCAGCTTCTGCTCCTGGTAGAAGCGCTCGCGGTCGGTGCCGGACAGGCGCCCGAACGTCCGCTCGTACAGGTCGAGCCCGTTGTGGGTGAGCGTCGCCCACACCCACAGCAGCAGGTCGGGGTCGAGCGCCCGGTAGGGCACGCCCTCGTCGGACAGCCCCTCGACGCGCTGGTGGACGCGGCGCAGCTTGACGGCCTGGCGTTCGGAGACCTCGGGCTCGGCGAACGACAGCTTGAGCATGACGTCGGCGGTGCGCCAGAGGCGGGCGAACGGGTCGCTCTCGAAGTCGGAGTACTGCTCGACGCCCGCCGCCACGAGGGGATGCGTCACCTGCAACAGGAGCGTCGGCGCCGCGCCGAGCCCCAGCACGGGCTCGCGCATCACCTTCCAGGACACGTCGCCAGGCCGGAAGGGCAGCCCATCGGATCTCGCCATGGGGCTCAGTAGAACACGTTCTTGGCGCTACGCCAACAGTGCGGGGCGGGGCATCTCACTCCACCGCGACTTGGGCGGCCTGCGGGGGTGTGCGATCCTTGCCTGCGACGGACGCGGAGGAACCCGGTGCGGCGGGGCCGAACGATCGGCCTGCCTATTCCGGGGCTGTCCCGCAACTGTGACCAGGGGAGTTCCCTCTCGCACATGCCACGGCGGCGACGCTGGAAGGCTGAGGGAGAACGGTGATCCGGGAGCCAGGAGACTCCGGCCGTCGGACGAGACCGCCACGGGCGTGGACACCCGAGGGAAGGACGATGAGGCATGCCTGCCTGTCTGATGGGCCGATGAGCCGCCGCCGCGGCGCGGCCACCGCTCGGTACCCCTTTTCCGCCGTCGTCGGCATGGACGACCTCAAGCTGGCGCTGCTCGTCAACGCGGTGTCGCCGGGCGTCGGCGGCGTGCTGGTCCGCGGCGAGAAGGGCACGGCCAAGTCGACGATCGTCCGCGCGCTCGCGGGCCTGCTGCCCGCGCTGGACGTCGTGCCGGGCTGCCGCTTCTCGTGCGACCCGGCCGACCCCGACCCCGACTGCCCGGACGGCCCGCACGCCGACGCGGCCGACGGCGAGGGCCGGGCGGCGCGGCTGGTGGAGCTGCCGGTCGGCGCCTCCGAAGACCGGCTCACCGGCTCGCTCGACATCGAACGGGCGCTGACCGAGGGCGTGAAGGCCTTCGAACCCGGCCTGCTGGCCGCCGCGCACCGCGGCGTCCTCTACGTCGACGAGGTCAACCTGCTGCACGACCATCTCGTCGACCTGCTGCTGGACGCCGCGGCGATGGGAGAGTCGTACGTCGAGCGTGAGGGCGTCTCGGTCCGGCACGCCGCGCGGTTCCTCCTCGTCGGCACGATGAACCCCGAGGAGGGCGAGCTGCGCCCGCAGCTGCTCGACCGGTTCGGGCTGACCGTCGAGGTGGCGGCGACCCGCGACCCGGACGAGCGCGCCGAGGTCGTCCGGCGGCGGCTGCGCTACGAGGAGGACCCGGCGGGCTTCGCGGCCGGCTGGACCGACGCCGAGGCGGAGCTGGCCGGGCGGATCGCGGCGGCGCGCGACCGGCTCGCCGCCGTCGAGCTGACCGACGCCGCGCTCCGCCAGATCACCGCCGTCTGCGCCGCGTTCGAGGTGGACGGCCTGCGCGCCGACCTGGTGACCGCCCGTGCCGCGATCGCGCTGGCCGCCTGGCACGGCCGCACCGCCGTGACCGCCGACGACGTCCGCACGGCCGCCCGCCTGGCCCTCCCGCACCGGCGCCGCCGCGACCCGTTCGACGCGCCCGGCCTGGACCGGCAGAAGCTGGACGAGGTGTTGGACGAGCACGACGAGCACGACGAGCACGACGAGCACGGCGAGCCCGAGCCCCCCGACGACGACCCCGGCGGCCCGGACGGTCCGGACGACCCGGACGGACCGGGCGGTGAGCCGACCCCGCCGCAGGACGGCTCCGCCCCCTCCGAGCCGGACGGCGACCGGCGCCCGGAGCCCAACGGCCAGAAGCCCGCGCCCGAACGCAACGAGCCGGCGCCGGCGGACGCCGCCTACAAGCCCAGGCTCTTCACCGTCCCCGGCACCGGCATGGGCGCTCCGGGCCGCCGCTCCAAGGCGCGCAGCCCGTACGGCCGGGTCTCCGGCTCGCGGCCGGGCGCGCGCGGGCTGCACCTCACCGCGACCCTGCGCGCCGCCGCCCCGCACCAGCACGCGCGCGGCCGCGGCGGGCCCGGCCTGGTCGTCGCGGCCGAAGACCTGCGCGAGAGCGTCCGCGACGGGCGCGAGGGCAACCTCGTGCTGTTCGTCGTGGACGCCAGCGGGTCGATGGCGGCACGGCAGCGCATGCGCGCCGTCAAGGGCGCGGTCCTCAGCCTGCTCCTGGACGCCTACCAGCGGCGCGACAAGGTCGGCCTCATCACGTTCCGCGGCACCGGCGCCGACCTCGCGCTGCCGCCGACGTCCTCGGTCGAGGCGGGGGCGCGGCGGCTGGAAGGGCTGCCGACCGGCGGCCGCACGCCGCTGGCGGCCGGGCTGCTGCGGGCCGCCGAGGTGCTCCGCGTCGAGCGGCTCCGCGACCCGGCCCGGCGCCCCCTCCTCGTGGTGGTGACCGACGGCCGTGCCACCCACGGTCCCGATCCGGCCGCCGCGGCGGGACCGCTCGCCGGAGTGGCCGCGGTCGTGGTCGACTGCGAGTCCGGGCCGGTGCGGCTCGGCCTGTCCGGGCGGCTGGCCGGTCACCTGGGCGCCGAGCTCGTCCGGCTGGACGAGCTGGCCGCCGACGCGCTGGCCGGGGTCGTCCGCGACGTTCGAAGGGTGGCGTGAGCGAGATGCCGCAGGGCAAGCCGGAGTACGTGCCCGACGACGGGCTGACGACCCGCGAGCGCCGCAACCGGCCGCTGGTGATCGTGCACACCGGTCCGGGCAAGGGCAAGTCGACCGCCGCGTTCGGGCTCGCGCTGCGCGCCTGGAACCAGGGCTGGCCGATCGGGGTCTTCCAGTTCGTCAAGTCGGCCAAGTGGCGCATCGGCGAGGAGCGGGCGCTGCGCGTCCTCGGCGAGACGGGCGAGGGCGGCCCGGTGAGCTGGCACAAGATGGGCGAGGGCTGGTCGTGGATCCAGCGGCCGGGCTCGGAGGAGGACCACGAGGCCGACGCCCGCGAGGGCTGGGAGCAGATCAAGCGCGACCTGGCCGCCGAGACCTACCGCTTCTACGTGCTGGACGAGTTCACGTACCCGATGAGGTGGGGCTGGGTCGACGTCGAGGACGTCGTGGCCGCGCTGCGCGAACGTCCCGGCAACCAGCACGTGGTCATCACGGGCCGGGACGCCGACCCGCGGCTGCTGGAGCTCGCCGACCTCGTCACCGAGATGGGCAAGGCGAAGCACCCCATGGACCGGGGCCAGAAGGGCCAGAAGGGCATCGAGTGGTGATCGAGTGGTGATCGAGTGGTGAACGTTCCCCGCGTCGTCGTCGCGGCCCCGGCCTCCGGGAGCGGCAAGACGACCGTGGCCACGGGCCTGATGGCCGCGTTCGCGGCCCGCGGCCTGGCGGTGTCGCCGCACAAGGTCGGCCCGGACTACATCGACCCCGGCTACCACGCGCTGGCGACGGGCCGCCCGGGGCGCAACCTCGACCCGTGGCTGACGTCCGAGGGACTGGTGGCGCCGCTCTTCCTGCACGGCGCCCGGGCCGCCGGCGCCGACGTGGCGGTGGTCGAGGGCGTCATGGGCCTGTACGACGGCGCGTCCGGGGAGGGCGACTTCGCGTCGACCGCGCACGTGGCGCGGCTGCTCGACGCGCCGGTGATCCTCGTCGTGGACGCGGCGGCGGCGGGCCGTTCGGTGGCGGCGACGGTGCACGGCTTCCGCAGCTACGGCGACGGTGTCCGGCTGGGCGGCGTGATCCTCAACCGGATCGGGTCGGACGGCCACGAACGGTTGTGCCGGGACGCGGTCGAGGAGCTGGGCGTGTCGGTGCTCGGCGCGCTGCGCCGCCACGACGGCATCGCCAAGCCGTCCCGGCACCTCGGGCTCGTCCCGGTCGCCGAGCGCAGCGCCGAGGCCGTCGACACCGTCGACCGGCTCGGCGCCCTCGTCGCCGGGTCCTGCGACCTGGAGGCCGTGCTCGCGCTCGCGCGCAGCGCACCCGCCCTGACCGCCGAGCCCTGGACGCCGCCGCACCGCGACCCGGACCGCGACGGGGCGGCCGTCCCGGTCCGGGTCGCGGTGGCGGGCGGGCCGGCGTTCACGTTCGGCTACACCGAGAACGAGGAACTGCTCGCCGCGGCCGGGGCCGAGGTGGTGCGCTTCGACCCGCTGCGCGACGAGCGGCTGCCCGCCGGCACGCGCGGCGTCGTCATCGGCGGCGGCTTCCCCGAGGTGTACGCGGCGGAGCTGTCGGACAACGAGCCGCTGCGCGCGGAGATCGCCGCGTTCGCGGGGCCGGTCTACGCCGAGTGCGCGGGGATGCTCTACCTGGCGCGCGAGCTGGACGGCAGGCCGATGTGCGGCGTGCTCGGCGACGTCACCGGCCGGATGAGCGAGCGGCTGACGCTGGGCTACCGCGCGGCCGTGGCGGTGTCGGACTCGGTCGTCGCCCGTGCCGGCGAACGGGTGCACGGCCACGAGTTCCACCGGACCGTCACCGACCCGGCGCACGGCGCCACCGCGGCGTGGCAGTGGTCGCCGGAAGGACCGGCCGGGTTCGTCCAGGGCGACCGCGTCGCCTCGTACCTGCATCTGCACTGGGCCGGGGCACCGCACGTCGCGGGGAGATTCACGGAGGCCTGCCGATGAGCGACGACACCTTCCGCGGTCCCGTCCACCTGCGCGGGGAACGGGTCGAGCTGCGGCCGTTCTCGATCGACGACGGTGCCGCGCTCATCGAGGTCATCCGGGCCGGCGAGGACTTCCTCCCCGACAACTTCCCGGCCGAGCTCGACGCGGAGAAGCTGGCCTGGTGGCTCACCACCGGCGTGCACCAGCCGCATCGCTACGGCCTGGCCGTGCACCTCGCGGTGGTCGAGCGCGACAGCGGCGCCTTCGTCGGCACGATCGGGCTCTTCCGGGTCGACTGGTCGCAGGGCACCTGCGAGGTCGGCTACGGCATGCGGCCCGGCCTGCGGCGCCGCGGCCACGCCACCGAGGCGCTCCGGCTGGTCTCGGCGTGGGCGCTGCGCGACTGCGGCCTGCACCGCGTGGAGCTGCGCGCGGTCACGTCCAACTTCGCCTCGCTCCGGGTCGCGGAGAAGGCCGGCTTCGTGCGCGAGGGCACGGCCCGCGGCGGCGAGCGCGACGCCGAGGGCGTCAACCGCGACCAGCACGTCTTCAGCCTGCTGGCCGCCGACCTCGACCGCGCCGAGGGCGAGGGTGCCGGTGACCGTCCGCCCGTGCTCGTCGGCATCGGCGTCGGCCCGGGAGACCCCGAGCTGGTCACCGCCAAGGCCGTCCGGCTGCTGCGCGCCGCCGACGTCGTCCTCGTGCCGGTCATGGCCCTGGACGAGGAGGGCCGCGCCGAGTCGGTCGTGCGCGCCCACACCGGCAAGGCCGAACGGGTCGTCTTCGCGCTGAACGACCGGGGCGGCGTGACCGCCGAGCGCGCCGCCGCCTGGGACGGCGCCGCCGACCGGGTCGTGCGCGCGTTCGCGGAGGGGGCCAGGACCGTCGTGTTCGCCACGATCGGCGACCCCAACGTCTACTCGACCTTCACCTACCTGGCCCAGACCGTGCGCGAGCGGCGGCCCGGCGCGGTCGTGGAGACCGTGCCCGGGATCACCGCCATGCAGGACCTGGCCGCCCGCTCCGGCACCGTCCTCACCGAGGGCGCGGAGTCGCTGACGCTCGTCCCGGTGACGCGCGGCACCGCACGCCTCGGCGCCGCGCTGGAGCACGGCGACACGGTCGTCGCCTACAAGTTCGGCGCGGTGGCCGAGGAGGTCGTCGAGGTGCTCAAGGACGCGGGCCGGCTGGACGAGGCGGTGTACGGCGAGCGGCTGGGGCTGGACGGCGAGGACGTGCGGCCGGCCCGGGAGATCACCGGACCGGTGCCGTACCTGTCGACGCTGATCGTGCCGGGCCACCGCACGACCCGAGGAGGCAAGTTGTGAGCAGGGGACGCGTGGTCTTCGTCGGCGCCGGGCCGGGCGCCGCCGACCTGCTGACGTTCCGCGCGGCCACGGCGATCGCCGGCGCCGACGTGGTGATCTGGGCGGCCAGCCTGGTGCATCCCGACGTGCTGGAGCACGCGCGGGCGGACGCCGAGATCGTCGACTCCGCGCAGCTGCCGATGGAAGGCGTGCTGCCGTACTTCGAACGCGCGCTCGCCGAGGGGCTGACCGTCGCGCGCGTGCACTCCGGCGACCCGGCGTTGTGGGGCGCGCTCCAGGAGCAGCTCGACCGCTGCCGGGAGATGGGGCTGGACGTCGAGGTGATCCCGGGGGTGTCGAGCTTCAGCGCGGTCGCGGCGGCGGTCGGGCGCGAGCTGACGATCCCCGAGGTCGCGCAGTCGGTCGTCCTGACCCGGCTCGGCGGCGGCAAGACGCCGATGCCGCCGGGGGAGGAGGTCCGCGAGTTCGCCCGGCACGGGACGACGATGGCGCTCTTCCTGTCGGCGGCGCGCTCCGGGCAGCTCCAGGACGAGCTCCTGGAGGGCGGCTACCCCGACGACACCCCGTGCGTGGTCGCCTACCAGTGCACCTGGCCGGACGAGCTGATCGTGCGCTGCACGCTCGGCGAGCTGGCCGAGACCGTCAGGACCCACAGGTTGTGGAAGCACACGCTCGTCCTCGTCGGCCCGGCCCTCGCGGCCGGCGGGACGCGGTCGCACCTCTATCACCCGGGTCACTTCCACGGTTTCCGGCGTGCCGAGCCGACGGCCCGGCGCCGCCTCCGGGAGGCTCGTCGCTCCTCCTGACCGGCGCGACGAGGAAGCGAGCACACGACCATGACCGAGAATCCCGAACTCCGCGAACCCGATCTGCCGCGCACCATGAAGGTGCGGCAGAAGGCGCTGCGCACCGGCTGGACCACAGGTTCCTGCGCCTCGGCGGCGGCCAAGGCGGCCGCGCTGCTGCTGCGCGGCGAGGACCTGCCCGGATACGTGGAGGTGGCGCTGCCGTCGGGCAACCGCGTCACGTTCAAGGTCGAGGAGACGGTGCTGGACGCCGACCGCGAACGGGCCCGCGCGGTCGTGGTCAAGGACGCCGGGGACGATCCCGACGTCACGCACGGCGCGCACATCACCGCCGACGTGTCGTGGCGGGACGAGCCCGGGCTCGACCTGGACGGCGGCGAGGGCGTCGGCGTGGTCACCAAGCCGGGCCTCGGCCTGGAGCCGGGCGGCCCCGCCATCAACCCCGTCCCGCGCAAGATGATCACTCATGCGGTCGCCGAGGCGGTCTTCGACACGTCCCTGGACGTCGAGGGCACGCCGGACGCCGCCGAGATCACCGATCCGGGCACCGGACGCGGCCTGCGCGTGGTCATCTCGGTGCCCGACGGCGAGGTGATGGCGCGCAAGACCACCAACAAGCGGCTGGGCATCCTGGGCGGCATCTCGATCCTGGGCACCACCGGGATCGTGCGGCCGTTCTCCACCGCGTCCTGGCGGGCCAGCGTGGAGCAGGCGGTCTCGGTCATGGCGGCGCAGGACGAGACGACGCTCGTCCTGTGCACGGGCGGGCGCACCGAGAAGGGCGCGATGAAGATGTTGCCCAAGCTGCCCGACGTCTGCTTCGTCGAGGTCGGCGACTTCACCGGCGCCGCGCTGCGGCGGGCCGTCGAGCACGGGCTCAGGCAGGTCGTCTTCGTCGGCATGGCGGGCAAGCTCACCAAGCTCGCCGCCGGGGTCCTGATGACCCACTACACCCGTTCCAGGGTCGACACCGAGCTGCTCGGCCGGATCACCACCGACATGGGCGGATCGGCCGAGCTGGCGGCCGAGGTGGCGCGGGCCAACACCGGGCGGCACGCGTACGAGCTGTGGGAGGCGGCGGGCGTGCTCGGCCCGTGCGGCCGCGAGTTGTGCCGCCGCGTCGGCCTCGTCCTGGAGCGCTTCGCCGCCGAGGCCGCGGGCACCGAGACGTCCCCGATCGCGGCGCAGGTCGTGCTGGTCGACTTCACCGGCGAGCGCATGATCGCGATGGCGGGGCGAATGGCGCGATGAACCCCGGTCCCCCCACCTCCCGCCTGTCGGTCGTCGGCTACGACGGCGGCGCCCTGCCCGAGACCGCCCGGCGGCGGCTGGCCGGCGCCGCGCTCGTCGTCGGCGGGGCCCGCCACCTGGAGGCGGCCGGCGTACCCGGCAACGCCCGCACGGTCGTGCTGGGCAAGCTCGCTCCCGCCCTGGACGAGATCGACGCGGCGGTCCGCGAGGGGCTCGGCGTCGTCGTGGTGGCCAGCGGCGACCCGGGCTTCTTCGGGATCGTTCGGGCGCTGCGCGAACGCGGCCGGGAGCCCGAGGTGATCCCGGCGGTGTCGTCGGTGGCGGCGGCGTTCGCGCGGGCGGGACTGCCGTGGGACGACGCCCTGGTGGTGTCGGCGCACGGACGTGAGCTGCGGCGCGCGGTCAACGCGTGCCGCGCGCATCCCAAGGTCGCCGTCCTCACCGCGCCGGGAGCGGGGCCGGCGGAGCTGGCGCGCGCCCTGTTCCCGCAGACGCCGCGCTCGTTCGTGGTCTGCGAAGACCTGGGCGGCCCGGACGAGCGCGTCGTCCACGTCCGCCCGGCCGAGGCGTCGACGCGGCCCTGGCGCGACCCGAACGTGGTGCTCGTCCTCGACTCGCGGCGCGCCGTGGGAGAGCGGGGCTGGCTCGCGGGCTCGCCGCCCGGCCCGGTCGGCTGGGGGCTGCCGGAAGAGGCGTTCGACCGCCGCGACTCGCTCATCACCAAGCCCGAGGTCCGCGCGTTCGCGCTGGCCAAGCTGGGGCCGCGGGTCGGCGACATGGTGTGGGACATCGGCGCGGGCAGCGGCTCGGTCGCGATCGAGTGCGCCCGGTTCGGCGCGGCGGTCGTCGCGGTCGAACGCGACGCGGCGTCGTGCGAGCGGATCCGCGGGAACGTGCGCACGTTCGGCGTCAAGGTCGCGGTGTCGCGCGGCGAGGCGCCCGGCGCCCTCGACCACCTGCCCGACCCGGACGCGGTCTTCGTCGGCGGCGGCGGGCCCGAGGTCGTGGCGGCGTGCGCGGCCCGGGCGCTGCGCTGCGTGGTGGTGGCGCTGATCGCGGTCGAACGGGTGCGGCCGGCGCTGGACGCGCTGCGGGCGGAGGGCTTCACGGTCGACGCCGTTCACCTCCAGGCCAGCCGGCTGTCCCCGATGCCGGGCGACGTGCACCGCTTCGCCGCCGCCAATCCCGTCTACGTGGTGTGGGGCGTCCGCGAGCCCGGACCGCCCGCCGCGCCCGTACCCGAACCCGAACGCAGGCCTCAGGCCATCGCGTGGTTGCCGGAGCCGGACGAGACAGGGAGTGACACGTGATCGGGGTTGTCGCGGCGACCGCGAGCGGCCGGACCGCCGCGGCGACGCTGGCCGGCGCCTGGCCGGACGAGGTGCGCCTCTACACCGGCGGCAAGGCGAGCGACGGGCTGCGCGCGGCGTGGGAGGACTGCGACACGATCGTGAGCTTCCTCGCCGTCGGCGCGACCGTGCGCGTGCTGGCGCCGCTGCTCGCGCACAAGACCACCGACCCGGCCGTGGTGTGCGTGGACGAGGGCATGCGGTACGCGGTCGCGGTGCTGGGCGGGCACCACGGCGCCAACCTGCTCGCCCGGCGGCTCACCGGCGTCCTCGGCTGCGAGCCGGTCGTCACCACCGCCAGCGACCAGAGCAACGTCACGCCGCTCGACTCGTTCGGCGCCGACCTCGGCTTCCGCGTCCACAACGGTGAGCTCCTCGCGCACGTCGGAGCGGCGGTGCTGTCCGGCGAGCCGGTGCTGATCGAGGGGGCCGAGACCTGGCCGCTGCCCGCGCTTCCGCCGAACGTGAGCCGCGAGGCGGACGCCGCGGCCGCCATCCTGGTCACCGACCGGGCCGAGCCGACGTGCATGTGCCCGGAAGGCACGTTCGGGGGGCGCTTGGTCTACCGGCCGCCGTCGCTGGTCGTCGGTGTCGGGTCGGCGCGCGGCGTGGCCGCCGCCGAGGTCGGCGGCCTGATCGACGCCGCGCTCGCAGGCGCGGGCCTGGCGCCCGGGTCGGTGCGGTGCGTCGCGACCGTCGACCTGAAGGCCGACGAGGAGGGCATCCTCGCGGCGGCGCGCGAACGCGGCTGGGAGGTCGTCACCTATCCGGCCGGCGTCCTGGCCTCCGTCGAGGTGCCCAACCCGTCCGAGGTCGTCCGGGCGGAGGTCGGGACGCCGAGCGTCGCGGAGGCGTCGGCCCTGCACGCGGCCCGCTCGTTCGGGCGCGGCGGCGAGCTGGTCGCGGAGAAGCGCAAGTCGGCGAACGCGACCGTGGCCGTCGCGCGCCTGGTCCCGAAGGGGCGGCTGAGCATCGTCGGGCTGGGGCCGGGCGCCCGCGACCTGGTCACCCCGCGCGCGATCGAGGCGTTGCGCCGTTCGTCGGTCGTCGTCGGGCTCGACCAGTACGTCGACCAGGTGCGCGACCTGCTGCGGCCGGGGACCCGGGTGCTGGAGAGCGGGCTCGGGCAGGAGGAGGAGCGGGCGCGCACGGCCGTCGAGGAGGCGCGGGCCGGGCACGCGGTCGCCCTGATCGGGTCGGGCGACGCGGGCGTGTACGCGATGGCCAGCCCGGCGCTGGAGTTCGCCGCCGACGACATCGAGGTCGACGGGGTGCCGGGGATCACGGCCGCGGTCGCCGCGTCCAACCTGCTGGGCGCGCCGCTGGGGCACGACCACGCCTACGTCTCGCTGTCCGACCTGCACACGCCCTGGGAGGTCATCGAACGGCGGGTGCGGGCGGCGGCCGAGGGCGACTTCACCGTGTGCCTCTACAACCCGCGCAGCAGGGCGCGCGACTGGCAGCTGCCCAAGGCGCTGGGCATCCTGGCCGAGCACCGGCCGCCGGGGACGCCGGTCGGCCTGGTCCGCAACGCCTCCCGGCCGGACGAGACGACGACGCTGACCACGCTCGCGACGGTCGATCCGGCGGACGTGGACATGTTCACCGTGGTCCTGGTCGGTTCGAGCGTCAGCCGGGCGGTCGCCGGGCGCTTTGTCACCCCTCGGGGGTATCGATGGGCATAGTCTCCAGCGCGAGGGTCCCCCTGAGGGTCACCGTCACCGACCGCTGCCAGGGCTGTGGAGCCTGCCTGCTGACGTGCCCGGAGCACGCGATCCGCCCGCACGGGCGGCCGCTGCTCGTCCTGGGCGAGCTCTGCACCGGCTGCGGCGAGTGCATCGAGGTCTGCCCGGTCGACGCCATCGAGGAGAGTTCATGACGGTCCGCCAGCCCCACCCGATCGAGGTGCGGTCGTACGAGATCCTGCGCTCGCGGGTGGACCTCTCGCCGATGCCGCCTCTCTGGCGCGCGGTCACCGAACGGGTCATCCACGCCAGCGCGGACCTGGAGTACGCGGTCGACCTGGTCACTCACGAGGAGGCGCTCCGCCAGGGCTGGGCGGCCCTGCGCGACGGCGCCCCGATCGTGACCGACGTCGAGATGGTGGCGGCCGGGATCACCGCCCGCGAGGCGTTGTGCCAGGTCAACGACCCGGCGGCGGCCCGGCTCTCGCGCGCCGCCGGGATCACCCGTTCCGCCGCCGCCGTCCGCCTCGCCTACTCCGAGGTCGGGCCGGGCGCCGTGTGGGTGGTCGGCTGCGCGCCGACCGCGCTCTACGAGCTGATCCAGCAGCAGGTGCGGCCCGCGCTGATCATCGGTATGCCGGTCGGCTTCGTGGGCGCCGCCGAGTCCAAGGAGGCGCTGCGCGCCAGCGGCCTGCCCCAGGTCAGCAACTACTCCGAGAAGGGCGGGTCCGCGGTCGCCGCGGCCGCCTGCAACGCACTGCTCTACTACGAGGGGGACCCACGGTGACGCCGCCATTGCTGGTGGTCGGGCACGGCACCCGGGACGAGGCGGGCGTCGCCGAGTTCGGGGCGTTCGTGCGACGGCTGGCCGGACGCCTTCCGGTGGAGGTGGCGGGCGGATTCATCGAGCTGTCGCCGCCGCCGCTGACCGACGCGGTCGCCGAGCTGTACGCGGCCGGGCACCGCCGGGTGGCCGCCGTGCCGCTGATGCTCGTCGCCGCCGGGCACGGCAAGGGCGACGTCCCCGGCGCGATGGCGCGCGAGCTCGTCCGCCATCCGGGCCTGTCGTACGTCTACGGCCGCCCCCTGGGCCCGCACCCCGTACTCCTGGACCTGCTCGACGAACGCCTGCGCGCCGCCCTGCCCGAGGCGGCCGGCGCCCCGGGGCCCGCCGAGCCGACGGGGGTGCTGCTGGTGGGACGGGGGTCCAGCGACCCGGACGCCAACGCCGAGGTGCACAAGGTGGCGCGGCTGTTCTGGGAGGGGCGCGGCGCCTCCGGACCCGAGCAGGGGCCTGGCCTGATGGCGGTGGAGCCCGCGTTCGTCTCGCTGGCCGGGCCGGACGTGCCGGCGGGGCTGGAGCGGCTGCGGCGCCTGGGCGCCCGCCGGATCGTCGTCCTCCCGTACTTCCTGTTCCCGGGCGTCCTGCCGGACCGCGTGATCGCCGAGACCGCGGCGTTCTCGGAAGATCATCCGAATCTGGACGTCCGGAGCGCCGCGGTGATCGGCGACTGCGACGGCCTGGCCGACCTGGTGGTCGAACGGTACGAGGAGGCCCTGGCCGGGGACATCCGCATGAACTGCGACACATGCGTCTACCGCATCGCGATGCCCGGCTTCGAGGGCCGCGTGGGGGCTCCGCAGCTTCCCCACCACCATCCGGACGACCCCGCCGGGCACGGCCATGGTCACGGCCACGGGCACGCTCATGCACACTGATTCGTTGGACATGATGGTGCCCGAACCCCCCTTCAGCGCCGTCGCACCGTCGCCGGATGAAGGGGTGGTTCCGTGACCGAGCCGCAGCGGTTCGATGAGGTGGACCTGCTGCACCACGGGGACGCCGAGGTCGGTGACGGGCTCGCCGACTTCGCGGTGAACGTACGCCCGGGCACGCCGCCCGAGTGGCTGGCGGCGCGCCTGCGCGCCTCCATCGCCGATCTCGCGGCCTATCCCGACCCGGGCGCGGCCCGCCGGGCGGTGGCGCGGCGGCACGGCCGGGCGGTCGACGAGGTGCTCCTCACCGCCGGCGCCGCCGAGGCGTTCGTGCTGCTGGCCCGGGTGCTCGAGCCGCGCCGCGCGGTGGTCGTGCACCCGCAGTTCACCGAGCCCGAGGCCGCGCTGCGCGCTGCCGGGCACGACGTCGGCCGGGTGATCCTCGACAAGGACTTCACGCTCGACCCGGCCGCCGTGCCCGAGGACGCCGACCTGGTCATGATCGGCAATCCCACGAACCCGACGTCCGTCCTGCACCCCGAGGCCGCCGTCGCCGCGCTCGCCCGCCCCGGCCGCACCGTCGTGGTCGACGAGGCGTTCATGGACTGCGTGCCGGGCGAGCCGGAGAGCCTGGCCGGGGTCCCGGGGCCCGGACTCGTGGTGATCCGCAGCCTGACCAAGACGTGGGGGCTGGCGGGGCTGCGCGCCGGCTACCTGCTCGCCGAGGCCAACCTGGTCGCCCGGCTGGCCGCCGCGCAGCCGCTCTGGGCGCTCTCCACGCCCGCGCTGGTCGCCATCGAGGCCTGCTGCGAGCCGGACGCGCTGCACGAGGCCGGGCGGTGGGCGATGGAGCTGGGCGAGGAACGCGCCAGGTTGTCGGCGGAGCTGTCCGCCCGCGGGCTCTACGTGGTGCCGGGCGCCCGCGCCTCGTTCCTCTGCCTGCGCGTGCCCGACGGCCTGGGCATCCGGGCCCTGCTGCGGCAGCGCGGGTACGCGGTGCGGCGCGGCGACACCTTCCCCGGGCTCGGGCCCGACTGGCTCCGCGTCGCCGTCCGCGACCGCGCCGCCGACGACTCCCTCCTGGAGGTCCTGGGTGAGCTCGGCATCTGACCATGAACGACGAGACCTGAACGGCGCGGCCGTGGCCGGCGCGGCCCGCCAGGGGAGGCACCCGTGAACCTGATCGAGCGGACCGTCGCGGCGATCCCGCCGCCCGACGAGGCGGCCATGCGGGACGCCCGCGACCACCAGGCCCGGCTGACCAAGCCCCCGGGCTCGCTGGGCGTCCTGGAGGAGGTGGCGGTCCGGCTGGCCGGGCTGGCGGGGCAGTCCCCGCCGCCGCTGCCCGAGCCCGCCGCCGTGGCGGTCTTCGCGGCCGACCACGGCGTGCACGCCCAGGGCGTGACCCCCTGGCCGCAGGAGGTGACGGCCCAGATGGTCGCCAACTTCCTCACGGGCGGCGCCGTGGTCAACGCGTTCGCCGGCCAGGTCGGCGCCGCGGTCACGGTCGTCGACATCGGGGTGGCCACCGACCTGGACGCGGCGCCCGGGCTGCTCCCGCGCAAGATCGCCCACGGTACGGCCGACATGACCCAGGGGCCGGCGATGACGCCCGAGCAGGCCGTCCGGGCGGTCGAGACCGGCATCGAGGTGGCCCGCGACCTGGTCGCCGGCGGAGCGCGCTGCCTGATCACCGGCGACATGGGCATCGCCAACACCACCGCCTCCGCCGCGCTGATCGCCGCGTTCACCGGCCTGCCGCCCGAGCGGGTCACCGGCCGCGGCACCGGCATCGACGACGCCACCCACGCCCGCAAGATCGAAGTCGTCCGCGCCGCCCTGGCCCGCCACGCCCTCCTCGCCTCACCCGCCGAGCCCGCCGAGCCCACCGAGCCCGCCAGGGCCGTTGAGTCCACCGAGCCAGCCGGTGCCGCGGGGGATCCGGCCCGGGTGGGTGGCGGTGCGCTGGAGGTGCTGGCGGCCGTGGGCGGGTTCGAGCACGCGGCGCTGGCCGGATTCGTCCTGGGCGGGGCCTCGCTGCGCGTTCCGGTCGTGCTGGACGGCGTGATCGCCGGCGCCGCCGCGCTGGCCGCCGCCGCCCTGTGCCCGGACGCCCTGGGCGCCTGCGTCGCCGGGCACCGTTCGGCGGAGCCGGGCCACGCCGCCGCCCTCGCTCAGCTGGGCCTGCGGCCCCTGGTGGACCTCGAACTACGGCTGGGGGAGGGCACCGGGGCCGTCCTGGCGCTGCCGCTGGTCCAGGGGGCGGTCCGGGTCATGCACGAGGTGGCGACCTTCGACTCCGCCGGTGTGAGCGGCAAACAGGAGTCGACTCAGTAACGACATGATCACAGGTTGAGTCACGCTCGGCTATCGACTGGGGGAGAGCACTCTCCATGGACTCCGTAACCCCGGTACCTTTGACCCGCAAAGGCACATGTCAGTCACCTGCGTCCTGATCGAGAGAAGGAATTGCCCCCGTACCTGCTAGGCCTGCGACTCAGCGGGCGGCGCGTCCTCGTCGTCGGCGGGGGCCGGGTCGCCCAGCGGCGCGTGCCCGCGCTGCTGGCCGCCGGCGCCGACGTCGTACTGGTCGCCCCCGAGGTCACGCCTTCGCTGGAGGGCCTGATCGACGACGGCACGGTGCGCTGGGAACGCCGCGAATACGCGGCGGGTGACTGTGCCGGGGCCTGGCTCGTCCAGGCCGTCAGCGACGACGCGAAGGTCAACGCGGCCGTCGCCGCCGAGGCCGAGAGGGCCCGGATCTGGTGCGTGCGGGCCGACGACGCCGACGCCTCCGCCGCCTGGACCCCCGCGAGCGGGCAGGTGGGCGAGACCACGGTCGGCGTGCTGTCCGGCGGCGATCCGCGCCGGGCCGCGGGCATCCGCGACGCGGTAGTCGACGGCCTGCGCGACGCGACGATCGAGGCGCGCCACTCGCGGCACAAGCCGGTGGGGGTCGCCCTGGTCGGCGGCGGTCCCGGCGACCCCGCGCTGATCACCGTCCGGGGGCGGCAGCTGCTGGCCCAGGCCGACGTGGTCGTCACCGACCGGCTGGCCCCGCGCGAGCTGCTGGACGAGCTTCCCGCGGACGTCGAGGTGATCGACGCCGCCAAGATCCCCTACGGTCGTACCGTGACCCAGGAGCGCATCAACGGCTATCTGGTCGACAACGTGCGCCAGGGCAAGTTCGTGGTGCGGCTCAAGGGCGGCGACCCGTTCGTCTTCGGGCGCGGCGCCGAAGAGGTGCTGCACTGCGCCCGGCACGGCATCCCGGTGACCGTGGTGCCGGGCATCACCAGCGCGGTCGCGGCGCCCGCCGCGGCGGGCATCCCGGTCACCCACCGGGGCGTCGCGCAGGACTTCCACGTCGTCTCCGCCCACATCGCCCCCGACACTCCGGCCTCCACGGTCGACTGGGAGGCTCTGGGCAGGTCAGAGGGCACATTGGTGCTGCTCATGGCGGTGGAGCGGATGGGTCTGATCGCCGACGCGCTCATACGCTATGGTCGGTCGTCTGATACGCCGGTGGCCGTGGTCCAGGACGGCACCCTCCCGGGCCAGCGGGCGCTGACGGCCACCCTCGGCACCGTGGTGGACGAGATGGCGGCCGGGGGGATCCGTCCGCCGGCGATCGTGGTCGTGGGCGACGTCGTCAACGTGGCACGAGAGATCGACATGATTCGAGCGGACATGGGACGGGATCCGTGACACCCCCGGCAGAGCAGAGCGCGGTCCACGACGAGGAGGCGGGCGCCGGCACCGAGCGGTCCGGAGACGCCTCCGAGCAGACCGCCCAGGGCGGCACCCAGCCCCCGGAGGAGACGGGCGTCGGTGCCGCGCGCCCGGACCCGGCGTCCGGCGAGCCGGGCAAGGCGCGTCCCGCCCGCAAACGAGGCCGGGGGACACGCGCCAAGCCCCGGGAGGCCGCGGCTCCCGAGCCCGAGCCCGCGCGCACCGACGACGAGGCCGAGCCACGTCCCGGCGGGACGGGCGACGACGCGACCGGCCCCGGCACCACCGACCCTGCCCCCACGCCGTCCCCAGGGAGCGGCCCGGTGACGACCCCTCCGTCCGAGCCCGACAGCGATTCCGCCCACGCGGGCGAGGCCCCCGCCCCCACCCCCACGCCTGATCCCGCCCCCACTCCCACTCCCACCCCCGCGCGGGCCCCCGCGCCGCGTTCCGGCGAGAGCGGCCGCGCGGCGCCCGGCAAGAGCGGTCCCGGGGCGCCGGCCTCGCCCGGGTCCGCGCACAAGGGCGAGCTGACCAGGGCGCTCGGCAGCCTGCGCGACCAGCTCGGCGCGTTCGAGCTGGTGCTCGACGTTCCCGGGGTCGACGAGGCGCGGGCGGCGCAGCTCGACATCAAGGCACAGCTCGACGACTACGTGCTGCCGCGCGTTCAGGCGGCGGGCGCCCCCATGCTCGTGGTCCTGGGCGGTTCGACCGGCGCGGGCAAGTCGACCCTGGTCAACACGCTCGTCGGCGCGCGGGTCAGCGCGACCGGCGTGCTGCGGCCGACCACCAGCAGCCCGATCCTGGTGTGCCACCCCGACCACAGCGAATGGTTCCTGGAGGGGCCGCTGCTGCCCGGCATGGGCCGCATCCCGGGCCCCGCGCCGGACGCCATCGCGGGCGACCAGCTGGTGATCATCCCGAGCGAGGCGATCCCGCCCGGGCTGGCGCTGCTCGACAGCCCCGACTTCGACTCGGTCTTCGAAGACCACTTCGAGTTCGCCACCAAGCTGATGGCCGCCGCCGACCTGTGGTTGTGCGTCACCACCGCGGCCCGCTACGCCGACGCCCAGGTCTGGCAGATGCTCCAGCGCGCCAAGGAGCAGGGCGCCACCCTCGGCGTCGTGCTCTCGCGGGTGCCGCAGGGCGCGGGCTCGGAGGTCGTCGACCACTTCGCCGAGATGCTCACCGAGCACGGCGTGGGCGAGGCGCGGCGGTTCACCATCCCGGAGACCAAGATCGAAGACAGCCGGCTGCCCGAGGAGGCGGCCGAGGACGTGCGGGCCTGGCTCGTCGGCGTCGCGGAGAACACCGAAGACCGCGAGATCGTCATCGAGGACACCCTCGGCGGCGTGCTCGACAGCCTCCGCATCCGGGTGCCCGAGCTGGCCAAGCAGGTCGAGCTGCAGGTCGAGAAGCGCAACGAGCTCGCCCGGGAGGTCGAGGGCGCGTACGGCACGGCGCTCGCCGAGCTCGACGAGGCGACCCGCAACGGCTCGCTGCTGCGCGGCGAGGTGCTGGCCCGCTGGCAGGACTTCGCCGGAACGGGCGACCTGCTGCGCGCCCTCCACGTCCAGCGGGGCCGCACCGGCTTCCCCGGCCGCCGCACCAGCCGGCGCCGCCGCAGCCCCGCCCGGGTGCGGGCGCTCAAGGCGGCCCTGCGCAGCGGGCTCGAATCGCTGATCATCGCGTCCGCCGAGCACGGCGCCGAACAGGTGATCGTGCGATGGCGCGCCCACCCCGCCGGCGGCCAGGTGCTGGCCCGCCCGGCCTCCGGGCTCGGGCACGCCTCGCCGGAGTTGTCGCGCCGCGTCACCCGGGCCGTCAGCTCCTGGCAGGACCACGTCCAGGAGCTCATCCGGACCGAGGGCGTCACCAAACGTTCCGTCGCCAAGCTGGTCTCCTTCGACGAGGAGGCGCTGTCGCTCGTCCTGATGATCGGGCTGCTCGGCTACGGCACCTCCGAGGTCGCCGTCGAGGGCGGCACCAGCGCCGTGCCGCAACGGCTGCTCAAGGCGCTGTTCGGCGCCGAGTCGCTGCGCGGCATGGGCGCCAAGGCCCGTGCCGACCTGCGGAGCCGGATCGGCATGTTGTTCGACGAGGAGGCCCTGCGGTACGGGCAGGTCCTCGACGCCGCCGGCATCCCCGACGAGACCACCCCCGTCCAGCTCTACCAGGCCACGTACAACCTCGAGGTCGCCCGATGACCACATCGGCCATACCCGCGAAGTCCCCGGCGGGGACCGGCGGCGTCCCCGTCGCCGGACCCGAGGCGGTCGACGGCGCTCCGCAGCTCACCGAGCGGCTCAACGGCCTCGACCGGCTCGTCCGGCTCGGCGCCGGCCGGCTCGACGGGCCGCTCCTCACCGAGGCCGACACGCTGCTCGACCGGGCCGGCCAGCGGCTCCGGCTGTCCGGCGAGCACACCGTGATCACGCTCGCCGGCGGCACGGGCAGCGGCAAGTCGTCGTTGTTCAACGCGATCTGCGGGCTCGAACTCTCGCCCACCGGCGTGCGCCGCCCGATGACCTCCAAGGCGCACGCCTGCGTGTGGGGCCTGGACGGCGCCGGGCCGCTCCTCGACTGGCTGGACGTCGACAAGCGGCACCGCTACGCCCGCGCCAGCGCCCTCGACCTCGAACGGGCCGACGCCTCGCTGCAGGGCCTCGTCCTGATCGACCTGCCCGACCACGACTCCATCCAGGCCATGCACCGCGCCGAGGTCGACCGGTTCGTCGCCATCGCCGACCTGCTCGTGTGGGTGGTCGACCCGCAGAAGTACGCCGACGCCGCCCTGCACCGCAACTACATCGTGCCGTTCGCCCGGCACGCGGGCGTCACCCTGATCGTCCTCAACCAGGTCGACCGGCTGCAGCCCGCCGAGGTCGACGACTGCGTGGCCGACCTGCGCCGGCTGCTCGAGGCCGAGGGGCTCGCCTCCCCCCGCATCGTCACCACCTCCGCCGTCTCCGAGGAGGGCGTCGCCGGGTTCCGCGACGTCCTGGTCGACACCGTCGCCGCCCGCCGGGCCCGTTCGGAACGGCTGACCGCCGACGTCGACAAGCTCGCCGAACGGTTCACCGAGTTCCGCGGCGCCACCGAGCCGCCCAAGGCCGTCGACGAGGGCCGCCGGGTCGAGCTCGTCCAGTCCCTCACCGACGCCGCCGGGGCGCCCGCGGTGGCCGAGGCGATGGAGAGCGCCTACGAGCTGCGCGCCGCCGACTTCGTGGGCTGGCCCGTCTCCGCGCTGATCACCCGGCTGCGCTCCGACCCGCTGCGCCGCATGCGGCTCACCGAGCTCCGCGACGAGCTGCGCGGCGCGTTCACCGGCCCCATCGGCGCCCAGCAGGGCGACGTCGACACCGCGCTCCAGAACGTCACCGACGGCGTGGTCGCCGAGCTGCCCGACCCGTGGGCCCGTTCGGTCCGCGGCGCCGCGCGCTCGCACGCCGCCGAGCTCCCCGAGGCGCTGGGCATCGCGCTCAAGGACGCGCTGCCCACGTTCAACCAGGTGCCGCGCTGGTGGTGGCTGGTCAAGACCTGGCAGTACTTCCTCGTGCTGGTCTCCGTGCTGGGCATCGCCTGGATCGGCCTGCTGGTCGCCTACGGCCTGTTCGGCGACGGCGACGCGCCCTCCGGCCTGGTCGGCGACGCGGGCCTGATCCCGTACGTCGCGATCCTCGTCGTCTGCACGCTGGGGATGGGCGCGCTGACCGCCTCCGCCTGCCGCAACATGGTCGCGCTCCAGTCGGCCAGACACGGCGAACGCATGGAGGAGCACATGCGCGAGCACATCACCGAGGTCGCCGACGAGAAGGTCCTCACCCCGATCGCCGCCGAGCTCGAGGCCTACGCCCGCTTCCGCACCGACGTCGAGGCCGTCCGCGCCACCTGAGTTGTCCACAGTTCCGTCACGGTCTTCTCACGGGCCGTGACCGTCCGCCACCGTGGTGACCGTCCGGGGTCACGAGGGCCCCGCCACGAGTGGAGGACACGTGAACGAGGCGCAGATCACCGTCATCGGCTGGATCGCCGCCGACCCCTTCTACACGATCACCGGCAACGGCACCCCGTTCCTGTCGTTACGGGTCGGCTGCACGCCGCGCCGCTTCGACCGCCAGTCGGGCCTGTGGAAGGACGGCGACACCCTCTTCCTGACGGTCAACTGCTGGCGGCAGCTGGCCGACAACGTCAACGCCTCGGAGTTCAGGCGCGGCCATCCGGTCGTGGTCACCGGCCGCCTGCGCATCCGCCAGTACGAACGGGACGGGCAGTACCGGTTCTCCGCCGAGATCGAGGCCGGCACCGTCGGCCACGACCTCAACCGCGGCACCGCCGGCTTCCGTCCCGTCCAGCGCGGCGGCGCGCCCAACGACGAGGACCGCCAGGTCGCCCAGGACGCCGCCGACCAGTGGGCGGTCTCCGGCCCCCTGACCACCCCCGATCCCGGTGAGGAGAAGGAGGCCGGGCCGGGCGAGGGGAAGGACGCCGAGCCGGGCGAAGGGAAGGACGCCGAGCCGGGCGAAGGGAAGGACGCCGAGCCGGGCGAAGGGAAGGACGCCGAGCCGGGCGAAGGGAAGGACTTCGGGTCAGGGGAGGGGAGGGACGCCGGGCCGGGCGAGGAGGACAAGGATGCCGAGGCCGGTGGCGAGAAGGCCGGTGAAGAGCAGGACGCCGAGCGCGGCGAGCAGAGGGGCGCCGGGCGGGACGCTGGGAGGGAGGCCCCGGAGCTGGAGTCCGAGGCGGCCTGACCTGTCATGGTCACTGGAAGTGCCGCTGTGATGTCACATCGTGAGCGGACATCTCCCGCGAAGGGCGAAGGAGGCGTACTCTCGATGATGCGCGGGGACCAGCCCCCCGAGAGCTGATCCGGACCACCCGATCGGTTGCGGGGGCGTCGTCGGCAGCCGGCCGACCTGCCAACCGGCGCCCCCGCCCGTAGGGGTTGCGGGCCGCCTTATATCCAGGAAACGCCGCGCATGGTCTCTCTCCCCCTCCGGATGTGCTGAGGACAGCGAGTCCGCTGGTCCTGCGCCGGGTGGCCAGAGCGGTCACCCGAGTGTGCGCTATCGAAGGTACCGGTTTCCGGCCCGCTCCGCACACGTTGCAACTATCGTGTTACACAACGTGATGCGTGTAGGGGGGAAGGATGACGGCAGTGCAGTCGTCCGCCGAGGACCGAGGCGGGGACCTGGCCCGCAAGCCCTGTCGCCGTGGGCTTCCCGGGCGTCCGTCCCTGCTCGCGGTCTACGTTCCGGCGGTGGTCCTGGTCCACCTGGCGGTGACCCTGGGCGCCCTGTTGCGCACCCCGGTCCGAGTCAACGATCTACTCACTTTTGCCGCTCTGCTGGCGTGTGGAGCGGTCTGCATTGAAGCGAGCCGCCGCCTGGGCATGCCCGCCGGCGTCGCGCGCGACCTGCTGTCGTCCTGGTGGCTGCCGGTGGCCCTGCTGCTGCCGCCCGTCTACGCGCTGCTGGCCCCGATCCCGCTGCAGATACTGCTGCAGTTCCGGGTCCGCCGCACGCTGCTCCACCGGCGCGTGCTGGTCACCGCCGCCCTGGGCCTGGCGGGCGCGTTCGCCTCCGTCGTCTTCCATCTGGTGGTCCCCGAGCCGCTGGCGGGCGACCCCACCTGGGTGATCGACGGTTACCCGGGCATCCCGCTGGCGGTGGCCTGCGCCGGGCTGTTCACCGTGGTCAACACCGCGATCGTGGCCGTGGCCGCCCATGCCGCGACCCCGGAGAGCCGCTGGCGGGACGTCCTCTGGAACCGCGAGAGCCTCCTGCTCGACGTCGTCGAGCTCTGCGTCGGCGTCCTGGTGGCGATCACCAGCGCCCTCTCGCCGTTCCTCCTCCTGCTCACCCTGCCGCCGGTCGTCCTGCTGCAGCGCAGCCTGATGCACCAGCAGCTCCAGGCCGCCGCCCGCACCGACGCCAAGACCGGCCTGCTCAACGCCGCCGCCTGGCAGCGCGAGGCCGACACCGAGCTCGCCCGCGCCCAGCGCTCGCACGACCCGCTGGCGCTGCTGCTGATCGACATCGACCACTTCAAGCGGGTCAACGACACCCACGGCCACCTGGTCGGCGACCAGGTGCTGATCGGCGTCGCCAGCACCCTGTGCAGCCAGCTGCGCGACTACGACGTCGTCGGCCGTTTCGGCGGCGAGGAGTTCGTGGTGCTCCTGCCCGGTGCCGACACGGTGGAGGCCTGCCGGGTGGCCGAACGCCTCCGCGGCCGTGTCCGCCGCCTGGCCGTCCCGGCCGAGGAGGGCACGGTCGCCGTCACCATCTCGGTCGGGGTCTCGCTCTTCCGCATGCACGGCGAGGACCTCATCGAGCTGCTCGCCGCCGCCGACCTGGCCCTCTACCGCGCCAAGGAGTCCGGCCGCGACCGCGTCTGCCTGCCCGCCATCGAGGGCCCCAAGGCCACCGACGGCTGAACCGGGACGCGCGGTGCGGTGATCGAGCGGGGTCCGGTGCCCGACGCTGCAACGACTGGTGTCCGGGAGGCCCTAGGCTTGACTATATGGCGGAGTACATCTACACGTTCCAGCGTGTGCGCAAGGCGCACGGTGACAAGGTCGTTCTCGACGACGTCACCATGAGCTTCCTGCCCGGGGCCAAGATCGGTGTCCTGGGCCCCAACGGCATGGGCAAGTCGACGCTGCTGCGGATGATGGCCGGCATTGAGCAGCCGTCCAACGGTGAAGCCCGCCTGATGCCCGGTTTCACGGTCGGCATCCTCCAGCAGGAGCCTCCGTTGAACGAGGACAAGACCGTCCTCGGCAACGTCGAGGAGGGGGTGGCCGAGACCAAGGGCATGCTCGACCGGTTCAACGAGATCGCCGAGAAGATGGCGACGGACTACTCCGACGAGCTCATGGAGCAGATGGGCAAGCTGCAGGAGCAGCTCGACCATCGCAACGCGTGGGACCTGGAGAGCCAGCTCGAGCAGGCGATGGACGCGCTGCGGTGCCCCCCGGGCGACCTGCCGGTGACCCAGCTGTCGGGTGGTGAGCGCCGCCGGGTCGCGCTCTGCAAGCTGCTGCTGGAGCACCCCGACCTGCTGCTGCTCGACGAGCCCACCAACCACCTGGACGCCGAGAGCGTGCAGTGGCTGGAGCAGTACCTGGAGAAGTACGAGGGCACCGTCCTGGCCGTCACCCACGACCGGTACTTCCTCGACAACGTCGCGGGCTGGATCTGCGAGGTCGACCGCGGCCGGCTCTTCCCGTACGAGGGCAACTACTCCACCTACCTGGAGAAGAAGGCCGAGCGCCTCAAGGTCGAGGGCAACAAGGACGCCAAGCGCAAGAAGCGCCTCCAGGACGAGTTGGAGTGGGTCCGGTCCAACCCCAAGGCCCGGCAGACCAAGAGCAAGGCGCGTCTCCAGCGGTACGAGGAGATGGCGTCCGAGGCCGCCAAGACCCGCAAGCTCGACTTCGAGGAGATCCAGATCCCGCCGGGCCCGCGCCTGGGCAACCTGGTGATCGAGGCCGAGGACCTGACCAAGGGCTTCGACGACCGGCTCCTCATGGAGAAGCTCTCGTTCACCCTGCCGCCGAACGGCATCGTCGGCGTCATCGGCCCCAACGGCGTCGGCAAGACGACGTTGTTCCGGATGATCATCGGCGACGAGCAGCCCGACTCCGGCCGGCTGCGGATCGGCGACACGGTGCAGATCTCCTACGTCGACCAGGGGCGCGGCGGGATCGACCCGAAGAAGAACGTCTGGGAGGTCGTCTCCGACGGGCTCGACCACATCAAGGTCGGCCAGGTCGAGATGCCGTCCAGGGCCTACGTGGCGGCGTTCGGGTTCAAGGGTCCTGACCAGCAGAAGGCGTCCGGCGTCCTGTCGGGCGGTGAGCGCAACCGGCTCAACCTGGCGCTGACGCTCAAGCAGGGCGGCAACGTGCTGCTGCTGGACGAGCCGACCAACGACCTCGACACCGAGACCCTGTCCAGCCTGGAGAACGCGCTGCTGGAGTTCCCCGGCTGCGCCGTGATCACCTCGCACGACCGGTGGTTCCTCGACCGCATCGCGACCCACATCCTGGCCTGGGAAGAGGGTTCGAGCTGGTTCTGGTTCGAGGGCAACTTCGCCGACTACGAGAAGAACAAGATCGAGCGCCTGGGCGCCGACGCGGCCCGCCCGCACCGGGTCACCCACCGCAAGCTCACCCGCGACTGATCGTCGTCGCCGAAGCGCCGCCCGGACCCCGCGTCCGGGCGGCGCTCGCGTTTCCGGGATCCGCCCGCGTTTTCGGGGCGGGCGCTCGCGTTCGCGCCGGTCGGCGGGGCCCAGTGGTGTGGATCACACCGGGGCCGAGCATCGGACCCGCGCCCGTAAAGTGCTCGTTACGGGACAAGGATCCGTGCCGCGTGATCGGTACCATCTGTCCGACACCCGCGACCCCCAGGCGAGGACATGCAGCGAAAGAACCTGCCCCCGGCGGACTTCCGTCACGTGTACGAGTTCTACCTCCGGTTCGGCGACATCGACTCGCAGGGGCACGTCAACAACGTCAAGTTCCTGGGGTACCTCGAGGACGCGCGGCTGGAGATGTTCCACGGCGACCCGGTGCGCAAGGGGGAGCAGCCCGTACGGGGCATGGTGATCTCGCGGCACGAGATCGACTACAAGCTGCCGTTGCAGCCCACGGTCTACCCGGTCCGGGTCGAGACGTGGGTGACCGAGGCGCGGGCCGCCTCGTTCAAGCTGGCCTACGAGGTGCGCGACGACGACAACGTCTACGCGACCGCCACCTCCACGCTGGTCGCGTTCGACGTGGCGGGCAACCGGCTGCGGCGTTTCACCCCGGAGGAGCGCGAGTTCATCGGCCGCTACCTGGATCCGGCCGGGCGATGACGCTCACCGAGCTGTCGGCGCCCGCCGGCGCGGTGGACGCGACCGCCGCCGCCGTCCGGCTGCGCCCGCTGCGGGTGGACGACGCGGAGGAGCTGGCGGCGCTCTACCAGGCCAACCGCGAGTACCTGCGCCCGTGGGAGCCGCTGCGGGACGACGGTTACTTCACCGTCGCCGGGCAGCGGGACAACGCGCGCGACCTCGTCCGGGCGCACGCCGCCGGTGAGATGTGGGCCGGCGTGATCCTCGTGGACGGCGGGATCGCCGGCCGGATCACCCTCAACAACATCCTGCGCGGGCCGCTGCAGAGCTGTTTCGTCGGCTACTGGGTGGCGCGGGAGCGCGCGGGGCGCGGTGTCGCGACCGAGGCGGTGCGGCAGGTGCTGGAGCTCGCGTTCGGCGACCTCGGGCTGCATCGGGTGGAGGCGTTCACCCGGGTCGACAACGACGCGTCGCGGCGGGTGCTGGCGCGCAACGGCTTCGCCCAGGTGGGCATCGCCCGGCGGCACATCCACGTGGACGGGCGCTGGCACGACGAGCGGCTCTTCGAACGGCTGGCGCCGTGGGACGACGGATACGCGCTGCACCCGCCGTCCCACGCCCCGGGCTAACGCGAGTAGAGCCAGGGGGTGCGGAGGTCGAGGTAGGCGGGCTCGCCCTCGTAGAACTCCATCATCCGCTCCATCTGCGCCCGCATCTCGGCGGGCTGCTCCTTACGTTCGCCCTCCCTGGCCGCGGCCTCGGAGGTGAAGTAGAGGACCTCGGTGATGCCGCCGTCGCCGTGGGCGGCGCTGAGGCCGCCGATGATGTCCGGCCGGAACTCGCGCATCGGCTTGTCGTCCAGCCTCCTCATGTAGGCGGCGAGCCCGGCGAAGTCGGTGACCCGGTTCTGGATGACCTGGACGAAGCCGGCGTCGTCCGAGCTCGGGGCGAACCAGACCTCGATCTCGGCGCAGTCGTGGAACGTCACCGTGCCGGTGAAGAGCTTGGACGTCTCCGCCCACCACTGGCCCTGCTCGGGACGGTCGCTGTTGCGGCGGGCCGCGTCCTGGCTCTCGAAGCGGGCGAGCGCCACGAAGGTCCCGTCGTCGGTGACCCCGGCGGTGCTGCCCAGCCAGCCGATCGCGCCCGGCGCGAGGTCGCGGGCCCAGCGGTCCAGCGCCTCCTTGACCTCGCCGGCGTCGCCGACCTTGCCCTGGATGACCTGAATGAACATCGCGTGTCTCCTCACTGAGATCACTGCGCGGAACGGAGCGGCTACCGAGAGGCCGCCCCCAGGCCGACGGTATGCCTCGCCGGAACGGGCGACAACGCCCGGAACCGGCCGGATCGTGTGGCGGGACAACCGGGGTGTCACGGATGAATAACAAGGGAAACATGAATCCGTTTTCGCCCCATCTCTGCCTCTAATGTCTCGTCCGCGAATTGTGGAGACCCCACACGAAGGGCGGACGATGGGAAACGTTTCTCGAGGTGCCCTGGCGCTGGCGCTCGCCGCGGGACTGGCCGCGGGCCTCGGCGTCACCGCCTCCGCGCAGGCGGCCCCCGCCGTGGCGGCGGCGCCCGGCGACGACATCGCGGCGCGGCTCAAGGCGATCAAGGGCATGACGGTGGAGGAGAAGCCCTCCACCCTGCCCGGCCACCGCTGGTTCTGGCTGAAGTACCGGCAGCCGGTCGACCACCGGCGCCCGGGCGGCCGCTGGTTCGAGCAGCGGATCATGCTCCAGCACAAGGCGGCCGACCGGCCGATGGTGCGCTACACCAGCGGCTACAACACGCCCGAGACGATGTTCAGGACCGAGCCGACGGCGCTGGTCGACGGCAACCAGATCTCGATCGAGTACCGCTACTTCACGCCGTCGCGCCCGGAGCCGGCCGACTGGACGAAGGACACGATCTGGCAGGCCGCGACCGACGAGCACCGGATCATCCAGGCGCTGAAGAAGATCTACGACGCGCGCTGGATCTCGACCGGGGCCAGCAAGGGCGGCATGTCGGTCGTCTACCACAAGCGGTTCTACCCGCGTGACGTCGACGGCAGCGTCGTGTACGTGGCGCCCAACGACGTCGACAACCGGGAGGACTCGGCGTACGACCGGTTCTTCGCGACCGTCGGCACCGACGCGCAGTGCCGGGCGCACGTGAAGAGCCTGGCGCGCGAGCTGCTCAAGCGGCGCCCGGCGATGCTCGAGCGCTTCGCCGCCGACGCCGCCGCGAACGGCTGGACGTTCGACATCCTGCGCACGCCGGACCGCGCGTTCGAGAACTCGGTGATGGACTACGAGTGGGGCTTCTGGCAGTACGCGCTGCAGTCGGACTGCGCGACGCTGCCGAAGCTGGACGCCTCCGACGACGATCTCTACAAGAGCCTCGACTCGATCGCGGGGATCTCGTTCTACACCGACCAGGGCCTGGCGCCGTACGTCCCGTACTACTACCAGGCGGGCACCCAGCTGGGCTGGCCCACGCCGCAGTTCACGCACCTGCGCCCGCTGCTGCGCTACGAGAGCACCTACCAGCCGCGCACGTACGTCCCGCGGGACATCCCGATGCGGTTCGACCACAGCAAGGCGATGCGCGACATCGACCACTGGGTGCGGACGCGCGGCGACAAGCTCATGTTCCTGTACGGGGCGAACGACCCGTGGGGCTCGGAGCCTTTCCGCCTGGGCAAGGGCACCCGTGACTCGGCCGTCTACACCGCGCCCGGCATGAACCACAGCGGCCGGCTGATCGCGACCCTGCCGGAGGCCGAGCGCGCCAAGGCGATCGCCGACCTGCTCCGCTGGGCGGGCGTGCAGGCGCAGACCAAGGCCCTGACCACCCCGACCGTGCCGTCCGACGCGGTCGACCCGCTGGTGCTCCAGGGACGCCCGCGGTTGTGACCCGGTGAGCCCGTTCGGCCGTCTCTGACGAGCGCGAGGCCCGCGCCACGGTGCATGTGCGCCGTGGCGCGGGCCTTCGCGTCCGGGCGGCCTCACCGCGACCGGGGCGGTGGCCCTCGCACGGCCAGGGTGTTCCGCTCGGAACCGCCGCCGACCTCGGGTCAGGAGGTGATCAGCCAGGCGGCGGTGTCGGCGGGGAGGTGCCGGGCGTCCGGCGGCAGCGGGACGCTGGAGATCAGGACGCGGTCGTCGCCGGTGGACGAGGGGAGCGCGACGGGCTCCGTGCCGCAGTTGAGGACGCAGGTCAGCGGGCCGCGGCGGAAGAAGACCGCGGTGCCGGGAGCGTCCACCCACTCCAGCGCCGGGGGCAGGCCCGGGACGAGATCGCGGCGATGCCGCAGGGCCCGCCGGTAGAACGACAACGTCGAGGACGGGTCGTCACGCTGGGCCTCGGCCGTGAGGCGGGCCCAGCCGTCCGGCATCGGCAACCACGGCCGGGTACCGTCGGGACCGAACCCGTACGGCTCGCTCGTTCCCGACCAGGGCAGCGGCACCCGGCAGCCGTCCCGCCCGCGCAGCGTGCCGCCGGACCGCAGCCAGATCGGGTCCTGCAACGCCTCGTCCGGCAGGTCGACGACCTCGGGCAGGCCCAGCTCCTCGCCCTGGTAGAGGTACGCCGAGCCCGGCAGCGCCAGCATGAACAGCAGGGCGGCGCGGGCCCTGGGCAGGCCCGACCCCGGCGGCCGGTCGTACCGGGTGGTGTGCCGGACGGCGTCATGGCTGGACAGCACCCACGTCGGGGCCGAGCCGGTCGGGGCGACGGCCGCCAGCGCGGCCGAGACGACCTCGCGGAACGAGGCCGCGGACCAGTGCGCGAGCTGGAGATCGAACTGGAACACCTGGTGCAGCTCGTCCGGGCGCAGGAAGAGCGCGAGGTCGTCGGGGCCGGTGGCCCACACCTCGCCGATCGCCATACGTTCGCCGTCGTAGGAGTCGAGGACGCGCCGCCACTCCCGGTAGACCTGGTGGACCTCGGGACGGCTGTAGATCGGGCCGTCGACGACATGCTTGCCGCGCCCCGCGAGATCGGTGAACTCGGGGTCCTTGAACAGGCCGGCCGCCACGTCGATCCGGAAGCCGTCCACCCCGCGGTCGAGCCAGAAGCGCAGGATGTCCTCGAACTCCCGCCGCACCTCGGGGTGACGCCAGTTGAGGTCGGGCTGCTCGGGCGCGTACAGGTGCAGGTACCACTCGCCGTCGGGAAGCCGCGTCCAGGCCGGGCCGCCGAAGGTCGAGGGCCAGTCGTTGGGCGGCGCCTCCCCGGGAGCGGATTCCTCATCCAACGGAGGAAGATCTTCCGCACCGGCGGTAGAGGAACCTCCACCGGAGGATGATCCTTTACCCCGGCGGAAGAGATACCGGTCCCGGGCCGGGGCTCCGGGCGGTGCCGCGAGGGCCTCCTGGAACCACGGATGCCGTTCGGACGTGTGGTTGGGAACGATGTCGACGATCACCCGCAGGCCGTGCGCGTGCGCGTCCGCGACCAGCGCGTCGAAGTCGGCGAGCGTGCCGAACCGCGGGTCCACGTCGCGGTAGTCCGCCACGTCGTAGCCGCCGTCGGCCAGCGGCGAGCGGTAGAACGGGGTGAGCCACAGCGCGTCCACGCCCAGGTCGCGCAGGTGACCGAGCCGTGAGCGCACGCCCTGGAGGTCGCCGTCGCCGTCGCCGCCGGAGTCGGCGAAGCTGCGCACGTACACCTCGTACACGACGGCGTCGCGCCACCAGGGGAGGGGCGAGGGGGAGGGGGACGGGTCCGCGGGAGGAGGGGGCATACCCGCCGATCTACCCGGTCAGCGGGGCGCGTTCACCATGCTCTGCGCGGCCATCGTCATGTAGTTCCAGAGCATCGTTTCGAGCTGCTCGGGAAGATCCAGCTCGTCCACGGCCTCGCGCATGTGGTGCAGCCAGGCGTCGCGCTCGGCCTCGCCGATGACGAACGGCACGTGCCGCATGCGCAACCGCGGATGGCCGCGCTGCTCGCTGTAGGTGCTGGGCCCGCCCCAGTATTGGATGAGGAAGAGCCGCAGGCGGTCCTCGGCGGGGCCGAGGTCCTCTTCCGGGTACAGCGGGCGCAGCAGGGGGTCGTCAGCGACACCCTGGTAGAAGCGGTGGACCAGCCTCCGGAAGGTCTCCTCGCCGCCGACCGCCTCGTAGAACGTCACCTGTCGTGTCATCGCGCCTCCCACCCTATGTGCTCGCGTCCGGCCGGCGGTGTGGGACAGGTCACCTCAGGACGCGGGAGCCGGTGTGGCGACGGAGATCCCGGCCTCGTCGAACGCCTTCTTGACGCGTTCGCGCAGCTCGCGGGCCACCTCGGCCTGCTTGCCCGGAGCGGTCTTGATCACCACGCGGACGATCACCGCGTCGCCGGCCAGCGCCTGCACGCCCCACACCGACGGCTCCTCCAGGACCAGTTCCTTCCAGTCGGCGTCGGCGGCCATCGCCTCGGCGGTCTCCTGGAGGATCCCCTTGACCCGCTCGGTGTCCTCCTGGATGTCGACCGGGATGTCGAGGACGGCACGGCCCCAGTTCTGCGACTCGTTGCCGACCTTCTTGATCTCGCCGTTGGGCACGTACCAGACCACGCCGTTGACGTCGCGCATGCGCGTCACGCGCAGGGTGACGGCCTCGACGGTGCCCTTGGCGGTGCCGACGTCGATGAAGTCGCCGACGCCGTACTGGTCCTCGAGGAGCATGAACAGCCCGGCCAGGAGGTCCTTGACGATGTTCTGCGCGCCGAAGCCGACCGCCACGCCGATCACGCTGGCGCTGGCCAGGATCGGGGCGAGGTTGAGGCCCAGCGACCCGAGCACGCTGAACGCCGCGGTGCCCATGATCAGGACGGACGCGATGGAGCGCAGCACCGACCCGAGCGTCCTGGCGCGGTTGGCGCGGCGCTGGTTGAGCAGGGCGGGCGAGCCCTCGAACGACGTCCGGGTGCGCTCGCGGATCTTCTCCGACATGGTGCCCTCGGCCATGCGGATCGTGATCCTGGTGATCGCCCGGTGCGCCATGCTGCGCAGGATCAGCGCGACCAGCAGCGTCACGACGATCCAGAAGATCGTGTTGAGCGGCGTGTCGAGCCAGGTCTTGAAGAACCTGGTGAAGGACTCGTTGTGGGAGACGTTCCACACGATGCGGCAGGAGACGCTGGGGTCCTGGGAAGCGCACGCCTGCTCGGGCGTGACGTCCGACTGCCAGGGCAGCACGGAGCCCAGGGCGAGCGTCGTGGTGGCGAGCGGCATGTGACAGACCCTCCCCGGCCGGTTTGTGGATGTCTCCGCCATGTCGCCGTGGACCTGCGGCGGACGTACGAGCCGATCGTAGGGGACGGTAACGAGCGGTTCGTACGGCGCCGGGCGAGTCGGCGGGACTCGGCCGGGGAGGATCTGACCTTGAGCCGCGGACCCGAGTACGGGCGTGGGTCTCAGATCCGCGGCAGGCAGGGGACGTGTCGTCGCCGGGGCCGCAAGGAGCGGGCCCGGCCACGGACGGCGGTGCCGGGGGAGCGGACCGGGTCGCCGGTCCGGCTCGGCCGGTCATCGCCGGTACGGCGATGTCTCGGAAACGTGACGGGCCTCTCTCTATGGCGCGTCCCGGGCGCCCGTGGCGCGGGCCCGTCGCTGAACCGCCCGTGCCCGCGCCGGGAGGTGACGAACGTGTCCCGCGGGGTGCGGCTGCCGCGCCGTTCCGGCCGCAGTCCCGCGGGACACGCCCGGCTCATCGGTGGCCTGGCGGCCACTCCCTCGACGGTCCGGCGGCATGGGCCTCACGGCCGGGCACGCCGAGCCCTCGGACATCGGCACCGTGGTGTTCGAGGCTGCGCGTCTCGCGGCGGTACGCCTGCAAGACGTGCGCCAGCTTGATCGCGGCGCCGCCGGGATCGTCCACGCGGTGCATGCGCTCTCCCCAGGACCACCAGTAGTAGTGGTCGTGCGATTCAGGGGCCGGCGCGCACGTGACGTCCTCCGCGAGGCTCGCGGCCTCCGGGTTGACGACGCGCAGGAAGGCCGGCCCCGAGCGGGTCCTGACCACACGGGCCACCAGCCCGCGCGTGTCCAGTTCGTGCTCCAGCTCCTCGAGGTAGCCGACGCGTCTGTCGCTGACCACCTGCGCACCCCCTCCGGTCGTTCGTGCTACGAGGACTGCTCGGACGTTCCCGTGTGATCGAACTCTCTGAATGCGCTTCGTTACTCGGGGCGAGAATTGCAACTCTCACGGTGGTGGGTCAAGGGGGGTGCCGTCCGTCGAAGTACGGGATTGCCCCACCTCAGGGGGAGGTTCACCCCTACTCGGAGGAAGAATCTCTACCCGGGGGCGGAACCTCCCTTCGGAGCGCCTCGGTTTAGATGAGAATGGCTTGGCCTGCCCCGTTGCGAGAGTTACGCTGCGTGCGCGAGAGATTATCTGTCGTGGCCATCTAGGACCGGTCGCCGTGACCGGAGCGGGTCCCTTCCCCTTGTGAGGACCGGCTTCGGGCTCAGCGGTGAGGAGGCCGGAATCGATGTCGGACCCCCCTCGGAAAGAAACGGACATTGCTCGCAGAATTCGCGCGCATGGTCTGGCGCGTGGACGTTGTGCCATAGAGATCGCGGGTGAGATCCACGATCAATGCGGGCCGCTGTTCGGCACCAGCAGGGTCAAGGCGCACCGCCTTTCCCATGGTGTCGCGCTGTCCGACATCGTCGCTCAGGTCCGGGCGCTCTACGAGGTCGAAGGCAAGCCCCTCCCACGCCTTGGGGAGACCTTGCTGTCGGCGTACGAGAGCGGATACAAGCGCCCCGGTCCCGAGTACCTGCACTACCTCTGCGCCGTCTACCGCGTGGAGCCCGACGAGCTCGGCTTTCAGAGCCCCTGCATCTGCGGCCGCGGTCACGCGGTCCGACCCGGCGCCGTCAACGGCTCCGGGACGGTGGGGTGGCCGGGCGAGGCGGGTCCCCTGCGGCCGGCGGACCGGAGGATGGCCGAGAGGCGGGCGCCCGAGGAGCCCGCGCCTCTCGTCGGGTCGGTCGTGATACCCCGGCCCGACGATCGTCAGTGGATGTCAGTCAACGAACTACGGGGGCCTGACCGCGCCGACGCCCCCATCTCCGTCGATGTAGGAGAGGAGGACATCGTGCTTCGTAGAACCCTTCTGCAACTGCTGGCCGGCGCGGGCGTGGCGCTCGACGGTCAATTTCTTGGGGCGGTGGACAACCTTCGTCGCAAGATGGACGACACCCTGGTCAGCGCCACCGTGTCGCCGACCATGCTCGACCAGTGGGAGGAGACCACTCTCGGCTACGGCCAGCAGTATCAGGCGACCCCGTCGCTGCGGATGTTGTGCGACGTGCTGCTGGACTTCAGCGAGGTACGCCGCATGTGCGACAAGCGGCAGCCCGTCGAGCTCCAGGAGCGGTTGTGCCGGATCGCCGCGCAGCTCTCCGGACTGTCCGGCCTGATCATGATCAACCTGGGCGACCATCGGCTCGCCCGCTCGTTCTTCCGCACCGCACGCACCGCGGCGGACGAGACCGGTGACCGCCAGCTGCGCGCCTGGGTGACGGTGCGCGAGTCGCTGGTGCCGATGTACTACGGCGACCCGCGCGAAGCCCTGCACCTGGCCCGCAAGGCGCAGGACCTCGCGGGCCGGACTCCCGGCGTGGCGGCGGCGATGGCTCCCGCGGTCGAGGCACGCGCCCTCGGCCAGCTGGCGCTGCGCGGCCGCAGCGACGCCGCGCCCAGCGCACGGCGTGCCCTCGTCCGCGGCCGTTCCGTCTTCGACCAGCTCTCCAAGACGCAGACCGGCGATCTGGCGTTCGGGTTCACCGACCGGCAGATGGCGTTCTACGAGGGCGACACCTTCACCAACCTCGGGGATCACCAGCACGGCGACGAGGTGCTGAGCCACGCGCTCACGCTCTACTCGCCGACCGACTGGGTCGACATGACGCTCGTCCGCCTCGACCGGGCGGCCTGCAAACTCCATGCGGGTCATCCGGAGGCGGCGCTCAACGCCGGCCGGGACGCCATCCTGGAACTGCCCGGCGAGCATCGTTCCGACATCCTGGTCCACCGGGCCCGCCAGCTCGGAGCCGCCGTGAACGCCAAGCACGGCGAGATCTCCGCGCTCAAGGACTTCTACGAGGCGTTGGCCGCGCCCTCGGTGAAGAGCCCGACCAGGTCCACTCCTGCCGTCCCACCCGCCGAGCAGGTCTGAGCGCGAGGCCATGGCACCACAGGACGGCACCCCCCTTCCGCGCCGTCCAGAGTTCACCACTGGGGGAGTGGACAGCACTCGCGCAGCCCTGGTCCGGCTCCAGCAGGAGCCGCCCGTATGGACCTTCGGCGACCTGCGCATCCGTCGGTACCGTGCCACCGACCACGACACCGTTCTCGAACTCCATCGAGAGGGGCTGGCCCAGGTGGGCCTGCGCCCCGGCGACGGCGTCTACTACGACCACGACTTCTTCCGAATGGAGGACATCTATCTCCGCAACGACGGGGAGTTCATCGTCGGCGAGCTCGACGGCGTGATCGTCGCCATGGGCGGCCTGCGCCGCGCCGATCTCGTCCCCGGCGGCAGCTCGCGAGCGTTCGGCGGGTACGCCGTCACCGGCCTGCCCACCCTGGACGCCGTCGAAATGGTGCGCCTCCGCGTCCGCCCCGGCGTGCAGCGCCGTGGTTTCGGTACCGCCATCGTACGCGCCCTGGAAGAACGTGCCGCCGACTTCGGCTATCGCGTCCTCCGGGCCGACACCACCGAACTCCAGGGCCCCGCCCTCGAGCTCTACCGCACCTTCGGCTGGAAGGAGATCCGCCGCGAGCTGATCGGCGGCATCGTCAACATCTACCTCGAAAAACGGCTTCGCTGACGTTCCGCGGTCTCGGGGGCCGGGCCTGGCCGCGGCCCGGTCCCCGGGATGGCACGGTCCGCGGTTCGGGGGCCCGCGGTTCAGTGGCCCGCAGCTCAGGGACGCCGGGCCGCCACCATCTGCATCAGGGGATAGCGGCGCTGTTTCAGGTCGGTGAAGCCCCGGGCGGCGAGCTCGCCGGTCACCTCGCGGTCGCCGAACATGCGGACGCCGGAGAGGGCGCCGACGACCTCGCTGCCGAGGCGGCTGACCGGCAGGAACGGGCGGCGGGTGGTGAGGATGACCAGCCGGCCGCCCGGCGTGAGGACGCGGGCCATGCCGTCGACGGCGGCCCAGGGGTCGTCGAAGAGATAGAGGGCGCCGAAGCAGCAGACGGCGTCGAACGTGCCCGAACGGAAGGGCAGGTCGACGGCGTTGCCTCGGACGTACACGATGTCGCCGTGGTCGGCGCCCTGCCCGCCTCCATGTCCGCCTCCATGTCCGCCTCCATGTCCGCCGCCGTGTCCGTCGGCGGTGCCGGCGGAGCCGTCGGCGGCGGCGCGGGCGAGCATGCCGCGGGCGGCGTCGAGCCCGACGACCAGGCCGTCCCCGCCGACGCCCGCGGCGAGGGCGCGGGTGACGTTGCCCGGGCCGCAGGCCACGTCCAGCACGGTCGCGGCGGGTCTGTCCACGTCGCCGGGCCGTCCGAGGCCGAGCCAGCTCCGGGCCAGCGCCTGCTCGGTGGCGGTGTCGGGGCCGACCGGCCAGCCCTTGGCGAGGTTGAAGCCGACCGGGCGCCAGACCCGTTCGTAGATCTGGGGCAGGAACGTCGACTGCATGACGCGCTGCGCGACCGTCGGGGTCGGCTCGGCGTCGAGCAGGTCGAGATAACCGTCGTGCGGCTCGGGCGGATCGCCGTCCAGCGGATCGTCGTCCAGCAGATCGCGGACACGGTCCAGGGCGGCGCGGTTCAGCACTCGGCTCACCCCGTTATTCGACCACGAGTCAATTGTCGTCGGCCACCGATGTGACCGACGGCACCAGCCCGGTGTGCGCGGCCATGAACGACAGGGTGTCCACGGTCAGGCCGATCGACCGGCTGACCGACCGGGCGTCGTGGCCCACGTCCGACTCGTTGCGGAGCAGGACCGGCGCGTCGGACGCGGTGGCGTGCTGGAGCGCGGCGCACATCTTGCGGGCGTGCATCGGGTCGACCCGGGTGTCGCTGTCGAAGATCGTGAACAGGGTGGCGGGGTAGGCGACGCCCTCGCGGACGTGGTGGTACGGGGAGTACCCGAGCAGCCACTCGAACTCGTCCGGGTCGGCGGCGGTGCCGTACTCGTCGTTCCACGTCTCGCCCAGCCCGAACCGCTCGTACCGGACCATGTCCAGGAGCGGCGCCGAGCAGACCACCGCGTCGTACAGGTCGGGGCGCTGGGTCAGCGCCGCGCCGACGAGCAGGCCGCCGTTGGAGCCGCCGGAGATCGCGAGCCGGCTCGCCCAGCCGTCGGCGCGCAACCTCTCGGCGGCGGCGTGGAAGTCGTCGAAGACGTTCTGCTTCCTGTCGCGCATGCCCGCGCGGTGCCACTCCTCGCCCTCCTCGCTGCCGCCGCGCAGGTTGGCGATCGCGTAGACGCCGCCCGCCTCCACCCAGGCGAGGACGCCGGCGGAGTAGGCGGGGGTGAGCGGCACGTTGAATCCGCCGTACCCGTACAGGATCGCCGGGCGCGGCTCGCGCGGCCCCGGGCGGGCGAGGACCAGCATGCGGACCTCGGTGCCGTCGAACGAGTCGTAGGTGATCTGCCGCGCCTCGATCTCCGGCACGGCGACCGTGCCGGGCGCGGACGCCCACAGCGTGGTCTCGCCGGTGCGCGCGTCGTAGTGCATGACCGACGATGGCGTCACGTTGTCGGTGTAGCCGAACCACGCCTCGTGCCCGCCCTCGGGGCGTTCGACGATGCCGCCGATCGAGCCGAGCCCCGGCATCGGGACCGTCCCGAGCCGCTCGCCCGTGGCCAGGTCGTGCACGGTGATCTCGCTGATCGCGTGCCGGGTCCAGCCCGCCAGCAGGACGGGCCGGTCGAGGTCGTCGAGGATCGCGTAGTCGGAGAGGACGGCCTCCGGATCCTCGGGGAGGAGGTCGCGCCAGGTGCCGTACGACGGGCCGGCGGGGTCGGCGACGCACAACCGTGAACGGGGCGCGTCGCGGTCGGTGAAGACGTAGGCACGGCCGTCGCGCCCCACCCGCAGGCCGGTCGCGGCGTCCACGCCCTCCTGGACGACGCGCAGGGCGGGCCGGTCGGGCGGCGACGCCGACAGGTCCGCGATCCACAGGTCGTTGCGCGGCGCGGTGCCCTGCGACGAGCTGATCGTCAGCCAGCGGCCGTCCCGGCTCACCGAGACGCCGTAGTAGTTGGTCTTGTCCCTGCCGTCACCGAAGACCAGCACGTCGTCGGTGTCCGGGTCGGTGCCCACGCGGTGCAGGTAGACGCGCCGGTGGTACTGGTCCTCGCCCTCCGGGACGCCGTCCGCGGGCAGCCGCCGCACGTAGTAGAACGCCTCCCCGCCGGGCAGCCACGCGGTGGCCGAGTAGCGGCTGCGGTCGATCGGCCCCTCGACCAGGTCGCCGGTCGCCACGTCGATCACGTACAGGAGCGACTCCTCGTCGCCGCCGGTCGAGATCCGGTAGGCCAGGCGGCGCCCCTCCTTGTCGGGCTGCCACCCGTCCAGCGTGGTCGTGCCCTCCGGGTCGAGCGCCATCGGGTCCAGCAGCGTACGTTCGGTGCCGTCGGGGTCGACGGTGTAGAGCACCGGGTGCTCCTGCTCGGCCGTGCGCCGCATGAAGAAACGCCGCTCGCCCCGCCACACCGGGGAGCCGACGCTGCCCGCGGCCAGCAGCTCACCGAGCCGCCGCCGCAGGTGATCCCGCCCGGGGAGGCCGTCCACCGAGGCGTGGAACAGGTCGTCCTGCGCGCTCAGCCACTTCTCGGTCTCCTCGCTCCGCCTGTCCTCCAGCGTGCGGTACGGGTCGGGCACCCGGTGGCCGTGCAACTCGTCGACGATGTCCTGGCGCGGCGCGGACGGGTACGCGGGTCGGCTCATGGCTCGCACTGTAACGGCCGAGGCAAGGCGTTCGTCGGCGCGGGCGTCACGGGCCCGTCATGTCGCGGGGAAGTCCCGGCGACGGCGACCGCCGCGGCCCGTGTGGCGAGATGAACGCGCAGGTCATCTTCGGTAGAAGTGGAAACGATCAATGAGCTCTTCCAAACGGGGGTTGAAGATGAAGGGCATCGTCAGGGGACGCCGCGGCCGCGCCGCGTTCGGTGCGACAGCGCTGGGCCTGTCCCTGCTGGCCTCGGCCACGCCGGCGAACGCGGTCACGGCGGTCGGGAAGGTCGAGTTCACCTACTCCGCGCCGGAGGTCGCGGAGGCGGGCGACACGGTCACCTGGCGCTGGTCGGTCAAGAACGTCGGCGGGGAGAGCGTCAACAAGGTGCTGCTGACCCACAAGCTGACGCCGATGCTGAAGGTCCGGTCGGTGGACGCGCCGTGCGCCGTCACCGCGACCGCGATCAGGTGCGAGTACGGCACGATGAAGGCCGGGGAGGAGCGCAAGGGCGTCGTGGTCGCCGAACTGCCGTCGGACGCCTCCGGGACCGTGCAGATCAACGGCCGGATGACCTGGCAGCAGGGCCCCGCCGCGCCTGGGGGCACGGCGACCTCGCCCGGCTCCTCCACCGCGCCGGCGGTGAAGGCGCCCACGACCGCGGAAGCACCCGCCGCCTAGGCCGGGCACCCGGCGTGCCCGCAGGGGCGCGCCGGGTGATGCGCACCGGGCTCCCGCCACCACGGACCGTGATGGCGGGAGCCTTTTGCGTTCAAGCTCCTGCGCATCTGGGGATTAATGGGGTAGCGGACGGCCTTCTCAGGGGCCACACTGATTTCGGGTTCGGTTCGCCCCTGGGGAGGTCCTCTTAATGGGTGCGCAGGTGCCGGAGACAATAGTCGGGCCTCGGTGCGAGGCGCGCTGGCGCGCGTCCGCCGAGGCGACAGACCCGCACGGCCCGGTGGAGGGCGTCTGATGCGACAAGTCCTCCTCCTGAACGCGACGTACGAACCACTCACCACGCTTCCGCTCCGGCGGGCGGTCTGCCTCGTGCTCCGGGAGAAGGCCGAAGTCGTCCATCACGACACCACCGGCGCGATCCTGCACTCCGCGACGATGGCGATCGAGGTCCCCTCGGTCATCCGGCTGCGCCGCTACGTGCGCATCCCGTACCGCACCCGCGTGCCCCTGACCCGCGCCGCCCTCATGCGCCGCGACAACTACCGCTGCGCCTACTGCGGCCGCCGGGCCGAGACGATCGACCACGTGCACCCCCGCAGCCGAGGCGGCAAGCACGTCTGGGAGAACTGCGTCGCCTCCTGCATGACCTGCAACCACCGCAAGGCCGACCGCCTGCTCGAAGAGCTCGGCTGGAGCCTGTCCGTCACGCCCGGCGTGCCCCGGGGCGCCCACTGGCGCCTGATCGGCATCGTCCACGACGGCGACCCCCAGTGGGCCCCCTACGTCACAGAGCCGGCTGCGTAGGGCCGCCCGCTGAGCGGGCCTTGCGGGTCAGCCGCAGCAGCCGCCTCCGCAGCAGCCACCACCGCCGCCCGAGCCGGGACGGGGCGCGGGAGCGCCTCCCTTGGCGGAGCCGGTGACGGCGACCGTGGACAGCAGTTTGACGGTGTCGTCATGGCCGTCGGGGCAGGAAGCGGGGTCGCCGGCCTGGATCATGGGACGCGAGACCTCGAAGGTGGCTCCGCACGCGCGGCAGCGGTAGTCATAACGTGGCACGTGTAGAGGATACGTGCGCGAAGGCCCGCAGCCCATGGGGCGCGGGCCTTCGTGTCGGCGCGGGTCAGTCCCGGTACAGCTGGTTGACGTCCCTGGCGGCGCCGGTGGAGGCCGAGGTGGCCATGGCGGCGTAGGCCTGGAGGGCCGCGGAGACGGGGCGGTGGCGGTCCTTGGGGCGGTGGCCGCCGTCGGCGAGGAGCTTCTCGCGGCGGGCGCCGAGGGTCTCCTGCGGGACGTCCAGCTCGAGGACGCGGCGGGGGATGTCGATCACGATCCGGTCGCCGTCCTCGACGAGGGCGATGGCGCCGCCGGAGGCGGCCTCGGGGGAGACGTGGCCGATGGACAGGCCGGACGTGCCGCCGGAGAAGCGGCCATCGGTGATCAGTGCGCAGGCCTTGCCCAGGCCGCGGCCCTTGAGGAAGGACGTCGGGTAGAGCATCTCCTGCATGCCCGGGCCGCCCTTGGGGCCCTCGTAGCGGATGACGACGACGTCGCCCTCCTTGACCTTGCCGCCCAGGATGCCGTCGACGGCGTCGTCCTGGCTCTCGAAGACCACGGCGGGGCCCTCGAAGGTCCAGAGCTCCTCCTCGACGCCGGCGGTCTTCACGATGGCGCCGTCGGGGGCGATGTTGCCGTAGAGGACGGCCAGGCCGCCGTCCTTGGTGTAGGCGTGCTCGGCGTCGCGGATGCAGCCCTCTTCGCGGTCGAGGTCGAGCTCGTCCCATCGGGCGTCCTGGCTGAACGCGGAGGTGCTGCGGACACCGCCGGGGGCGGCGTGCCAGAGCTCGCGCGCCTCGTCGCCGATCTCGGGGGATCGCACGTCCCAGGCGGCGAGGTGCTCGGCGAGGGACGCGGAGTGGATCGAGTGGACCTGGCGGTGCAGGAGACCGGCGCGGTCGAGCTCGCCCAGCAGGGCGGGGATGCCGCCGGCGCGGTGGCAGTCCTCGACGTGGTACTTGGCGGTCGCGGGCGCGAGCTTGCAGACGCAGGGCACGCGGCGGGAGAGCTCGTCGATCTCCTTGAGGCCGAAGTCGACGTGGCCTTCGACGGCGGCGGCCAGCAGGTGCAGGATCGTGTTGGTCGAGCCGCCCATCGCGATGTCCAGGACCATGGCGTTCTCGAACGCGTCCTTGGTGGCGATGTTGAGGGGGAGGACCGACTCGTCGTCCTGGTCGTAGTAGCGGCGGGCGATGTCGACCACGGTGCGGCCCGCGTCCTCGTAGAGGCGGCGGCGGGCGGTGTGCGTGGCCAGGATCGTGCCGTTGCCGGGCAGGGCCAGGCCGATCGCCTCGGTGAGGCAGTTCATCGAGTTGGCGGTGAACATGCCCGAGCAGGAGCCGCAGGTCGGGCAGGCGTTCTCCTCCATCTCGGCCAGGGTCTCGTCGGACACCGAGGCGTCGGCGGCGGCGATCATCGGGTCGATCAGGTCGAGCTTGTTGCCGCCGTCAACGCCCGTGACGGGCTTGCCGGCCTCCATCGGGCCGCCGGAGACGAAGACGGTGGGGATGTTGAGGCGCATCGCGGCCAGGAGCATGCCCGGGGTGATCTTGTCGCAGTTGGAGACGCAGATCATGGCGTCGGCGCAGTGCGCGTTGACCATGTACTCGACCGCGTCGGCGATCAGCTCGCGGGACGGCAGCGAGTAGAGCATGCCGCTGTGGCCCATGGCGATGCCGTCGTCGACGGCGATCGTGTTGAACTCGCGCGGCACGCCGCCGGCCTCGCGGACCGCGCCGGCCACGACGTCGCCGACCTCGCGCAGGTGGACGTGGCCCGGCACGAACTGGGTGAAGCTGTTGGCGACGGCGACGATCGGCTTGCCGAAGTCCTCCCGCTCCACGCCGGTGGCACGGAGGAGGGCGCGCGCGCCTGCCATGTTCCTGCCGTGGGTGACCGTACGTGACCTGAGCGGGGGCATGGGACCTCTCCTGACGTGTGATGTACCCATGATCGTATGCGCTGATCTGGGATTTTCGCTGGAGTCTCAGTCGCAGCGGCGGATCGCGGCGCTGCCCGGCCGGCCCGGCAGAGGTCCTGGGGGGTCGGCGACGACTTTCACCCGAGCCTACCAACCGGGGGCAACAGAAAACGCCGGGGGCGGGGAAGGGCCCGGCCGGCGTGGAGAGGGGTGGAGCGGGATTCTGAGAGGTGCGGAGAGAGGTACGGAGCAACTTTCAGGCCGAAATTCAGAAAGCAGCGGGTACCAGGAGGTGGAGCGGGCACCTCACGGCTGCGAGGTGCCCCTCCGGCACCGGTACCCGCAGGGGGTTCCCGATCGCTGGGGGCTCGTCGTTGAGCCGTCGGGGCTCTAGGCGTCCTGCGGATACTTGGGCGGCAGGGCCTTCTCGGCCGCCTTGAAGATCCGCTGGACGTCGGTCTCGGTCAGGACCTTGGGACGGCGTCGCAGGTAGCTGCGTGCCCGGTTGCCGGCGTAGACGTCGACGTCCCGCACCCGCATGACCTTCCACGGGATGGACGGGCCGTAGATCGCCACCGAGGCCTGTACGGGGACCTCGAAGCCGACTCGCTCTTCCAGCATCCTGGCCGCCTGCTCGGCCTCCCACCGCGCCTCGTCCAGCCGCTCCTTCTTGTTGAAGGGGCCGTGGAAGAGCTTGCGGTGCGAGAGGGTCCGCACCGGAAGGCGCTTGTCCCACTTCTCCGAGTCGATGGCGTAGACGCCGCTCGGGCCGATCACCAGGTGATCGATCCGGCCGTCGCTGACGCCCTCGTCGTCCATCGGGACGGCGCGTGCGTGCAGGACGACGTAGCCATTCTTCTGCAGGGCCTTGAGCTGACGCTCCGTGCGCCGTTCAGCGGCGGACGACTTCTGCCACGCCGTGACGCTGGAGTTCTTGCGGGACCTGCGGACCGTGTCGGCGATGACCGCGATCACGGCGGCCGTGATCCCGATCCTGATGTCGAAGACGACGGCGAAGAGCACGCCGACGATCAGTGCCACCACGCCGCGTTCGATCCACCTGCGGATCTGGGGGTCGTTGAGCATGTCTCCGTAGGTCTGCTGATTTTCGTCGACGGTTCGTTTCAACGGTGTCTCATGGGGCTGCCCACGTGCCTGCTGGGTGTTGTTGCCCCGCTCCATGATCGCCATAAATGACGCTCCGTAATCCTTCCGGGCTGGAGGCATGATCCTCTGTGCGCAGAGTAATGATTTCGACGGTTGGCGACTAGTGATGTCGGGTTAATACTTTTGTCGCCGCGTCTGGGTGATTCGCGGGTGTCACGGCCGGGTAGGTTTGTTTTTACCCCCTCTTCCTCGGTGTACCGCCGGATGCCATCTTTGATGCTCTCGCACCCGGCGTCTACCGTTCGGCGGTGTGACGCATACCCATGACCTCACCGCCCAAGCGCTCGCCGACGCCATCCGCACCCGGGAGCTTTCCCCGGTGGAGATCACAGATCACTACCTGGAACGCATTGAGCGGGTAAATCCCCAGGTGGGCGCCTACACCACGGTCACGGCGGAGCTGGCCCGCGATCAGGCCGCCAGAGCCGAAAAGCAGGTTCTGGAAACCGCCGACCCCGCCGACCTCCCCCCGTTCCACGGGGTCCCGATTCCGGTCAAGGACCTCAACATGGTGAACGGGATCCGGGCGACGCTCGGATCGAAGGTTTTTGACGATCTCACCGGCTTCGCGGACGACAACGTCGTGGTACTCCTGAAGCAAGCGGGGTCTGTCCTTCTGGGCAAGACTTCCACCCCCGAATTCGGCTTGCCCTGTTATACGGAAAGTGCCGTCGCGCCGCCCGCCCGCACCCCCTGGGACCTGTCCCGTTCGGCAGGCGGATCCAGCGGCGGCGCGGCCGCGGCCGTGGCCGCGGGGCTGGCCCCGATCGCGCAGGGTAGCGACGGCGGCGGGTCGATCCGCATCCCGAGCAGCGCCTGCGGCCTCTTCGGGATCAAGCCCACCCGCGGCCGGATCTCGCAGGGCCCGATCATCCCGGACCTGTTCGGCCTGTCGACGAACGGGCCGATCGCCCGGACGGTCCGGGACGCCGCCGCGCTGCTGGACGTCATGGCGGTCCCGCAGCCGGGAGACCTCTACAGCGCCCCGCCGGCCGAGGGAACGTTCCTCTCGTACGCCGGACGCCCGCCCGGCCGCCTGAGGATCGCGCGCAGCCTCGAACCGGCCGTCCCCGGCGTCGAGGTGCACCCCGACTGCGTCGCCGCCTACGAGGCCGCCACCGAGCTGCTGGGCGAGCTGGGGCACGAGGTCGTCGAGCTTCCCCGCGTGATGGGGCCCGAGCTGGTCCCGCACTTCGAGCTGCTGTGGGGCGTGATGGCCACGCTCACCCCGGTGCCGCCGGAGGGCGAGCACCTGCTCCAGCCGCTGACCCGCTGGCTGCGCGAGCGGGGCGACGCCACCACGGCGCCCGAGCTGTTCCGGGCCCACGCCGGGCTGCAGGCCGCGCTGCGCGCCGCGTTCCCGGTCATGAACGAGTTCGACGCGATCCTGCACCCGACCCTGGCGCTGCCGCCGGTGCCCGTCGGGTACTTCCACGACCAGGAGCCCGCCGAGAACTTCGAGCGCCAGAAGCACTTCACGCCGTTCTGCGCCGCGTACAACATCTCCGGCCAGCCCGCGGTCAACGTCCCGCTGCACTGGAACGACGCCGGGCTCCCCATCGGGATCATGCTGGCCGGGCGGCTCGGCGGCGAGGGCACGCTCATCTCGCTCGCCGCCCAGCTGGAGGAGGCGCGCCCCTGGCTCGGCCGCAAGCCCGGCGTCTGGGACGCCTGAGGCGGCCTCCGGCCCGCCCGTGCCCGTGTTCCCGCCCATGCTGAAAGGAGACGTCGCACACGGTCCCGGGGTTCGACACGTTTTCTGGGGAATGTTCCCGACGTGGTGGACGAGGATCTGAACTCCCTGGCCGAGGCGCACAGCGTCTCCACTCGCTACACCGACTGGCGCGGCCACGAGGCCGCGGTCTCCCGCGAGACCCTCGTGGCCGTGCTGGCGGCGCTGGGCGTGGACGCGTCCACCCCGGCGGCCGTGCACGACGCGCTGGCGCGCCTGAACGCGCGCGAACGCGCCGCCCCCGAGCCGCCCGAGACGCCCGAGCGGCTCGCCCCCGGCTCCCGGGCCTGGGGGTTCACGACCCAGCTCTACTCGGTGCGTTCCGCCGGCTCGTGGGGCATGGGCGACCTGCGCGACCTGGCCGGCCTCGCCTCCTGGGCGGGCGCGCTCGGCGCCGGGTTCGTGCTGGTCAACCCGATGCACGCGACCGAGCCCGCGCCGCCGGTCGGCCCGTCGCCGTACTCGCCGATGAGCCGCCGCTTCGCCAGCCCGCTGTACCTGCGGGTGGAGGACGTGCCGGAGTACGCGGCGCTGCCCGGCCGGGAGCGCGACCGTCTCGCGGACCGGGCGGCGGGCCTGCGGAACCGCGGCGAGATCATCGACCGGGACGCCGTCTGGCAGGCCAAGCGCAAGGCGCTCGAACTCGTCCACCGGCTGCCGCGCACCTCCGCCCGCGAGGCGGCGTACGACCGGTTCAAGGAACGTGAGGGCGCGCCGCTGAAGAACTTCGCGGTCTGGTGCGCGCTCGCCGAGGAACGCGGCGCCGACTGGCGGCGCTGGCCCGCCGAACTGCACGACGCCGACGGCCCGGCGGTGGCCATGGCGGCCAAGCGCCTCGCCCGCCGCGTCGCCTTCCACACCTGGTTGCAGTGGCAGCTGGACGAGCAGCTCGGTAACGCCCAGCGGGCGGCCCGTGACGCGGGCATGCCGATCGGCGTCGTGCACGACCTCGCGGTCGGCGTGAGCCAGGGGAGCGCCGACTCCTGGATGTACCGCTCGTTGTTCGCGCCCGGCATCAGCGTCGGGGCGCCGCCGGACGAGTTCAACCAGCGCGGCCAGGACTGGGGCCAGCCGCCGTGGCACCCCGAACGCCTGGCCGCGAGCGGCTACGCCCCGTTCCGGCAGATGGTCGCGGCGGCCCTGCGGCACGGCGGCGGCCTGCGGCTCGACCACGCCATGCAGGTCTCGCGGTTGTGGTGGGTGCCCGAGGGGCGCCCGCCGTCCGAGGGCACCTACGTCTCCTACGACCGGAACGCGCTGCTCTCCTGCCTGGTGGAGGAGGCCACCCGGGCCGGGGCGGTGATCATCGGCGAGGACCTGGGCACGGTCGAGCCGGACGTGCGCGCCGACCTCGCCGCGCGCGGCGTCCTCGGCACCTCGCTGTTGTGGTTCGAACGCGCCGGCGACGGCGGTCCCAAACCGCCGGAGGCCTGGCGGGAGCCGTCGCTGGCGACGGTCGGCACGCACGACATGCCGCCGATCACCGGCATCCTGCACGGCGACCACCTCGACCTGCGCGACCGCCTCGGCCTGCTGACGCGGCCCCGCTCGGTCGAGGAGACGGAGCACCGGCGCCTGCTGGACGGCTGGCTCGGCCTGTTGCACGCCGAGGGCCTGCTCGCGGCGGCGCCCGCCGAGATCACGGCGGCGCTGGCGCGCGGCTCCGCCGAGTACGACGTCCCGGTGGTGGCGGCGCTGCACGCGTTCCTGGCCCGGACGCCCGCCCGGCTCGTCGGCATCGCGCTCGCCGACGCCGTGGGGGAGCGCCGGACGCAGAACCAGCCCGGCACCACCGACGAGTACCCCAACTGGCGGGTGCCCCTCGCCGACGCGGCCGGCGATCCCGTCCGGCTCGAGGACCTCGACGGCCATCCGGGCGTGCTCGCCGCGATCGAGGCGCTCAAAGCCCGGCGGTGACGCGGTCAGATGCCGGCGGTGACGCGCTCGGTCACCTCGTGCAGCAGCCCGTCGGGCTCGATCGTGACGCCCGCGATCGCCGAGAACAGCGCGGGCAGCCCGGGCAGCGGGTAGGAGTCGCCGTCGCTGCCGTCGAGCGCGGCCCGGCCCAGCGGCTGGTGGCTCAGGGAGGCGCGCGACCGCGCCCACGCGGTCTCGACCTCCTCCGGCGACGGCACCCCGAAGCCGTGCCCGACCGGGGCCGCGTGCCGCAGCCTGACCAGCGCGCCGTCGGTGAACTCCGACGCCAGCTTGCACCGGTCGGTCAGGTCGGCCCGCACCGGCTCGTCGATCCGCGACATGACCGTGCAGGGCGTGCGGCACCGGACCGCGCAGTCGCCGAGCGCCTGCGACACCTGGCTGTGCTGGCGGTCCAGGTAGGCGCGCCAGCCGGGGCCCGGCTCCTTCGAGACGCGCAGGGTGCGTTCGCAGGCGGAACGTTCCGGCCGGGTGTGGTCGCAGATCCGCGCCGACCCCGGCTCGATCGGGACGCCGAACCGGCTGCCCTCGCCGGTCACCGAGGCGCCGATCAGCGCCGGGTCGCCCGCGTGCCCGAGCACCGGCTCCCAGGCGAGCATGGGCAGGTATTCGCTGGCGATGTGCACGGCCGCGACCAGCGCCGCCATCTCGCGGCGCCGCCACCGGATCTCGATGACCTCCAGCAGGAGCGCGTACGCGGGCCGCAGGCTGGCCAGCGCGCCGCGGGGGCGTTCCTTGGGCGTCTGCGGCATGCGGCTGGCCCGGGCCCGGTCGAGCAGGTCCCTGGGCACCTCACCGACGGCCTCGGGCATGCCGAAGTCCTCGGCGTCCAGGTCGAGGACCCGCTGGCCGAACGCGCAGAGCGCGGCCAGCGGCTCGGCCTGCCGCGGCTCGACCACCTGAGGCGCGAGGGCCTCGATGTCGCCGAACGCGTAGCGGCTCGCCAAGGCCCTCAGAACATCCCGCGCGGTCTCCACGTATCAACCCTTCCACCCCGGCCCCCGTGATCATTCCCTCGATTGGGCAACGATTGCGTGATCACGGGGGGTTCCGGGACGGTTCGGGCCCGGCCGGACCGGCCGGCTCGGGCCCGGTCCGGTCAGCCCGCGGACGCGTCCTTGGCGCGGGCGCGCAGGGCGCGGGCGACGCCGTCACGGCCCTCCGAGAGCAGCCGGACGAGCGCGGCCGGCGGCCGATGCTCGGCGATGTAGGCCTCGGTCAGGTCGACCGTCTCCTGCTCGACGATCAGGAAGGGGTAGGCGACCTCGGCGAACGTCTGGGACATGTCGCTGCTCCACTCCTTCCAGATCCGGCCGACCTCGGCGAAGTACCGCTCCCGGTAGGGGCGGAGCAGCTCGACGTGGTCGGGCTCGGTGAACCCGCCCAGCGTCGCCCGGAAGACCGCGTTGGGCAGGCCGCCGGAGACGACCCGCTCCCAGGCGGCGGCCTTGGCCTCCGCGGTGTCGACGGCCGCCTTGCAGGCCGCCGCGTGGCGCTCGCCCGCCGCGGTCGCGTCCCGCCGCAGCTCGGCGTCGATCTCGGTCTCGCCGGCCTTGCCCTTGACGACGAGGCGGCGCAGCAGCGCCCAGCGCAGGTCGGTGTCGATCGTGAGGCCCTCCAGCGTCTGCGAGCCGTCCAGCAGCCCGGCCACGAACGCCAGGTGCTCGTCGGTCGTCGCCGAGCCGGTGAACGCCTGCGTGTAGGCGAGCTGGAAGTCCGAACCCGCCTCGGCCTCCCGGGCGAGCCGGAGCAGCGCGTCGGCCATCAGCTTCAGGCCCTCGGGCTGCCAGGCCGGGTCGGCGTACTGCACGATCGCGGTGCGCGCCTGGCGCAGCAGCGTCTGGGCGACCGAGATGTCGGTGACGCCGCTGATGCCCTGGACGACGAGCTCGACGTAGTCGCGGGTGGCCATCTCGGCGTCGCGGGTCATGTCCCACGCCGCCGACCAGCACAACGCCCGCGGCAGGCCGTCCCTGATCTCGCCGATGCCCTGGACGAGGGCCCGCTGCGAGTGCTCGTCCAGCCGGATCTTGGCGTACGTCAGGTCGTCGTCGTTGACCAGCACCAGGTCGGGGCGCTTCTGGCCGATCAGCTCCGCGACGCTCGTGCGGGCGCCGACCACGTCGAGCTCGACGCGCTCGCGCCGCACGATGCCGTCGGCGGTGCGGTCGTACAGGCCGATCGCCACGCGGTGCGAGCGCAGCGTCGGGTAGTCGGCCTTGGCCTCCTGCAGCACCTCGAACGAGGTGAAGGCGCCGTCGCCGTCCACCTCGTACACCGGGCGCAGCGTGTTGACCCCGGCCGTCTCCAGCCACTCCTTGGACCAGGACGCCAGGTCGCGGCCCGAGGTCTCCTCCAGCGCGTCCAGCAGGTCGGCCAGGACGGTGTTGCCCCAGGCGTGCCGCTGGAAGTAGCGCCGGACGCCCTCCAGGAAGTTGTCGCGGCCGACGTAGGCGACCAGCTGCTTGAGGACGCTGGCGCCCTTGGCGTAGGTGATGCCGTCGAAGTTGACCTCGACCGCCCGGATGTCGGGGATGTCGGCGGAGATCGGGTGCGTGGAGGGCAGCTGGTCCTGCCGGTACGCCCAGGCCTTCATGAGGTTGGCGAACGTCGTCCACGAGCCGGTCCACTTGGTCGCCTCGGCCTGGCACAGCACGCTCATGTAGGTGGCGAACGACTCGTTCAGCCACAGGTCGTCCCACCAGCGCATGGTGACCAGGTCGCCGAACCACATGTGCGCCATCTCGTGCAGGATCGTCTCGGCGCGGCGCTCGTAGGCGGCGTCGGTCACCCGCGACCGGAAGACGTAGTCCTCCAGGAACGTGACGCAGCCGGCGTTCTCCATCGCGCCCGCGTTGAACTCGGGCACGAAGAGCTGGTCGTACTTGGTGAACGGGTACGGCTGGTCGAAGACCTTCTCGAAGAAGTCGAAGCCCTGCCGGGTCACGTCGATGATCGCGTCGGCGTCCAGGTGCTCGGCCAGCGAGGCGCGGCAGAAGACGCCCAGCGGGATCACGCCGCCGTCCGGGCGCCGGTACTCGTCGGTCACCACGTGGTACGGCCCGGCGACCAGCGCGGTGATGTACGTCGAGACCTCGGGCGTCGGCGGGAAGTGCCAGTCGCCGCCCTCCGATCGGTCGGCGGCCTCGTTCGTCACCACCTGCCAGCCCTCGGGGGCCGTCACGGTCAGCTCGAACGTGGCCTTGAGGTCGGGCTGGTCGAAGCAGGTGTACATCCGGTGCGCGTCGGCCGTCTCGAACTGCGTGTAGAGGTAGACGCTCTGGTCGACCGGGTCGACGAACCGGTGCAGCCCTTCGCCGGAACGGGAGTACGCGGCGTCGGCGACGACGCGCAGCTCGTTGTCGGCGGCGAGGTCGGGCAGCGGGATCCGGCCCTTCTCGCCGTCGTAGGTGCCCGGGTCGAGGGCCTTGCCGTTGAGGACGACCTCCCGTACGACGGCGCCGTGGAGGTCGACGAAGGTCGAGGCGCCCGGCTCGCTCGACGCGAACCGGACGGTGGTGGTGGAGCCGAAGCGCTCCTCACCCGTGGTCAGGTCCAGCTCCACCGCGTACGACTCGACGCTGAGATGCCGGGCCCGTTCCCGCGCCTCGTCGCGCGTGAGGTTGCCTGCCACATGTACTCCTTGGTCGTCAAAAACCTGGTTCCTCCATGTCTACCAACACGGGGCCCGTCAGGGCGGGAGTGCCACAGCGCAAGGTTCCAGGGAATTGGCCGGTGTCCGCCGGGGTTGCTCGTTGTAAGTGATGATCTGTCTTGAGGAGGCTGACCGTGTCGCAGGAAACCCGTGAGCCGGTGGACTTCTGGTTCGATCCGCTGTGCCCCTGGGCATGGATCACCTCGCGCTGGGTGCTCGAGGTCGAGAAGCTGCGGCCGATCGACGTGCGCTGGCACGTGATGAGCCTGTCGGTCCTGAACGAGGGCAAGGACGTCCCGCAGCGGTACAAGGACATGCTGGAGCGGGGCTGGGGGCCGGTGCGGATCTGCATCGCCGCCGAGCAGAAGTACGGCCCGGAGGTGCTCGGCCGGCTCTACACCGAGCTCGGCACCCGCCGCCACCACGACAAGCAGGAGTTCGACCGGGAGACCTACGAGGCGGCGCTGACCGCGGCGGGCCTGGACCCGGCGCTGGCCGAGGCGGCGGACTCCACCGACCACGACACCGCCCTGCGCGCCTCCCACAAGGACGGCATCGACCGGGTGGGCGAGGAGGTCGGCACGCCGGTGATCTCGGTGGCCGGGCACGCGTTCTTCGGGCCCGTGGTGACGCCGATCCCGCGCGGCGAGGCCGCCGCCAAGCTCTGGGACGGCGTGCTCGCGGTCGCCCAGACCGACGGCTTCTTCGAGCTGAAGCGCACCCGCACCCGCGAGCCGGTGTTCGACTGAGCGGCCCCGCCGGATTGACGTGATCACGGCCTTTTCGCGCCAATCTCGTTATTGCGACGAACTTGCAACTGCCATGCGTGCGCCCTCAAACTGGTCCTACTGACTAACAGCTAGGGCGGTGACGTACGTGCACGTACCGGACGGATTTTTTGACGCCCCGGTCTCCCTCGGAGCGGGCGTCGTCGCCGCGGCGGGCATCGGGCTCAGCCTTCGGGGTGCTCGCCGCGAGCTCGACGACCGGACGGCCCCGCTGGCGGGCCTCACCGCGGCGTTCATCTTCGCCGCCCAGATGATCAATTTCCCGGTGGCCGCCGGGACCAGCGGCCACCTGATGGGCGGCGCCCTCGCCGCCATCCTCGTGGGCCCCTATACGGGCGTGCTCTGCGTATCGGTCGTCCTCCTCATCCAGATGTTCTTCGCCGACGGCGGTGTCACGGCGTACGGGATCAACGTCACGCTGATGGGCATCGTCAGCGTGGCCGTCGGTTACGGGATCTTCCGCCTGCTGATGGGCGTGCTGCCCAAGACCCGCTCGTCGGTCACGGCGGCGGCGTTCGCCGGCGGCCTGGTGTCGGTGCCCGCCTCGGCGCTCGCGTTCGTCGGCCTCTTCGCGCTCGGCGGCACCGCCGACCTGTCGCTGGGCGCGGTGGCGACGGCGATGCTGGGCGTGCACGTACTGATCGGCATCGGCGAGGGCGTGATCACCGCGGTCACGGTCGGCTCGATCGCCGCGGTCCGGCCCGACCTCGTCCACGGCGTCAACCTCACACCCGCCACGCCGCTCGAAGTACGGACCGGCGCGCGCACCTCCGGGGAGGTCTCGGCATGACCAAGCACCCTGCCGCTTCCGGGGAGGCGACTCCCCAGACTCAACAGACTCCCCAGACCCCCCGCGGCGCCCGAAAGGCGGCTCCGCCGAGCAGGCGCTTTTTCGCGGTCTTCCTGCTGGTCGCGGTGATCGTGGCGGGCTTCGTCAGCTTCTACGCCAGCGCCTCGCCGGACGGCCTCACCAAGGTCGCCGAGGACAAGGGCTTCGCGTCCCAGGAGAAGGACCACGGGCTCAAGGACTCGCCGCTGGGCGACTACGGCGTCAAGGGCGTGGACGACGAGCGGCTGTCCGGAGGCCTCGCGGGCGTCATCGGCGTGGGCCTGACCCTCGCCGTGGGCGGCGGCCTGTTCTGGGTCGTGCGCCGCAGGTCCCCGAGCTCCAAGTCCCCGAACTCCAAGTCCCCGAGCTCCGAGTGATGGCGTCCGCCTGATGGGCGCCGGGCACGCCCATTCCCTTTACCTGGCGGGCGGCACGCTCGTCCATCGGCTGCCGCCGCAGTGCAAGCTGGTCGCGGTCGTGGCGTTCGTGCTCGCCGTGGTGGCCACGCCGCGCGAGGAGATGTGGGCGTTCGGTCTCTACGCGGTGCTGCTCGCGGCCGTCGCCGGGGTCGCGCGCGTCCCGCCCGGTTTCGTGCTGCGGCGGATGGTCGTCGAGGTGCCGTTCGTGGCGTTCGCGCTGCTCCTGCCGTTCGTGGCGCGCGGGCCGCGGGTCGAGGTGCTCGGCGTCGCGCTGAGCGAGAGCGGGGCGTGGTCGGCCTGGAACATCCTGGCCAAGGCCAGCCTGGGCGCCGTCGCGATGATCATCCTGGCCGCGACCACCGAGCCCCGGGCGCTGCTGCTCGGCCTGGAACGGCTGCGCATGCCCGCGCTGCTCACCCAGATCGCCACGTTCATGCTCCGCTACCTGGACGTGATCATGGGCGAGATGCGGCGGATGCGGGTGGCCCGGGCCTCCCGCGGCTTCGAGGCGCGCGACGTGCGCGACCTGGCCGTGCTCGGCCGGTCGATCGGCGCGCTCTTCCTCCGGTCGTACGAACGCGGCGAGCGGGTCTACCTGGCGATGGTGAGCCGGGGCTACGACGGCCGGATGCCCGTGATCGGCGACGGCGCCGCCACGGCCCGGCAGTGGACGGCGGCGGCCCTCCTGCCCGCCGCGGCGGCCGTGATCGCCGCGGCGTCCTGGATACTGGCCCCGTGACCGCCGACGCCGCCTCGCTCGAGATCAAGGGCCTCGCCTACGCCTATCCGGACGGGACGCAGGCCCTCTACGGCGTGGACGTCACGATCGGGCGGGGCGAACGGGTCGCGCTGCTCGGCCCCAACGGCGCCGGCAAGACCACGCTCGTGCTGCACCTCAACGGGATCCTGCACGGCGGCCTGGGCAGTGTCCGGGTCGGCGGCCTGGAGGTCGACCCGAAGGACAAGAAGTCGCTGCGCGAGATCCGGCGCCGGGTGGGCATCGTCTTCCAGGACCCCGACGACCAGCTCTTCATGCCGACCGTCCGCGAGGACGTCGCGTTCGGCCCGGCCAACCTCGGCCTGCGCGGCCCCGAGCTGGAACGGCGGGTGTCCGACGCGCTGGGCCGGGTCGGCATGCGCGACGTCGCCGACCGGCCGCCGCAGCACCTCAGCTTCGGCCAGCGCCGCCGGGTCGCGGTCGCGACCGTGCTGGCCATGGAGCCGGAGATCCTCGTCCTGGACGAACCGTCGTCCAACCTCGACCCGGCCAGCCGCCGCGAGCTGGCCGAGATCCTGCTCGGGCTGGACGTCACGCTGCTGATGGTCACCCACGACCTGCCGTACGCGGCGGAGTTGTGCCCGCGCTCGCTGATCCTGTCCGGCGGGGTGATCGCCGCCGACGCGCCCACCCTCGACCTGCTGTCCGACGGGGACCTGCTGTCCGCGCACCGGCTGGAGCTGCCGTTCGGGTTCGACCCGGCGGTGGCCCGGCGGACCGCCTGATCCCGCCGGTCCGATCCGGCCGATGCGATCCGGCCGATGCGATCCGGCCGATCGACTTCGGGGATTCTGCTTGCTTCGGCCCCCGCGGTTCGGGACACTCGTCACTTCTGAAAGTGGCAACGGTTTTCATATCCGGATCGGGGGCTTTCGTGAAGGTTGCGTTCGTGGGCAAGGGCGGCAGCGGCAAGACGACCCTGTCGTCCCTGTTCGTCCGGCATCTGGCCGCCAAGGGGCTGCCGGTGGTCGCGGTGGACGCCGACATCAACCAGCATCTGGGAGTGGCGCTCGGGCTCGATGAGGGGCGCGCGGCCAAGATCCCGGCCATGGGCGAACGGCTGACCGAGATCAAGGACTACCTGCGCGGCGACAACCCCCGGATCACGTCCACCGCGTCCATGGTGAAGACGACCCCGCCGGGGACCGGCTCGCGGTTGCTGCGCATCGGCGGCGACGACCCGGTCCACGCGCTGGGCCAGGACATCGTGGTGGGCGGTGGGAGCGGAGACGGCACCTACGGGGTCACGCTGATGGCGACCGGGCCGTTCAACGACGACGACCTGGGCGTGGCCTGCTACCACTCCAAGACCGGGGCGGTGGAGCTCTACCTCAACCACCTGGCCGACGGGCCGGGGGAGTACGTGGTCGTGGACATGACGGCCGGCGCCGACACGTTCGCCTCCGGGCTCTTCACCCGGTTCGACCTGATGTTCCTGGTCGCCGAGCCCACCCGGAAGGGCGTCGGCGTCTACCGGCAGTACACCGACTACGCCCGCGACTACGACGTCGCCATCACCGTCGTCGGCAACAAGGTGCAGGACGAGGGCGACGTGGCCTACCTGCGCGAGCACGTCGGAGACGACCTGCTCACCTGGCTGGGCCAGTCGACCGCCGTGCGGGCGCTGGAGCAGGGCCGCGAGGGCGTCGCCCTGGAGGCCGCGAACGACGCCGCGCTCGACCGCATGGTGGCCGCGGTCGACGCGCGGGCGAAGGACTGGGACAAGTACCAGCGGCAGGCCGTGGAGTTCCACGTCAAGAACGCCCGCAGCTGGGCCAACCGGGCCGTCGGCGAGGACCTGGCGGACCAGGTCGACCCGGACTTCCGGTTCCCCGCCGTGCCCGCCTGAGCCCCGTGCCCGCCTGAGCCCGGGCCCGGCCGAGACTGGGGTCTACCGGGCCCGCACCAGGACCATTACTCTGCGCGCATGACGACGCGACGGGCCCTGGGAGTCACCATCGGGGCGATCGCCCCGGTGGCCGTGATCACGCTGGTCCTGGGCAACCAATGGGTCTCCGACGAGCTCCTCGCCGCCGATTCCCTGCGGGAGCACCAGGAGCTCGGCTACCTGGTGTACTGGCTCAACTTCGCGCGCTGGCGGCTGACCACCAGGGGCGGCGGGTTCGAGCTGCTGGTCGCCCAGGACGTCGGCGTGATCGTGTTCTTCGCGGCGCTCGCCGGCCTGCTGTTCCTCGGGGCCCGCTCGCTGGACCCGGTCCGCGGCCGGCTGAGCGCGGTGGTCCTGGGCTGGTGGGCGGCCGGCGTCGCGGCGGGCGTCTCGGCGTTCATCGAGGCTCTGCTGTCCAAGGCGCTGCTCGACTACCCGAGCGCGCCCGGCTACGCGCTGATCCGGTTCGCCGTGACCGAGGCCGCGGGCTTCGGGCTGGTGTGGGGCTGGCTGGCCGGTCTCGGCGCGCTCGTCGGCTTCCAGCTGACCAAGCCCAAGACCGGCCTGCCCGGAGGAGCTCCGGCGCCCGCGGGCGTCCCGCACGGGTATCCGCAGGGCGCTCCTCAGGGACCTCAGGGCTACCAGCAGGGCATGACGCAGCCCGGCCGGCCGGCGGCGCCGCAGCAGGTGCCGCCCGGCCACCCCGCCGCCACTCCCTACGTTCCGCCCGCGCAGGCTCAGCAGCCGTACGCGCAGCAGCCCTACCAGCAGCCCTATGGCGCGGCGGGCCAGCCCTACGCCGCTCCCGGGCAGCCCTACGCGGCACCGGGTCAGCAGCCCTATGCCCAGCCTGGCCAGCCCGGTCAGCCCCCGCAGCCGGGTCAGCCCCCGGCGGGCTGGACTGAGGCGTACGGGCAGCAGCCGCAGGTTCCGCCGCAGCCGCAGGCCGCGCCCCAACCGCAGGCCGCCGCGCCGCAGCAGGCGCCCGCGACGCCGGAGACGCCCGCCGAGCGCGCCGACGACGTTCCACAGGACGACGCCCCCGCCGACGACGTGCCCGCGGACGACGTGCCGGAGGGCGCCGCCAAGTACGACGCTCCGGAGCCGCCGGCGCAGGAGGACGACGACGAGGAGCCCAGGACGAGGCGCGACCCCGGCCCCGCCGGGGGACAGACCCGGACGGACGACCCGCTTCCGCCGCCCCGGTGACCCGGCCGCCGGGCCGTCCGGGCGGCCTGGGACAATCGAGCCCATGCGCGTCTTTCTGGGAACCGACCACGCAGGCTTCGAGCTCAAGGAGCACCTGGTCGGCTGGTTGAAGGCGAACGGCCACGAGCCCGTCGACTGCGGCGCGTTCGTCTACGACGCCGTCGACGACTACCCGCCGTTCGTCCTGCGGGCGGCCGAGCGGACCGTGGCCGAGCCGGGCAGCCTGGGCATCGTGATCGGCGGCTCCGGCAACGGCGAGCAGATCGCCGCCAACAAGATCAAGGGAGCCCGCGCCGCGCTGGTGTGGAACGAGGAGACCGCCGTCCTCGCCCGCGAGCACAACGACGCCAACATCATCAGCCTCGGCTCGCGCCAGCACGACCTCGACACCGCGACGCGGTTCGTCCAGCTGTTCCTGGAGACGCACTACTCCAAGGAGCCGCGGCACACCCGCCGGATCAAGATGATCAGCGGGTACGAGCACACCGGCGACCTGCCGCCCCTCCCGCGCGAAGGCTGAGCGGGACGGCCGGAGCTCCGGGCGCCGGCCTGGACGGCGGGCGCCGGAGACCGGTCAGGTGCGTTTCGGGGGAGCGCCGCGCTTGCCGAGCCGGCGCCGCTCTCCCTTGGGCGGCTTGGCCGGCCGGGCGGGCTCGCCGCCGCCGTTCGCCGCGGCCGGGGGCGGCGGCTCCTCGCCCTCGGCGCGCGGCCTGGACACGTCACGTGCCCGCATCGCCGCGTCGACGGTGATCCGCATGCCGGGCTGACCCACCTGGCACCTCCTCGCGTGAGCTCAGAACACCACGGGTTCAGAACACATTGGACACCACGGTGCCGGGTCCCGCGCAAGAGCTCCGGGCCGGCCCGGAGCCCCGTTCGGGGGCGGTGATCGCTGACGTCACGTGTCTGGACCGTTGCAAGCGGTCATGGGTGGCGCGGATGCCCTTCTATCGGCACGGATGCTCGATACAGTTCCTGAGTCATGTTGCAACGTCTGGTCCACCTGCTTCCGCCGCGAGTGCGCGCCTTCCTGCGCAGGATTCCCATACTCGTGCGGTTCTACAGGTGGCTCCGGCGCGGGAAGCTGACCCGGGAACGCTACGTGTTCGTGGCGCTCGCGCTCCTCGCGATCGTCCTGGGCTTCGCGGCGACCGAGTCGCGCGCGTGGGCGCCGTCCGGCGCGCTCGTGCTGACGGTGCTCGGCGGCGGCCTGCTGCTCAAGGTGCGGACGCTGCTGGCGCTGCTCGGCGTGGTCCTGACGATGGTCGCCTACGACGCCTGGCACGACCGGTCCGCCGTCGGTCCCGGCATGATCGCGACCCTGGTCATCACGACGGTGCTCGCCGTCACGCTGGCCCGCACCCGGCAGCAGCTGGGCGTGCAGGGGCTGCGCGGCGACTCGATGCTGCTCGAGCTGCGCGACCGGCTGCGGCGCCAGGGCGAGATGCCCGAGCTGCCGGAGGGCTGGGACTCCCAGGTCGTGATGTTGCAGGCCGGCGGGTCGTCGTTCGGCGGCGACTTCGTGGTCTCCACCTGCCACGGCGACACCCTCGAGGTGGCGCTGGTGGACGTCTCGGGCAAGGGCACCGACGCCGGCACCCGGGCCCTGATGTTGTCCGGTGCCTTCGGTGGGCTGCTTGGATCGATCCAGTCCGACCGTTTCCTGCCCGCGTGCAACGCCTACCTGCAACGCCAGCGCTGGGACGAGGGCTTCGTCACGGCCGTCCACCTGGTGATCGACCTGGCGACCGGCGACTACAGCGTCGAGTCCGCGGGCCACCCGCCCGCCGTGCAGTTCGACGCGGGCAGCGGGACGTGGCAGGTGAGCCCGGCCAAGGGCGTGGTGCTCGGCGTGGTGCCCGACCTGCGGTCCGAGCCCGAGAAGGGGCGGCTCCGTCCCGGCGACGCGCTGCTCCTCTACACCGACGGCCTGGTCGAGACGCCCGGACGCGACCTCGACGCGGGCATCGACCGGCTGCTCGGCGAGGTCGAACGGCTGGTCCCCGAGGGTTTCCGCACCGGCGCCAGGGAGCTCGTCGAACGCATGGCCGCGGCCCGCGACGACGACTGCGCGCTGGTGCTCATCTGGCGCACCTGATCCCGGCGCCCGGATTCGCGCGGATGATCCGCGCGGGTGATCGGCGCGGATGATCGGGCGTCCAGCCGCGTCTGCCAGAGTGGCGAGCATGACGGATCTTGTTCTCGACCACCTCGTCTATGCCACTCCCGACCTCGCGGCGGCGGTCGCCGACATCGCCGCCCGCACCGGCGTACGGCCGGTCGAGGGAGGTCCGCATCCCGGGCTCGGCACCCGCAACCATCTGCTGGGGATCGGCGGCGGCGCGTACCTGGAGGTCATCGGACCCGATCCCGACCAGCCCGACCCGGACGTCCCGCGGCCGTTCGGCATCGACGACCTGGCGGCTCCGGGACTGGTGGCCTGGGCCGCCGGGACCACCGACCTGGACGGCATCGCCGAACGGGCCCGTGCGGCCGGCCGGGACCCCGGGCCGGCGACCGACATGTCGCGGGTGCGCCCCGACGGGGAGGTGCTGCGGTGGCGGCTCACCCCGCCGCGCACCGGCGTCCTGCCGTTCCTGATCGACTGGGGGGAGACCGCGCATCCGGCGGGCGCGCTGCCGGTCGTGCCGCTGCGGTCGTTCGAGGCGGTCCATCCCGATCCGGCCGCGGTGCGGGGCGACCTGGCGGCGCTGGGGGCCGAGCTGACCGTGCGGCAGGGCCCCGGACCTGCACTGATCGCCCGCCTGGACGGACCGGAGGGGCCGGTGACCCTCGACTGATCGACGGCCGAGAGGAAACGTGATCGTCACTTTGATGTTTCACCGCGTGCACAGAGGCCGGGCAGAGTAGTACGCAGATCGGCAACCGGCCGGCCCCGTCGGATCCTCCTCGGCGGGCGGGGCCGAGAACGGTTGGCGGCACCGAAGGCGATGTCCGCGCGATCGGCACCCCAGGGGTGGGAGGCGCCGAACCGCGCGGACATCGGCCTTTTTCGGGCTGCTTTCCGATAAATCCTATTGACTTAGTATGGATATCTCGCCATGATGATTCCCGTGAGCTTCGTGGTCATCATCGGCAACCCCCGTCCCGGATCCCGTACCGCGACCGCGGCGACCGGCGCCGCCCGGGCCGTCGCGGAGGCGGCCGGCATCCCTGACACCCCCGAGATCATCGACCTCTCCGAGCTGGCGCCGCTGCTGCTCCGGCCCGAGCCCGCCGACGCGGTCGCGGAGGCCCTCGACCGTGTCCTGTCCGCCGACGTGATCCTGGTCGCCAGTCCCACCTACAAAGGCACCTACACCGGCCTGCTGAAGGTCTTCCTGGACCGCGTCGCGGGCGGCGCGCTCGCCGGGAAGATCGCGCTGCCGCTCCTGCTCCTGGGGGCGCCGCAGCACGCGCTGGCCGTCGAAGTCCACCTGCGACCGCTGCTCGTCGAGCTCGGCGCCACCGTCCCCACACCGGGGCTGGCGCTGCTCGAGAGCGAACTCGAGCGGCTCGACTCCGTGCTCGCGGAGTGGGCCGCCCAGGTCGTCCCCGCCGTTAGGGGCGCTCTTACGGCGGGGGCCGCCCGGTGACCGGGACGGCGACGGCACGGCCCGTCCCGGTCACCGGCGACTCCTTCCGCGCCGCGCTGGCACGCCACGCGGCCGGAGTGGTGATCGTCACCGCCCAGCCGGATGAGGCGCCCTACGGCGCCCGTCCGGCGGCGGTGCCGTACGGTGCCCGGCCGGAGGCCGCGGCAGAGCCTCCGGCCGGTCTCACCGCCACCTCGTTCACCTCGGTGAGCGTCGATCCGCCGCTGGTCTCGTTCTACGTGGCGGCGTCGTCCAGCACGCTGCCGCGGCTGCGCGAGGCGGCGACCTTCGCGGTGAACGTGCTCGGCCCCGACCAGGCCGACCTGGCCGCCAGGTTCGCCCGGCGGGACGTGGACCGGTTCGCCGCGCCGACGCGCTGGTGGCGCGGCCCCGGCGGCGAGCCGATGCTGGCGGGCGCGACCGCCCGGCTGCGCTGCGACTGGCACGCCACGCACGCCGTCGGCGACCACCTGCTGGTGGTCGGCCGGGTCATCGGCGTGGAGCTCGGCGGCGCCGGCGACCCGCTGCTCTACCACCGCGGCCGCTTCGGCCGTTTCGTCGCCTGACCTCGCACCCTTTCGACGACATCGCCCTTTCGCCCGGGGACGGAGGCCCGCGCCGTTTCCGCCACCGTCCGGACGGTCGGCGCAGGTTTCGTCGGGCAATGGTTCGGTTACAACCAGTTCTGCTGATCGTTATACGTTCAGCCCGCGCAAGCCCCCCGGAACGTGGTCGCCGCACGGCGTGACGTCGGGAGGGGGTCGCCGGAGGATGCCGGTCCACAGGCTGCGCTGGCCCCCGTCGCGCTGGTCGCTCCAGGGCCGGGTGACCGCCGCCTCGATCGGCATCGTCGGCCTGCTGCTGGTCATCGGCATCTCGATCTTCTACCTCTCCGTCCGGCAGGCGGTGTACGACGGCCTGTACGACCGCGGGACGGTCGCGGTCGAGGACCTCTCCGACGCCGTAGAACGGGCCGACCCGCACGGGCCGCGGGTGCTGACCCCCGCCGTCCCGGGCTTCTCGCTGCTCCAGGTGGTCGACGACCGGGGCGGCGTGCTCGCCGCCAGCCCGATCATGAGCGGGCGTCCGGCGATGAGCCCGCCCCGGACGTCCGGGGCGGGGGCGCCCTTCACCCGGACCGTGACCGTGCCAGGGATCTCCGGCGAGGTCTACCTCGTGGGCGAACGGGTCCAGAGCCCGTCCGGGTGGCGGACGGTCCTCGTCGGGTCGTCGACCGCCGAGTTCGAGACTCACAAGGGCTTCTTCGTCACGGCGCTCCTCGCGGTCATCGCCGGGACCGTCCTCCTGGTCGGCTGGGCCGTGCGGCGCGCGGTCCGCGGCGCGATGGGGCCCGTCCGGCTGATGAGCACGGAACTGGCCTCGATCACCGGGGGCGGTCCGGTGCGGCGGGTGAGCGTTCCGGAGTCCGACGACGAGGTCGCCGAGCTGGCCCGGTCGATCAACCGCACGCTGCGGCGTCTGGAGGGCGTGGTCGAGAGGCAGCGGGGGTTCGTCGCGGACGTCTCGCACGAGCTTCGCAGCCCGCTGACCGGCCTGCGCGCCCAGCTGGAGGTCGCGCTCGAACATCCCGAGGACGAGGACTGGCCGGCCGTCGCGAGGGCGGCGCTCGGCGACGCGGACCGGCTCCAGCGCATCGTCACCGACCTGCTGATCATGGCCAAGCTGGAGGCCGGCGTCCGGCTGGAGCGTGAGCCGGTCGACCTCGGCGACCTCGCGCACACCGAGGCCGCGCGGCGCCGGCGGCGGGTGCCGGTCGAGGTGGAGGCGGACGAGGGCGTGATCTGCGAGGCGACCCGCGGGCATCTGGTCCGGCTGCTGACCAACCTGCTGGACAACGCCGAGCGGCACGCGGTGTCGCAGGTGTGGGTGACGGTGCGGGCCGAGGGCGGGGAGGCGGTGATGGAGGTCGGCGACGACGGCTCCGGGATCCCGCCGGGGGACCGGGAGCTGGTCTTCCTGCGGTTCCAGCGGCTGGCCGAGAGCCGCAGCCGCGACAAGGGCGGCACCGGGCTGGGGTTGCCGATCTCCCGGGAGATCGCCGCCGCGCACGGCGGGACGCTGGAGGCCGTCGAGAGCGAACGGGGCGCCCTGCTCGTCCTGCGTCTGCCGCTAAAAAGTGAGCATTAACTAAACGTGAATGCTATTCACTTTGAGTGGCGGGCCTGATATTGATCTTGTGAAGGTGAGAAGTGCTCGCTTACCGAAGGGTGTGCTCCCGTGCCCTACAAGATCCCGCTCGTCCGGGCGGCGCTGGCCGCACTGACGGCATCAGCCCTGGTCACAGGGCTCGCATCGGTCTCCCCCTCCACCGCTCTGGCCACTCCGGCGACCGCGCCGCAGCCGTCGTCCACTCCCGTCGACGACGGCGTGAACGCCACCGGCACGCCGTTCCGCGGCACCACCGCCGACGGTGACGTCCGCGGCTACGTCGACGCGCACAGCCACCTGATGTCCTGGGAGGGCTTCGGCGGCAGGGTGCTCTGCGGCAAGGCGTTCGACCCGGCCGGCATCGAGGCGGCCCTGCGCGACTGCGACGACCACGGCGCGGACGGCTCGCCCGCCTGGTTCGAGAACTTCGTCAGCAAGGGCACCCCGGTCGGCACGCACGACACCACCGGCTGGCCCACGTTCGAGGACTGGCCCAGCCAGGGCTCGCTCACCCATCAGCAGGCGTACTACAAGTGGATCGAACGGTCGTGGCGGGCGGGGCAGCGCGTGCTGGTCAACCAGCTGGTGTCCAACCGCATGCTCTGCGAGATCTATCCGCTGAAGAAGTACCCGTGCGACGAGATGGCCTCGATCCGCCTCCAGGCGCAGCGCACGTACGAGCTCCAGGCCCTGGTCGACCGGGAGTACGGCGGACCCGGCAAGGGCTGGTTCCGGGTCGTCCGCGGACCGGCGGAGGCACGCCGGGTCATCGAGGACGGCAAGCTCGCCGTCGTCCTCGGCATCGAGACGTCCGAGCCGTTCGGCTGCCGCCAGGTCGGCGGGTTCCCGCTGTGCACCAGGGCGCAGATCGACCGCGGCCTGGACGAGGTGCGCAAGCTCGGCGTCAGCTCGATGTACCTGTGCCACAAGTTCGACAACGCGCTGTGCGGCGTGCGGTTCGACGGGGACGCCAAGGGCGTCATCCTCAACCTCGGCAACTTCGTCGGCAGCGGCCGCTTCTGGCAGGCCGACACCTGCACGGGTCCCGTGCGCGACAACACGATCACGCCGGCCAACGACCTGACCGCGCTGCTCGCCGGGCCGCTGGCCCACCTGCGCCCGCTCGGCATCACGCTGCCGGTCTATCCGAAGCCGCCGCACTGCAACGTCAACGGGCTCACCGACCTGGGCGCGTACACGCTCAAGGCCATGATGAAGCGCGGCATGATCGTCGAGGTCGACCACATGAGCGCCAAGGCCGCCGACCGGGCGCTGTCCATCCTGGAGGAGGCGGACTATCCCGGCGTCATCTCCGGACACAGCTGGACGGCCGCCGACTACGCGCCCCGCATCTACCGGCTCGGCGGCATGATCACGTCGTACGGGCACGGCGCCGAGGCGTTCGTGAACGAGTGGAGGCAGGCCAGGAAGGCGCACGGCGGCGGCTTCTTCGGGTTCGGATACGGGGCGGACGCCAACGGGCTCGGCCCGCTGCCTCCGGTCCGCGCGAACAATGGGGGGAACCCGGTGCGCTACCCGTTCACCTCGCCGATCGATCCGGGCGTCACGCTCGACCGGCAGCGCACCGGCGAGCGCACCTGGGACGTCAACGAGGAGGGCGTCGCCAACTACGGCCTCATCCCCGACTGGATCGCCGACATGCGCACCATCTCGGGCGACGAGGTCATCGCCGACCTCGGGCGCGGCGCCGAGGCGTACCTGCGCATGTGGGAACGTGCCGCCGCGTCCTCCTGAGCGCCGTCCGGCCCTGAGCGCCGTCCGGGCCTGGGCGGCGTCCGGCGCCGGCGTCCTGCCGCACCAGGACGCCGGCGCCGGCCGGTGCGGTCGCGCTAGGACGCCAGCGCGGGGTGGCGGTCGGCGTGGCGGGTGGCCTCTTCGAAGGCGTGGCCGATCTGCAGGACGGCGAAGTCCGCCCGGTGCGGGCCGACGATCTGCAGCCCGACCGGGAGCCCGTTCGTCGTGAAGCCGCCCGGCACCGACAACGCCGGGCAGCCCGTCGCCGAGACGAGGTAGGCCGAGGCCATCCACTCCAGGTAGTCGAGCATCTGCCGCCCCGCCACCTCGGCCGGGTACTCCAGGTCGGTGGCGAACGGGACGACCTGGCTGACCGGCGCCAGCAGCACGTCGTACCGTTCGAAGAACTCCCGCACCCGGTGGAACAGCGTGGTGTGCAGCACCTCGGCCCGCGCGATGTCCGGGCCGGTGAGCGACCGGCCCACCTCGATGTTGTCGGCCAGCGACTTCTTGAGCCGGTCCGCGGGCAGCGCGCCGAGCGTGAGCTCGAACTGCCAGGCGCGCAACGTCCGGAACACCTCGTCCGCGCCGCGCAGGTCCGGGCAGGCCTCCTCGACGACGCAGCCGAGCTCGCTGAACACCTTCACGGCCGGTTCGAGGACCTCGATGACCGCAGGGTCGGCCGGCGCGCGTCCGCCCAGGTCGGGAGCCCACGCCACGCGGAGCCCGCGCAGGTCGCGGTCCAGCGGGCGGGCGAAGGTCTCGCCCGGGGTCTCCAGCGCGATCGGGCTGCGCGCGTCCGGCCCGGCCAGCACCGACAGCAGCAGCGCCACGTCGCCGACGGTGCGGGCCATCGGCCCCTGGACGCCCATGGTCGCCCACGCCGCCTGCGCGGGCCACGAGGGCACGCGGCCCGGCGACGGCCGCAGCCCGACCACGTTGCAGAACGACGCGGGGTTGCGCAGCGAGCCGCCCATGTCGCTGCCGTCCGCGATCGGGTGCATGCCGGTGGCCAGCGCGGCCGCGGCGCCGCCGCTGCTGCCGCCCGCCGACCGGCCGGTGTCGTAGGGGTTGAGCGTCGCGCCGAACAGCGGGTTGAACGTGTGCGACCCGGCGGCGAACTCGGGCACGTTGGTCTTCCCCAGCGTCACGACGCCGGCCGCCTTCATGCGTTCGATGATCAGCTCGTCGCGTTTCGGAACGTTGCCGGCCAGGACCGGAGAGCCCCAGGTCGTCCGGATGCCGGCGGTCTCGTGGGTGTCCTTGTGCGCGACCGGCAGCCCGTGCAGGGGGCCCGTCGCCACCCCGGACGCCAGCCGCTCGTCGGCGGCCGCGGCCTGGTCCATCGCCTGCTCGGCGAGCAGCGTGACGATCGCGTTGACCTTCGCGTTGGTCCGTTCGATCTGAGCCAGATGTGCTTCGGTGACCTCGCGCGCCGACACCTCGCCGGAGCGCATCAGCCGGACGAGTTCACGGGCGGCGGCAAAATGGATCAAAACGGCCTCCGAGGGATCGTACGGTCAAACTACTCCCCGCACGCCGCCGATGTGGGCGAGTCCGTGACCGGGGCGCTGATCGTTCCGTGCGCGCCCGCTGACAGGATGTGGCCATGGCGACGACCCGAGCGGGCGCGCGCGATCTCGTGCGCCGCGTACTGGACGACGGTAGCTGGACGTCGTGGGACGCCGAACCCCTTCAGGTCGCCGAACCGGGCTCGCCGTACGCGGCCGATCTCGCCGCGGCCCGCGAACGCAGCGGATGCGACGAGGCCGTCATCACCGGCGAGGGCCTCCTGCGCGGCCGGCGCGTCGCGTGCGTGGTGTCCGAGTTCGCCTTCCTCGCGGGCTCCATCGGCCTCGCCACGGCCGACCGCATCGTCGCCGCGATCGAGCGCGCCACCGCCGGACGCCTGCCCCTCCTGGCCGCGCCGTCCTCCGGCGGCACCCGGATGCAGGAGGGCACCGCCGCGTTCGCCCAGATGGCCCGCATCACCGCGGCCGTCACCCGCCACCGCGCCGCGGGCCTGCCCTACCTGGTGTACCTGCGCCACCCGACCACCGGCGGCGTCTTCGCGTCCTGGGGGTCGCTCGGCCACGTGACCGCCGCCGAGCCCGGCGCGCTCATCGGCTTCCTCGGCCCCCGCGTGTACGAGGGCCTGCACGGCGAGCCCTTTCCGCCGGGCGTCCAGGTCGCCGAGAACCTCGCGGCCAAGGGCCTCCTCGACGCCGTCGTGGGCATGGACGACCTCCCCGGCATCGCCGCCGACGTCCTCGACGTCCTGGGCACCCGCCCCCTCACCGACCCCGAGCTCATCGCCGACGGTCCCGCCGACCCCGCCCCGACCTCGGCCTGGGACTCGATCGAACGTTCCCGCAAGCCCGGCCGCCCCGGCGTCCGCGAACTCCTCCGCCACGGCGCCACCCGCGTCACGCCGCTCTCGGGCACCGGCCAGGGCGAGGCCGACCCCGGCCTCCTGCTCGCCCTCGCCCGCTTCGGCTCCGTGCCGTGCGTCCTGGTCGGCCAGGACCGCCGCAGCCAGCGCACCGGCCACCCGCTCGGCCCGGCCGGGCTCCGCGTCGCCCGCCGCGGCATGAGCCTGGCCGCCGAGCTCGGCCTCCCGCTCGTCACCGTGGTGGACACCCCCGGCGCCGTCCTGTCCGCCGAAGCCGAGGAGGGCGGCCTCGCGGGCGAGATCGCCCGCTGCCTCGCCGACATGCTCACCCTCGCCGCCCGCACCGTCTGCCTGCTCCTCGGCGAAGGGACCGGCGGCGCGGCGCTGGCCCTGCTCCCGGCCGACCGTGTCCTGGCGGCCCGCCACGCCTGGCTCTCGCCCCTCCCGCCCGAGGGTGCCTCCGTCATCGTCCACCGCACCCCCGACCGGGCCCCCGAGATGGCCGAGGCCCAGGGCGTCCGCTCGTCCGACCTGCTCCGCGACGGCATCGTCGACGAGCTCGTCGACGAACGCCCGGACGCCGCCGACGAGCCGGAGGCGTTCTGCCGCCGTGCCGCCGCCGCCCTCGAACACGCCCTCCTCACCGCGCCCTCCGCCGACCCCGCCGCCCGCCAGGCCCGCTACCGCGACCTCGGCCGCCGCCCCGGCCCCGCCTGACGCGCCGACCTCGCCCTGACGCACTCCGGCGGATGTCAGCGAAGCCTGCGGCGCAGGTCGGCCGAGAGGTCGGCGGCGGCGTCGTGGAGGGCCTCGGCGAAGAGGCGCTGGAGGGGGTCGTCGCCGGCGGGCCGGGCGATGGACGTCGTACGGACGGCGGCGGGGTGGTCGATGCGCGCGACGGCGATGGTGGGCGGCAGCATCGGGACGGCCAGGCCCGGGACGACGGTGATGCCCAGGCCCGCCGCGACGAGGCCCAGCTTGGCGACCCAGTCGCGGGCGACGAACGCCACGTCGGCGGTGTCGGTCCAGGCGCCCAGCAGGGTGCTGCCCGGCTCGTTGCTGCCGGCGATCCAGCGTTCGTCGGACAGGAGGTCCGGCGGGACGCCGGCGCGGCCGGCGAACGGGTGGTCGAGCGGCATGGCGACCAGGAGCGGGTCGTCGGCCAGGGGGATCAGCTCGATGCCGTCGGGCGGCTGCTGGGGAGGGGTCACCACCGCCAGGTCGAGGCGGCCACGGGAGACCGCGGTCAGCAGGCGTGGGCTGAGGCCTTCGCGGAGGGGGACGCGGAGCTGGGGGGACGCGGCGATGGCGCGCGGGACGAGCGCGGCCATGGCCGTGGAGAAGGCGCCGACCCGCAGGCGGCCGGGCGTGCGGGTGAGGTCGTCGAGGCTCTGGCGTGCGATGTCGAGCTCGCCCAGGACGGTCTCCGCGTGGCGGAGGACCACGCGGCCCGCCTCGGTGGGCTGGACGCCGCGCGCCCGGCGCTCGAACAGGGGCCGCCCGGCGGCCTGCTCCATCAGCGCGATCTGGCGGGAGACCGCCGACTGCGTGTAGCCGAGGCGTTCGGCCGCCATGGAGAACGATCCCCGCCGCGCCGCCTCGCGCAGCACGCGGAGGCCGACGATCGTGAACTCACCCATGCCAGATAGTGATATCAGATATGCGAGATAGTCGTTTGTGGCATGGCTGGTCCGCTGCCTAGCCTTCCCTCATGAGCGCTGAAGAGAACAAGAGGCTGGTTCAGGGGATCTTCGATCGGATGGCGCGGGGCGACACCCGGGCGATGAGCGAGGCGATGGCGGACGGCTTCCGATGGGTCTTCCCCGGAGACTGGTCGTGGTCGGGCACGTGGGAGCCCAAGCGGGTCGTCCGGAACGATCTGCTGCGTCCGCTGATGGAGCAGTTCGCCGACTACCGGAGTGAGGCCGACCTGATCCTGGCCGACGGTGACCGTGTCGTCGTCCAGGCTCACGCCACCGCCACGACCAAGCGGGGCGAGAGGTACGACCAGACCTACTGCTTCATCTTCCGGGTGGCGGAGGGACGGCTGACCGAGGTGGTCGAGCACTGCGACACCGCCCTGGTGGAGAGGGTCCTCGACCCGATCCCGCGGCCGGCGTCAGGGGCGGGTGGACACCAGGCGGTCGGCGTCCAGGGCCAGGGCCAGCTCGACGACGTCGCGGGGGCGGTGGAGGGAGCGTGAGGTGAGCTGCTCCAGGCGGCGCAGGCGGTTGAAGACGGTGTTGCGGTGGCAGTAGAGGCGGCTGGCGGTGTGGATGGCCGAGCCCTCGCAGTCGAGCCAGGTGGCGAGGGTCTCCAGCAGGATCTCGCGGTCGGACGGGTCCAGGTCGGTCAGCGGGCCGAGGACCTGGGAGCCGAGCAGGTCGCCGAGCTCGGGCTGGGCGACCACCAGGGCGGCGGGCAGGTTGCCGTCGAGGCGGACGATCCGGTGGTCGCCGGGACGGCAGGTGCCCAGGGCGATCTCGGCCAGCCAGCGGCCGCGGCCGAGGCCCGCCAGGCCGTCGATCACGGCGCTGACGCCGGCCTCGCCGCGGATGAGCGGCTGGAGGGCGGTCACCACCGACTCGACGTCCTGGTCGCCCAGTGAGACCACGGCGACCTCGGCGTCGGTGCGCATGCGCCAGACGAAGCGCAGGCCCTCCAGCTCCTCGGGACGTTCGAAGCCGCTGTCGCGCACCGAGACGCGCATGACGACGACCGCGTACCGGCCGTGCTCGGGGAGGTCGAGGGCGGCCGAGGCGGCCTTGGCCAGGCCGGGGTCGGCGCCGCGGCCGTCCAGGAGGCCGTCCAGCAGGGCCTGCACCCGCTCGCTGCTGCGGCGGAGCAGCTCGGACTCGGTGCGGCGGTACGACTCGGAGACGACCGTGGACTGCTGCTCGATCGTGTGCCAGACGGAGCTGGCGTAGCGGAGCAGGATCTGGAGCGACTCGGGGTCGCGCTCGGAGACGACCTGGATCAGGGCCTCCCAGATGATCCGCCCGCCCATGCGGTAGCTGCGCAGGAGCGACTCCAGGGGCAGGCCCTGCTCGCAGCGGCGGCGGCCGATGCGTTCGGCGACGGAGAGGTCGACGCGCTCGCCGGAGGCGCGGCGGCGCATCTGCTCGATCCCGGCCTCCAGGCTGTCGCGCGCCGACTCCCAGAACTCGTCCTTGGGCACGAACTCGCCGTAGGCGGGATCCTCGGCCAGCACCTCGGCGACCAGGCGGTCGGTGAGATCGGGCACTCGCAGCTGCAGCTCGCCGGTGGCCGCGGCGGCCAGGACGTTGGCCGCCTTGACCTCCGGGTCCTGAACGCGCGTCGCGAGGGCATCGGTGCTGGTAGACGGCATGGACGACCTCCCCATCGTGATCCGCATCACTTTGTCATGAATTGCCAGTGTTCTGCCAGGTCCGCCGGGGAAACCTGTGCGCCCCGCACAACCCGAATGCCGTTCCGTTGGACGCCCGCCCCGATTTGTCCAACCCCCATGGACGGTGATCGGTGTCACATGTTGAGGTGCCTGCCACACGACGTTGGGAGGCGCCTATGGCGAGCGGAGCGCTCGCTGTCCACGATCTTTCGGTCAGCTATGGCAAGGCCGTCCAGGCGCTGCGCCGGGTGACCCTGGAGGTTCCCGAAGGGGCCGTGACGGCCGTACTCGGGGCCAACGGAGCGGGCAAGACCACGCTGCTGAGGGCCATCTCGGGCACGCTGTCCTTCCACCGGGGTTCGGTGGACGAGGGCACGATCACCCTGGGCGACAGGCCGCTGAACGGGCTCCGCCCGGCGGCGGTGGTGGCGGCCGGAGTGGTCCAGGTGCCCGAGGGCCGGCGCGTGTTCGGCCGGCTCTCCGTTGAGGAGAACCTCAAGGCCGGTGCGCTGGGCGCACCCGACCGATCGGGGACGGCCACGTCGCGCGAACGTGTGCTGGAGCTGTTCCCGGTGCTGGCCGAACGGGCCAAGCAGCGGGCCGGGCTCCTGTCCGGCGGCGAGCAGCAGATGCTGGCCATCGGGCGGGCCCTGATGGCCCGGCCCAAGGTGCTGCTGCTGGACGAGCCGACACTCGGCCTGGCCCCGCTGATGGCCGAGCGGATCAGCGAGACGATCATCGAGATCAACCGGCAGGGCACGTCGGTGCTGCTCATCGAGCAGAACGCGGCACTCGCGCTGGAGCTGGCCACCACGGCCCACGTCCTGGAGGTCGGCGCGGTGACGTTGCACGGCGACGCCGCCGAGCTGGCCGACAGCGACGAGGTCCGGCGCCGCTACCTCGGGATGACGCACGAGGACGACGCGGTGCGGCTGGAACGTCCGCCGACGCTGGAGAAGTGGACGGCATGAGCGATCTTGTTGTTGAGGGGCTCACCGTCCGTTTCGCGGGCCTGACCGCCCTGGACGCGGTGAACTTCTCGGTCGCCGAGGGCAGCGTGCACGCGGTGATCGGGCCGAACGGCGCGGGCAAGTCGACGTGCTTCAACGTGCTGTCCGGCGTCTACCGCGCCACCGAGGGCAGCGTGCGGTACGGCGGCAAGGAGCTGACCGGGCTCAAGCCGCACCGGATCGCGGCGCTGGGCGTGGCGCGCACGTTCCAGAACATCGCGCTCTCCAAGCACCAGAACGTCGAGAACAACCTGATGCTCGGGCGGCACCGGCTGACCAGGGCCGGGTTCGCCTCGGCGGGGCTGCGGCTGCCGATGGCCCGCCACGAGGACTCCCGGCACCGTGGCCGGGTCCGCGAGATCGCCCGGTTCGTGGGCGTCGGTGAGTACCTCGAGGCGCCCGCCGGGATGCTCTCGTACGGCGTGCAGAAGCGGGTCGAGCTGGCCCGGGCGCTGGCGATGGAGCCGCGGTTGTTGCTGCTCGACGAGCCGGTGGCCGGGATGAACGGCGACGAGCGGCGCCGGATGGCCGAGGTCATCATCGCCGCCCGCGCCGACCTCGGGCTGTCGATCCTGCTGGTCGAGCACGACATGGGCATGGTCATGAAGCTCGCCGACCGGGTCACCGTCCTGGACTTCGGCAAGCGCATCGCCGACGGCACCCCGGAGGAGGTCCAGAGCGACCCGGCGGTGATCCGCGCCTACCTCGGCGCGGCGCATGCCGACGAGTCGGCCGTGCTCGACAGCGACAAGGCCGTTCTTGAGGAAGACAAAGAAGGGGAACGGGCTTGAGCACCTTCATCGAGCTGGTGGTCAACGGGATCTCGGTGGGATCGGTGTACGCGCTGATCGCCCTCGGTTTCGTGATCATCTTCAAGGCCACCGAGGTGGTCAACTTCGCGCACGCGTCGTTGCTGCTCGTCGGCGGCTACATCACGGCCGTACTGCACGACGAGATCGGCTTCTGGCCCGCGCTGGTCGCCGGCATCGCCGTGGCGGCCGCGGTGGGCGCCGCGGTGGAGTTCCTGGTGCTGCGCCGGGCCAAGGTCGAGAACCACGCGGTCCTGGCCATCGTCACCATCGGCGTCGACATCATCCTCACCACCGAGCTGGTCCGGCGGATCGGCACCGAGGTGCTCTCGATGGGCGACCCCTGGGGCAACAAGATCGTCACCATCGGCGGCGTCAGCGTCGCGCAGACCCGGATCGCCGCCTTCCTCATCGCCGGACTGCTGATCACCGCGTTCCTGCTGGCGTTCCGCTACACCTCGTGGGGCGTGTCGATGCGCGCCGCGGCCGAGGACAGCGAGACCGCCGCGCTCATGGGCATCAAGCTCTCCCGGGTGTCGCTGGGCGCCTGGGCGGTGGCGGGCGGCCTGGCCGCCGTGGCCGCGCTGTTCCTGTGCGTCTTCCCGACGCCCGGACTGGACCGCAGCACCTCGTTCGCGGCGATGAAGGCGTTCCCGGCGGCGATCCTCGGCGGGCTCGACTCGACAACCGGCGCGCTGGTCGGCGGCCTGATCATCGGGCTCACCGAGTCGCTGGTCGTCGGCTACCAGGGCGACCTGGCCTTCATGGGCCGGGGCATCGGCGACGTGGCGCCCTTCGTGGTCATGATCGCGATCCTGCTCGTCCGGCCCGCAGGGCTCTTCGGCACCAGGGAGCTGACCCGTGTCTGAACGTCTCGCCGCCCTGCGCCGGCCCTCCGTCCTGGTCGCCATCGCCGGCTGCGCCGTCCTGCTGGCCTGCCCGTTCTACCTGGACTCGTTCTGGCTCCAGACGGGGCTGTTCGCGATCTCCGCGGCGATCGGCGCGATCGGGCTCAACCTGCTGACCGGCGCCACCGGCCAGCTGTCCATGGGCCACGCGTTCTTCCTGGCGGTCGGCGCGTACGGCTACATCTTCCTCGCGTCGGAGGGCGACCACGAGCTGTCGGGCCTCGGCCTGCCGACCTCGGTCGCGTTCGTCGGCGCGATCGTGCTGGCCGGGATCGCGGGCGGGCTGTTCAGCCCGATCTCGGGCCGGCTGAAGGGCACCTACCTCGGCATCGCGTCGCTCGCGCTGATCTTCATCGGCCAGTACGTGCTGTTCAACGCCGAGAGCGTCACCGGCGGCTTCAACGGGCGGAACGTGCCGCCGCTGGAGCTGTTCGGGATCGTCTTCGACGACTCGCCGGAACTGGTCGTCCTCAACGTGCCGCTGGGCGCGCTGGAGCGGCTGTGGTTCTTCGGGCTCGTCCTGCTCGCGCTGGCCGCCTGGCTGGCGCGGGGGGTGCTGCGCGGCCGTCCCGGACGGGCGCTCAACACCATCCGTGACCACGAGGTCGCCGCGGCGGTGATGGGCGTGCCGGTGGCCCGTTACCGGGCCGGCGTCTTCGTGCTCTCGTCGATGTACGCGGGGGCGGCCGGGGCGCTGCTGGCGCTGGTCTTCCGGCGGACCGTCCCCGAGTACTTCGGCATGTTCCTGTCCCTCGACTACCTGGCGATGATCGTCATCGGTGGTCTGGGCACCGCCGCCGGGGCGGTGATCGGCGCGGTCTTCGTGTCGTTGCTGCCCCAGCTTCTCACCCGGTACAGCGACGGCCTCCCGCTGGTCGCCGCGCCCGGCTCCGGCGGGGTCTCGCCCGCCGAGGCCAGCCGGATCCTGTACGGCGCCGCCGTCGTCGCCGTCGTGCTCTTCCTCCCCGGCGGGCTCCTCGGCCTGTGGACCCGCCTCCGGCTGGCCGTGAAGGCACGCCGTGCCCCCCGCCGATCCCTGCCCCGACTCGAAAAAGAGGAACAACCAGCATGAAGCGCATAGTGCTGAACGCGAAAGCGCTGCGGACCACGACGGCGGTGCTGGCGATCGTGCTCGCCGCCGCCGGCTGCAGCGACAAGGCCACCGGCGGTTCCGGCGGCACCGGCTCGGACGGCGTGAAGCTCGGGCCGGGCATCTCCGCGGACAAGATCAAGGTGGGCATCGTCAGCGACCTCACCGGCGTGTACGCGCCGCTGGGCAAGAGCCTGACGCAGGCGCAGCAGATGTACTTCGAGGAGGTCAACGCCGCGGGCGGGGTGTGCGGCCGCAAGGTCGAGGTCGTCGTCCGCGACCACGGCTACGACGTGCAGCGGGCCCTGGCCGCCTACGCCGAGCTGCAGCCGCAGGTCGTCGGCATCACCCAGTTCATCGGCTCGCCGATGGTGACCGCGCTGAAGGGCCGCATCACCACCGACAAGATGTTCACGATCCCGATGGCGTGGTCCACCACCCTCCTGGGCAGCGACGCCATCCAGGTCAGCGGCACCACGTACGACATCGACATGATCAACTCGCTGGACTTCCTCATGAAGGACAAGGGGATCAAGAAGGGCGACAAGATCGGTCACGTGTACTTCGAGGGGGACTACGGCGAGAGCGCGCTGGCCGGCTCCAAGCACGCCGCCGAGAAGCTCGGGCTGACCCTCGTCGAGCAGAAGATCAAGGCGACCGACAACGACATGAGCGCGCAGGTCGCCGCGCTCGGCAACGCCAAGGTCAAGGCGATCCTGATGAGCGCGGGCCCGCGGCAGTCGGCGTCCCTGGCGGGCGTCGCGCGGTCCAAGGGGATCATGGTGCCGATCGTCGTCAGCAACTCCGGCTTCTCGCCGCAGCTGCTGCAGACCCCGGCCGCCCCCGCGCTGCTGAAGGACTTCTACCTGGCCAGCGCCGGCGCCCCGATCGGCGCCGACCTGCCCGCGATGAAGACGCTGGCCGACGCGTACGCCAAGAAGTACCCGAACCAGCCGCGCGACAACGCGGTCGTCAACGGCTACACCTCGGCGAAGTTCTTCACCGACGCGCTCAAGAAGGCCTGCGCCGGCAAGGACCTGACCCGTGACGCCGTCCTCAAGGCGCACCGGTCCACCACCCAGCACGACGACGGCTTCGGCACCCCGGTCGACTTCTCCAAGTCCGACCAGCCGGCCACCCGCAAGACCTACATCCTGCGGACCGACGCCAAGGCCCTCGGCGGCCTGGTGATCGAGAAGCAGGCCAACGAGTCCGACCTGGCCAAGGCCTACCAGGTCCCGGTCGGCAAGTGACCCTTCCCGGATAAGGGCGCCGGCGCGTTCAGCTCCTCCCGGCCGAACGCGCCGGCGCCCCCCTTCCCGCCGCCGGCCGGCACCCGCGCGCTCATCGAGGACTCCAGCCCGGGTCCGGGCGCGGTTCGCGCGGTTGGCTACGATCGGCCCCGTCGGAGTATTCGACTGGAGGTCCAATGCCACAGCCGGCCGAGCTGGTCCCGCCCCAGGTCGTCAATTTCGCGCTCCGGGCGGTCTACGCCCTGCCGGCCCCGGTCAGGCGCCTCATCGCGGGCGGGGCGGTGCGCCGCGACGGCCAGCGCCTGGCCCTGGAGGCGCAGCTCCTGCTGGCGTTGATGAAGCTGGAGAACGCGGGGCTCAGGGCCGAGCGGGTCGACGTCGCGCGCCGCCGGCTGGAGCGCGGCCAGCGGCTCCTGGACGGCCGGCCCGTGCCCGGCGTGCGGACCCGGGCGGTGTCCCTGCCCGGCGGCGACCACGAGATCCCGGCACGGCTCTACACCCCGGCCGGCCTGCCCGAAGGCTCGCCCCTGCTGGTCTACTACCACGGCGGCGGATTCGTGCTGGGCAGCCTGGACACCCACGACAGCCTGTGCCGCCACCTGGCCGTCAACGCGGGCGTCCGGGTGTTGTCGGCCGGCTACCGGCTGGCGCCCGAGCACCCGTTCCCGGCCGGTGTCGACGACGCGATCGCCGCGTACGAGCACGCGGTCGCGAACGCGGCGTCGTTCGGCGCCGACCCGGAGGCGGTGGCCGTCGGCGGCGACAGCGCGGGCGGCAACTTCGCCGCCGTCGTCGCCCTGCACGCCGAACGCACGCCCGACTTCGCCCTGCTCTTCTACCCGGCCACCGACCTGTCGGGGCACCGCCGTTCGCGCGACGTGTTCGGCGACGGCTTCTACCTCACCGACCCGGACATGACGTGGTTCTCCGACCACTACGCCCCGGTGGCGGAGCGCAAAGACCCCAAAGCCTCGCCGCTCCTCGCCGGCGACCTCTCGGGGTTTCCGCCCGCCTACCTGGTCACGGCGGGCTTCGACCCGCTGCGCGACGAGGGGGAGGAGTTCGCCCGGCGGCTGGCGGACGCGGGCGTGCCGGTCGTGCTGCGGCGCCAGGAGGACCTCATCCACGGGTTCGCCAACATGACGGGCCTGGGCGGCCGTTTCGCCGAGGCGGTCTCGGAGGCGGCCGGGGCGCTGCGCATGGGCCTCGCCCTGCGGCGGAAGTGACGCGACGCCGGAACTGACAGGGTGCCGGAGATGACGGAGGGCCGCCCGGGAAGGGCGGCCCTCACGTGCGAGGTCAGAGCGGCAGGCCGGTGAGGACCATGACCTTCTCCTCGGTGTAGTCGGTCATCGCCGACCGCAGGCCCTCGCGGCCGACGCCGGAGTCCTTCACGCCGCCGTAGGGCATCTGGTCGGCGCGGTAGGACGGCACGTCGCCGATGATGACGCCGCCCACGTCGAGCTCGCGGTGCGCGCGGAACGCGATGTCGAGATTGCGCGTGAACACGCCCGCCTGGAGGCCGAACGTGGAGTCGTTCACCCGCTCGAACGCCTCGTCGACGCCGTCGACCGGCTGGACCAGCAACACCGGGCCGAAGACCTCCTGGCGCACGACCTTGGCGTCGTCCGGGACCTCGGACAGGATCGTCGGCGCGTACGCGGCGCCGTCGCGGGTGCCGCCCGCCAGCACCTTGGCGCCGGCCTCGACCGCCTCGCCGACCCACGCCTCGACACGTTCGGCGGCGTCCCGCGACACCAGCGGGCCGACCTGGGTCTTGTCGTCCCACGGGTCGCCGGTGACCAGGCCGTTGACGACGTCGACCAGCTTGGGCACGAACGCGTCGTACACCGCGCGGTCGACGTAGACGCGCTGGACCGCGATGCAGCTCTGGCCCGCCTGGTAGTTGGAGAACAGCCCGATGCGCTGCGCGGCCCAGTCGAGGTCGGCGTCCGGCAGCACGACCGCCGCGCCGTTGCCGCCGAGCTCCAGGGTGACGTGCTTGCGCGGCACCTGGTCGTTGATCGACCAGCCGACGGGGACCGAGCCGGTGAACGAGACGATCGGCAGCCGCGGGTCCTCCACCAGCGCGCCGGCCCGGTCGTTGGGCACGGGCAGGATCGAGAACATGCCCGCCGGAAGATCGGTCTCGGCGAGCAGCTCGCCCAGCAGCAGCGCCGACAGCGGCGTGGCCGGGGCGGGCTTGACCACGATCGGAGCGCCGGCCGCGATCGCCGGGGCGATCTTGTGTGCGGTCAGGTTGAGCGGGAAGTTGAACGGCGAGATGCCGAGCACCGGACCCCGCGGGACGCGCGAGACATAGGCGAGGCGGCCGACGCCGCCCTCCTCGGTGTCGAGCCGCTGCGTCGTGGGGCTCCACCGGCGGGTCTCCTCCGCGGCGAACCGGAACGTGGAGACCGCGCGCCTGACCTCGATCCGGGCCCACATCAGCGGCTTGCCGTTCTCCGCCGTGATCAGCTTGGCGATCTCCTCGGCGCGTTCCTCCAGCCGCCGGGAGACGTGGGCCAGGGCCTCGGCGCGCACGTGGACCGGCAGCGCCGCCGCCTCGGCGGCCACCGCCGCGGCCGCGGCCAGCGCCTCCTCCACCTGCTCCGGGGTCGGCACGGAGACCGTGCCGACCACGCGGCCGTCGTACGGGTGCTCAACGGTCAGCTCGCCGTCGCCGGTCGCGGGACGTCCGGCCAGCCAGAAGGGAGTCACGTTCATGCCCTCACGCTATCTCTGGATCTGCTCCCTTCTAGTGGCCAGGGTGTCCAATCCGGCCCGTCCCGTTGGCCGTCACGGACAGCGCGATCCACAGCTCGGCCCGGACCGCCGGATCGTCGAGATCGCGGTCCAGCAGCCGGGCGGCCTTCTGGATGCGGGTCCGCAGCGTGTGCCGGTGCACACCCAGGGCGCGGGCGGCGGTCTCGCCCTGCCCGTTCGCCGTGATGTACGCGCGCAGCGAGGTGACCAACGTCGGGTCGGCGGCCAGCGGCCCGAGGAGGGCGTCGGCGAAGCCCTGGGCCGCCTCCGGGTCGAGGATGCCGAGCAGGCTCTGCCCGGGCAGGTCCGCGTGGCGCAGGGCGGCCCGCTTGCGGCGCGCGGCGGCCAGCGCCCGTTCCGCCTGCCGGAGCGCCGTCTCGGCCCGCTGGAACGTGCGGTCCGCGGTCGCCTCGCCGAGGTCGAAGGCGTCGCTGGCGCCGACCGGGCCGCTCTGGTGGGCGAGCGCCATCACCTGGTCCGCCTGGGCGTCCGGAACGATCACCAGGACCTGGCCGGGCATCGACACCGCCAGGACCCGGTCGTCGTCGGCCAGCGCGTCGGCGACGGCGGACCCGCCGGCGCAGGCCAGCACCCGCACGGGGGAGTCGGGCAGCGTGGCGGCGCCGGGCTGCAGGCCGAGCAGCAGCGCGCCGAGCGCCGCCCGCAGGTCCCGGGTGGTGCGCGGGGACTCGGACTGGAGGGTCAGCAGCGCCACCGCCGAGCCGACGATGGTGTGCGCGACGTGCGGGAGCGGCTCGGCGGTGCCGACCGCCAGGAAGGCGCGCGGGTGCCCGGTGAGCCCGACGCCCTGGGCGACGACGTGGTCGTCCCGGCCCGACAGCGAGATGCTCGCCGTACGGTCGTCCCTGGCCAGCCGGGCCAGGTCGGGGAGAAGCCCGGCGGCGCGGCGGCGGGCCCGGGCGGGCTCGGCGTAGCGGACCTCGCCGGACGCGTCCAGCAGCAGCGCCCAGCCGCCCAGCTCGCGGGCCAGCCGGGTGATCAGCGGCCCGGGGCCGCGCAGCGCCGCCCTCGTCAGCTCCCGCTGGGCCTGGAACGCCCGCGTCACGTCCTCGTACCACTCGGCCGCCAGCAGCCGGGAGACGGCCTTGCCGACCGCGATGAACGGGACGGGCTCGGGCACCTCCAGCAACGTCAGCCCCTGGTCGCGGGCCGCCTCCACCAGCTCCGGCGGCACCGCCTCGTGGATGATCCCGACGGCGAAGCCCAGCCCGGCCACCTTGCGCTCCACCAGGCGCGCCACGTACGCGGCGGCGTTGCCCGAGGTGATCCGCATCCCGGTGACCAGGACCAGCTCGCCGCCCTCCAGGAACGGCGTCGGGTCCTCCAGTTCGCTGACCGCGACCCACCGGACCGGCCGGTCGGCCTCCACGGCGGTCAGGGCGCGCAACCCCAGGTGGGGAAGCGCCGCGACGGCGGAGAGCGTGGGCGGCATGGGAGCTCCCTTGTGCACACCGGCGAGCCCGGCGGTGATGATTCGCCACTTCGTACAGTTCAGCGTACGGGCCGTCCCGGCTTATGTTCACGCCATGACCAGCCAGATCGAGCACCGTCTCCCGCAGGAACGCCGCGTCGTCACCGAGATCCCCGGGCCCAGGTCGAGAGAGCTTCAGGAGCGCCGCACCGGCGCCGTCCCGCCGGGCATCGGCAGCGTGCTGCCGGTGTACGTGACGGAGGCCGGCGGCGGCGTGGTGGTCGACGTCGACGGCAACTCGCTGATCGACTTCGGCTCCGGCATCGCGGTGACCGGCGTGGGCAACGCCAACCCGCGCGTCGTCGAGCGGGTCAGGGCCCAGGTCGAGCGGTTCACCCACACCTGTTTCATGGTCGCGCCGTACGAGTCGTACGTGGCGGTCTGCGAGGCCCTCAACCGCCTCACCCCGGGCGATCACGAGAAGCGGTCGTTCCTGGTCAACAGCGGGGCCGAGGCGGTGGAGAACGCCGTCAAGATCGCCCGCCACGCGACCGGGCGGCAGGCGGTCGTGGCGTTCGACCACGGCTTCCACGGCCGGACGCTGCTCACCATGACGCTGACCGCCAAGGCCATGCCGTACCGGGCCGGGTTCGGGCCGATGGCGCCGGAGGTCTACCGGATGCCGACGGCGTACGGCTACCGCTGGCCGACCGGGCCGGACAACTGCGGGCCCGAGGCGGCGGCGCAGGCCATCGACCAGATCGGCAAGCAGATCGGCGCGGGCAACGTGGCCGCGGTGATCCTGGAGCCGATCCACGGCGAGGGCGGCTTCATCGTGCCCGCGCCCGGCTTCGTCCGCGCGATCGCCGACTTCTGCAAGGCCAACGGGATCGTGTTCATCGCCGACGAGATCCAGACGGGCTTCGCCCGGACCGGCCACCTCTTCGCGTCCGAGCACGAGGGCGTGGTGCCCGACATCATCACCACCGCCAAGGGCATCGCGGGCGGCCTGCCCCTGGCGGGCGTGACCGGCCGCGCCGAGATCATGGACAGGATCCACGGCGGCGGGCTCGGCGGTACCTACGGCGGCAACCCGCTCGCCTGCGAGGCGGCGCTGGCCGTCCTGGAGGAGATCGAGACCGGCGGGCTGGTCGAGCGCGCCGGCTGGATCGGCGACACCATGCTGCCCCGCCTGCGCGCGCTCGCCGAGAAGCACGACGTCATCGGCGACGTGCGGGGCCGCGGCGCGATGACGGCGATCGAGCTGGTGAAGGGCGGCGGGTCCAAGGAGCCCGACCCGGAGCTGACGGCCGAGATCGCGCGCCGCTGCCACGCGGCCGGGCTGCTCGTGCTGACCACCGGCACCTACAACAACGTCGTGCGCTTCCTGCCGCCGCTCGTCATTCCCGAGCACCTGCTGGTCGAGGGCCTGGGCATCCTGGAGTCGGCCTTCGAGGGCTGACCCCGGGGCGCGAGCCGCCGGGAGGGCATGCGACCGCCGAGGGCCGGACGGGTTCCGGTCCTCGGCGGTCCGCCGTTCGCGGCTCGGCTCACGCGGTGGGGTTCCAGACGCCGGTGGCGGCGGCGTCGCGGACGAAGTCGGAGAAGTCCCGCGGCTCGCGGCCCAGCGCCCGCCTGACCCCGTCGGTCTGGTAGGCGTTGCGCCCGTCCAGCACGGTGGTGAACAGGTACGTCACGAACTCCACGTACTCCTCGGGCACGCCCTGCGCGTGCGCCCCGGCGGCGTACTCCTCCGGGGTGATCTGGATGTAGGGGATCTCCCGGCCGGTGGCCTCGGCGATCTCCTGGACGGCCTGGGCGAACGTGAGCATCCGCCCGCCGGTGACCTCGTAGAGCTGCCCGGCGTGCCCGTCCTCGGTGAGCGCCGCCACCGCGATGTCCGCGATGTCCTCCGCGTCGACGAACGGCTCCCGCACGTCCCCGGCGGGGAGCGCCACCTCGCCCGCCACCAGCGGCTCGACCATGAAGCTCTCGTCGAAGTTCTGGAAGAACCAGCTCGCCCGCACGATCGTCCACTCCAGGCCGGCGGCCTTCACGACCTCCTCGCAGGCCAGGGCCTCCTCCTCGCCGCGGCCGGACAGCAGGACCAGGCGCCGCACGCCGGCCGCCACCGCGGCCGCGGTGAAGGCCTCGATGTCGTCCCGCGAGCCGGGCACCGCCAGGTCGGGCACGTAGCAGACGTACACCTGGGCGACGCCTTCCAGCACCGCCGCCCACGAGGAGCGGTCCTCCCAGGTGAACGCCGGGTCGGCCGAGCGCGAGCCGATCCGGACGGGCACCCCCTTGGCCGCCAGCTTCGCGGCCACCCGGCGCCCGGTCTTGCCGGTGCCGCCGAGGACGAGGGTCAGGTCGCCGTTGTTGATGTTCCGCGTGTCGTTCGTCATGTCGCTGTTCGTCATGTCCTTCAGTCAACCGGCGGCCGACCTGCGCGGACATGGCTCAGAGACTCGACCCCATACGCGGGAGTCCACGCCGGCGAGGGCACGGGGCGTCGAGGGGGCCGGGCCGCCGCGGGCACGGCCCGGCCCCCACCGGGACCTAGGAGGTCAGGTAGAGCCTCTGGTCGAAGACGCCGGAACCGGCCGTGGTCTCGCCGCGCGCGACGGCCTGGCCGCTGCCGGAGCCGTTGTCGCCGCAGAGCCAGTCGCTGCCGGGCTGCTTGACGAGCCTGATGTTCGCGAGCGTGCCCTGCAGGTCGTTACTCGACGGCACCGGACGTTGCGCGTTGTCGCCATTGAAGAGGTCGAAAGTCGCGCCCGTGGAGTTTCCGGTGCGGAATCCGTAGTAGCAGGTGCGGACCCGGCCCAGGAATTCGCCTTCGAGCTTGAAGTTGAGATTCCCGGTGACGGCGAGCGTGCCGTCGCGGCCGCCCGCGACCGGCGCGTGGCTCACCTGGCCGCCGACGCCCTGGAGGTTCTCGAACGTGATGGCGGGCGAGGTGCCGCCGTTGGACGCGGTGCACGGGCCGACCTCGCCGGTGCCGAGGGTGCCGGCGCCGGTTCCGGTGACGGTGCCGGTCAGCTTCGCGTATTCGCAGTTCGCGGTCACTGTCGCGCCCAGGAACGCGATCGAGAAGTTGAGCGGGCCGACGGTCGAGATCTGCCAGTCGCCGGAGTAGGGGGCGCCGGCGGCGTCGTCGCGGTGGAGGGTCGTGGTGGCGGCGGAGGCGGGGACGGCGGCGAGGGCGGTGGCCGCGAGGGCGGCACCGGCGGCGAGGGGAACGGCGCGCACAAAGGCGCGCTTGACGGGGAACTGCATGGATTCTCCTCAGGGGGTGGGGCATCCGGATGCATTCCTCAACCACGTGGTTCGCCCACTGTTTGTACCTGAGTCAATTGAGAAATCAAGAGCCCCTTTGAATTTTGTCGGCACCTGATAGAGGGCCTTTCTCGGACGCTCATTTTGTTGACATCCGCCGGCCTGGCCCCGGCCGGAACCCGGGTGGACGGTCCAGCGTCTAGATGGCTATGACCGAAACCCCCGTCCCTCGCGTCGCGCCCGCCCCCGACGATGTCCTGCCGGAGGTGCTGCGCCGCCCGCCGTGGACCGTCCGGCCCGCCGCCGGGCCCGTCGTCCTCAAGGGGCTCAAGAAGCCCAGGCTCGAGACCGACCTGACGTGGCTCCCGGGCGAGCGCGAGGAGTGGCTGGAGTACCCGTACGACGAGGAGAAGCGGGGCAAGTGGGCACCCCGGCTGACCCGGCTGCGCGACGACACCGACTGGGAGGCGCTGGCCGACGTGATCCTCAGCGGCCGGGCCCTGACCGAGTACGAGGGGCAGGACCGCGCCGTGAAGGTGCTCCAGCTCCTCATGCAGGGCCCGGTGGAGCTCGGCCTCAAGGTGATCGACGACGAGCGCTACTCCGCCGAGATCGACGCCGCCTGGTGCTCCCAGGGCCTCGCCGCGCGCTACGAGATGGCCGCCCTGCCCAGCCTGCTGCGGCTGGCGCGCAAGCAGGTCAACCGTATCGGCCAGCTGCTGCCGTTCCGGGACTTCGAGATCGCCCAGCTCGTGCTGAAGGAGGTGAACGACCACTACCGGGGCGCCGAGGCGCGGGCGTGGTTCGAACGGCACGGGCCCGAGGGCGTCGTGCTGATCGTTCCGGACGTGGTGCGCCGGCCCGGCCCCAAGCGCACCCTCGCCGAGGAGGCCGTCCGCATCGCCGCCGGGAAGCACGGGCACGCCGCCGTGGTCGAGGCCGTGCGGGTGTACGGCGACGAGGCGGCCGCGGCCGTCGCCGCGCTGAAGGTCGACGCGCTCGACCTCTACCCGGACGAACTGCCGCCGATCGCCGAGGAGCACCAGCCCGCCCGGTTGCCCCAGATCCTGCTCCGCGACCGCACCGCGGCCCTCTCCGACGAGGCGACCCGGCACTTCCTGACGATGCTGGCGATCTCCACGCCGGACGAGCCGTACGCCGGGGTGGACCTCGCCGCCGAGGCGTGCGACCCGGGTTCGCTGGCCGAGTTCGCGTGGGCGCTCTACGTCGCCGAACGCGGCCATCCGAAATGGGCGTCGCCCGGGGTGCGGTACGCGCTGGAACGGTTCGGCGACGACACGACCGTCACCCGGCTCGCCGGCCGCGTCCAGCGCTGGGACCGGGAGCAGGTCTGGCGCCTGGGCGGCGTCACCGCGCTGGACGTCTTCGGCGCGGTCGGCACCGACACCGCGCTGCTCTGCCTGCACCGGCTCGCCACCAAGGCCAGGGACACCCACCGGATGCGGCCGTGGGCGGAGGGCAGGCTCAAGCGCGCCGCGCAGGAACGCGGGCTCACCGGCGAGCAGCTGGCCGATCGTCTCGTCCCCGACCTCGGGCTCGACGCCGGGGGCGGCATGACGCTCGACTACGGCCCGCGCCGCTTCACGGTCGGCTTCGACGAGCAGCTCAGGCCGTACGTCGCCGACGAGAGCGGCAAGCACCGCAAGACCCTGCCCAAGCCCGGCGCCAAGGACGACGCCGTGCTCGCCCCCGCCGCCTACAGGGCGTTCACCGACCTCAAGAAGGAGGCGCGCACGGCCGCCGCCGACCAGATCAAGCGCCTGGAGCAGGCGATGGTGTCCGGGCGCCGGTGGACGCCGGCGGAGTTCGGCGAGCTCTTCCTCGCGCACCCGCTGATCCGGCACATCGCGCGCCGCCTGGTCTGGAGCGCCGCGGAGGACGGCAAGACGACCACGTTCCGCGTCGCCGAGGACCGCACGCTCGCGGACGTGGACGACGAGGTGTTCACGCTCTCGGCCACCGCGGACGTCGGCCTGCCGCACCCGGTCCGCCTGGGCGGCGAGCTCGCCGCCTGGGCGGAGGTCTTCGCCGACTACGAGATCCTCCAGCCGTTCCCGCAGCTGGGCCGCGTCGTGCCCGCGCTGGCCGAGGGCGAGGGGGCCGACGGCCGGCTGCACCGCTTCACCGGCCACGAGGTGCACTACGGGGTGCTCCTCGGGCTGACCAGGCGGGGCTGGGCGCTGAGCGAGAAGGAGACCGGCGGTTTCCAGCGCTCGGTCTACCGCAAGCTCTCCGAGGAACGGTCGGTCGTGATCGACATCGAGCCGGGCATCCGCGTCATCGGCGCCGACGAGTTCGCCACCCAGGAGATCAGGGAGGTGGCGCTCTTCACCGGCCGTTACGCGCGCACCGCCCACCCGTTCGGGACGCTCGACCCGGTCGTCCTGGCCGAGACGCTCGCCGACCTGGAGACCCTCGCGCCGTGATATCTGTCGGTTGTGGCCGACACGAACGAGCCCGGCCGGCGCGCCGGCTACCACCACGGCGCGCTGCCCGACGCGCTGACCGCCGCCGCGCTCGCGCTGCTGGACGAGGGCGGGCTGGACCGGGTGACCGTCCGGGAGACGGCGCGCCGCGCGGGGGTCTCGCCGGGCGCGCCGTTCCGGCACTTCGCCGACCGGGAGGCGCTGCTGACCGCGGTGGCGGCCGACGTGCTGGCCGACTTCCGCCGGTGGCAGGAGGCGGCGCTGGCGGAGGTCGCCGACCGCCCCGCCATGTGGGTGTTCGGGCGGTCCTTCATCCGCTACGCCACCGTGCACCCGCACCGCTTCGAGCTGCTCAGGCGGTCGGTGTACGGGCCGCGGCGGGTGCCCGAGCTGCGGCCGTACGTCGACGAGGTGGAACGGCTGGTCGGCGAGGTGGTGGCCGGCGGGCAGCGCAGCGGCGAGCTCCGGCCGGGCGATCCGGCGGTGGTGGCACTGGCGGGCCACGCGCTGGTCTACGGGCTGTGCCAGATGATCGTCGACGGCTTCCTCCCCGAGGACCAGGTCGAGAGCCTGGTGGACCAGGTGCTGGACACGATCGGCATCGGGCTCGCCCGGCCGCCCGGCGAGGACCCGCCGGGGATTGACGGCAATGCGGGGGGTGTATGTAATCGCTGATTACATACACCTTCCGGGAGGGCCGTGCCGTGCCGCTCGCGTTGTTCGCCAAGCCGTTCGCCACCGGACAGATCACCATCGACGCCGCCCCTGACGAGGCGTACCGCCTGATCAGCGATCCGCCCGCGATGGCCCTGCTGGGCGAGGAGATCGTCAGGGTCCGCTGGCTGGACCGCGCCGCGGTGCCCGCGGTCGGCGCCCGCTTCCGCGGGTACAACCGCAACGGCCCGCGCCGCTGGGCCACCGACTGCCGGATCACCGACGCCGACCCCGGGCGCCGCTTCGCCTACGACGTGGCCACGCCGTTCAGGCTCCCCATCTCGCGCTGGGAGTACGACATCGTGCCCGACGGCGACGGCTGCGTGGTCACCGAGACCAACTGGCTGCGCGCCCCGCTGTGGTTCCTCCCCTTCGCCGTCCTCATCACCGGCGTCCTGAACCGGCCCGGCGCGAACACCGAGCACATCGCGGTCACCCTGCGACGGCTCAAGGACCGGCTGGAGGAGGGCGTCAGCCGGTCAGGGTGAACGCCGCGGTGGCCCGCACCTCGCCGTTGACGATCACGTCGAGCTCGCGCGGGCCCGGCGGCTCGACCCTGGTGGTCACCGGGCGGAACGAGTGGGACCGGCGCACGGTGAACGTCTGGCCGGCCGCGGTCGCCTCGCGTTCGCCCAGATGGAACACCCGCCGTGACCCGTCGCGCCGCACGGCGTACTTGAGCACCAGCGGCCCGGGGGCGGTGGCCCGCACGGTCACCGTCAGCGGCAGCCGCGCGCCGACGGCCACCACCGCGTCCACCGTGAGGGAGTCGACGCTGCCGTTGCCGGGCTCCGCGCCCAGCAGGGCCAGCGCCTCGGGGCGACCGGCCCGGACCAGCCCCCGCGCCGCGTGCCGGACGACCCGCCCGACGTGGGTGCCGCCCTCGGCGCGCCATGACGCCAGCAGCTCCAGCGCCGTCTCCGGGTGGTCCTTGGCGATGTCGTTGACGTGGTTGGCGACCGACCGCCGCACGTACTCGCTCGGGTCGTCGCGCAGCCGCGCCAGGATCGGGAACGTCGGGCCGGGCTCCATCAGCCACCGCACGCGCGGCGCCCATGGCAGCCGCGGCCGGCTCCCCTCGGAGGCGAGCCGCCGCAGGTGCTCGTCGGGCGACTCCGCCCACCCGGCCATGACCGCGAGCGCGGCGGCCTCGTAGCGGTCGAGGAAGGGGCGCACCGCGAACTCGCCGGTCGCGTACGGCGTCAGCACCGCCAGCGTCGCCAGGCCCTCGTCGAGATGGTCGGTGCCGTAGGCGCCCACGTAGTCGGTGGCGGGCCACCCGCTCCACATGTCGAGCCGCGCGCCGTCTCGAGCCGCGCGGCCCGCGGCCTCGCGCAGCACGGCCGCGGCGCGCGGGAACGGCAGCGCGAGCGTCTCGTGCAGCGCCGCCGACACGCGCCGGACGCGGTCCTTGAGCTCCAGCCCGTCCAGCCCCGCCAGCGCGGCGGCCACGAAGCGGTCGCCGGGGAACGCCGGGTGCGCCGCGGCCAGGCCGCCGGCCAGCACGCCGACGGACTCCCGGTTGATCATGTCTTTGAGCGGTTGTGCCACGCCGCCCAGCCTGGCAGGCCCCTCTGACAGCCGGATGACGGCGGCCGGTCAGGCGGTGGCGGCGGCGGGCGTCTCGGCGAGGTCGTACAGCTCGGCGAGGATGTCGTAGGAACGGAGCCGGTCGGCGTGGTCGTAGACCATCGTGGTGACCATGACCTCGTCGGCCCGGGTGTCGGCGAGCAGCGTGTCCATCCGGCGGCGGACGGTCTCCGGGCCGCCGACGACCTGCGAGTCGGCCCGGGACTGGATGAACTCGCGCTCCAGCGGGCTGTACGGGTGGGCCGCGGCCTCCTCCGGAGTCGGGAGGGGACCCGGGCGGCCCTGGCGCAGGCGCAGGAAGGACAGGGCCTGCGGGCGCGCCAGCTCCTGGGCGCGCTCGTCGGTGTCGGCGGCGGTGACCGAGACGCCGATCAGCGCGTACGGCTCCTGGAGGGCGCCGGGGCGGAACGACTCGCGGTAGACCCGCAGGGCCGGGAGGGTGTTCTCGGCGCTGAAGTGGTGCGCGAACGCGAACGGCAGGCCGAGGAGCCCGGCCAGCCGGGCGCTGTAGCCGCTGGAGCCGAGCAGCCACACCGGCGGCTCGTTGCCCGCCGCCGGGGTGACCTTGCTCTGCTCGCCGAAGTAGGCGCGCAGCTCGTGGACCTGCTCGGGGAAGTCGTCCACCGAGAGGGCCTCCGGCGAGCGGCGCAGGGCGAGCGCGGTGGCCTGGTCGGTGCCGGGGGCGCGGCCGAGGCCGAGGTCGATGCGGCCGGGGAAGAGCGCTTCGAGCGTCCCGAACTGCTCGGCCACCACCATGGGCGCGTGGTTGGGCAGCATGATGCCGCCGGAGCCGACCCGCAGCCGTTCGGTCGCCGCCGCGACCTGCCCGATGAGGACGGCCGTCGCGGAGCTGGCGATCCCCGGCATCGCGTGGTGCTCGGCCAGCCAGTAGCGGTGGAAGCCGAGACCTTCGGTGTGCCGGGCCAGGTCGAGGGTGTTGCGCAGGGCCTGGCCCGAGGTGGAGCCGCTCACGACGGGGGACAGGTCCAGGACCGAGAAGGGAACGCTCATGAACGGTGACAACCGGCGGACGTTCCCTGATCTTCCCGGCTCGCGTGTGGTGAGAACGATGTCACACCGTGTGACCGGAGGACCTCGTGATCAGTAGCCCCCGCCTCCGCCGCCGTCGGTGCCGCCGCCCGAGCAGCCGCTCGGCGGGTAGTCGCCGTCGCACGGGTCGGAGGTGGAGGTGTGCGTCGGCGTGGGGTCGGGCGTCGGGCTGTGCCCCGTGGGCGTCGGGGTCGGCGTCCAGCTGGGCGTCCAGCTCGGCGTGGGCGTCGGCGGCTCGGTGTAGCCGCCGGAGGTCTCGGTCGGCGTGGACCGGGTGGGCGTTGAGGTCGTGGGCGTGGTCTGCGAGGTCTCCTGGGTCTGCGACGTGGTCGCCGTCGGCAGGGGCGTGTGCTGGTCGGTCATCTTGCCCTGGGCGTCCCGCTGGAAGTGCGGCGCCAGCAGCACGAGCCCGGTCAGGAGCGCCGCCGCGACGGTCGCGGACGCCGCCCAGAGCACGACCTTGCCGGGCCTCTTCTTCGCCGGCTGGAGCGGCTGCTGAGCGAACGGGTCGATCGTGATCTGGTGCTGGAGCGGTGTCGGCTGGTGCCGGGCGGCGGGCGCGGGCTGATGGAACGCGGCGGGCTGCTGCTGGATCGGGGCGGGCTGGTGCTGGATCGGGGCGGGCTGGTGGAACGCGGCGGGCGGGGGCATGGGGGCGGGCAGGGGCGCGGCCTGGGGAGGAACGCCGGGCGGGAGCGTGCTCTCGGGCGTGCGCTGCGCCGCCAGGTCGTGGCCCGCCTGGAGTATCCCGGTCATCTCCGAGTCCGGCATCGGAGCCGGAACGGGCGGCGGAGCCGAGGCCGCGGCGGGCATGGCGGAGGTCTGCGTCTGGTGGGGAGCGGGCGCGGGCGAGGGGGCGGGCGCGGATGCCGGAGCGGACTCGGGCTGGCCGAGCAGGAACATCAGGATGTCGCGCGCCTCGGGCCGGCGGGACGCGTCCTTGACGAGGCAGCGTTCGACGATCTCGCGGAGGCGCCCGTCCAGGCCGGCGAGGTCGGGCTCGCCGTTCAGCACCCGGTTGATCACCGCGGGCAGGGTGTCGGCGCCGAACGGCGCCCGCCCGCTCGCCGCGAAGCCGATCGTGGCGCCCCAGGCGAAGACGTCGATCGGCGGCCCGGCGCGTTCGCCGCGCACCTGCTCGGGCGCCATGTAGACCGGGGTGCCGACCATGCCGCCGGTCTTGGTGGTCGCGTCGAGGGCGCGGGCGATGCCGAAGTCGATGACCCGCGCGCCGGCCGGGCCGAGCAGCACGTTGCCCGGCTTGAAGTCGCGGTGCACGACGCCCGCCTGGTGGATGGCGACCAGCGCGGTCACGGTGCCGACCGCCACGCGCTGGAGGGCGCCGCCGGTGAGCGGTCCCTCCGTCGAGACCTGGTGGTGCAGCGACGGGCCGGGCACGTACTCGCTGACGATGTACGGCCGGCCGTCCTCCACGCTGGCGTCGAGGACCTGCGCGGTGCAGAACGGCGCGACCCGCATGGCGACCTCGAACTCGCGCAGGAAACGTCCCCGCGCGCGTTCGTTGTCGTTGAGCTCCGCGTGCAGCAGCTTGATCGCGACCTGCACTCCACCGCCCGGCTCGCGGCCCAGGAAGACGGCGCCCTGGCCGCCTTCGCCGAGCCTGCCGGCCAGTTCGTACCCGCCGATCCGGTGAGGATCGCCGTCGCGCAGAACCGCCACCATGCGTGTGCCCCGTCCCGCCGGGCTTCGCTGGCCGCCGCTGGACCCGGCCAGCGAAGGGACGGCCTGCCCGGCCTCCCTACGTTCGATGCGCGGGGGACACGCCTTGGTTCGCGGTCATTTCCTCACTTCGTCATGGCGGCGATGGCGAACCCGACGCCGCCCGCGACGGCGAGCGCGACGGGAGGGAGGATCGAGACGCTCAGCCACGACCAGAGCACCATTTTGCGGGCACGGCCCGGGTCGGTCGGGAACTTCGCCTCGGCGTTGGTGTAGAGCATCGCGCCGACGATGAGCAGCGGGAAGAACAGGAGCATCGTCCACACGCCGAACAGGAACGCGATGACCTGCGCTCCCCGCGTGTAGGTGCCGTCGGGGCCGATGCCGAGGCCGAATCCGGTGGGGGCGGGGGCAGGAGCGGCGGGGGCGGTCGCGTTCATCGGAGTGACCTCGCTCACACGGAGGGGTGGGAGCGTGATCGTAAGCCGCCGAACCGGGTTCGGGGAATGCCCGGGAGGTAAAAGAAGCGTAAGAGCGGCCGGTCCGGGCGATCCCGCGGGATCGCCCGGACCGGCTCGGAATGTGCCGTCTCCGTCAGCGGCGCGTCAGCGCAGGCGCAGGCCGACCAGGACGGGGTCGTGGTCGGACGAGCGGAACGCGTCCGGCCGGTAGAGCGACGGCGGGTTGAACTCGGTGTTGTAGTCGAGGATCAGCGGCTCGTCGCTGTTGATGTGCCAGATCGTGGTGTCGCTCACCCGGCGGGCCAGCCCGCCGCCGGCGAGCACGTGGTCGAGCTCGCCCGACTGGCCGTTGAAGACGTAGCTGTACCGCTGCGACGGCCGCACGAACCGCTCGGTCAGGCTGGTCAGGCCGCTCGCGGTGAGCTTCTTGATCGGGTCCTCGGCGGCGTAGGCGTTGAGGTCGCCCAGCACGAGCGGGTTGGTCTCGCCCTTCGCCAGCTCGGCGATCGCGGTGGCCTGCGTGACCCGGCGCGCGTTGAAGCAGCTCTGCCCGTCGCCCTGGTCGGCGTCGGGACCGGTGGCGCCGTCGCAGCCCTTCGACTTGAAGTGGTTGATGACGACCGTGACCGGCGCGCCCTTGCCGTCGGCGCGGCGGAAGGTCTGCACGAGCGGCGGGCGCTCGAAGACCGGGGCGTCCGACGAGCGCGCCGCGCCCGCCGGAGTGAGCTTGGCGGGCTTGTAGATGAGGGCGACGTGGATCGCGTCGGTGCCCGGGTTCGGGTGCCTGACCCAGCTGTACGTGCCCGCGCCGACGGCCGCGTTGAGCCGTTCGACGAGCGCCCCGACGGCGGTGTCGCCGTTGTTCTCGACCTCCATGAGGCCGACCGCGTCCGCGTTCAGGCCCTTGAGCGCGGCGACCAGCTTGGTGATCTGGCGCTCCTGCTCGGCGGCGGTGTTGGCGCCGCGCTCGTTGAGCGTCGTGAACCAGTTGAGCGTGTTGAAGCTCGCCACCTTGACGTCGCCGCCGACGTTCTCCGGGCGTTCGGGGCGCGGGTTGGTCCGGGCGAACCGAACGGTCCCGGTCGGCTGGAGCCGGTAGAGGTTGAAGCCGTAGCTCAGCACGCCGGTGAGGTTCGCGGTCGTGTCGCCGATGCGCAGCGCGCGCGGGCTGGTGAACGGCACGTTCGCCGGGTTCTGCACGGTCGAGGCGTCGTCGAGCAGCAGGCGGCGCGCGTCGTTGCCCGCCTGGGTGCCGCCGTGGCCGTCGGTCGGCTGGAAGAGCCGCCCGCCGGCCGCCAGCGTCACCTCGCCGAACCGGCCGAGCTGGTAGGTCTCGGTCGCGGTGAGCTTCTGCTGGAACCGGACCAGCACGCCCTCGTACGACTCCAGGCTCGTGCCCGCGGGCAGCGGCAGGCGCACCCTGCCGGGCTTGACCGTGCCGGTGCCGCACACGTCGACGGCGGTCGCCGGGGAGAGCTCGGTGAGGCCGCTGAACTCGATCGCCTTCCCGGTGACCAGGACCCGGTCGCCCACCTTCACGTCGGTGGTCGAGTAGACGAAGAGCCCGTCGGAGGTCGCCGGGTCGGCGTCCGGCGTCGGGTCCTGCACGAAGAAGCCCTTGAGCTGGTCCGCCGCCTGGAAGTCACCGGTGACGACGCCCTCGACCCGGACGGTCTGCCCGTTGAGCGGGGTCGCGGTCCCGGCCCCCTGGACCTCGGCGATCTGGTGGGTGGCGGGCGTGGCGCACGGCTCGGGTTCGGCCGCCTGGGCCGCGTGGAGCCCGGCGGTGGTGACGAGCCCGGCCGCCAGTGCGGTCGCGAGTGCTGCTGCTGTTCGGCGCATGGGCCGGACATTAGGACGGACCCGGCGCGATCTACCGAACCGTTGGTGAAGACTCCACCAATTTGTAATGGATTGACGAAAAAATGGAGTCTTGGGGGGATTTCTGGGTCAGCCGGGACCGGGGGGACCGGCCGGCGGAACGGCCGGCGGAACGGCCGGCGGAACGGCCGGCGGAACAGCAGGGCGCATCGCGCGGACGGCCAGCGCGGCGACCGTGTCCGCGTACTCCGGGGTGAGCGGCGCGGTGCGCAGCAGCCAGCGGTGGAAGACCGGGCCGAACACCAGCTCCACGGCGACGGAGAGATCGAGTGCCGGGTCGAGGCCGCCGGCGCGCTGGGCCGCGCGCAGCCGGTCCTTGGTCGCCTCCAGCTGCGGGCCGAGCAGCCGTTCGACCATCTCGGCGCCGAGCCGGGGATCGTTCTGCACCTCGATGGCCAGGGCGCGCGTCATGTGGTCGAGCGCCGGGTCGGTGAGCTCGGCGACGGTGGCGCGCAGCACGGTCGTCAGGTCGGCCTCGACGTCGCCGGTGTCGGGCAGCGCCGCGATCCCGTCGCCGCCCTGGGAGAGCGCCAGCAGCGCGTCGAAGAGGACCGCGCCCTTGGACGGCCACCACCGGTAGATCGTCTGCTTGCCCACGCCCGCCCGCGCCGCGACCGCCTCGATGCTCACGCCGCCGTACCCGACTTCAAGGAGCAGGTCGCGCGCGGCGGCGAGGATCGCCTGGCGGGAACGTTCGCTGCGTCGCGCCGGGTCGGGCGCCTTGGCCGGGCTCATGACCGGCAACCTACCCGAGCGGCGAACCGGGCCGTCTCGCCGCGGCCCGTGCCGTGCCCGGGCGAAACACCCGCGCCGGACGGGCCGATGACCACGGCGGAGGTGGCTGTCGTTGGGACAGGATTCGCCGGTCGGGACCGGGTTCGCCCGGGTCCGCGACATCGTGGTCATCGCGGTGCTGTTGGTGCTGCTCACGAGCGCGCTGACCATCGTGCTCGTCCAGGCGTGGCCGCCGTCCGCGGCCCGCACCGGGCTCGAGCCGCCGAGCCACAAGGCCGTGCACCTGTTCGGCTGGTCGCCGCGGGTGTCGCGGGAGACGAGCCTGTTCGTCATCGTGCTCGCGGCCGGTGCGATCGGCGGCACGCTGCACGCGCTGCGCTCGCTCTACTGGTACGTCGGCAACCGCACCCTCAAGCGCAGCTGGCTGATGATGTACCTCTTCCTGCCGTTCATCGGCGCGGCGTTCGGCCTCGTCGTCTACCTGGTGCTGCGCGGCGGCCTGACCTCGCCCGCCGGCGGGTCGGCGGACATCAACCCGTACGGGATCACCGCCATCGCGGCGATGGTCGGGCTGTTCTCCCAGGAGACCGCGGAGAAGCTGCGGGCGGTGTTCGGCACGCTCTTCGCGCCCGCGCAGGCCGGCCGCGACCAGGCGCTGCCGCCGCAGGTGCGCTCGCTCGAACCGGCCTCCGGCGTGATCGGCGCGCTGGTCACGCTGCACGGGGTCGGCCTCGGGTCGGCCACGTCGGTGCGGTTCGGCGCGGCCGACGCGCCCGCCACCGACGTGTCCGACGAGCTCGTGCGGGTGACGGTGCCGGCGAACGCGGCGAGCGGCCGCCCGGTCGTCGTCACGCCCGCCGGGTCGGCCGTCAGCCCGATGGAGTTCACCGTCGACCGGGACGCGCCGCACGCCTGACGCGCGGGCGCTCAGCCGCTCCCGGGCGTGGGCCAGTGGTCGTGCCACATGTCCTGCACGGCGCCGGGCAGCACCCGTGGCAGCTCGTGCCGGGTGTGCCCGTCCTCGCTCACCTCGACGAGCCCGAGCTCGCCGGCGGTCGCGGCGGCGCCCAGCTGGACGCCGATGTCGTAGGTGGTGCGCCGCAGGTCGTCGGGCCCGGCGATCAGGCAGGTGAAGCGGCGACCCTTGAGCTGCTCGGCCGGGATCTCGTTGCCGACCGCGCGGCTGTTGGACACCACCACCCAGCTGCCCAGCAGGGTGACCTCGCGGTCGGCGGCCTGGTGCTCCCAGCGGTGCTCCAGGATCGGCTTGGAGAAGATCGGCACGAGCAGGTGCGAGACGCCGCAGGCACGCAGCTCGCGCTCCCAGTCGATCGAACGGGTGAGGTCCTCGCAGATCAGCACCGCCAGCCGGCCGAGGTCGGCGTCGACCAGGCCGATCGTCGAGCCCGGAGTGATGTACTCCTCGGCCGGGCCGCCGGAGGGCGGGCCGGGCACGCGCCAGAACCGCATCTGGCGCTCGTCCATGATGAAGCAGGCCATCTTGTCCTGGACGAGGATCTCCTCGCCGGTCCAGCGGTCGAGGAACACCGCGCGGTTGGCCGGCGGATCGCCGCCGCCGACCGGGCCGCTGCCGAGCAGCAGGTAGCGCAGGGAGCTCTCCCGGCCGGCGGTCTGCCAGACCAGGTCCTTCCAGTGCTCCAGCAGGCCGTCGTCCAGCGTGGCCTCGGGCATCACGGCCAGCGTCGCGCCGGACGCGTCCAGCCGTTCGAGGACGCGCCTGATGCGCTCGCGCAGCGCGCCCGAGTCGCGCGGCCCGAGACGGTAGACGGTCAACCCGTGGTGCTCCTCGAAGTCGACGCGCACGTCGTCATAGGTCTCCAGGATCGGCGCGCACGCCACCGTCACCGGCCGGTCGCGGTTGACGTAGGCGTCCCTGGCCGGCTCCAGCACCCGGTAGTCGATCGAGTTCCACTGCTCGGGCGGGATCCGGTGCACGCCGAAGAACTCGTCCTTGCGGCGCAGCCCGATCGGCCGGCCCGGGTAGGCGCAGCGCGGCAGCAGCGCGCCGGCCGTCTCGTCGGGGTTGTTGAGGAGGTGGCCGCGTTCGTACTGGGCCCGGTAGCCGAGCCAGCTCAGGCCCGCGGCCTCGTGGTAGGGCCCGTACGGGTTGACGTGGGCGAGCGCGATGTCGAGCCCGAGCAGGATGGTGAAGCGGCCACGGTGCCCGTCGCGCGCGATGATCCGGCCGGCGTCCTCGGGGGCGAGCTCGCCGTACTCCAGCACGGCTTCGGAGATCTTGGTGGCGAGGTCCTGCACGTCGTCGCTGCCGTACCACTCCATGACCCGCCAGCCGCGGAAGAGGGAGTCGGGCAGCTCGTCATAGAGGACGACGAAGAGGTCTGCGGGATCGGCCGGGTAGGGCGCGACGGCGGGAGCCGTCAGCGGGTCCGTCATGTTGGTGCGTCCGGGGATGGGAGTGGGAGGGCGGAGCGGAGGTCACCGTTGGTCGCTCGATGGTAACTCTCGCGATGGGACCTCTCAGTGTCATGTGATGCAGAACGGCCGCCGGAAGTTGTCACGGTGGGTCACGGTCCGGTGAAGAAGTACCGCCAAAGGTCCTCACTTGACATTCACTTGGCATGGCCGCACTCTGGTAGGTGTCCAGGCAGAGTCTGAGTCCAGGCTCAAGCCAGTCGGAAGCCAGGGGTGAGCCGTGGACGACCTGAGTGTCACCCGCGAGCGCGGACAGGGCGCGGACCGGAGCCGGCGAGCCGAGGCCCGGCGCGTCCTCGATTCGATGGAACAGTCCAAGAGCATCACCGACGGCCATTTCAGCGCCCTCGGCATGCTCATCACGGACGCCTCCCTGAGCGCCGACGAGGCCGCTCTGGTCGAGGTCAAGGACGGGTTGCAGTGGTTCCACCGCACCCACTACCACGACGTTCCGGCGTTCGACGGCGAGCGCCGCGAGCAGCGCGGCCGCATCCTCGGGCTGATCGACTGTGCCCATTGGGCGCTGCGCCGCCTGCCGTCGGGCCTGCAACTGGGCCTGCAGCCGGGCGGTCACGCCGCCAGGTTCCTCGTCGCCGTCGCCAAGGACCCGGGCCTGTCCAACCAGGATCTGGCCGGGCGCCTCGGCGCCGACGAGACCGAGGTCAGCCGGGTGGGCAGGCGCCTGCTCGCGGCCGGTGTCGTGTGGAGGCGCAAGGAGTGGCGGCGCAACTGCTGGGACGTCACCCCGCGCGGCCGTGCGTACCTGGAGGCGGCCGGGTTGCTCGACGACGCGCCCGCCGACGGGGCCCGGCCGGACGCCGCCGCGTCCGGGCCGGCGACCGGGACGGGGCCGGTGTCCCCGGCCGCGGCCGGCGTCGACAAGCCGCCCCGCGCCGCCGCGGCGCGGAGTCCGGAGCCCTCGCGCCATCGCCGCCGTGAGGCGGAGCCGCCGCGTAACCGTGACAAGGGCGACAATCCAGACGGCCGTCCGCGCCGTCGCCCCTGAAATGCGCTAATTCGCTTCTGTCAAGCCGTCGCGCTCGGCCATGATGTCCGGAATGAGACTTCGGCTGACGGGCGGCGTGGTGGCGGAGGCGGGCCTCGGGGCCTGGTTCCGCCGGACCTCCGCGTCCGGGCCTGTCCGCGTCACGGACGAGGGCGGTGCGGCGCCCGGCACCGCGGTCGCGCTCGGCCCCGAAGACGCCGCCGACGAGACGGTACGGCGCGCGCTCGCCGACCTGGCCGCTCTGGTCAGGGCGGGCGGCGCCCTCGCGGCGGGCGCGGGCGTCGACCTGGGGGACGGCTTCCGGTCGGCGCGGCTCGACGGCGCCCGCGGCGACCAGCGCGACGCCGTCCTGGCCGCGCTGCGCGTGGTGGACGCCGGACGGCTCGGCCCGCGCGCCGGCGTCCTGGTCGCGCTGTTCGGCCCCGACGCCACCAAGCGGGTCGGCGCCGCCGCCACCCGCGCGATCACCGAGGGCCGCTGGCCCGCGCTGCACCTGGCCTCGGCCGCCAGCGACCTGCTCGGGCCCGAACAGCTCGAACGTGTCCTGGCCCTCGAAGAGCCCGACGGCGCCGACCTGATCCCCGGCGGCCTGCCGTCCGTCCTCGGCGACAACCTGCGCCAGGTGCTGGAGCCGCTGCCCAGGCCGCGCCGCCTGGAGTTGCTCCTCGACCTGTGGGCGCGGGCGTCCGAGCACGCGGCCACGCGCCTCGCCGGCCGGGCCTGCCGGGAGCGGCGGCTCGCAGGGCAGAGCCGCAACGGGCGGGTGGACGACCTGCGCGCCCGCCGCCAGGAGTTCGAGGACCAGCAGATCCTCTGGCAGGCCCGATACGCCCTGAACGACATGGACCCCTCCCCGGCCGCCCTGGCCCGCTGGACGGCGCCCGACCACTACTGGTACCTCGTGCTCAACCGGCTGATGCACGACGCGTTCGCCGCGACCGCCCTGGTGCGCACCGCGACGGCGATCGCCGACCACGGCATGGCCGAGGGCCTCGCCCGATCCGGCGCGGTCGTCGCCGCCGCGGCGAGCCAGTTCGCCGACGAGCACGTCGAGACGCGCAAGTCCGCCGGGCTGCCCGCGCGACCGATCCGCTACGTTCGCGACCTGCACCGCGAGATGGGGAGGCGCGAGCCCGGCGACGACCGGCTCGCCCGCTACGCCCAGCAGCGCCTCGCCCGGGCGCGCGACTACGCGGTGGTCACCGCCGAAGAGATCCGCAAGGTGCTCGACCAGGAGCTGCACGTTCCGCACGACGTGCTGACCGAGTGGGCCGGATTCACCCTGTGGCCCTGGCGGGAGAAGATCGGCTTCGTCCGGCCGCCCGAATCCTGGGGCGACCCGTGGAACCACCGGCTGCCGGGCGAGGGGCCTCCGCTCTCCGAGCGGGTGGAGGCCGACCCGGTGATCGCGGAGGTGGTGGGCGACTTCCTCTGGTACGCCGACCTGCTGGACGCGCTCGCCGTCCTCCACGGTCACGAGGCGGCGGAGATCCGGGCCGGGTACCCCTGGTACGACTACGACCCGCCCGAGCCCGGGCCGGAGCCCGAGCCGCTGACACCGCGCCTCGACTCGATCACCCTCGCCGTCTCCGGCGCCGCGCAGCTCGTCGCGCTCGGCGGGCCCGTGCAGGGCGCGCGCACCTGGGACGACTACGTCACCGGGCTGCGGGCGGGCACCGCCATCGCCGAGGCGCTCAGCGGCGAGTTCGACGTCCCGCCGCCGCTCGCCGCGGTCGACGGCACCCTCGTCCCCGGCACCGGGGCCCGCTTCCGCCCGGCGCGCACGGCCCGGACGCTCGCCGCGTGGTCCGACTACATGGGCAACTGCATCGCCAGCCCGCACTACGTCGAGTGGGCCACCAAGGGCCAGGTCGTCCTCTCGGCGCTCCACGACAAGGACGACCGCGTCCTGGTGAACGCCGAGCTGGTCCCCACCCGCACGGGATGGCGGGTCCGCGAGATCGCCGCCCGGTTCAACGACACCCCCGACGAGACGCTCGACAAGCGGTTCCGCCGCTGGGTGGCGACGCTTCCCGGGCGTGCGCCGGACCCGCTCGCCGAGCCGCCCGCCGACCCGGAGCCGCCCGCGCGCCGTGGCCCCGTGCGCCCGCAGCTGGTCCACAGCGTGGGCCCCCGGCTCGGCAAGCTCGCCGAGGAGGCCTGGGCCGGCCAGGTCACCCCCGCCGTGCTCGGCACGCTGGCGGCCCTCGCCGGGACCGAGCCGGACGCCGCGCTCACCCGGCTGCGCCGGATGGAGCCCGCGCAGCTCAAGGCCGCCTGCCGGCGGGCCGACCCGGTCGACCTGTGGACGGCCACCGCGGTCCGCCCGCTCGACGCCGTCGTCCGCGAGCACTTCGCCGACCAGCTCGACCTGCTGCTCGACGGCGGGCCGCTCCCGCGCGGCTACCGCCGCCTCGTCCGCCTCATCCCGGTGGCGCCGGCCTACTCGCTCGGCCTGATGGCCCGCCGTATCCGCGCCGCGATGGGCGACCTGGCCTGCGAGGACGCGCTCACGGTCACCCACCGCACCCCGGCTCCGATGCTCTGCGCACTGATCGTCGCCGTCACCTGCCGCGCGCCGGGCATCGCCCTCACCCCGATCGCCCCGCCCCGCGCCGTCGAGATCCCCGGCTTCCCCGCGTCCACGCTCAGCGACGAGGACGGGCCCTGGCAACGAGCGTTCGCCGAGGCCCGCGAGCTGGGCGCCGACACCGACGTCTTCTGGGAACGGATCGCCGCCGACGGCCTGCGCGCCCCCGCCCGGTGGCTGGCACAGGCTGGCTGGCCCGCGCTCTGGTCGAGCGCCAACAGCCCCGCCGTGCGCGGCTCCTGACCCCGGGGCCGCACGCCTGGGCCCGGCGGCCGATCGGTCAGCCGGGGTGGATGCCCATGCGGCGGGCGGTGGCGGCGGCCTCGGTGCGGTTGGCGGCGCCGAGCTTGGCCAGGATGTTGCTGACGTGCACGCTGGCGGTCTTGGCGGAGATGAAGAGGCGCTCGGCGATCTCCTTGTTGGAGCGGCCGACGCTGAGGTGACGGAGGACCTCCAGCTCGCGCGCGGTCAGGCCGTGCGCCGCGTCGGTGCGCCGGGCGGTGCCGACGCGGCCCGCCAGGTCCTTGGCCGCGGCGAGGATCGGGGCCGCGCCCAGCTCGGTCGCGAGGGCGGCGGCACGGTCGAGGCGGGCGGCGGCCAGGTCGCGGTCACCGTGCGCGGCGGCGTGGGCGGCGGCGCCGACCAGGACCCGGGCCAGGGAGTGCGGCCGTTGGAGCCGTTCCCAGGCGTCGATGACGCCCTGCCAGCCGCCGTGCCCGCTCTCGGCGTCGAACGTGGCGCGGTACGCCTCCTGGAGCGGGCCGTACGAGCTGGTGGCGGCGGCGCGTTCGGTGAACGGCGCCAGCTCCTCGGCGGTCTCGGCGGCGCGGGCCGCCACGACCAGGCACGGCCAGGCGTAGCGGGCGTCGTCGGGCCGCCCGACATAGCGCGCCGTCTCCGCGAGATGGGCCAGCGCCTCCGCCCGCCGGCCCTCGGCCAGCATCAGCTCCGCTTCGAGCTGCACCATGGGCAGGTACTCCTGGAGCCTGCGGTCGATCTCCCAGGCGCGGGTCTGGCGGCAGAGGGCGGTGCGGTGCCGGGCCTCGGCCAGGTCGCCGCGGGCGAGGAAGATGGCGCCGGACAGTTCGAGCAGGCCGGCGCGGTGCGGTCGCGGCGGATCGCTCTCCAGCGCCAGCTCGATGACGCCGAGCGCCTCGTCCCACCGGCCCAGCGAGCAGAGCGACTCGGCGTAGTTGATCGACAGGAAGGTGCCCTGGGCGCGGAACCGGCCCAGCTCGCGGGTCAGCTCCAGGCCGCGGCGGGCCGTCTCGACCGCCTCGGCGTGCCGGCCGGAGCCCTCCAGGAAGTGGGTGCGGTTGATGTAGGAGCGCACGTGCTGCTCGTCGATGCCGTGCGCCGCGGCGATCCGCTCGGCCCGGTCGATCAGCTCGACGTTCTGGGCGGCGTACGCCAGGGAGTCCTCCTGGAGGCAGGCGAGCGTGAGCAGCGCGCTCGCCTGCGCCTGCGGATCGCCCACCTTCTCCGCCACGGCGAGCGCCTCCTCGGCGGCGGCCTGGGCCTCCTCGCTCGCCTTGCCCATGAACACGTACTGGGCGAACCCGGCCAGCGCGCGCGCCCGGGAGACGGCGGGCGTCTCGGGCGGGATCAGCTCGATCGCGGCGCGCAGGTCGTCGAGCCAGCTCTGATGCCCGGCGCGGTGCTTCATCTGGCCGCGCCGTTCGAGCAGGAACGCGCGCCGGTGCGGGTCGTCGACCTCGCGCAGCGCCGCGGTGGCGAGCCGGATCCCGCGCTCGCTGTCGCCCGCCCGGTCGGCGGCGGTCACCGCGTACTCCAGCACCGTGTCGTACGGCTCGCCGATCTTGGCGGCGGCGTCCGGGACGCGGTCCCACAACTCCAGGACGCGCTCCAGCATGCGCAGGTCCTCGGCGTACGCGGCGGCGCGGTCGGCCTCCTTCGCCGCCCGCCAGGCGGCGATCAGCGCCCACTCCACGTTGTGCGCGGCATGCCAGTGGTAGGCCAGCTCGGCGGCGGCCCGGCCGGGCGGCACGAGCGAGGGATCGGCCTCCAGCGCCTCGGCGCAGCGGGTGTGCAGCCGGGTGCGCTCGCCCGGCAGCAGGTCGTCGTGCAGCGCCTCCCGGATCAGCGCGTGCCGGAACGCGTAGCCGTCGCCGTCGACGGCCAGCACGTTGCCGGCCACCGCGGGGCGCAGGTCGCGGCTGAGGCCGACCTCGCCGAGCCCGCTCACCGCGGCGAGCAGCCGGTGCTCGATCCGCGCGCCGCCCGCGGAGGCGATCCTGAGCAGCTCCTGGGTCTCGTCCGGCAGCCGCTGGACGCCGGCCAGCAGCAGGTCGCGCAGCGACTCGGGCAGCTCGCAGGCGATCTGCCCGTCGGCCTCCATGAGCGCCTCGACGAACAGCGGGTTGCCCTCGCTGCGGGTGTAGAAGGCCTCGACCCGGTCCGCGCCGGGCTCGCCGCCGGGCCGCAGCCGGGTCATCAGCTCGCCGACCTCGCGCCGCGAGAGCCGCCCCAGCTCGTGCCGGCCCACGCGGTCGACGCGGTCGAGCTCGGCCAGCATCGGGCGGAGCGGGTGGGTGCGGTGCAGCTCGTCCGACCGGTAGGTGACCACGATCATCAGCGCGCCGACCGCGCCGAGGTTGCGGACGAGGAACGCCAGCAGGTCGCGCGACGACCGGTCGGCCCAGTGCGCGTCCTCGATCACCAGCACCACCGGCCCGGCCGCGGCGAGCCGTTCCAGCAGCGTCAGCACCAGCTCGAACAGCCGTGCCTGGAACTGCCCGGTGCCGTCGTCGTCGCCCGGCTCGCCGAACTCGGGCAGCAGCCGCGCCAGCCCGGCGGTGCGCCCGCCGACCAGCTCGGCGACGCCGTCCGCGCCGATCTCCCGGACGAGCCGCCGCAACACCGCGGTGAACGGGGCGAACGGGAAACCGTCCACGCCCAGCTCGAGGCAGCCGCCGACGAGGAGCCGCGCGCCGGCCTCCTCGGCGCGGCGCCCGAACTCGCGCATCAGGCGGGTCTTGCCCACCCCGGCCTCGCCGCCCACCAGGACCGCGCGGGCCCGCCCGGCCCGTGCCTCGGCGAACGCGGCGTCGAGCGTGCCCAGCTCCGCACCCCGCCCGACCAGCACCGGGCTCACCAAGCTGACATTCACCTCATCAATATGCCATCGGCGCCGGGCCCCTTGGCACGGAGGCCGCGGGAGCCGGTCACCCCGTGGGGGTGATGAGCCCTGGCGGGGCTGGGCTTTCCATGGAGGTCGCCGCGCGGCGGAGGCCGCGGCGGCTCGGCATTGGAGGTACCCATGGCAGGGACAGCGGAGCGCAAGCCGGTCTCCGGATGGGCGGTGGGCTTCGTTCTCTTCGCCGGCATCATGATGATCATGGCCGGCGTGTTCCACGCGATCGCCGGGTTCGCGGCGATCCTGGAGGACGAGTTCTACGTGGTCAACCGCAACTACGCCTACGAGGTGGACGCGACGGCCTGGGGCTGGATCCACCTGATCCTGGGCATCGTGGTGGCCGCCGCGGGCTGTGCGGTCATCTCGGGCCGCCTCTGGGCACGGATCATCGGCATCGCGCTGGCGGTGGCGAGCGGGATCGCCAACTTCTTCTTCATCCCGTACTACCCGTTCTGGTCGCTCCTGCTGATCGCGCTCGACGTGTTCGTGATCTGGGCGCTCTGCGTCTACGGGCGCGAGGACGCCCGCCGCGTCCCGCAATGACACGACCCCGGTGACACCGGCAACGGCACCGGTTCAGGAGCAGGGGCGGCCCGAGGACGGGCCGCCCCTGCTCCGTGCTCATGCCGTGTCCTCGGTGTCCTCAGTGTCCTCGGTGTCCTCGGTGTCCTCAGTGTCCTCGGCATCCCCGGTGTCCTCGTCGTCCTGGGAGGGCGGGAGCCGGCGGACCCCGATCAGCTCGAATCCGAGCGACTGGATCCGGCCGAGCACGCCGTAGAGCCCGGCCTGGTCCAGGCCGTCACTTCGTAGTACCGTCTCCGCGGACCGCACCGTGACGGTGAGGTCGTCGAAGGCCCCCAGGAAGGCGTCGCTGACGCGGCCCCTGATCCGGAACTCGTAGCGTGATCTCTCCACGTCGATTCCCCGTTCCCTCCCTGAAGCCGCGACGGAACGAACCCTGGCGCGAGCATCCGTGTAACCGGCAGGTGAACGGCTCACTCTCGGCGGGTGACCGGCACCGGATCTCACCCGGGTGAGACCGCCCGGGGGTGATGACCGGTCACCCGATGGCCACGGACATTGACGGAGCCGACCCGGATGGGCGGCCGCTCCCAAGACCCGCGAGGGGGAGGCCATGTCCGTGACGCCGTTCCACACCCCGCCAAGCACGATCACGATTCCCGTCCGGCAGTCCTGGATCATCGAACGCCCCCGCCTCACGGCACGGCTGGAACGCGGGGTCCGCGGACCTCTCACCGTCGTCACCGGCCCACCGGGGGCCGGCAAGACGGCACTGGTGGCGGCATGGGCGGGGCGGCGCGATCCGGTCGGCCGGCTCGCCTGGACGACGTGCGAGCGCGGCCTCGACCGGGCCCGGTTCTGGTCCCGGGTGGTGGACGCGCTGACCCTGGCCGGGGCGATCGGGCCCGGCTTCACGCCGGTGATCGACCGCCCGGGCGGGGCGGGCGACCTGTTCCTGGCCGATCTGGCCGCGGCGCTGGCCGGCCGGCCGGACCCGGTGATCCTCGTGCTGGACGACTTCCAGGCGCCGCTGTGCCCCGGCGTGGCGGCCGGGGTGGCGGCCCTGATCGAGGCGGCGTGGCCGTCCCTGCGCCTGGTGCTGGTCGGCCGGCACGACCCGCCGCTGCCCCTGCACCGGTACCGCCTCGCGCAGCGCCTCACCGAGATCCGCGGTGACGCCCTGGCGTTCGGGGAGCGCGAGGGCAGGGCGCTGCTCGCCCAGCACGGGGTCGACCTGCCGGGCGGGCTGCTCGACGCGCTGCTGCGGCGCACCGAGGGCTGGGCCGCGGGCCTCCGGATGGCGGCCATGTCGATGGAACGCCGGTCCGACCCGCTGACGTTCGTGGCACGGTTCGCCGGGGACGACCACGCGGTCGTCGGGTATCTCCTGGAACAGGTGCTGGACACCCAGCCGGAGGAGGTCCGGCGGGTGCTCCTCCGTACCAGCGTCGCCGAACGGTTCACCGCCGGGCTGGCACTCGAGCTCGCCGGCCCGGAGGCTTCCGCGGTCTTCCCCACCCTGGTCCGGGAGAACTCCTTCGTGATGCCGGCCGGCGACGAGTGGTACCGGTACCACCACATGTTCGCCGAAGGGCTGCGGCTGCTCCTGCGGCACGAGATGCCCGGCGAGATGGCCGTGCTGCACCGCCGGGCGGCCCGCTGGTTCAGCGGCCAGGGGCTGCTCGCCGACGCGGTGGGGCACGCCGTCCAGGCGGGCGACTGGACCTATGCCTGCCGGTCGGTCGTCGACGAGCTGGCCGTGGGGGAGGTCCTCGGTCTCCGCGGCGATCCCACCCTCGGCGAGATCTTCCTCACCATGCCGGAGAACGTGATCACCTCCGCCTCGGATCCGGCGCCCGCGCTCGTGGCCGCCACCGCGGCGCTGGGGCGCGGTGACGACCGCGGGTGCGCGCGGGCCCTCGGCCGGGCCGTGGCCGTGTCGGCGGAGTCGAGCGCGGAACCGGGCGCGGGGACGGGCTCGGCACCGAACGCCGCGGACCGGCTGACGATCGAGATCCTGCGCATCGCGCGGGCCGCCCACCGGCCGTCCGGCGAGGAGCCGTCGCTGCGCGCCGCGCTGGCGACGGCCGAGGAACTCCTCGCCGGGTTCCCCGACGAGCTCGTGGCCCGCCGTCCCGAGCTGCGCGCCCTGATCAGCGGCGCGCGCGGGACGGCCGACTTCGCCGCGGGAAGGCTGGCGGAGGCGGCGGGCGCGTTCACGGCCGCGATCCGCGCGTCGGCGGACTGCGGGGCCGACTACACGCGGCGCGACAACCTCGGCCGCCTGGCGCTCGTCGAGCTGCTGTCGGGGCGGTTCGAACGAGCGGCCGAGCACGCCGGCAAGGCGGCGCAGGAGGCGCGCCGGATGGCCGCGTCCGCGCACCTCGCCCGCGCCTGGGTGAGCCTCGAACGCCACGAGCCGGCCGAGACCGGGAGCGAGCTGGACCGGGCCGACCTCGCGCTCCGGGAGTCCTGGGAGGACGGGCGGCGCCCGGCCGACCCCTGTCTGCCCGCGTTGCACGGCCTGGTGGGCGGGCGGGCCGCGCTGGCCGCGCGCCGGCCGGACCTGGCGCTGGACCGGCTCGCCGCGGCCCAGGCCACGAACCCGCCGCGCTGGTTGTCGCGGCGCCTCCTCGTCGTCGAGGCGGCGGCCCACGTGCAACGTGGCGACGCCGCCGCGGCCCTCGGCGCGCTCGACGGGCTCGACGGGCACGGCGGCGCCGAACCGGTGGAGGCGGTCGTCGTGCGGGCGCAGGCGCAGCTGGCGGGCGGCGAGCCGGAGCGCGCGGCGCGCACGCTGCGCCCGGCCCTGGCGGGGTCGGCGTCGATCCCGCCGGACGTCCGGGTGGCGGCCTGGCTGCTCGACGCCGAGATCGCCTACGGCTCCGCCGACACCTCGCACGGAAGGCGTTCCCTGGACCGGGCGCTGCGTCTCGCCGAGCGCGAGCACATCCTGCTGCCCTTCGCCATGGCCCTCCACTGGCTCGCCCCGGTGCTGCGGCACGATCCCGAGCTGCAGCGCGCGCACCAGCGGCATCTGGACTCGCTGAACGTGGGCCCCGAGGGACGTTCCGAACCCGCCGACCCCGAGATCGTCGAACGGCTGAGCGCACGCGAGCTGGAGGTCCTCGTCCTGCTCGCCGGCATGCTCACCACCGAGGAGATCGCGCTGGAGATGTACGTCTCGGTCAACACGGTGAAGACGCACCTCAAGAGCATCTACCGCAAGCTGGCGGTGACGCGGCGCGGCGACGCGGTGCGCCGTGCCCGCCAGCTGACGCTCATTTGAGGATGCCGCGCTCGCGGGCACGCCGGACGGCGTCGCCCCGCGAGGTGGCGCCGAGCTTGCGGTAGATGGCGCGGGTGTGCGACTTGACGGTGTTGATGGACACGAACAGCCGCTCACCGATGTCGCGCTGCGAGAGGCCGCCGGGCAACATCCGGAGCACGGCCTCCTCGCGTTCGGTCAGCGGCTCGACGGTCATCCGGCTCGTCCGGGTCAGCTCGGCGAGGCGGCGTTCGGTGTCGGCCAGCCGGGCGGTGAGGTGGGCGTGGTCATCGGCGGGCGGCGTCAGCAGCTCCCCGGTCTGCTCCAGGAGAACGCGGGCACGTTCGGGATCGCCCATGTCGAGCTCCAGCCCGGCGAGCGCCAGCAGGCTGTGCACGGTGGGCCAGTCGGAGAGGCCCACCATCCGCCATCTGATGCGGAGCGCGTGCCCCAGCTCCGCCCGCGCCTTCTCCGCCTTGCCGTCACGCGCCGCGGCCAGTCCGGAGGCGATGAAGGCCAGGGACAACTCCGCGGCGTCGTGCAGGCCGAGCACGTCCACCTCGCGGCGCGCGACCAGGGCGAGCTCGTCCGACTGCCCGACCCGGCCGAGCTCACCCTCGACCAGCGACAACACCGACAGGGCGAGGGGCCGCGCGGTGGGAATGCCGGCCTGGCTCTGTGCCGCCTCCTTCAGCGGCAGCACGGCGAGGTCGAACGCCCCGGCGCAGTAACGGGCGTACCCGAGGAGGAGCCGCGCCTGGGCGAACCACGGCGACGCCGGGTCGTCCTCGAGCGCCACGGCGGTCTCAGCCGCGGTGAGCATCGACCGCACCCCGTCGAACCCGAACTCGGCGCGGACGAGCGCGACCGCGGACCGCAGCTCACGCGTGCCGTCGGGCAGCGGCCCGCTGGAAAGCCCGAAGCCCTCCGCGACGGCGAGCCAGTGCCGGGTGCCGTGCCGGTCACCGTTCAGCGCCGCGACCCGGGCGGCGCAGATCGCGGCCGCGGGCTGGGCCGCCAGCCGGTCGTCCCCGATGTCCCTGAGCCAGCCGTGCAGCGTCGCCGGCCGGCCGGTCGGCGCCAGCCGCGGCAACCCCTGGATGATCAGCCGGAGGGCGCCGTCGCCGTCGTCCGCCGCGAGCATGTGGCAGACCGCCGCCTCGATGTCGCCCTCCAGCTCGTGCCAGGAGGCGGCGCGGCGGTGGAGCATCGGCACCGTGGCCGACTCGACCAGGCTCAGCCGGTCGAACAGGAACTCCCGGAAGAGCCGCCGGTAGCGGTACCAGCTGCGGTTGCCGTTGAGCGGGACGACGAAGAGGTTCGCGCGTTCGAGCCGTTCGATGAGCGCGGCGGCGTCCGAGGTGCCCGCCACCGCGTCGCAGAGCGGCGGGCTGAGCCGGTCGAGGATCGAGGTGCGCGCCAGGAACCCGCGCGTCTCGGGCGACAGCGTGCGCATCACCTCGTCGGTGAAGTAGTCGACGACGTTGCGGTCGTCGCCGCCGAACCGCCGCAGGACCGCCGCCGGGTCGCTGGCGTCCCGCAGCGAGAGCGCGGCCAGATGGATTCCCGCGGGCCAGCCCTCGGTGCGGCGCAGGAGCTCGTCCACCTCGGGCAGGCCGAGCCGCAGGCCGCTCACCCGCTGGACGAGCCGGAGCGTCGCCTCCCGGCCGAACGCCAGCTCGGCGGCGCGCACCTCGGCGAGCTCGCCGGAGATCCGCAGCCGGCTCAGCGGAAGCGCGGGCTCGGCGCGCGCGACCAGCACCAGCTGGAGCCGCGGCGGCAGGCCGGCGATGAACCGGGCCATCTGCGTCAGGCACTCCCGGTCGCGCACGGCGTCGAACCCGTCGAGCACGAGCACCATCGGGGCGTCGCCCTGCGCGAGCCGTTCGGTGAGGAGCTGCTGGAGGGAGTCGTCACCCTCGGGCTGGGCGGACCCGTTGCCGGACGGCATCGTCCGCAGCGGGTCGTCGCGGCCCGAGGCCTCGCTCAGGCCGGCCGCGATCTCCGTCCACAACGCCCGCGCGTCGTTGATCCCCTCGTCGAAGGAGATCCAGGCGGACGGCCTGGACTCCTCCGGACGCGCCAGCCACTGCGCCACCAGCGTGGACTTGCCGTACCCCGGTGGAGCGCACACGAGGACCACACGAGTGCGCCGCCGTCCGGCCAGTAGCCGGAGAAGCACGGGGCGTTCCACCCACTCCGCTCGCGTGTCGGGAGGCCGGTGCCGCGTGGCGGCCGCCTCGTCTCCGGGGGGACCGGAGCCTCGCCGTGGCGTGATCCTGTTGCGCCGTCGGATCGCTCTCATCATCAACCCGACCTTCCAGTCGGGATCTTGATACATGACGATGGTCCGTTCACCGTGTCCAGCCGTCAAGCTCCCCTCGTGCGACGTGCACCCGATCACCGGGGACGTGTCGTTGCCTTCCCCGCCTCGTCAGGGAATCGATGTCGAAGGGGTGGCCGATATGGGTCAGGCCGAAGCCGGGGTGATGTTGTAGATCTCGGCCTCCCACCCTGACAGCTCGATGTAAAAGCCCGGTTCCGCCATTTCACTTCCGTCACGCTCGTACCAGGCGCCCGTCAGGACGCTGCGCAGCTCCCACGTACCACCGGCGAGGTCGTCCCAGCCGGAGAGCGGGATCCGGGCCTGCGCCGGGCCGCCGGTCAGGTTGACGACCACCAGGTGCCGTCGCGTCCCGCCGGTCCACGACCAGGCCAGCACGCCCAGGTGCGAGGCGTTGTCCGGCCAGCCCGCGGTGTCCAGCAGCCGCCAATCGCCGCCGCGCATGCCGCTGTCGCGCACCGCGGCCAGCAGGCGTTCGTGGAAGGCGCGGAGCCCGGTGTCGGGCTCCTCGTCCGGCCGCCGGGCGAGGAAGACCGGCAGCCGGACGCGCCGGCCCTCCAGCTGGCCCTCGTGCCAGAGCGAGGCGCCGGGCAGCGTCGCGACCACCACGGCGGCGGCCCGCTCCTTCTCCGGGCCGAACGCGGCGGCCGCGCGGGGCTCGTCGTGGTTCTCCAGGAACCGGACGAGCCCGCGCTGGTAGCCCAGGCCCGCCGTCAGATGGGCCCGCACCTGCTGCGGGCCGTCCGCCACCAGCCGGTCGTACAGCCGCTTGTCGTAGCAGAAGTCGAAGCCCTGACCCTGGAGCTGGAACTCCAGGTCCCAGTACGCCTCCGCCACGAACGTCATGTGCGGGTGCCGCGCGCGGACCGCGGTGAGCACGGTCGGCCAGAAGTCGTCCGGCGGAGCCGCACCCGCCCGCGGCCCCCACGTCCGGGTGAACACCTCGTTCATCATCAGCATCGCCATGTCGCAGCGCACCCCGTCGCACTGCTCGCCGATCGACGACAGGACCTCGGCGGTGGCGGTGCGCAGCCGCGGCGACAGCGCGTTGAGCTGCACGACGTCGGGCCACGGCGGGAAGAACGGGTCGCGGCCGCGCGCGTAGACATGACCGCCGACGGCGATGAAGGCCGAGGGATCGCGCTCCTGGTCGGCCTGCTCGGACTGGACGAAGAACTCGGGATGTTCGAGCAGCCAGGGATGGTCGGGCGCGACATGGTTGGGCACGTAGTCGAGATAGAGCCCCAGCCCGCGCCGGTCGAGCTCGGCGCGGGCCACGGCGAGCCCGTCGGGACCGCCCAGCCGCTCGTCGGCGACGTACCGCCGGACGCAGTACGGCGACCCGGCGATGTCGGCGTCGCCCAGGTCCGGCAGCACCGCGCGGAACGTGCCGGCCAGGTCAGGGTCGGACAGCGCGATGCCGCGCCCGGCCGGGCTGCGCTCCCAGACGCCCATCAGCCAGACGACGTCGGCCCCCGGCACGGCGAGCTCGTCCCAGGCCTCCTTGGGCAGGCTCCGCAGATCCATCCGGGCGCCGCCGCCGTGCCGCCGTTCGATGTCGGTCAGCCACGCCAGCGTGTTGACCTCGTAGATGACGGGGGCGGTGCTCATCGGCCCGTGGCCTCGTCGTCACCGGGCAGCAGGTCGCCGGCCGTCAGGCTGCCGTAGAGGACCATGAACGATCCGACCAGGGCGGTCCAGCCGGTCTGGTGGCTCGCGCCGATGCCGGCGCCGTCGTCCCCGTGGAAGTACTCGTGGAAGAGCACGAGGTCGCGCCAGTGCGGGTCGTCCTGGAAGGGGCGCTGCCCGCCGTACACGGGCCTGCGCCCGTCCGGACCGCGCAGGAAGATGGCGCCGAGACGCCGCGCCAGCTCCCTGCTGACCTCGTACAACGTCATCCGGTTTCCGGAGCCGGTGGGGCACTCCACGGTGAACTCGTCGCCGTAGTAGGCGTACAGGTTGAGCAGCGCCCGCAGGATCAGCGCGTTCATCGGCACCCACACCGGCCCGCGCCAGTTGGAGTTGCCGCCGAACATCCCGCTGTCGGACTCCGCCGGGAGATAGGCCACCTGGTACACCTGGCCGTCGGTCCGGAACTCGTAGGGGTTCGCGGCGTGGTGGCGCGACAGCGACCTGATCCCGTGCGGGCTCAGGAACTCGTCCTCGTCGAGCAGGTGGGCCAGCACGGCGCGGAGCTTGTCCTCGTCCATCAGCGACACCAGCCGGCGCCCGCCGACGCCGGGCGTGCCGGCCGCGGAGACCCGCCGCGCCAGGTGCGGGTGGCGCCCCGCGAACTCGCGGATCTTGTCGAGCAGCAGCCGGTCCTCGCCCTCCGGCCGCGGGACGAAGACGGTCGTCGCGCACAGCGGCAGCAGACCGACCAGGGACCGCACCCGCAGCCGTTCCGCCCGGCCGCCCGGCAGCCGCAGCACGTCGTAGAAGAAGCCGTCTCCCTCGTCCCACATCTCGCTCTCGACGTCGCCGACCCGGTCGACCGACGCGGAGATCCACAGGAAGTGCTCGGCGAACTTGACCGCCATCTCCTCGTAGACCGGGTTGACGTCGGACAGCTCCATCGCGATCTGCATCATGCACTGCGCGTAGAACGCCATCCACGCGGTGCCGTCCGCCTGGTCCAGCAAGCCGCCGGTGGGCAGCGGCGCGCTCCGGTCGAACACGCCGATGTTGTCCAGCCCGAGGAAGCCGCCCTGGAAGACGTTGCGGCCCTCGGGGTCCTTGCGGTTGACCCACCAGGTGAAGTTGAGCAGGAGCTTCTGGAAGACCCGTTCCAGGAAGTCCCGGTCACCGCCGCCCGTCCGCCGCCGCTCCTCCTCGTAGACGTAGCGCGCCGCCCACGCGTGCACGGGCGGGTTGACGTCGCCGAAGTTCCACTCGTACGCGGGGATCTGGCCGTTGGGGTGCAGGTAGCGGTCGCCCAGCAGCAGCTCCACCTGGTGCTTGGCGAGGTCCAGGTCGACGGCGGCGAGCGCCACGGCGTGGAACGCCAGGTCCCACGCGGCGAACCAGGGATACTCCCACTTGTCCGGCATCACGATCACGTCGTGCGCGTCCATGTCGAACCAGGCGTGGTTGCGGCAGTCCGACGGCGTCCACGGATCGAGACCGTGCTCGGCGAGCCAGGTCTCGACGTCGTACTCGTAGTACTGCTTGCTCCACAGCAGGCCGGCCATCGACTGCCGGACCACGAGCGCCTGGTCGCCGCTCAGCCCGGACGGCGCGGTGAGCGCCTCGTAGAAGGCGTCCGCCTCGGCGCGCCTGCTGCGCAGCACCTGGTCGGCGACGGCGAGCGGCTCGGCGGCCTCCTGCGCCGACAGCCGCAGGTCGATGGTCGCCTCCCCGCCGCCCGGCACGACCAGCCGGTAGTGCGCGGCGGCCTTGGTGCCGGCGCGGTCCGGGTTCACCGCGTCCTTCTCGCCGTGCACCACGTACCGGTCGAAGGCGTCCTTCACGTACGGCGAGGCGCTCGCCGTCCCGTGGATCCGCTCGTTGTCGGTCTCGTTCTCGGTGAAGAGCAGCTCCGGGCCGCCCTCGCAGTACAGCCGGTAGGTGCCCAGCTCGGGATGTTCGGCCCGGATCACGCCGGGCGCGTGCTCGTGCAGCATCGGCCGCGCCGGCCGGTCCCCGCGCCAGGTGTTGCGGAACCACAACGTCGGCAGGACGTGCAGCACGGCCTCGTCCGGCCCGCGGTTGGCGACGGTCACCCGGATCACCAGGTCGTCCGGCGTGGCCTTGGCGTACTCGGTGAACACGTCGAAGTAGCGGTCGTCGTCGAAGACCCCGGTCTCCAGGAGCTCGAACTCGAACCCCTCCCTGCCGCGCTCGCGGTTCCTGCGGATCAGCTCCTCGTACGGGTACGCGGCGTGCGGGTACTTGTAGAGGAACTTCATGTACGAGTGGGTCGGGGTGCTGTCGAGGTAGAAGTAGTACTCCTTGACGTCCTCTCCGTGGTTGCCCTCGCCGTTGGTGAGGCCGAAGAGGCGTTCCTTGAGGATCGGGTCGCGCTCGTTCCACAACGCCACCGACAGGCACAGCCGCTGCCGGTCGTCGGAGACGCCGCCGAGGCCGTCCTCGCCCCACCGGTAGGCGCGCGACCGCGCGTGGTCGTGCGGGAAGTGGTTCCACGCGTCGCCGTTGTCGCTGTGGTCCTCCCGGACCGTTCCCCACTGCCGTTCGCTCAGGTACGGACCCCACCGCCGCCACGGCGCGTCCGGGGCCGCCGACTCGCGAAGCCTTGCTCGTTCAGCGTCCATGCCCTCAGCCTCCGTCCGGGAGCGTCGCTGGGCTCACCTTCCGTCCGGAACCGGCCGGACGGGTTCATCCGCCACGGGTGATGCCGCGCCCCTCCGCCCGGCCGCACCGTGAGGCCACACGGCGATGGGACGGCGATGGGAGGGACCATGGTGTCCGAAGCGACCGGGGGAGCCCCGGTGACAGGTCGTGCGAGCGCGGCCACCCGCATGCTCGACGCGGCCTGGGGCGTCGCCCTGGCGGCCGGCCTGCTGACGCTGGCGCTCGGCGTCGCGCTCGTGGTGTGGCCGGAGGCGAGCATCAAGGTCGTCGCGATCCTGTTCGGCCTCCAGCTCATGATCCACGGCGTCTTCCGCATCGCGCAGGCGATCATGGCGCATGACGGCGGCGGGACGCGGGTGCTGTACGCGCTGATCGGCGCGCTGTCGTTCCTGGTCGGCGTGCTGGCGCTGCGCAACATCCTCCAGACCGTCATCATCCTGACGCTGCTCTTCGGCCTCTTCTGGCTGATCGCCGGGATCCTGGAGTTCGTCAAGGCGGTGACCGACACGCACGAGCGGCACCGCGGCTGGGCGATCGCCCTGGCGGTGCTGACGACGCTGGCCGGGATCTTCGTCCTGGCCTATCCGGACGTCTCGCTGCTGACGCTGACGATCATCACCGGCATCTGGTTCATCACGTGGGGCGCGCTGGTCAGCGGCATGGCGATCTGGATCCACCGCCAGCCCGCCTAGCGCGCGGGGTCACCGCGCCTCGTCCGCAAGGAGATCATTTCGGTCGGGCCGGCCGCCCGCCGATCGTGGCGGCGAGCTCGGCGCGGCCGGACACCCCCAGCTTGGCGTACGCGCGCCCGAGATGGTTGTCCACGGTCCGGACCGACAACGACAGCCGGCTCGCGACGGACTTGCTGCGCAGCCCGGTCGCCACCAGCAGCGCGATCTGGCGTTCGCGCGGCGTGAGCGCGGCCAGGTCGTCGTCGCGCTTCAGCAGGGGCGTCCGGGGCGTGATCGCGCACGACGCCAGGATCGCGGTCAGCCGGGCGCGGGAGGCGTACATGGCGGGACGGTGCCGGGTGCCCAGGTCGCGGTGCGCGCGAACGGCGGCGGCCGCGGCCTCGGCGGCGTGGACGCTGAGGCCGAACCCGGTGAAGGCCGCGGCGGCATCGTCGAGGGCGGGCCCGTCGGCGGCGGCCAGGGCCGCGCAGGCCCGCGCCATCGCGGCCGAGAGCGGGGTGGTGAGCGTGTCGGCCAGGACGGTGAGCGGGGCGAGCGCCTCGTGCGGGCGGTCCATCCGTGCCAGGTCGTACCAGGCCAGGATCTCCACGGCGGGCTGCCCCAGCGCCCGGGCCGCCTCGGCCGCGCGGCGCGCCCGGCCCGCGGCCTCGTCGAGGTCTCCCGCGGCGGCGACGGTCCAGGCCCGGTCGAGCGCGATCCACGGCCCGGCGAGGGGCGGCGGCTCGGGGCACCGGGCGGCCTGCCGCATCCGGCCGGCGGCGGCCTCGGCGTCGCCCGTCAGGGCGGCGGTCGCGGCGAGCTCGGCGAGGAGGAACCCCGCCCACGGCGTGCCGTCGGCGAGCACCGCCGCTTCGACCAGCGTCGAGCGCGCGGCGGCCAGGTCGCCCTGCGCCTTGGCGAGCACCCCGCGGCAGGCCGCCCACCCGGCCGCCGCGCCCCGGTCGAGACGCTCCGCGGCGTGCTCGTACTCCTCGTCCGCGAGCCTTCGGGCCTGGTCGACATGGCCGGTGACGACGAGGGAGGCGAGGGAACGTATCCAGCCGCCGTGGACGCCGGAGGTGTCCGCCCCGGCCTGGTGCGCCGCCCCGGCCAGCCGTTCGGTGAGCATCAGGTCGGGCCCGGCCGAGGCCCGGCGCGCGGCGTCCAGCAAGGTGGCCGCCGGTGGGGCGGCGCCCGCGTCCAGGGCGCGCGACGCGCGGTCGGCCACGTCGCCGCGCCGCCGTCCCGGCAGGTCGGCCAGGGCTTCGGCCACCACCTCCCGGATCCGCAGAACGCGCGCGGCCGGCAGCGTCGTCCGCAGGATCTCGGCGTCCAGCGGGTGGCCCGGCCGCGCCGTGCGCCGCCGCTCCGCGGTCTCCTGAACGATCAGGCCGCGGGCCCCGGCGGCGGTCACCGCGCCGCCGTCGAGGAAACCGGCCTGGGCGAGCCGGCCGAGAACCGCCCAAGGGAGCGGCCCGGCGCAGGAGACGACCTCCAGCACCGCGCGCTCCGGCTCCGGCAGGGCGGCGAAGGCCGCCTCAGCGGGCGCCCGCAGCCCGGCGCCATAGCGGCGGCCTGACGGGCTCCACGACCACTGGCCCTGGCGGTGCGCCAGCGACCCGTCGGCCGCCGCCCCGGCGAGCAGTTCGCGCAGCGTCCAGGGGTTGCCGGCGGCCAGGCGGAGCAGCTCGCGCCGGGTCACGGTCTCCACCTGGGGACCGAGCGCGGCGTCGACCAGCGCCTCCATCTCGGTGGCGCCCAGCGGATCGAGGTCGGCCCGCCGGACCAGCCCGTCGCGCCAGAGCGCGTCGACGGCGTCGGGAGCCGGCTCGTCCGGCCGCACCGTCGCCACCAGGGCGACGAGGCCGTGCGCGACGAGCAGGTGCACCGCCGACGCCGACTGCTCGTCCAGCAGGTGCGCGTCGTCGACGCACAACACCAGTGGCCGCCCGGCCGCCCGCCGGGCCGCCGCGCGCACCATCCGCCGCAGGCCGTCGGAGGTCCCGCCGCCGGTCCGCCCGTTCACCGGGAGCAGCCCGGACATCGCGCCGAAGGGCACCGCGGACGTGGAGCGCGTCACGCTCAGCCACTGCGCGTCCCAGCCCGCGCGCCCCGCCATCGCCTGGGCCTCGCGCACCAGCCGCGTGCGCCCCGCCCCGGCGGGGGCGGCGAACAGCACGCCGCCGGGCCCCCGCGCCCCGAGCGTCGAACGGATCATCCCCAGCTCGGCCTCCCGGCCCGTCAGCGGCCACCGGTCGGCCCTCACCGCCGGTCCCTCGTGCGATCTCGCCATGGTCTCGACCTCCCGTGACCCATTCGTCATCACCGGTGTCCGGAGATTGGACGAATTTGATTACGGGCACCGGGCCCGGGTTTCGGTCGAGGGTTCAGCCGGGATTCAGCTGCTTCAGATACCGGTCCGGCAGGGTTCAGCCTCCCTGGCGGGGCGTGTTGAAGATCGTCACGTAGAGATCCTCCACGACGGACTCCTGGCCGGGGCCGGTGGCGCCGAAGTGGTCGAGGCCGGGGGAGGCGTTCAGCTCGAACAGGACGTAGTCGCCGGCGGGGTCCTTCAGGTCGGGGCAGGCGAGGTCCACGCCGCAGAACGTCAGGCCCATCGCGGCGGCGGCGTCGATCGCGAGGTCGCGCCAGCGGGGCGCGACGACGCCGGTCAGGTCCTCGGCGGTGCCGCCCGCGGACAGGTTGGAGATGTCCAGCAGGGTGACGATCTCGCCTTCGAGGGGGACGTCGGTGAGCTTGCGGTTGTTCTGGCGCAGGCGGAGCCGGACGCGCTCGCGGTGCAGGTCCCAGCGGATCTCCCGGCCGCGGGCCGCGACCCGGTCCTGCAAGCCCGTCATGAGCTCCTCGATCGTCGCGACGCCGTCCCCGGTGACGGCGAGCGGCATGCGCGCGTAGGCGAAGATGAGCCGCCCGTCGAGGACGACCAGCCGGTGGTCGGGGTGGGTGACGACCTCCTCCACGAGCGCGATCTTGATGCGCTCCCGCGCGTACTCCTCCAGCACCCGGTCGATCTGCTCCTCGTCGTGGCAACGCCAGACGCCCAGGCCGCGCGCGCTGTCGCCGGGCTTGAGGTAGACCGGGAAGCCCAGCTCCGCGCGGACGTACTCCGGCAGCGAACGGGTGTCGACCATGGCGTCGAAGCCGCGGGCGGCGAGCCGGGGACGGATCTGGTCGGCCCACCACGGCAGCAGGAACGCCCTGCCCCGGGGGCAGGAGAACCCCGCGCGTTCGAGGAAGTCCTTGGTGTAGGCCTTGTCGTTGGCCAGCTCGTAGGCCGTCGAGGAGTTGAGGCCCACGTCCGCGCCCTTGGTGATCCGGATCGCGCCGTTCCGGTACCTGATCTTCGCGATGTAGCCGTACTCCGGCTCGACCTCGACGGACGCGACCTCGGTGAGGCGCCCCTCCCGGTACAACTTCAGCAGCCTGCGGGTGACCGACGGGTAGTGGTCTTCGCGCGTCATGTCCGTTACCCCCGAGGGATCTCCGGGTCGTGTTCCGAGCACAGCGTGTCCGCCTGCAGGTTCACGAGGTTGAAACGGCAGGTTACGGCGGTCGCGGTGCCCTCGTCACGGCGGGCGTGGGCGAGGTTGGCGGCGCTGGCGGCCGTGTTGGGGTGCGCGGGGCCCAGCCTCCGGGTGAACGCCTCCAGGATCGTGCGGTGCTCGGCCTCGGCCTCCCCGGCGCGGCCCGTCGCGCGCAGCAGGCAGGCCAGGTTGTTGCGGGTCGTGAGAGTGGCCGGGTGGTCCTGGCCGAGAACGGTGGCACGCGCCTCGGCGGCCGTCCCGAGCTCCGCCTCGGCCTCCTCCGGCCGGGCCAGCATGAAGAGGGCGACCCCGAGGTTGTTGCGGCTGGTGAGGGTGGCCGGATGCGCGGGGCCGAGCACGCGCAGCCGCGTGTCCAGGATCGATCCGTGCCGCTCCGCCGCCTCGTCCCAGCGGCCGCGGCGGCCGATGACCGCGGCCAGGTTGTTGTGGCTGATCAGCGCGCCCGGATGGTCGGCGCCGCGATCCCGGCCGCGCGCCTCCATGACGTCGCGGTGCATGGCCTCGGCCTCGTCCAGGCGGCCCAGGTCGCCGAGGACGACGCCGAGGTTGTTGAGGCTGGTGAACGCCGCGGGATGCGCGTCGCCGAGGACGCGCGCCCGCGCCTCGTACGTGGCGCGGTGTTGCGCCTCCGCCTCCCGGAGCCTGCCCTGGGCGCGCAGGGCGAGCCCGATGTTGTTGCTGCACGCGAGCGTCGCCGGATGGTCGGGGCCCTGCCCGCGGCTGCGCGCCTGGTGCGCGGCGCGGTGCTGGGCCTCCGCCTCCTCCGCGCGGCCGAGGGCCAGCAGCACGAACGCCAGGTTGTTGCGGACGCTGACCGTGCTCAGGTGGTCGGGCCCGAGGGTGCGGGTCAGCACGTCGAGGACGGCCCGGTGCTCGGCCTCCTCCTCCTGCCAGCGGCCGAGGTAGCCGAGCACGCCGGCGAGGTTGTTGCGGTTGGTGAGGGTGTCGGGGTGTTCGGGCCCCAGGACGCGCTCCTGCACCTCCAGCACCGCCCGGTGCTGCTCGGCGGCCTCCTCCAGGCGTCCCAGCACCCGGAGCATGAGCGCCTGGTGGTGCCGGCTGTCGAGGGTGGTGGGATGCTCGGCGCCGAGGTACTCCTCCAGGATCCCCTCCGCCCTGACCAGCATCGTGTGCGCCAGGAGCACCGCGCCCTGGGTCGCCAGGAACCGCGCGGTCGCGTAGAGCATCGTGCCCAGCTCTTCGGGCTCGCGCCCCGCGGTGTAGTGCCCGGCGATCTGCTCGATGTGCCGCGTCAGGGAGTGCCACGTCGGCCAGTGGGACATGTCGGCGGCGGGATCCCCGGCGGGCAGGCCCGCCCGCAGCCACGCCAGCGCCACGTCACGGGGCTCGGGCTCGCCGCCGCCGGGCGTCCCGGCGGCCTCCAGGACGACCGCCTGGGTCAGCCGGTGCAGGCTGACGGTGTCGTCGGTCAGCGTCACCATGTTGTGGGACGCGAGCACGCCGAGCGCCTCGTCGACGTCCTCGTCCAGCGGCTCGCCGAGCACGTCGCGGGGCACGTCGTCGGGCGCGTAGTGCGCCAGGCAGCGCAGCAGCCAGACCGCGCCCGGCGCCCGCGTGCGGATCGACTCCACCGTCAGGTCCCACAACCTGGCGATGGTCAGCTGCGCCTTGTCGCCCTGCGCGGCGGCGCGGTAGGCGCGGGCGGGCTGCTCCCGGAGCCTGCGCAGGTAACGCTGGGGCGAGACGCTCGCCTGGCGCATGTACGCGGCGGCCTGGTCGAGCGCCAGCGGCAGGTGGCCGAGCTCCGCCGCGATCTCGGCCGCCGCCTCCCGGTCGGCGTCCGACGTCCGCCCGGTGATGCCGGTGATGAGCGCGACCGCGTCGGCCGGGTCCAGGACGTCCAGCCGGAGCGCCGACGTCCGGCCCGGCCAGCGCACGTCGCGGCGGCTGGTCACCAGGATGTGCCCGCCCTCGGCGCTGGCCAGCAGCGCCTCGATGTCGCCCGGATCGTTGACGTTGTCCAGCAGCAGCAACCAGCCCGGGTGGGAGCGCAGCCAGCCCAGCGCCCACGCCGCCGCGTCCTCGGCCGGGGCCGCGCGGGCCGCCTCCGGTGCCAGCCGGTACGCCAGCTCGGCGAGCCCGGTCTCCAGCCGGCGCGGGCTCTCGGCGGTGATCCACCACACCACCGCGTAGCCGGCCCGGCGGCGGTGCGCGTACTGCAGCGCGAGCTCGGTCTTGCCGACGCCGCCGAGCCCGTGCAGGGCCTGCGTGATCACCACGTCGGAGCGCGCGGCCAGCGTCTCGGCCAGCCGCGCGAGCACGTCCTCGCGGCCCACGAACACCGGCGTCGGCGCGCGGGGGAGCCGGACGACCCGTCCGGGCGCGTCCACCCTGTCCGGCGGCGGGAGCCGGGGCGGCGGCACCACGGACACGTACGAGTTGTCGCCGGTGACGATGATGCTGTCGCTGATCGTCCCGGCGGCGACCGAGCGTTCGCCCACCGCGGAGATGGGCCGGCCGTCCGGCGGGTCGCCCGGCGGGGCGGCCGGCGGATCATCCGGCGCGGCGACCTCGCTCATCCGCGGACGTCGTTGTCATCACCCGTCACGACGATGCCGGAGATGTCGCGGGCCACGACCGACCGTTCGCCCGAGGCGCCGTTCGAGCCCGGCGGCACCGGGGGCGGCGCGGGCGGCGGCGGTGGCGGTGGCGGTGGCGCGTTCCCGCCGGAGGCCCGACGCATGGCGACGAGCCCGTACACCGAGGCGCCGAGCCCGGCCAGGCCGACGAACGCGCCCACCGAACTGGCGATCTTGTCGGCCTTGTCGAGGCCGACGACCACGAAGAGCACGCCCAGCCCGACGAGTGCCGCACCGCCCAGCACCGCGCCGATCCAGAGGGCCCGCGAGTGTCTCATGGCGCCCATCATCGAGGGCGCGCGCGCCCACGCTCCGCTTCCGGGCCACTACCGGCCAGTGATCGGCGGGCCGGGTTCGGCGGGGCCGGGATCGTGCTCTCCGCGAGCCCGCCCCGGCTATCCCCGCTCGACCCATTCCTCGTAGAGGCGGGCATCGCCGCGCACGCCCCTGGCGACGATCTCGAGCATCATCTCGTCCGTCCCGCCGCCGATCCGGCACACCCTCAGGTCGCGCCAGAGCCGGGCGAGCGGCGTCTCGTCCTCGAGGTAACCGGACCCGCCGAAGAACTGGAGGCACTCGCTCGCCACCCGTTCGCCGAGGCGTCCCGCCACCGCCTTGATCCCGGCGATGTCGCACACCGTGACCGGGGCCCCGGCGTCGAGCTCGGTGACCGTGCCGTACAACCCCCGGCGCGTGATCGTCACCTCGCTGACCAGGTCCGCCAGGCGCAGCCGCAGCGCCTGGTGGTCGACCAGCGGCCGGCCGAACTGCCGGCGGCGCCGCAGGTGGGTGGCGGCCAGCGTGAGGGCGAGGTCGAGCGTCCCCATGATCTGCGCGCTGATGGCGAGCCGCTCGTACATGAGCCCGGCCAGCAGGGCGCTGAGCCCGTGCCCCGGGCGCGCCACGACGGCCTCGTCCGGCACGTGGGCGTCGATCGACAGCCGGGCGGTCTCCAGGCCGCGCATGCCCGCCGTCCGCAGCCGCTTCACGACCTCCACGCCGTCGCGCTCGACCAGGACGACGGCCGGCCCGTCCTCCGCGCGGCACAACACCAGCACGAGATCGGCGGCGGCGCCCGGCGAGACGAACCACTTCGTTCCCCGGACGCGCCATCCGGTCCCGTCGCGGCGCAACTCGGCGCCGACCGCGGACAGATCGGACCCCACGTCCTTCTCGGAGGTGGCGACGCAGCACACGGCCGTCCCCGACAGGCCCCGCTCCAGGGCGTCCTTCGCCAGGTCGGTGCGCCCGAAGCGGTAGAGGAGGGGAAGCGCCGCCTCCAGGTGCAGGCCGACGCCGATCCCGATCCCGCCGAGCCCGGCCCGGCCCATCTCCTCGCTCAGCAGGACGCTCCGGCCGAGGTCGCCGTGCCGCCCGCCGGTCCACCGCTCGTGGAACAGCCCGGCCGAGCCGAACGCCGCGACCGCCTCCCGGGGGAAACGGCGGGCGTCCTCGGCGTCCGGCAGCAAGGGCGCGACCCGCTCGCGGATCAGGGCGCGGACGCGGTCACGGAACTCGGCGGCGTCGCCGGCGGCCCCTCCCAGGGAGAGCCGGGCGCCCAGGCCGGCGTGTACCGAGGCGACCGGCGGAACGTCCTCGACGTGCGCTCGGGAAAGGGTCACGACGCGCCTCTCTGGGATGCGGGCCCGGGCCAGGCGGAGAAACCGCGCAGCCCGTACAGCAGCGGCGTGTCCGGCCGCCAGTCCAGGGCCTGGACCCGGCCGAAGACCACCGCGTGGTCGCCCGCCGGCACGATCTCGCTCACCTCGCAGTCCGCCGTCGCGAACGCGGCGGTGGTCAGCCAGGGCGCCCCCGAACGCGGGGCGGGGCGCCACGGCGTGAGCAGGAACCTGCGGCCGTCCGGCGAGGCGAACAACTCCGCGGTGTCCTGGCCGCCGGCGTGGAGGAGGTTCACGGCGAACGCCCCATGCCCGCGCAGCGCTTCGAGCGTGCCGCTGCGTTCGCCCAGGCACACCAGGAGCGTGGGCGGGCACAACGAGACGCTGGCGAGCGAGGTGCACGTCAGCCCGTGCGGCCGGCCGTCCCCGCCGAGGCTGGTGATGACCGCGACACCGGTGGGGAACGTGCCCATGAACGAGCGGTGGTCGGCGGCCGTGACCGCGGCCGTGCCCGTGCCCGTGTGCGCCGTCCCGAGGTCACCGGCCATGAAGCTTGCGCAGGTAGTCGTGGTTGGACGGCAGCTCGGCCACCAGGGACCGCTGGGTCCGGCGGATCTCGTCGAAGAGGGGCTCGGCCAGCTCGGCGGACCGCGGCTTGTGCGCGACCAGGGGCAGCGGGCGCTCGGGGAGGTGCCCGAGCCCGGCGAGGATGCAGTAGTAGCTGCCGTTGGTCCAGAAGTTGCGGAACTCCGCCTCGAAGTTGGAGTAGTAGGTGTTCTCGTCGTTGACCGGCTGGTTGATCGCGATCCCGGCCCGGTAGGTCTCCAGCTTCTCCTGCAGCGCGTCCGACAGCCGCAGCTCCTTGTTGGCCCGCCAGAACTCGGTGTCGTCGCGCGGGCTGAAGTAGAAGTGCGCCTGGATGAAGTCGCGCATGTCGTCGAACATGACCTCGATCGACTCGTTGAAGCCGTCGACCAGGGCGGGGTTGAAGGTCCGGTCGGGGAAGTGCTTGACCAGCTGGTGGGCCGCGGCGTACGCGAAGTAGATCCCGGTCGACTCCAGCGGCTCCAGGAAGCAGTTGGCCAGGCCGACGCTGACGCAGTTCCTCACCCAGGCCCGCCGGTTGCGGCCGACGCGGAAGCGGATCTGGTTGAGCGGGGTGTCGTCGGGGTCCAGCCCCCACAGCCGGCAGAAGTCCTTGGTGGCCTCGTCGCGGCCGGTGAACCTGCTGGAGAAGACGTAGCCGGTGCCGAAGCGCCCCAGCAGCGGGATGCGCCAGGTCCAGCCGTTCTCCATGGCGATCGCCGAGGTGTAGGGCTCCACGCCCTCGGCCTCGTCGTCGTGCGGGATGGCGGTGGCCACCGCGCTGTCGCAGAGCAGGTAGTCGTTCATGTCGATGAACGGCTCGCCGAGCGCCTCGTTGATGAGCAGCCCGCGGAATCCGGAACAGTCGACGAAGAGGTCGCCCTCGACGGTGCGGCCGCCGCGCGTGCGCAATGCGGAGATGTGGCCGCGCTCGTCGAAGAGCACTTCCTCCATGTGGTCTTCGAGATGGACGACGCCCTGTTCGCGGACCGACCAGCGGCGCAGGAAGTCCGCCACGTGCTGGGCGTCGAAATGCCAGGCGTAACGGGTGGCGGGACGGCCGTCGGCGAATCGCGGCGCACGCTTGGCGTCCATGATCGCCGGTTCGGTCATGCACGCGTAGTCGAACGGGCCGGGGTCAGGGCCGCCGCCGTGCTTCTTCGCGAGCCAGTAGTGCGAGAGCGGTATTCCGTCCTGCTCGGGGAGCAGCCCGAACGGATGGTAGAAGTGGTCGGGACCGCCCTGGAAGTCGCGGCCGGTCGGCTCGCCGGGACCCGGCGTGCGCCAGTTGACGAACTTGACGGCCGTCTTGAACGCGGCGTTGCACTCGCGCATCCACTCGTCCTCCGGGATGCCGAGATAATCGAAGAACGCGCTCTGGAGATTGGGAATGCTCGCCTCGCCGACACCGATTCTGGGCACCACGGGGGATTCCAGCACGGTGACGCGGACCGTTCCCTGCAGCGCCTTGCCCAGATAGGCGGCGGTCATCCAGCCCGCCGTGCCGCCGCCGAGAACCACTACGTCCTTGATTCGGTCATCCGTCATGACGCTGATGTAAACAATGACCCCTATACACGCCCTATATCGGAGCCCTATGCCGGACCGGGGCCCCCGGGAGGCGGGCCGCCGGTCAGACCGCCAGCTGGGGGTACGGGTGCGCGAGCGGGTGTGGGAACGTTCCTTTCCGTGACGGAGAGGGTTCGCTGAGCCAGCGTTCGCCGCCGAGAACGGCGAGGTGGACGCGGCGCATCGCGGTGCCCGGATCGACCCCGAGCTCGTCCGCGAGCAGCCGGCGCCCCTCCTCGTACACCGCGAGCGCGTCGGCCTGCCGGGTGCACCGGTAGAGCGCGATCATGAGCTGGGAGCGGAAGGTCTCGCGCAGCGGGTAGCGCGCGACCAGGCCGGTCAGCTCGGGCACCAGCCGCTGGCTCGCGCCCAGCGCGACCTCGGCGTCGATGCAGGCCTCCTGGACCGCGAGGCGGGTCTCCTCCAGGCGCTGGCGCTCGATGCCCACCAGATGGTCGGTGGTGTTGGTCAGCGCGGGGCCGCGCCAGTGCGCCAGCCCGGCCCGGTAGTGCCGCACGGCCCCCTCGAAATCACCGGCCCGCATCGCCGCGTCACCGAGATCCGCGCACGCCTCGAATTCGTCCACGTCGAGTCGGCCATAATTCACCACGATCGAATAGCCAGGGTTCTTGCGAGTTATCTTCACCGCGTCCCGCAGATATTTACGCAGCCGGGAGACGTAGGTATAGATCTGCGCGTTGAAAGTGGCGGGGGCGTTTTCGCCCCAGAGGACGCTGCCGAGCTCCTCGTCGGAGACCAGTTTCTTGCCGGACAGGAGCAGGGCGGCGAGAACCGTGCGCTGCTTGGGGCCGTCCAGTGCTATCTCACTGGTGCCGCGCCAGGCTTCCACGGGTCCGAGCAGGCGAAACTCAACTGTTGCCATCATGTTCTGACGATCCCTTCGGGAGCAGAAAGGGGGGCGAGGGGCCGGGAACCGGATGGTGCTGTGAGGCGGACGGCAGGCGGTCGCCCACTACACGTGATCTTGATTCGACGATAGGCAGCCGCCCGGGCGGCAGTCTAGGTGCTCCGGTCGTGTGGCAACATCCGGTCAATGAGCTTGTTTACGAAATAACCTCGCCCGGCTGAATGACGATGAACGTGTGTCGCGCGCCCCTGTTCCGTGCATTCGTGGTTACCGTTTGTTTGTTTGTGCAGGTGCCCCCATATTGCATGGCTATTGTGCACAGACGTTATGCGGAGCGGGGATCTCCCGGTGGGCGGCACCGGGCCGGAAAATATAGGAGGGGTATAGCAGCCGGATAGACGCTGGCCGGAAGTCCATGGGGTCAAGTCCATGGTGCCTTTGTGAGGAGTGAGCACGATGCCGGCGTCGGACAGCTTCGTGGCCAGGTTTCTCGCGCACGTCCAGGAATCCCCTGGTCATGCGGCGATCGGTTTCCACCACGGCCCCCGCCCTGACGACCGGGTCGACGCCCTCACCTACGGCGAACTCGATCGTGCCGCCCGTGCGGTGGCGGCCCGGCTGCTGGAATTCGCCGGACCTGGTGATCGCGCACTGTTGCAGTTTCCGGCTGGGCCGGAATTCGTTCCCGCCTTCCTGGGATGCCTGTACGCGGGAGTCGTCGCCGTACCCGCACCGCTCTTCGCCGGCCAGGGCAACCAGCTGGACCGGGCCGACGGCATCGCCGCCGACGCCGGCGTCGCGGCCGTCCTGACCGACGCCGCCAACGAGGCGGCGGTCTCGGGCTGGCTCGCCGAGGCGGGCCTCGGCGAGCCCGGCCTCGCCGACGCGGGCATGGGCGGTCCCCCGACGCTGGCGGTGTCGCTGGACGACCGCGGTGACCGGGCCGTCGCCCTCCCGGCGCCGGACGCGCTGGCCTTCCTCCAGTACACGTCCGGATCGACCAGCGATCCGCGCGGCGTGATGGTGAGCCACGGCAACCTGGTCCACAACATCCAGCACATGGGCGACACCCTCGACTGGGGCCCGCGGATCCCGTTCTGCAGCTGGCTGCCGACCTTCCACGACATGGGCCTGGTCATCGGGCTGCTGTCGCCGCTGATGTACGGCGGGAGCCTGGCGATGATGTCGCCGACCGGGTTCGTCCGCCGCCCGCTGAGCTGGCTCCGGCTGCTGTCCGACCTCGGCGCGCAGGTCAGCGCCGCGCCCAACTTCGCCTTCGACCTGTGCGCGCGGCACGTCACCGACGAGCAGCTCGCCACCCTGGACCTGTCGAACTGGCGGTGCGCGGTCAACGGCTCCGAACCGGTGTCGGCCGCGACGTTCGCCCGCTTCACCGAGCGGTTCGCCCCCGCCGGGTTCCGCGCCGAGCACTTCTGCCCCTCGTACGGGCTCGCCGAGGGCACCGTCTACGTCTCCGGATCGCCGATCGGGAGGGCGCCGGCGGTCCGGCGGGTGGACGGCCGGGCGCTGGAGCGGAACCGCCTGGAGCCGCCGGCCGGCGACGCGGGCGACCGCACCCTGGTCGGCTGCGGGCGGTCGGCCGACATGGAGGTCCAGATCGTCGATCCGGACACGCGCGAGCGGCTGCCCGCCGGGCGGATCGGCGAGATCTGGGTCCGCGGGACCAGCGTCGCCGGCGGCTACTGGCACCGCCCCGACGAGACCGCCCGCGTGTTCGGCGCGGTCACCGCCGACGGCGAGGCGGGATACCTGCGCACCGGCGACCTCGGCGCGCTCGAACGCGGCGAGCGGGACGACGAGCTGTTCGTGACCGGCCGCATCAAGGACCTGATCATCATCAACGGGCGCAACCTCTACCCGCACGACCTGGAACGCGAGTCGCAGGCGGCCGATCCGCTGCTGGACACCCGGCTGGCCGTCGCCTTCCCGGTGGCGGCGCCCGAGGAGCGCGTCGTGCTGCTCCAGGAGCTGGCGGCCTCCCGCCTGCCCGCCGCCGAGCTCGCCGCCCTGGTGAGCGCCATCAAGACGGCGCTGAACAGGGAGTTCGGCGTGCGGGTGAGCAACGTCGTGCTCGTCCGGCGCGGCACGATCCGCAAGACCACGAGCGGGAAGCTCAGGCGCCGCGCCATGCGCGACCTCTTCCTGGCGGGCGAGATCGATCCGCTCTACGAGGACCTGGACCGCGGGGTGCGGACGCTGCGCGAGCGTTCGGCCCTGGACGCCGCGCGGGCCCTGGCGGGGGAGTGACGACGATGGTGGACGACATCCGGCGCTGGCTCGTCGAGCGCGTCGCCGACTACCTCGACCGCGACGCCGCGGAGGTGGACGCGGACGCGAAGTTCGCCGACCTCGGGCTCGACTCGGTCTACTCCATGATCCTGTGCGGCGACGTGGAGGAACGGTACGGCCTGGAGGTGGAGCCCACGATCACCTGGGACCACCCGACGGTCGCCCTGCTCGCCGGGCATCTCAGCGGAGAGCTGGCCGCGCGGTGAACGGTCCCCGGCCGCTCTCGGAGGGGCAGCAGGCGTTGTGGCTGCTGCACCGCATGGCGCCGGACAGCGCCGCGTACAACGTGGTGACGCCGGTGTTGCTGCGCACCGCCTCCGGAGCGCCCCTGGACGAGCCGCGGCTCGCCCGGGCCGTGCGCGAGGTCGCCGAACGCCACGAGCTGATCCGTTCGGTCGTCGAAGAGCGGGACGGGACACCGGTCCGGGTGCCGCGCGACGCGGACGCCCTCGGCCTGACGGTCCTGGACGCGGGCGCGGCGGGCGGCGACGACCTGGAGGCGGCGACGGCGACGGCGACCCGGCTCGGCCGCGTGCCGTTCCGGCTCGCGGACGGCGAGCCGCCCGTGCGGTGGACCCTGGTGCGCGGGACGGCGGACGAGGCGCTCCTCGTCCTGGTCGCGCACCACATCGCGACCGACGCCAGCTCGCAGTGGATCCTCCTGGCGGACCTGGTCAAGGCCTACGACGCCCCCGGAAGTCTCGCCGAGGGCGCCGAGCCCCTCCCGTACACCGAGCACGTCGAACGGGAACGCGCCGTGCTCGGCGGCGAGGACCGCGCACGGCTCGCCGCCTACTGGCGCGAGGAGTGCGCGGGCGCCGCCGCGCTCGAACTCACCCCGGACCGGCCGCGCCCGGCCAGGCAGTCGTTCCGCGGCGGCACCGCCACCAGGCCGGTCCCCGCCACCGTCGCCGGGCAGCTGGCCGGCACCGCCGCGAAGCTGGAGGTCAGCCCGTTCGGCCTGCTGCTGGGGACGCTGACCGCACTGCTCCACCGGTACTCGGGCGCGTCCGACGGGCTGATCGGCGTCTCGGTGACCCAGCGCCGCGGCACCCGCCAGCGCGACGCGGTCGGCTACCTGGTCAACTCGATCCCCGTACGGTCACGGCTCGCCCCGGACGCCACGCTCGGCGACGCCGCCCAGGTGACGCACCGGCGGCTGCTGGACGGCATCCGGCACGCGCGCTACCCGCTGACCGCGCTCCTCGGCGATCTCGACCTGCCGCGCGCGCCGGGCCGGACCCCCGGCTTCCAGATCCTGGTGACCTACGTCGCGGCGGGCCCGCTGGTCCCGCTGTCACGGCTGCTGCCCGCCGGTGAACGCGGCGGCGCGGAGGTCGAGTACGGGGGGCTGGTCCTGAGGCAGCTGGACGTGCCCCAGATGGAGGGGCAGTTCGACCTGTCCGCGGAGTTGCGCCAGGGGCCGGCGGGCGAGCTGACCGCCGTGTTCCGGTACGACTCCGACCTCTTCGAGCACGCGACCGTCGAGCGCCTCCTCGACCATTTCGTCCGCTTCCTGGAGGAGGCGGTCAGCGCTCCCGGCACACCGGCGGCCGAAGCGGCGCCGGCGAGCGACCAGGAGCTGGAACAGGTGCTCGCCTGGGGAGCCGGCGCCGTTTAGCCGGCCGCATTCCTATAGGCCGAATATAGGGTCCCCGCCAATCATTCATGAGTAAGCAATCCCATTTCTGATAGGGGTGGCATGACCGATATCAGCGGGCCCATCTTCGAGTTGGAGCCCGGGGAACGGTCCGGGATGGCGGAACTGGCCACCCGGCTCGCGGGCGTGGCACCGGGGCTCGTCGACGACGCGCACTGGCTCGGTGAGGCGCGCCGGCTCTCCAACGGGCTGCCGCGGCGGCTGCGCGAGCGGCTCCGCGACCATCGTCACGACGCCGGCCGCGACGGGCTGCTGCTCATCCGCGGCCTGCCCTGCGACGGCTCCGAACTGCCGCCGACGCCCAGCGTCCCCGGCTCGGTGGAACGGGCCGCCACGGTGCCCGCCTGCCTCCAGATGCTCATCGCGTTCCAGGTCGGCGAGCCCACCGCGTTCGCCAACGAGAAGGCCGGCGCGCTGGTGCAGAACATCGTCCCGGTCCCCGGGCGGGAGGAACAGCAGAGCAACGCCGGCTCGGTGGTGTTCGAGATGCACATCGAGAACGCCTTCCACGAACACTCGCCGGACTACGTCATGTTGTCCTGCCTGCGCAACGACCACGAGGACCGCGCCAGGCTGCGGGTCGCGTCGGTGCGGCGCGCCCTGGAGGGCCTCGACGCGCGGACGGTCGCCGTGCTGGGGGAGCCGCGTTTCATCACCGAGCCGCCCACGTCGTTCGGCGGGCGCGACGGCGCGGCCCGGCCGCATCCGGTGCTCATCGGCGACCCGGCCGACCCCGACGTCCGGGTCGACTTCTCCACCACGCACCCGGTCGACGACGAGGCGAAACAGGCGATGTGGCGGCTCCAGGAGGCGTTCGAGGCGACGACGCTGGAGTTCCCGCTGAGCCGCGGCGACCTCGCGCTCCTCGACAACCGCCTGAGCCTGCACGGGCGGACGGCCTTCCTGCCGCGCTACGACGGCAGGGACCGGTGGCTGCACCGCACCTTCATCCATCTGGACGGCAGGCGGACCAGGCCCGCGCGCGCCGACAACGGGTACGTGCTCACGTGAAGGCCCGGGCCGCCGGCACGGTGCGAGCACCGGCACCGCCGCCGGTGCGACCGCCGGTGCGCGGGATCCTCGGCGCGGTGGGCAACACGCCCCTGGTCCGGCTGGAACGGCTGTATCCGGCCTTTCCCGGCCGGGTGTTCGCGAAGCTGGAGAGTTTCAATCCGGGCGGCAGCGTCAAGGACCGTTCGGCGCTGAGCCTTTTGCGCGAACGCATCGAGAACGGCGATCTCATTCCCGGGGAGTCCACGGTCGTGGAATCCAGCTCGGGGAATCTCGCGATCGGGCTCGCGCAGATCTGCCGCTATTTCGACATCCATTTCCTGTGCGTCGTGGACGCCAAGACCTCGGTGCAGAACATCGCGATCCTCAAGTCGTTCGGCGCCGAGGTGGAGGTGGTGACCGAGCCCGACCCGCACAACGGCGAGTACCTGCCCGCCCGGCTGCGGCGCGTGCGCGAGCTGCTGGCCGCCAACCCGCGGGCGTACTGCCCCGACCAGTACTCCAACCCGCTCAACCCGCGCGCCCACGAGGAGACGATGCGGGAGATCGCGGCGGCGCTGGACGGCGGCGTGGACCACCTGTTCTGCGCGGTCAGCACGTTCGGCACCCTGCGCGGGTGCGCCCGGTACGTGGCCGAGGCGGGCCTGTCCACCCGGATCTGGGCGGTGGACGCGGTGGGCAGCGCGATCTTCGGGCAGCGGCCGCGGCCCCGGCTGATCCCCGGGCACGGCGCCTCGGTGCGGCCCGCCCTGTTCGAGGAGGGGCACGCCGACGAGGTCGTGCACGTGACCGACCTCGAATGCGTGGTCGCCTGCCGCCGCCTCGTCCAGCGCGAGGCGATCCTCGCCGGCGGCTCCTCGGGCGCGACCACGGCGGCGCTGGAGAAGGCGGCCCCGCACGTCGGGCCGGGCGAGGTCTGCGTGCTGATCTACCCGGACGGCGGCGACCGCTATCTGGACACGATCCACTCCGACGCCTGGGTGCGCGACCACTTCGGCGAGGTCGCCCATCTCTGGAAGACCGACGAGCGATGAGCGACGAGCGAGGAGGGACAGTGGACGACCAGGAGCTCTACGACGTCGTCGTGAACGACGAGGAGCAGTACTCGATCTGGTGGGCGGACCGGGAGCCGCCGGCCGGATGGCGTGCCGAGGGCACCCGCGGTGACCGCGACACCTGCCTGGCCAGGATCGCCGAGGTCTGGACCGACATGCGGCCGGCCGGGCTGCGCCGCAGGATGGCCGCCGGGGAGCCGCGGTGAGCCCGTCGTCCGGCCGGTTCGTCCCGCTCGCCGAGCAGGTCGCCGCCCAGGCCGCCCGCACCCCGGCCGCGGTCGCCGTGGTCTCGGGCGGGACGGAGCTCACCTACGCCGACCTGCTCGACCGCGCCGACCGGATCGCCGCGTACCTGCTCGACCTGGGCGCGGGGCCCGAGCAGGTGGTGGGCGTCGCGCTGCGCCGCGGCCCGGACCTGGCGGCGGCGCTGCTCGCCGTGTGGCGCGCGGGCGCCGCGTATCTGCCGCTCGCGCCCGACGATCCGAGCGAGCGCCTGGAGTGGCTGCTGTCCGACGCGGGCGCCCGCGTCGTCCTGACCCACGAGTCGCTCGTCCCCGCGCTGCCCGGAAGCCGGTCCGAGGCCGGGGTGCGGGTCGTCCCGCTGGACGCGGAGCGGCCGCGCATCGACGCCGCGCGGGCTCCCGCAGGACTTCCCGCCGCGGCCCCCGGCTCGATCGCGTACGCCATCTACACCTCCGGATCCACCGGCCGGCCCAAAGGCGTGCTCGTCACGCAGGAGGGCATCGCCAACCGCGTGGGCTGGACGGTCCGCACGCACGGGCTCGGCTCCGATGACCGCGTCCTGCAGAAGACGTCGCCGACCTTCGACGCCGCGGCGTGGGAGGTGTTCGCGCCGCTGGTGAGCGGCGGCACCGTGGTCATGGCGCCGCCCGGCGCCGAACGCGACCCGGCCGCGATCGTGCGCGCCGTCGCCGAGCACCGGATCACGGTGCTCCAGGCCGTCCCGTCGGTGCTGCGCCTCCTGGCGGGCGAACCGGAGCTGGAGCACGGCGCCCTCTCGTCGTTGCGCCTGCTGTTCAGCGCCGGCGAGCCGCTCGACGCCGAGCTGTGCCACCGGCTGCTGCGGCACGCCCGCGCCGACCTGTGGAACACCTACGGCCCGACCGAGTGCTCCATCGACGTCACCGCGCACCGTTTCGACCCCGCCCAGACCGCCGGGCCGGTCCCGATCGGCCGCCCGATCGACGGCATGCGGGTGCTCGTCCTCGACGCGGCGGGCAGGCCGGTCCCCATCGGCGTGCCGGGGGAGCTCCACGCCGGCGGCCCCGGCGTCGCCCGCGGCTACACCGGCCGCCCGGACCTCACCGCCGAACGGTTCGTCCCCGACCCGCGCGGACCCGCCGGCACCCGGCTCTACCGCACCGGCGACCTGGTCCGGTGGCGTCCGGACGGGACGCTGGAGTACCTCGGGCGGCTCGACCAGCAGGTCAAGGTCAACGGGGTCCGGATCGAGCCCGGCGAGATCGAGGCCGCGCTCCGGCGCTGCCCCGGGGTGACCGCGGCGGCCGTGACCGTCCGCCCGGCCACCGGCGGCGGCCACCGGCTGGTCGCCCACGTCGTCGGCGACGGTACCGCCGACCTGCGGCGCCACCTGCGCACGACGTTGCCCGCCCCGATGATCCCGTCGGAGTTCGTGGCGCTCGGCGCGTTGCCGCTCACCTCCAGCGGCAAGGTCGACCGCGCCGCGCTGGCCCGGGACACCGCCGCCACGGCCGCCGGCACGGCGCCCCATCAGGAGCCGCGCACCGCCGACGAACGGCGCGTCGCCGGGATCTGGGCCGAGCTCCTGCGGCCCGGCGACGGCGAGCCCGCCCCCCGGATCGGGGCGGACGACGACTTCTTCCGGCTCGGCGGCTCCTCGCTGCTGCTCACCAGGCTCGCCGAACGCCTGGGCGCGGCGTTCGGCCACGACGTGGAGATCACCGACCTCTACGCCGCCGTCACCGTCGCCGAGCAGGCCCGGCTCGCCCGCGCCGCCGGCGACCAGGACGCCGCGGGACGCCCGCGCCCCGTGCCCAGGGACGGGCGCCTGCCGCTGTCGGCGGGACAGCGCCGCCTCTGGTTCCTGGACCGCATGGACCACGCCAGCGCGGAGTGGACGACCCCCGTCCTGATGCGGCCCGCCGCCGGCGCGGACGAGAGCACGATCCGGGCGGCACTGGAAGGGCTCGCCGCGCGGCACGAGATCCTGCGCACCCGCTACGACGCGGACGCCGCGGGCCCGTTCCAGATCGTCGAGCCGGCGGTCCCGGTCGAGCTGCGCGTGGCCGAGGCCGCGGACGAGGACGAGCTGACCGCCCTCCTGCGCGACGAGCTCGGGAAGGGCTTCGACCTGGCCCGCGGCCCGGTCTGGCGGGCGCTGCTGGCCCGGCTGCCCGGCGGTGACCGGACGTTGCTGCTCACCGTCCACCACATCGCCTGCGACGGCTGGTCGTCGGTCGTCCTCGAACGCGACTTCACCGCCCTGCTCGAAGGACGGGCGGCGGACCTGCCCGAGCTGCCCGTCCAGTACGCCGACTACGCCGCCTGGCAGGACGCGCGGGACGACGACCGGCAGCGCGACCACTGGGTCGCCGCGCTCGCCGACCTGGAGCGGTTCGAGCTGCCGGCCGACCGGCCGCGCCCCGCCGAGCGGGACCCCCGCGGCGCCGTGGTCGCCTTCACCGTTCCCGCCCCGGTCGCCGGCCCGGTGCTGGAGATCGGCCGCCGCGCCGGCGCCACCCCGTTCGCGACCCTGCTGGCCGCGTTCGCCACGCTGCTGGCGCGGCACGGCGGCCGGTGGGACGACGTGGTGATCGGCACGTCGGTGGCGGGCCGCGACCGGCCCGAGGTGGAGGACCTCGTCGGGTTCTTCCTCAACTCGCTCGTGCTGCGCTGCGACCTGGACCCGGAGGCCGGGTTCGACGCCGCCGCACGCCGCGTCCGGCAGGTGGCGCGGACCGCGTTCGCGCACCAGGACCTGCCCTTCGACCGGCTGGTGGACACGCTCGCGCCGCACCGGGACAGGTCCCGCACGCCGCTCTACCAGATCATGTTCGACCTCCAGGAGGAGGGCCTCACCAGCCGCTCGTTCGACGACGTGCTGGTCCAGCGGTCCTGGCGGGCGGCCCGCACCGACCTCACCCTGTCGATGCAACGGGCGCCGGGCGGGGAGCTGCGGGGCCTCATCGAGTACGCCACCGCGCTCTTCGACGAGGAGACCGTACGCCGCCTGGCCGGCCGTCTCGTCCGCCTGCTCGGCTCCATCGCGGCGCGGCCGGAGCTGCCGCTGGGCGAGCTGGACCTGTTCACCGACGACGACCACGCGGCGGTGCGGGCGGCGCGCGGCACCGCCGGAGCCGCCGCCCCGGTCCGGCCATCGTCGGTGCCGGAACTCGTCGACGGCCATGTCTCCCGGACGCCCTGGGCCGTCGCCGTGACCGGCACCGGCGGTGGCCTGAGCTATGAGGAGCTCAGGCGCAAGGCCGAGGGCATCGCCGCGACGCTCAGGCCGCACCGCCTCCGCGCGGAGGAGACCGTCGGCGTGCTGCTGTCACGTACGCCGGTCCTGCCCGCGGCCCTGCTCGGGGTCTGGCGGGCGGGCGGCGCGTACCTGCCGCTGCACCCCGACACCCCGCCGGACCGCCTCGGACACATGCTGAACGACTCCGGCGTGCGCGTGGTGGTGACCGAGAGCGCCCTGCTCGGCCGCCTCAAGGAGGTCTACCAGGGGCCGTACGTCCTGGTCGACGTCGACTGCCCGGAGCACCCCGCCGATCCGGGCCCGGCCCCGCCCCCGGATCCGGCGAGCCTGGCCTACGTCGTCTACACCTCCGGTTCGACCGGGCGGCCCAAGGGCGTCCAGGTCCGGCACGACGCCCTGGCCGCGTTCATCCGGAGCAAGCGCGACCACTACGGCTTCGGCGCCGACGACGCCTGGCTCGCGGTGCACTCCATCTCGTTCGACATCGCCGCCGCCGAGCTGTTCGTCCCGCTGGCCGCGGGCGGGCGGGTGGTGCTGGCCGGTGACGCCGAGGTGGACGACCGGGCCGCGCAGCTCACGCTGGTCGACACGCACGGCGTGACCCACCTGGGCGGCTCGCCCGCGCACTGGCGGCTGCTGCTGGAGGCCGGGTTCGGCCGGCGGCCGGTCGTGGCGGCGATGGGCGGCGAGGCGTGCCCGCCCGACCTCGCCCGCGACATCCGGTCCCGGGTGCGGCGGCTGGTCAACGAGTACGGGCCCACCGAGGCGACGATCGCCGCGACCCGCTGGGACGTGCCGGCGGACGCCGCCGCCGTCCCGATCGGCACGCCGTTCCCCGGCGTCCGCGTGCACGTGGTGGACGAGCGGCTGCGGCCGCTCCCGATCGGTGTCCCCGGCGAGCTGTGCGTCGGCGGGGACGGGCTGGCCCGCGGCTACGCCGGCGATCCGGCCCGCACCGCCGCCGCGTTCGTCCCCGACCCGTTCGGGCCGCCGGGCGGGCGCCTCTACCGCACCGGGGACCTGTGCAGGCTGCGTCCCGACGGCTCGCTCACCTTCCTCGGCCGGCGCGACGGCCAGGTCAAGATCCGCGGCCACCGGGTGGAGCCGGGGGAGATCGAGGCGGTGCTGACGGGCCACCCCCTGCTCCGCGAGGCGGCCGTCGTCCTGCGCGAACGCGGGGAGAGCCCGCTGCTCGTCGCCTACTGCGAGCCGGCCGTCGCGGGATCCCCCGACACCGGGGCGCTGGCCGCGTACGCCGCGCGGAGCCTGCCGGACTACATGGTCCCGCAGGTGTTCATGACGCTCGACGCGCTTCCCCGCAACCTGCACGGCAAGGTCGACCGGGCGGCGCTGCCGGTGCCGGCGCCGGTGGCGCCCGCCGTGGCCGGAGCGGGCGGCGGGGAGCCGGCGGCGCCGCGCGACCCCATCGAGGAGCACGTCGCCGAGGTGTGGACCGAACTGCTCGGCGCCGACGACGCGATGGCCGCCCCCGTCGTCGGGGTGCGGGACGACTTCTTCCGGCTCGGCGGCAACTCCCTGCTCGCCGCGCGGATGGTCACGATCCTCCAGGACGAGTACGGCGTCGCGCTGCCGCTGCGCGCGGTGTTCGACGGCCCGACCGTCGAGGAGGTCGCCCGTGCGCTCGAACGGGCCGTGGCCGGGGAGATCGCCGGGGCCACGGCAGGGGAGACACCCGGGGCCACGGCAGGGGAGACACCCGGGGCCACGGCAGGGGAGACACCCGGGGCCACGGCAGGGGAGACACCCGGGGCCACGGCAGGGGAGACGGAGACGGAACGGTGAACGCACCCGTGGAGCAGACGGCGCTGGGCGCCGAGCGCCTGAGGCAGGAACTGCTGCGCAGGCGGCGGGCCGGCGGCGCGCGCGGCGCGGCCGGCGGGTCGGTCGTGCCGGTGCGGCGCGACGGGCCGCTGCCGCTGTCGTCGGGCCAGGAGCAGCTGTGGTTCCTGAACCGGCTCGACCCGGGGAGCGTGGAGTACCACGCGCCGCTGCTGCTGCGGATGCGCGGCGACCTCGACGAGGGCGCCCTGCGCGCCGCGCTCGCGGCGCTGGTGGCGCGGCACGAGATCCTGCGCACCCGGCACGTGCTCGTCGACGGGCAGGCCCGCCAGGTGATCGACCCGGCCGCGGCCCCGCCGCTCGCGACGAGGGTCCTGGCCGGGGTGCCCGAGCCGGAACGGCCGGACCGGGCCGTCGCCGAGGCCGTCGCGGCCGAACCGTTCGACCTCGCCGCGGAGCACCCGCTGCGCGCCGGACTGCTGCGGTTCGCCGACGACGACCACGTGCTGGTGCTGATGCTCCATCACATCGCCGTCGACGCCCCGTCGTACACCGTGATCCTCGGCGAGCTGGCGGAGTCCTACGCCGCCGCGCGCGAACGACGCCCGGCCAGGACCGCGCCGCTGCCCGCGCAGTACGCCGACTACGCCGTCTGGGAACGGGGACGGTTGTCGGCCCCGCTCGTCCGGCGCCATCTGGACTACTGGCGGGACCGGCTCGACGGCCTGTCGCCGCTGGACCTGCCCACCGACCGGCCCCGCCCGGCGGTACGCGACTGGCGCGGCGCCACCCTTCGTTTCACGGTCCCCGCCGACCTGGCCGGGCGGCTGCGGGAGACGGCCCGCGCGCACGACGCGTCCCCGTTCATGCTGCTCCTCACCGCCTTCCAGGTGCTGCTGTCCCGCTACACCCGCACCGCCGACATCGCGGTCGGGACGTCGGTGTCGGGACGGTCCAGGCCGGAGCTGCAGCCGCTGGTCGGCTACCTGTCCAACCCCCTGGTGATGCGGGGACGCTGGACGGGCGACCCGGCGTTCGGCGACCTGCTGGCGCGCAACCGCGACCGGATCCTCGCCGACTTCGACCACCAGGAGCTGCCGTTCGGGCGGCTCGTCGCGGAACTGGAGCCCGAGCGCGACCTGTCGCGCACGCCGCTCTACCAGGTCATGTTCGACATGCGCGGCGGGCGGGCCGCCGCCGCCGACTTTCCCGGGCTGCGCGCCGAGCCCGTCGAGGCCGCCGGCGGCATCGCCAAGTTCGACCTCACCCTGCTGATGGCCGACGAGGCCGACGGCTCGTTCGGCGGCCACCTCGAATACGCCACCGCGCTGTACGACCGGGCCACCGCCGAACGTGTCGCCGGGCACTACCGCCGCCTGCTCGCCGCGGTGGCCGCCGACCCCGGCACGCGGCTCTCCGAGCTCGGCATCGTCGGCGACGCAGAGCTCCGGGTGCTGCTCGGCGACCCGCGGCCGCCCGCCGGCCTGGGGCGCGTGCACGAGGTGTTCGAACGCCGGGCCGCCGTGACGCCCTCGGCGACCGCGGTCGTCGCCGCCGGAACGAGCTGGAGCTACGCCCGCCTGGACGCGCGGGCCGACGAGATCGCCGGTCGGCTGCGCGCCCGCGGCGTCGGCCCCGAAGACCGGGTCGGGGTGCTCCTCGACCGGGGGCCCGACCTGGTCGCCTGCCTGCTCGCGGTCTGGAAGGCGGGGGCCGCCCAGGTCCCGCTCGACCCGACCCACCCGGCCGAACGGCTGGGCCTCATCCTGGACGACGCCCGCACCGCCGTCGTGCTCACCGAGTCGTGTCACGCCACGGCGCTGCCGGACCTGCCCGTGATCGTGGTGGACGCGGAGGAGCGGGCGAACGAACCCGCCGCCGCGCCGCCGCCCCCGGCCGGCCCGCACCCGGCCGGCCCCGACTCGCTCGCGTACATCATCTACACCTCGGGATCCACCGGCCGGCCCAAGGGCGTGCTCGTCCACCATCGCGGGCTCTCCAACTACCTGGGCTGGACGCTGGACGCGTACGGCTCGGCGGGCGAGGGCGGGGCACCGGTGTTCTCGTCGGTGGCGTTCGACCTCGGCGTGCCCGACCTCTACACGCCGCTGCTGTCCGGCCGGCCGGTCCACCTGCTGCCCCAGGACCTCGACGTGGCCGACCTGGGGCGGCTGCTGGCCGAGGGGTCCCCGTACGCGTTCGTCAAGCTCACCCCGGGGCACCTGGACCTGCTGACCGAGCAGCTCACCCCGGCCCAGGCGCGCGACCTGGCCGGGCTGGTGATCGCGGCGGGCGACGCGTTCACCACCCGCCTCGCCGCCCGCTGGCGGCGGCTGGCCGGCCCGGACGGGACCCGGCTCGCCGCCGAGTACGGCCCGACCGAGATCACCGTCGGGAACTCCGCGTACTTCGTCGACGACGACCAGGCGGGCGAGCTGGTGTCGATCGGCGCCCCCATCCCGGGGACCACGATGTACGTCCTGGACGAGCACCTGCGCCCGCTCCCGGTCGGCGTGGTCGGCGAGGTCTGCATCGGCGGCGCCGGAGTCGCCCGCGGCTACGCGAACCGTCCCGACCTGACGGCCGAACGGTTCGTGCCCGACCCGTTCGGGCCGCCCGGATCGCGCTTCTACCGCAGCGGCGACCTGGGGCGGATGACCGCGGCGGGCACGATCGACTTCGTGGCGCGGGCGGACCACCAGGTCAAGATCCGCGGTTACCGGATCGAGCCGGGCGAGGTCACCTCCGCGTTGTGCGCCGACCCGCGCGTGAGCGAGGCGGTGGTGGTCGCGGCCGGCGGCCGGCTCGTCGGGTACGTGGTGCCGGAGGCGGGGGAGTGGCGGCCCGCGGAACTGCTGGAGACGCTGGCCACCCGCCTCCCGCCCTACATGCTCCCGGCCGACCTCGTCCGGCTCGACCGCGTCCCGCTGACCGCCAACGGCAAGGTCGACCGGGACGCCCTCCCGGACCCGGAGCGGGCCGGGGCCGCCGGCGGGGAGCACGTGCCGCCGCGCACGCCCATGGAGGAACGGGTCGCGGCGGTGTGGGCGGAGTCGCTCGGCGTGGACCGCGTCGGCGTCCACGACGGCTTCTTCGACCGCGGCGGCGACTCCCTGCGGGCGGTGGCGCTGGTCGGCGCCCTGCGCGCGGCCGGCCTCGACGTGACCGTGCGGGACGTGTTCGAACGGCGCACGGTCGCCGAACTGTGCACGCTGCTCACCGGCCGGCCCGCGCCCGCCGACGACGCCGAGCCGACGGCGCCGTTCGCGCTGGTCCGCGACGTCGACCTGGCGGCGCTGCCCGCCGGGCTCGACGACGCGTACCCGCTCTCCCTGATCCAGACCGGCATGGCGCTGGAGATGAACGCCGACGACGAGCGCCGGTACCTCAACCACACCTCGTTCCGGATCAGGGACGGCCGGCCGTTCGCGCCGGACGCCTTCCGGCGGGCGCTGGAGCTCATCGTCGCCCGGCACGAGGCGATGCGCACCGCGATGGACCTGGACTCCTACTCGGTGCCGATGCAGCTGGTGCACGGCGCCGCCGAGCCGGTCTTCGGCACCGCGGACCTGCGCGGCCTCGACCCGCAGGAGCAGGGCCGCGTCCTGGGCGAGCACGCGCGGCGCGAGCGCGCCACCCCGTTCGACCTCGCCCGCCCGCCGCTCATGCGGATGTTCGTCCACGTCATGGACGACACCGGCTGGTGGCTGTCGGTCACCGAGTTCCACGGGATCCTCGAAGGCTGGAGCTACCACTCGCAGCTGATGGAGATGCTCGCCGCCTACCGCCGGTTGCGCGACGGCCTGGAGCCGGAGCCCGCCCCGCCCCCCGCCGGGGTGCGGTACGCCGACTTCATCGCCGCCGAACGGCGTTCCCTCGCCTCGGCGGACGACCGCGCCTACTGGCGGGGGATCGTCGGGACGTACCCGAAGTTCGCCCTGGAGAGCGGGAGCGGGCCGGGCCACGGGCCCGGGGCCGCGGGGGCGGAGCGGTACGAGGGCGCGCTGTCCTTCGCCGACCTGGAGAGCGGGCTGCGCGCCGCCGCCGCACGGGCCAAGGCGCCGCTGAAGGCCGTGCTGCACGCCGCGTTCCTCAAGGTCCTCAGCACCTACACGCCCGAGCGGCGGTTCTTCAGCGGCATGGTCTGCGACGCCCGCCCCGAGGTGCTGGGCGCCGACCGGGTGTCGGGCATGTACCTCAACTCCGTGCCGTTCGCGTTCGACGGCGTGCCGGGGACGTGGCGCGAGCTGATCCGGCAGGTGTTCGCGCGGGAGATCGAGCTGTGGCCGCACCGGCGGTTCCCGATGCCGGAGATCCAGCGCGAGCTGGGCCACCGCCCGGTCGACGCGCTCTTCCACTACCTGGACTTCTACCAGGTCGACACCGAGCTGGTGGACTTCGAGGCGAGCATCGACGAGAGCCCCAACGAGTTCGCGCTGTGCGTCGGGGCGATGGGGACCCGGCTGCTGCTCTCCACCAGCACCAGGGTCATGCCGCGCGCCGAGGGCACCCGCTTCCTGGAGAAGATCCGTTCGACGCTGGTCGAGATCGCCGAGGACCTGGACGGCGACGCCCGGAGCGGCCTGCTCACCGAGGAGGAACGCCGCGCCCTGGTGACCCTCGGCGGGAGCGCCCGGCCCGCCGCCGACCCGGTGAGCACGCCCGCCGCGTTCGAGCTCCGCGCGGCCGCGGCGCCGGACGCGGTGGCCGTGGTCGCGGGCGAGCGGCGGCTCACCTTCCGGGAGCTCGACGAACGGGCGAACGGGCTCGCCCACCGGCTGCGCGGCATGAACGTCGCGCCCGGGTCGGTGGTCGCCGTTCTCCTCGCACGCGACCTGGACCTCCCCGCGGCCCTGCTGGGCGTGTGGAAGGCCGGCTGCGCCTACCTCGCCCTCGACCCCGGCCATCCGGCGGAGCGCATCGGGCTGACGCTCGCGGACGCCGGGGCCGCGGCCGTGGTGAGCGAGCCCGCGCACCGGGCCCTGCTGGACGCCGCGGACGGGCCCCCGGTGCTCGACGTGAGCCTCGACCGGGCCGGGAGGGCCGAGCCGCCCGCGCGCGGCGACGACCTGGACGCGGTCGCGTACGTGGCGTACACCTCGGGCTCGACCGGCCGCCCGAAGGGCGTGCTGATCCCGCACCGCGGCCTGGCCGCCTACCTGGACTGGGCCGTGACGGCGTACGCCTCCCAGGGCACCGGCGGGGCGCCGCTGCTGGGCTCGGTCGCGTTCGACATCGTCGTCCCGTCGCTCTTCGCGCCGTGGCTGGCGGGGCAGCCGCTGCACGTCCTCCCGGGCGATCTCGGGCCCGCCGATCTCGGGCCCGCGCTGCTGGAGTCCGGGCCGTTCTCGTTCGTGGAGCTCACGCCGGGGCAGCTCGCGTGGGTCGCCGAACGGCTCACGGACGAGGACCTCGCCGGGCTCGCCGGACTGGTCGTCACGGCCGGCGAGGGGCTGCGCGCCGACCTCGCCGGGCGGTGGCGGGACGTCTTCGCCCTGGGCTGCGAGTACGGGCCGACCGAGGTGACCGTCGGCTGCGCGTACACCGGCGTGGACCGGCCCTTCGGCACCCCGTCGGTCCCGCTCGGCGCCCCGATCCCCGGCGCGTCCCTGCACGTGCTGGACGAGCATCTCGAACCGGTGCCGCCGGGCGTCGCCGGCGAGGTGTACGCGGGCGGGCCCGGCGTGGCCCTCGGATACCTGGGGAGGCCGGAGGCGACGGCGGAGCGGTTCGTTCCCGATCCGTACGGGCCCGCCGGGTCCCGGCTCTTCCGTACCGGTGACCTGGCGCGGCGGTCCGCCGACGGCACGGTGACCTTCCTGGGCCGCACCGACCGTCAGCTGAAGATCCGCGGTCACCGGGTGGAGCCCGGCGAGATCGAGGCAGTGCTCGCCGGACTGCCGGGCGTGGCGGACGCGGCCGTCACCGCGTCCGGGGAGACCTCGCTCACCGCCTACGTCGTCCTCGACGAGGACAGGGACAAAGCCAGGGACAAAGCCAGGGACGGAGCCCGGGACGGGGACGGCGCGCCGGACACCGCGGAGTTGCGGCGCCGGCTCGCCGGCCTGCTTCCGGCGTACCTGCTCCCGTCCCGCGTCATCGCGGTCCCGCGCCTCCCGCTGACGGCCAACGGCAAGCTCGACCGGGCCGCGCTGGCACGCGCCGCCGGGGCACCGCCCGGACCGCCGCCCGCCACCCCCGCGCAGCGGCGGCTCGCGGAGATCTGGTCGCGCGTGCTCGGCGTCGGGCCGGTGGCGGCCACGGACCGTTTCGCCGACCTGGGCGGCGACTCCCTCGCGCTCCTGCCCATGATCGCGGCGGCCCGCCGGGCCGGGCTGCCGCTCACCCCGCGGCTGCCGTACCGCGACCTCACCCTGGCGCAGCTCGCCGACCTGGCGGCCGACGCCGGCGGGGCGGACCACCGAACCGAAGGGGCTAGACCGTGCGACACCTGATCTCGATCGACGACCTGACCGACGACGACCTGCGCTATCTGGTCGAGACGGGCGCCCGGTACGCGGGCGCGAACGGCTCGCACGACCGCCCGCTCGACGGCGACGTGGTCGGGGTCTACTTCCGCCGCACCTCGACCCGGACCCGGACCGCGTTCTCCGCCGGCGCGCTGCGGCTGGGCGCGCAGGTGGTCACGTACGGGCCGGACGACCTCCAGACCAACACGGGTGAGACCAGCGAGGACACCGGCCGGGTGTTCGCCCGGATGCTCGACGTGCTGGTGGCGCGCACCGCGGCCGACACCGCCGAGATGCGGGCGTGGGCCGCGCAGGACCGGATGGCGGTCGTCAACGCGATGAGCGAGCAGGAGCACCCCACGCAGGCGCTCGCCGACCTCACGACGCTCGCCTGCCACTTCGGCGGGGTCGAGAAGCTGCGCGTGCTGTACGTGGGCGAGGGCAACAACACGGCCGTCGCGCTCGCCCTGGCACTGAGCCGTTTCCCCGGGACGGAGCTCGAACTGCGCACACCGCCCGGGTACGGGTTGCCCGCCGACGTCATGGCCAGGGCCGCGCGATACGCCGAACGGTCCGGCGCGGTGGTCACCGAGCGGCACGACATGGGCGAGCCGCCCATCGGCCAGCACGTCGTCTACACCACCCGCTGGCAGACCACGGGCACGAGCAAGGCCGACCCCGGATGGCGGGACGTCTTCGCACCCTTCCAGGTCACGACCGAGCTGTGGAAGGAGAACCCGGAGGCCGTGTTCATGCACGATCTGCCCGCCCACCGCGGAGAGGAGGTGAGCGCCGAGGTCCTCGACGGCCCGGCGAGCGTCGCATTCGACCAGGCGGCCAACAAGATGTACAGCGCGATGGCGGTCCTGGACTGGTGCCGCGACGGGGTGCGCTGAAGGCCCCGCGGAGTGGCGGCAGTCGAGCGGCCGACCGGACGTCCCGCGGAGCCGCTCCGCAACAACCGGGACTTCCTGCTCCTGTGGATCGGGGCGGGCTGCACCGCGCTGGGGCTCCGGATCGGTGTCATCACCTATCCGCTGCTGGTGCTCTGGCAGTCGGGATCCCCGAGCGCGGCGGGCTGGGTCGGCTTCGCGGCGCTGGCGCCGAACCTGGTGGTCCAGCTGCCCGCGGGGGTGCTGGTCGACCGGTACGACCGGAGGCGGCTGATGCTGGCGTGCGACGCGGGATGCGCGCTGAGCACCGCGAGCGTGGCCGCGGCCCTGGTCACCGGGGCGGCCTCGTGGACCTTCCTGATGATCGTGGCGTTCGCGCAGGGATCGCTCGGCGTGGTCTACCAGCTCGCCGAACGGTCGGCCGTCAGGCACGTCGTCGTGGCGGGCCACCTGTCCCAGGCGTTGTCGCGCAACGAGGCGCGGTCGCGGGCGGCGGCCCTTCTCGGGCAGCCGCTCGGCACCGGTCTCTACGCTCTCGAACGGACCCTTCCCTTCGTTTTCAGCACCCTTTTCCACATGGTCTCGTTCGCGATGTTGTTAATGCTCAGGAAACGGCTGCAGGCCGATTCTGAGCGGACCAGGGAAGGGATACGAGCGGAGATCTCCGCGGGTGCCGTCTGGGTCTGGCGGCATGGCTTCCTGCGCGATGTCATGCTACTGATCGCCATTTCGAACATGCTCTTTCAGGGCCTCAATCTCGCGCTCATGGTGATCCTGGCCGAGGGCGGCAGGTCCGCGGCCATGGTGGGCCCGATCGCGGCGCTCTCCGGGGTCGGCGGGCTGGTGGGCGCGCTCACGTGCGGCGCCTGGACGAGCCGGCTGACGTTGCGCGCGCTCATCGTCGGGGGACTGTCGGTCTGGGCCGTGCTCATCGCGCCGATCGCGGTCACCGGCGACCCGGTGCCGCTCGGCGCGCTGTTCTGCGTGAGCGGCTACATCGGCGGCCTGATCAACGTGACCGGCGCGCTCTACATGGTGCGCGCCACGCCCGACGAGCTGATGGGCCGCGTCGGCGGGTTCGTCACGCTGATCGCGCTCGGGCCGGTCGGGCTGGGGTCCCTGGCCGCCGGACAGGCCCTCGACCTGTTCGGCAGCGCGTGGACCGTCGCGGGGATGAGCGTGATCATGGCGGTGCTGGGCGGCGCGGCCGCGCTGAGCCCGGCGATCCGTGCCGCGAACCGGCGGATCGACGAGGTCGTCGGCGCCCCCGAACCCCCCGGCGGCCCTTCCGTATAGGCGCCATATAGGGCGTGGGAGCACTCTTCGGGAATGGTGTTCAATGGCCGGAGAGTATCGTGAACGATTTCGCGGAGACAGGTGTCGGAGGATCGCGGGATTCGGCGATCCATGCCGCTCGGGACGACGTTTCGGGAGACCGCGCGCTGCGCGATCTGAACCGCTGGCGGGACGGCCGCGGTGTTTTCCCCTATGACGCGGTCGTCACCCATTACCAGGCGGTCGGGCGCACGCACGCCGACGCCAGGCTGGTCCGGGCGCTGCGCGACGCCCACGCGTGGCTGAGCGGCCCCGCCGATCCCGGCGACGCCCCCTGGTCGCTGGCGACCTGGCTGCCCAGCACGTTCGACCAGGACGACGGCGACTACGACTCCTACCTGGGCACCGAGCTGCTGGAGGGGGTCGCGGGCGTCCGGATCGACACGCTCATCGTCACGCTGATCGCCGAACTGCTGGCGACCGAGGCGGCGGCGCTGAGCCGGGCCCCCGAGCACCGGGCACAACGGGCCCGTACCCAGGCCTGCCTGCACGCGCTGACCAAGTCCGCGCTGCTCGCGCCGGACGCGCCGGACGCGACCGAGGGGGAGCCCGGGCAGGACGGCGGCGCGGAGTTCGCGGCGTACTGCCGGGAACGGGCCGGCGGCGCGCTCGCGGCCGTGCCCACCGCGCACCTGCGCGCGGTCAACCTCGCCATGCTCCCCACCACGCGCCTGCACGACGAGCACATGTTCATCCGGAGCATCCAGATCTTCGAGATGTTGTACCGCCAGGTCGTCGGGCACCTCACCCGCGCCACGCGCGCGCTGGAGCTGGACGACGCCGGGCTCGCCAAGGCGGAGCTCGCCGAGGCCGCGGGCCGGCTGGAGGCGACCGCCGCCCTGTACCGCGTGGTGACGACGATGCCGAAGAAGTCCTTCGCGGTGATCCGCGAGTACACGTCGGGGCGCAGCGCCATCCAGTCCAAGGCCTACCGCGAGGTGGAGCTGCTGAGCGCCACCCGCACGCCCCACCCGTACGCCGAGAAGCTCCCGGAGATCGGGCTCGCCGGCCCCACGCTCCAGGACGCGTTCGTCGCGGCGGCCGACCGGCTGCCGAGCGACCGGCTCACCGACGTGGCCGTCCAGCTGGCCCGGCTGGACGGGGCCTGGCGCGGGATGAAGCGCACGCACTGGGGGATCACGCTCAAGATAATCGGGGTGGTGCCGGGCACCGGCGGGACCGCGGGCGCCGACTACCTCAAGACCACCGCGGAGATGCCGCTCTTCCCCGCCCTGACCACGCTGGGCACCGGATGAGCCCCGGTGCCGGGAGAGGTGCCGCCCCGATGGCCGACGCGAACGCCGACGTGCGCAGGAAGATCATGGGCTTCATCGTCTCGCAGGCGATCCACGCGGTCTGCGAGCTGGAGATCCCCGAACGCCTGGCCGCCGGGCCCGCCACCACGGCGGCGCTGGCCGAGAGCGCCGGAGCCGACGCCGACGCGCTGCGCCGGTTCCTGCGGGTGCTCGCCGCCGAGGATCTGGTCACCCAGGAGCCCGGAGACACGTTCGCGCTCACCCCGGCGGGCCGGCTGCTGTGCGCGGACGAGCCGGGCTCGCTGCGCCACTTCGCCGAGCTGATGTCGGGCGAGGCGTACGTGGCCTGGTCGCGGGCCGCGCATTCGCTCCGTACCGGCGAGGCCGCCTTCGACGCCGTGTACGGCAGCCCGTACTTCGACTGGCTGGCCGGGCACCCGGAGGAGGCCGAGGCGTTCAACCGGGCCCAGGCCGGGCTGGTGGAGCTGCGCCTGCTGCCGCTGCTGGAATGGTCGTGGGGTGGCGCCGGCACCGTCGTCGACGTGGGCGGCGGCAACGGCGTGCTCATGTCGGCGCTGCTCGCGGCCCGGCCCGAGCTCAAGGGGGTCGTCTTCGACCTGCCCCACGTCGTGGACGAGGCGTCCCGGACGCTGGACGCGGCGGGCCTCGGCGACCGGGCGCGCTGCGCCGGCGGCGACTTCTTCGCCGGGGTCCCGGACGGGGGAGACGTGTACGTGCTCGCCCAGATCCTGCACGACTGGGCGGACGACGAGGCGGTGGCCATCCTCCGCCGCTGCCGCGAGGCGATGCCCGGCGACGGCGTCCTGCTGCTGCTGGAGCAGGTCGTGCCCGAGGACGGCGGCCCGCATCCGGCCAAGCTGCTCGATCTGCACATGCTGGTGCTCCTGGGCGGCCGCGAACGCACCGCGGGCGAGTGGGAGGCCCTGCTGGGCCGCGGCGGCTTCGGGCTCGCCGCCGCCGCGCAGGGGCCGCGCTCCACGCTGATCGAGGCGCGGCCCCTGCACCACGGGGTCACTCCCGGGAGTTGATCGTGTCGGCGGGCCGGCCGCGCAGCGCCATCCGTACCGCCGTCTCCGTCGCCAGGAAGGCCGTGCCCGCCGCGACCGCCAGCACCGCCAGGTAGGCGGCCGGCGGGATGTAGGGCGCGCCCTGCCGCGTCATGCCCGCGGTGAACGCCGACAGGACGACGACCCCCAGCACCGTGCCGAGGACCGCGGCGATGACGGCGACGACCGCCGACTCCCACCGCGTCATCCGCAGCACCTGCCTTCGGGTGGTGCCGATCAGCCTCAGCAGGGCGAACTCGCGGGTCCTGTCCGCCGACGCCATGACCAGGGTGTTGACCACGGCGATGGCGGTGAACGCGATGATGAGGCCCATCGCGAGGTACTGGACCCGCTGGTTGGTGCGCTGCTGGGCCGCCTGCGCGGCCTCCACCTCCTGGCGGTCGGCCACCCGCACGGTCGCGAAGCCGCGGACCGCCTGGGCCAGGTCGCCCTTCACGTCGTCCGCCCCGGGCGCGGTCCGCACCAGCACCGACGCGTTCAGCGGATTGTCGACGTGGGGCGCGACCACGTCGCGCGGCAGGGTGACGTCGGCGAAGCCCAGCTGGAGGGAGTAGATCGCCACCACCCTGGGAGAGATCAGCGTCCCGTCGCCGAGCCGCAGCCGGAACGTGTCGCCGACCTCGGCGTGCGCGCGCGACGCGCCGTTGGTGCTCAGCGCGACCGTCCCCGGCCCGAGCCGCGCGAGCGAGCCGGACGTGGTCTTGAGGTCCATCGTCGTGGCCAGTCCCTCGGGCGTGACGCCCTGGACGGTGTACTTGCCGAGGCCCAGGCCGCGGGCGTTGGTCTCGACGACCTCGGTGACGGTCTGCACGCCCTTGACCTGCCGGGCCGCCTCGGCCGCCGCGCTCGGCACGCCGGGCTTGCCGGCGGCCAGCACGTACCGCGTGGTGATCCCCTCCCGCTTCTCCTGCCGGGCGGCGTGCCCCAGCGTCGTCTGGGCGAACAGGATCGTGCAGGTCATCGTGACCGCCAGGCAGAGCGGCGTGACGACCGAGGCCAGCCGGCGGGAGGCCGCGCGGGTGTTGGCCGCCGCGAGGTAGCCGCCCACGGGGGAGAGGGCCTTGAGCGGGACGCCCAGCACCCGCGCCGCGGTCGCCGCGATCACCGGGCCGAGCAGGGACACCGTGGTGACCCAGAGCAGGGCCGTGACGAACGTGACCGGCATCGCGGCCGGCTCGGTCGACAGGCCGCCCAGCACGATGGTCAGCACGATCGAGCCGATCAGGAACGCCACCCCGGCCAGCAGCCGCACGGCGCCCGGCCGCGGCGGCTCGATCGCCGCCTCGCCGAGCGCCTCGGTCGGCCGGATCATCGCGATCCGCCGGCTGGAGATCCGGGCGGCGCCCCAGGCGGCCAGCGTCGTCGCGCCGATCGCGGCGAACATCGGGAGCGGGCTGAGCGACAACGTGAGCACGTCCGGGATCGCGCCGGCCTCCACGAACCGGGCCCGCAACCACCGGGCGACGGCCAGGCTCGCCACGCAGCCGGCCACGCCGGCGAGCACGCCGACCAGCACCGCCTCGCGGCCGATGAGCCGCCGCACCTGCTTCGGCGTCGCGGCCACCGCCCGCAGCAGGGCGATCTCCCGGTACCGCTGCTGGATGGAGAGCCCGAACGTGCCGACGACCACCAGGATCGCGACGAGCAGCGAGGTGGCGCCGAGGGTGCCGCTGAGGCTGATCAGCATGACCTGGGCCTTGGAGGCGTCGAGGAACTCCAGCGAGCCCAGCTCGTCGCCGCTGTAGACCTTCGCGCCGGTGCCGGCGACGGCCCTGCGCGCCTGGTCGGCCACGGTCGCGGCGTCGGTCTTGCCGTCGGGCACCAGCCCGATCGCCGACAGCCGCCCCGGCCGCCCCGCCAGCCGGGTGGCCTCGGCGGGGGAGAAGAACACGGCGGCCTGGCGTTGCAGCCCGCCGGCCGGACCGCCGGCGATCCCCGACACCTTGTAGCTGCCGGGCGCCGAGGTGGACTGCACCGTGACGGTGTCGCCGGGCTCGAGCCGGCCCTGCCGGGCCAGCGCCGCGTCGACGACGACCTCGTTGTCGGCGGCGGGCGCGCGCCCGCCGCTCAGCGTGAACGGGGTGAGCCCGGCCGACGACCAGTCGTGGCCCCACGAGTCCGAGCCGTCCGGGCCGGTGAGCACCCGGCCGTCCCTGACCACGTACGCCGGGAAGGACACCTCGGGGATCATGGCCTTCAGGCCCTGGACCGCGCCGAGCCTCTCCGCGACGCCGGCCGGGATCCAGACGTGCTCGGCCAGCGGCTTGGACTTCTGCTTCTCCTTGCCCTTCTTCTTTTTCTTGACGGTGTGCGCGCTCTGGTCGCCGGCGACCACCACCGGCGTCCCCGCGTACCGCTCGGCCGGGATGCCGCCGCGCAGGCCGGTCTCCAGCAACATGCCGCAGGCGGCGACCAGCGTCGAGGCGAAGAACAGCGCGATGAAGGCGCCGGCGAAGCCGGCCTTGCGGGCGCGGAGCGTGGTCAGCGCGAGGGAGAGCATCAGCGATGCACCTCCAGCCGCGTCATGTGCTCGGCGATCCGGTCGGCCCCCGGCTTGATCATCGAGTCGACGATCCGGCCGTCGGTGAGGAACAGCACGCTGTCGGCGTACGAGGCCGCGACGGGGTCGTGCGTGACCATGACCACGGTCTGGCCCATCTCGTCCACGATCGAGCGCAGCAGCATGAGGATCTGCTGCGCCGTGCGGACGTCGAGCGCGCCCGTCGGCTCGTCGGCGAACAGGACGTCGGGCTGGGTCACCAGGGCGCGGGCGATCGCCACCCGCTGCTGCTGCCCGCCCGACAGCTGGGCGGGCCGGTGCCCCAGCCGGTCGGCCAGGCCCAGCTTGCCGATGACCTCGCGCTGCCAGTCGCGCTTGGCCCGGGTGCCCGACAGCCGGTGCGGCAGGTTGATGTTCTGCTGGACGGTGAGCGAGGGCATCAGGTTGAACGACTGGAAGACGAAGCCGACCCGGCTGCGGCGCAGCTCGGTGAGCTTGGCCTCGTTGAGGCCGGAGAGGCTGACGTCGCCCAGGTGCACCACGCCCGAGGTGGGCCGGTCGAGGCCCGCCGCGCAGTGCAGGAAGGTGCTCTTGCCCGACCCGGAGGGGCCCATGACGGCGGTGAAGCTGCCGCGGTGGATCCCCAGGGTGACGTTGTCGAGGGCGGTCACGGTGCCCGGACCGCGGCCGTAGACCTTGGTGACCGCGTCCAGCCTGGACGCGAGCTCGGCCCCGGCGGAGTCCCGGCCCGAACGGGCCCGGCTCTTGCTGAAAGGCACGGGATATGCTCCGTTTCAATGGAAGAGGCGTTGAGAGCGCCGCCCGTGAGGGCGGAAGACGTTTCCTCCAGGGGCCGCCGAGTTGCCGCTCGGCGGCCCGCTGTGCCGGTCGGTGGGGTCGCCTGTCAGCCCACCCCTTCCCTGACGCCGTTCTCGCTGACCGAGCCCTCCTCGGTCGGGGCGGGGAACGCGAAGAACCGGGTCAGCACGGTCCGTGCGCCCGGCGGCGTGTCGGCGTCCGAGCGCTTGTAGCGTTTGACGAGCTGGATGTACTCCTCGAAGAAGTCGTCCAGCTCCTCCAGCGTGATCCGGATCGAGCCCCGCGAGTGCGGGAAGGCGTCCGACCACGCGCCCAGGGTGTCGCGCTGCACCTGGAACCGCAGGAACTGCTCGAAGTCGTCGGCGATCTCCAGCCGGGCCATCTCGTCGACGACGACCCGCATCTGCTCGCTCTGCTTGGAGCGCGGCGGGATCCGCAGGTCGCGGACCGGGGCCCGCCACCACCGCTCCCGCGCGTGCCCGCGTTTGGGCGTCTCCTCGACGAACCCGTACTTGGCCAGCTCCCGGAGGTGATAGCTGGTGGCCCCGGTGTTGAGGCCGAGGGCGCGCGCGAGCGTCGCCGACGTGGCCGGCCCGTGCAGGCCGAGGTGGTGCAGGATGCGCTGCCGCCTGGGATGCGCCAGCGCTTTGAGCGCCTCCAGGTCGGTGATCTCCAGTGGAGTCGGTGCCTCGCTCATACTTGCACAGTAAGTTATGCACAGACGGTTGTGCAAGGTTCTGTGCATAGCTCACTGTGCACGCTGCTCTGTGCGACCGCGCCCCGGGCCGGGCGTATAGAGGCTCTATAGCCCCCCGGCCCACGATGGCGATCGTTCGCGTGGGCCCCGGCGGCCCGCCTCGCCTACCAGCGCAGGAGGAAGATCCTGATGAGCGATGCCAGGCCCGGGGAGCTCGACCGGAGGGCGCTTCTGACGAGGTCGACCGTGGCCGCGGCCGCGGGGCTGGGCGCCGTGGTGGCCGGATCGGCGGCCGGCGCGGGACCGGCCTGGGCGGCCGGCCCTCTCGCGCCCACCGGAGGCGCGCGGCTCCAGGCCGACGACCCGCAGCTGCCCGGCCCGAACCCGCCGATCCCGGACGTGCCCGGGATGAAGGGCGACGCCAGGGCCAACGAGTTCTGGTACCGGCTCGACCAGTACAGCTACTTCAACCCGCCGGCGTCCTGGCAGGCGCTGTTCAAGGCGGTGGGGGAGAAGGTCGGGCCCGTTCCGTCGTGGCGCAAGCTCTGGCTGGAGCACGTCCAGCGCGACGACTACCGCAGCAGCTACGCCGCCCTGTGGGCGCCGGCGCGCGCCGAGCTGGCCGAGATGTCGCGGATCCAGAAACTGTTCTTCGACGCCTACTACCGGCGCTACCCGAGCAAGCTGCTCGTCTGCTTCGCCCAGATGGCGCAGGGGGAGCTGTACGACCCGCGGCTGCCCGACGGCTACAAGCTGCACACCATGGACCCGCCGAGCGGCGGGACCGAGGCCTACCACCGCTGGCACGTCATCATCCGCGCGCAGGTCTTCCTCGGCATCGACGCCGCCTGGTGGTCGGCCATCGACCGGCTCGTCGGGTACGCCTGGGCGGCCCAGTCGGTGGCCCAGCCGGTCAAGGACTCGCCCGACAACCCGGGCCTGCCGAAGGACGTCGACGCCGGGCTCAAGCGGTCGTGGCTGCCGCGCACGTCCGAGCAGCTGGACGCGGCGTTCGTCAGCTTCCCCTACCCCAGCGACCTGCCCGGCGCGCGATGACCGACCGGCGCGGGGACCGGCGGGGCGGGCGCACCGGGGTCTGGTTCGCCGGCGCGCGGGGCTCGGTCGCCACCACCGCCGTGGCGGGCGCCGCGGCGGTGCGGACCGGGCTGGCCGGCGCGGCGGGGCTCGTCGCCGAGACAGGGGACTTCCGCGGCGCCGGGCTGCCGGCGCTCTCCGACCTGGTCTTCGGCGGCCACGACGTCGTGCAGACCCCGCTGGTGAAGCGGGCGGAGCAGCTGGCGAGCGCGGGCGTCCTGCCGGCCGCCGTCGCCGCGGCCGTACGCCCGGACCTGCTGGCCGCCGACGCCGAGATCAGGGACGGCCACGACGGCGGGGAGCCGCCGTCCGCCGCCGCCGAACGGCTCGCCGCCGACATGACGGCCTTCCGCGACCGGCACGGCCTGGACCGGGTGGTCGTCGTCAACGTCTCCTCGACCGAGCCGCCGGCCCCGCGCCGGCCCGAACACCAGGACCTCGACGCGCTGGAACGAGCCATCGCCGCAGGTGACGAGGTGCTGCCGCCGAGCTCGACGTACGCGTACGCGGCCTTCCGGGCGGGCTGCCCGTTCGTCGACTTCACGCCGTCGACCGGTCCGCGGCTGCCCGCCCTCGACGCGCTGGCCCGTTCGCGCGGGCTGCCGTACGCGGGCAGCGACGGCAAGACCGGCGAGACGCTGCTGCGCTCCGCGCTCGCTCCCATGTTCGCCGCCCGCGCGCTGCGGGTGCTGGCGTGGTCCGGGACGAACCTGCTCGGCGGCGGCGACGGCGCGACCTTGGCCGACCCCGCCGCCGCGGCCAGCAAGACGGCCTCCAAGCAGCGCGGGCTCGCGCAGTTGCTGGGCCGGCCGGTGGACGGCGAGCTGCACATCGACTACGTGCCCGACCTCGGCGACTGGAAGACGTCCTGGGACCACGTGCTGTTCGAGGGTTTCCTCGGCACGCGGATGACGTTGCAGTTCACCTGGGAGGGGTGCGACTCGGCGCTGGCCGCGCCGCTGGTGCTGGACCTGGCGCGCTTCACCGCCCGCGCGCACGAGGCCGGCGAGGCGGGCGCGCTCGTCCCGCTGGCGTTCTTCTTCAAGGACCCCGCGGGCACCACGGACCACCGGCTCGACGCGCAGTACACCGCGCTGCGGGAGTGGGCCGCGCGGCGGCTCGGTGCCGGCGCCGGTGCCGGTGAACGGCCTGAGGAGAGCGCATGACCGTGCCCGATCTGCGGACCATCGCCGTCCTGGTGCGCGCGCCCGCGGCGCTGACCGTGCCCGGCGACGTCCTGGCGGGCACCGCCGCGTCGGGGCGGCCGTTCGGGCTCCGCCCGGCCGGCCTCGCCGCGGGCTCGGTCTGCCTCTATTGGGCGGGCATGGCCCTCAACGACTACGCCGACCGCGAGCTCGACCGGGTGGAACGGCCGGAGCGGCCCATCCCGTCCGGGCGGGTGACGCCGGGGTTCGCGCTGGCGCTGGCCACCGGCCTGACCGCCGCCGGGGTCGCGGCCTCGGCGGCGGTCGCCGGCCGGCGCGCGCTGACGATCACGGTTCCGCTGGCCGGCACCGTGTGGGCGTACGACCTGGCGCTGAAGGACACCCCGCTCGGCCCGTTCGCCATGGCCGCCGCCCGCGCGCTCAACGTCCTCGCCGGCACCGGCGGCCACCGGCCGGGCGCGGCGCTCCCCGAGGCGCTCACCGTCGGCCTGCACATCCTCGGCGTGACCGGGTTGTCGCGCGGCGAGGTCGAGGGCATGGGCCGCGAGGTCCCGCTGGCCGTCCTGGCCGGCACGGCACTGGTGTCGGCCGCCGCCGTGCGCGGCGGGCGCCGCGACCTCCCGCGCGGGCGGCGCGTCCTCACCGCCGCGCTCGCCACCGGTTACGCCGTCGCGGTCGGCGGCCCCCAGGCCGCGGCCGTCCGGGAGTCGACGGCGGGCCGGATCCGGCGCGCGGTCGGCGCCGGGATCCTCGGCCTGGTCCCGCTTCAGGCGGCCCTGGCGGCCCGGGGCGGCTCCTGCGCCGGCGCGGTCACCGTGGCCGCCGCGTACCCGGTCGCACGGCATCTCGCCCGGCGGGCGGCCGTGACATGAGATTCGGCTACGGCAGCAACGGCTTCCCCAACCACCGGCTCGAGGACGCGCTCGCCGTCATCGCCGACCTCGGCTACCAGGGCGTGGCGCTGACGCTCGACCACGCCCACCTCGATCCGTTCGCCCCCGACCTGCCGGGCAGGGTCACCGCCCTGTCCAGGCGGCTGAACGACCTCGGCCTCGCCGTCGTGGTGGAGACCGGGGCGCGCTACCTGCTCGACCCGCGCCGCAAGCACGAGCCGACGCTGGTGTCCGACCGGGGGAGGGACAGGCGCGTCGCCTTCCTGCGCACGGCCGTCGACGTCGCGGCCGACCTCGGCGCCGAGGCCGTGTCGTTCTGGAGCGGGATCCGTCCCGCGCACGTGCCCGAGCAGGACGCGTGGGAATGGCTGGCCGCCGGCTGCTCCGCCGTCCTGGAGACCGCGGAACGGCGCGGCGTGCCGCTCGGCTTCGAACCCGAGCCCGGCATGCTCGTCCACGACCTGGACGGCTACGAACGGCTGCACGCGCTGCTCGGCCGGCCGGAGGCGTTCGGCCTGACGCTCGACATCGGCCACTGCCGGTGCAACGAGCCGCTGCCGGTCGCCGACTGCGTCCGCCGCGCCGGCGACCGCATCGTGAACGTGCAGATCGACGACATGCGGCGGGGCGTCCACGAACACCTGGAGTTCGGCGAAGGAGAGATCGGCTTCCCGCCGGTGCTGGCGGCGCTGGCCGAGACCGGGTACCGCGGCCTGGTCGCCGTCGAGCTGCCCCGGCACGGCCACGACGCGCCCCGGGTCGCCGAACGTTCGCTGGCCTTCCTCCAGCACGCGGCCGCCGAGGCCGCCGCCGCGGCCGAGCCGCGCCCCGAACGGGAACGCGCGACGCTGGAACAGGTCCGCGCCGTCCTCGTCGAGCGGCTCAGCGTCGGCGCCGCCGCCTGGCTGCACGAGTCCTGCGCGCTGGTGGCGCGGGACCCGGACGTCCTGGCGCGGCGGTTCCCCGCCGCCGGACGGCGGTGCGGGCGCGGACCGCTCGGCTCCCCGGTGCCCGCGCTCGACGGCTGGACCGTCGACGACGCGGTGCGCGCGGTCCTGCTCGGCGCGCTGCCGGCGGACGGCGCCGACCTGGCCGCCGAGGCCGGCGGCGTCTACCACCACGGCGACGCCGCCGAGAAGCGCGGCGTGCTCCGCGCGCTGGACGTGCTCGGCACCGGCCCGGACGCGGTGCCGCTCGTCCGCGACGCGCTCCGCAGCAACGACACCCGCCTCATCGCGGCGGCCCTCGGGGCGTTCGCGGCCGAGCACCTGGACGGCGACGCCTGGCGGCACGGCGTGCTCAAGTGCGTGTTCCTCGGCATGCCCCTCGCGACGGTGGCGGGCCTCGACCTGCGGGCCGACGCGGAGCTGAACCGCATGCTCCGCGACCTGGCCCGCGAACGGATGGCGGCCGGCCGTCCGGTACCCGACGACGTCCGTCTCGTGCTCGCCCGGCTGGATCAGGTGACCTGATGCGCATCTTCGACCCCCACATCCACATGACATCGAGGACCACCCGCGACTACGAGGAGATGTTCGAGGCCGGGGTGCGCGCGGTCCTGGAGCCGGCCTTCTGGCTCGGGCAGCCGCGAACCGGCGTCGGCTCGTTCACCGACTACTTCGACTCGCTGGTCGGCTGGGAGCCGTTCCGCGCCGCGCAGTTCGGCATCAGCCACCACTGCGCGATCGCGCTCAACCCCAAGGAGGCCAACGACCCGCGGTGCGCGGGCGTCCTCGACCTGCTGCCCCGCTACCTGGCCAAGGACGGCGTCGTCGCGGTGGGGGAGGTCGGCTACGACTCGATGACGCCCGAGGAGGACGCCGCCCTGGAGCGCCAGCTGGAGATGGCGGTCGAGCACGACCTGCCGGTCCTGGTCCACACGCCGCACCGCGACAAGGCCGCCGGCACCCGGCGCACCCTGGACGTGGTGCGCGAGTCGGGCGTCCCGCCGGAGCGCGTGCTCGTCGACCACCTCAACGAGGTGACCGTCGAGATGGTGCTGGAGACCGGCTGCTGGGCCGGGTTCTCGATCTATCCGGACACCAAGATGGACGAGGACCGGATGGTGGCGGTCCTCCAGGCGTACGGCACCGGGCGCGTCCTGGTGAACTCCGCCGCCGACTGGGGCCGGAGCGATCCGCTCAAGACCCGCAGGACCGGCGACGCCATGCTCGCCGCCGGCTTCACCGGCGACGAGGTGGACCGGGTGCTCTGGCGCAACCCGGTCACGTTCTTCGGGCAGAGCGGGCGGCTGGACCTCGGCGCCGAGCAGCTCGACGCCCCCGGCGAGGCACTCGGCGCGACGTACGCGGGCAACTCGGTCCTGCGCGGCGCCCGGCGGGAGGACTGACGCCATGCGGTTGCGGCACCCCGGCGGCGGCCTCGTCCACCTCGCGTACTGCACCAACGCCCACCCCGCCGAGGACCTGGACGGCGTGCTCGCACAGCTCGAACGGTTCGGCGGCCCGGTCCGCGAACGCCTCGGCGCCGACCGGCTCGGGCTCGGGTTGTGGCTCGCCGCCGACCTCGCGGCGGAACTCGCCGCCGACCCGGCGAAGGTCGCCCGGCTCCGGGCCGGGCTCGGCTCCCGGGGGCTCGAGGTCGTCACGGTCAACGCCTTCCCGTACCGCGGCTTCCACGACCCGGTGGTCAAGCGCAAGGTCTACTTCCCGGACTGGACCGAACCCGCCCGCCTCCGGTACACCCTCGACGTCGCCGCCGTCCTCGCCGGGCTGCTGCCCGACGACGTGGCGGAGGGAAGCGTCTCCACGCTCCCGCTCGCCTGGCGCGAACCCTGGACGCCCGGCGACGCGCGCACCGCGCGGCGCCTGCTCGGCGACCTGGCGACCGGGCTGGCCAAGCTGGCCGCGGAGACGGGCCGCACGATCCGCGTCGGGCTGGAGCCCGAACCGGGCTGCGTCGTGGAGACCGGCCGCGACGCCGCCGCGGCGTTGTCGCACGTGGACCCCGAGTGGATCGGTGTCTGCCTCGACCTGTGCCACCTGGCCGTGGAGTTCGAGCATCCGCGCCGGGCGCTGGAGCGCCTCGACGCGGCCGGCCTGCCGGTGGTCAAGACCCAGGCGTCGCTGGCCCTGCACGTCGACGATCCTTCGGACCCCGCCACCCGCCGCGCGCTGGCGGCGTTCGGCGAGGAACGTTTCCTGCACCAGACGCGCGAGGAACGGCACGGCCGGGTCCTCGCCGCCGACGACCTCGACGAGGCGCTGGAGGGCGGCCTGCCGGGCCGTTCTCCCTGGCGCGTGCACTTCCACCTGCCGGTGCACGCCGAACCCGGGCCGCCGCTGTCGAGCACCCGTTCCGTCCTCGAGGAGGGCCTCGCCGCGCTGTTCGGCGGGCCCCGGCCGCGTACCGGCCACGTCGAGGTCGAGACCTACACCTGGCGGGTCCTGCCGGAGGCGGACCGTCCGGCCGGCGACGCGTCCCTGGCCGACGGACTCGCCGCCGAGCTGGCCTGGACCCGGGACCGGCTGCTCGCCCTGGGGCTGAAAGAGGAGAACGCATGAGACCGCTCGTGGTCATCGACGTCGTGGGAGTGACCCCGCGGCTGCTCGCGTCCATGCCCAACCTGCGTCACCTGGCGGTCGGCGGCTTCCAGGCCAACCTGGAGACGGTGCTGCCCGCCGTGACCTGCTCGGTGCAGTCGACCCTGCTCACCGGCCTCATGCCGCGCGACCACGGCGTCGTCGGCAACGGGTGGTACTTCAGGGAGCTCGGCGAGGTGCATCTGTGGCGCCAGCACAACGCGCTGGTGCGGGGGGAGAAGCTCTGGGACGCCGTGCGGGCCGGCGAGCCGGGCTGGCGCGTCGCCAACGTCTGCTGGTGGTACGCGATGGGCGCGGCCACCGACCTCCTCGTCACCCCGCGCCCGGTCTACCACGCCGACGGCCGCAAGTCGCCGGACTGCTACACCCGCCCGCCGGCCCTGCACGACGAGCTCACCGCCGAGCTCGGGCCGTTCCCGCTGTTCACCTACTGGGGGCCCACGGCCGGGATCGCCTCGTCCCGGTGGATCGTCGCCGCCGCCAGGTCCGTCCTGCGCCGGCACCGCCCCGACTGCCTGCTGGTCTACGTCCCCCATCTCGACTACGACCTGCAACGGTACGGGCCCGACTCGCCGCAGGCCGCGCGGGCCGCCCGGGAGGTCGACGCCGCCCTCGCCCCGCTGCTCGAGGACGCGCGGTCCCGCGACGCGGCCGTGGTCGCGCTGTCGGAGTACGGCATCACCGCCGCCCGCAGGCCGGTCGACGTCAACCGGGCGCTGCGCGAGGCGGGCCTGCTCCAGGTCTACCGCCAGGAGAGCGGCGAGCAGCTCGACCCGTGGACGTCCCGCGCCTTCGCCGTGGCCGACCACCAGGTGGCGCACGTCTACGTCCGCGACCCCGCCGACCTCGAATGGGTGCGCGGGATCTGCGCCGACCTCCCCGGCGTCGACGAGGTCCTCGACCGCACCGGCCAGGCCCGGTACGGGCTCGACCACGAGAGGTCCGGCGAGCTGGTGCTCGTCGCGGAACCCGACGCGTGGTTCACCTACTACTACTGGCTCGACGACGACCACGCCCCCGACTTCGCGCGCACCGTCGAGATCCACCGCAAGCCCGGCTACGACCCGGCCGAGCTCTTCTTCGACCCGCACGACCCGTTCGCCAAGGCCAGGGCCGCCGCGGCGCTGGCGCGCAAGAAGCTCGGCCTGCGCTACTCGATGCGGGTCGTTCCGCTCGACCCGTCCTGCGTCCGCGGAACGCACGGACGGCTGCCGGACGACCCGGCGGACGGGCCCGTGCTCCTGTGCTCGGACGCCGGGCCCGGCCGCGACGTCATCAAGGCGACCGAGGTGAAGGACCTGCTCCTGCGACTCGCCGGCGTCAACACGCCGGTCGCCGGTTGAGCGATGGCCCCTGTCGAGCCGATCGCCCCGGGCGTCCTGCTGGTCTTCCTGCTCCAGCTCGGACTGCTCCTGGCCTTGGCCCTCGGTCTCGGCCGCCTGGCGGCGCGGCTGGGCATGCCGCCGATCGTGGGGGAGCTGTGCGCGGGCGTGCTGCTGGGCCCGTCCGTCCTGGCCAACGCGGCGCCCGGGTTCAGCGACTGGCTGCTGCCCCGCGATCCCGGCCGGTTCCACCTCCTCGACGCGGTCGGGCACGTCGGCGTCCTGCTCCTGGTCGGCGTCACCGGCATGCACGTCGACCTGCGCCTGGTCCGGCGGCAGGGCGTCACCGCCGCGTGGATCAGCATGATGGGCGTCACCGTGTCGCTGGGCCTCGGCATCTCTACCGGCCTCGCGCTGCCCGGGTCGCTCATCCCCGAGGGCACAGAACGCAGCACGTTCGCCCTGTTCATCGGAGTGGCGATGGCGGTCAGCGCCATCCCGGTCATCGCCAAGACGCTGATGGAACTGCGCCTGGTGCACCGCACCATCGGCCAGCTGATCCTCTGCGCCGTCATGGTCGACGACATCGTCGGCTGGCTCCTGCTCTCGGTGGTGGCCGCGCTCGCCACCTCCGGTGTGCGGGGCTCCGACCTGGGGTTCACCCTCGGCGGCGTGGTGGTGTGCGTCCTCGCCGCGATCCTGGTCCGGCCGCTCCTGCGCGTCCTGCTCCGGGCCACCGAACGCCAGGAGGACGGAGGCCCGACCGTGGCCCTGGTCGCCGTCCTCGTCCTCCTGGCCTCGGCCGGCACCCAGGCGCTCGGGCTGGAGGCCGTCTTCGGCGCGTTCGTCTGCGGGATCGTCATCAACGGCTGCGGCGTGGTGACCACCGAAAGGCTGGCGCCCCTGCGCACCACGGTGCTGGCGGTGCTGGCCCCGCTGTTCTTCGCGACCGCCGGGCTGCGCATGGACCTCACCGCCCTGGCCGACCCCGTCGTCCTGCTCACCGGACTCTGGGTGCTCGCCGCGGCCGTCCTCGGCAAGTTCGCGGGCGCCTACCTGGGCTCTCGCCTGGGCCGCCTGGGCCACTGGGAGGCCCTGGCCGTGGGCGCCGGGATGAACGCCCGCGGCGTCATCGAGGTCATCATCGCCATGGTCGGCCTGCGCCTCGGCGTCCTGGGCCCCGAGATGTTCACCGTCATCGTCCTCGTGGCCATCGTGACGTCCCTGATGGCGCCCCCGCTGCTCCGCTACAGCATGAAGCACGTGGAGCACACCGCCGAAGAGCTCCTGCGCCTCCCCGAAGCCGAACGGGCCCCGACGTAGCGTCATACCGTCCTCGGGCATCAACATGATGTTGACAACATGATGTTGATGCGCCAGGGTGGCCGGCATGGAGACCCCGGACGCCGATCATGGCCAGGCCGCCGACGAGGCCGCGGCGCGCCGGCACCTGATGGACGCGGGCGCCTCGTCCCTGCCCCGGCCGCCCTGGTCGCACGGCGAGCAGCCGCCCTCGGCCGTCGATCTGATCCACTTCGCCCTGTGGCGTGCCGACGAGGGCGATGTGCGGGCGGCGCTGGCGCTGCTGCCCGCGGCCCGGGCCGAGCTGGACCAGATCGAGGCGGCGCTGCTCTTCACCGCGCGTTCCCAGGGCATGTCGTGGCCGCGGATCTCCCGTGACATGGGGCTGGCCTCCGCCCAGGCCGCGCAGCAACGGTTCGGCCGGGTGACCGACCGGGTCGAGCACCGGCGCGGGGGTGCGTGAGGTGACCTACGTGTCCGATCCGGAGGACCTGGCCCTGCACGGCGTCCGGGTGCTGGGCTTTTCGACCGCGTCCCGCGTCGCCGGCCGCTTCGGGCTGCCGGCCGGCACGGTCGAGGAGGCGTTGCTGGACTTCGAGGCGCGAGGCTGGGCGGGCCGGTCGAGCTTCGCCGGCGACTCGGGCTGGTCGCTGACCGACGCGGGCCGCGCGGAGAACGAGCGGCGCATGTCGGACGAGCTCGACCGGGCGGCGGCGCGCGACACCGTCACCACCGTCCACACCGAGTTCAGGCCGCTGAACCGGCGCTTCGGCGCGGCCTGCACCGACTGGCAGATCCGGCCCACGCGCCTCGACCCCATGGCGTTCAACGATCACACCGACTGGAACTGGGACGAACGGGTCCTGCGGACCCTGACCAGGGTGGGCACGGCGTTCACCGACCTGTGCGAGCGGCTCGCCGGGCGCCTGGCGCGCTTCGACGGCTACGCCGACCGCTACGCCGCGGCGCTGGGCCGGGTCGACAAGGGGCAGCGCGCCTGGGTCGACGGCCACGACCGCGACTCGTGCCACATCCTGTGGATCCAGTTCCACGAGGACCTCCTGGCGACCCTGGGCATCCCCCGGGGCTCCGACGCGTGAGGGCCTCGTACGCGGGCGCCGCCGTTGTTGGGGAGTGCACGCTTCTTTAGCCTCAGTGCACAGTCGCGGCCTGATCCGGCTCCCCGGGACGTGACCCCCGCGGGAGCCGATTAGCTTCGGCGCATGGGTGAACGCAAGGTCGTCGTCGTCGGGTACGACGGCGCCGGCATGATCGACATCGCCTGCGTCGTGACGCCGCTGGTGATGGCGAACGTGATCGGCCGGCTGACGGTGCCGTACCGCGTCGTGGTGGTGTCGCCGGGCGGCCGCGCGATCGACTGCCCGACCGGGATGTCCCTGAGCGCCCAGGAGCCCCTCCAGAAGGTCATCGGCCCGCTGGACACCCTGGTCGTGGCCGGCGGGGTCGGGAACCTCTGGAACCCCCTCGGCCCGGCGTCCGCGCGGATCGCGGAGGATCCCGCGCTGGTCGGGCACGTGCGGCGGCTGGCGCGCGAGAGCCGGCGGGTGGCGTCGGTCTGCACCGGCGCCGGGATCCTGGCGGCGGCCGGGCTGCTGGACGGGCGGCGCGTGACCACGCACTGGCGGTTCGCCGACGAGCTGGCCGCCCGCCATCCCGCCGTGATCGTGGACCCCGCCCCGATCTACATCCAGGACGGGCGGGTGTGGACCGCCGCCGGGATGACCAGCGCGCTGGACCTCGTCCTGGCCTTCGTCCAGGCGGACCACGGGGCCGAGCTGGCCCGCACGGTCTCCCGCGAGCTGGTCACCTACCTCCAGCGGCCCGGCAACCAGGCCCAGATGAGCATCTTCACCTCCGCGCCGCCCGCCGGCGACCCGGTCATGCGCGAACTGGTGGAGCACATCAGCTCCCACCTGGACGGCGACCTGACGGCGACGGCCCTGGCCCGGCAGGCGGGCGTGAGCGTCCGGCACCTGACCCGCCTGTTCGACCAGCACCTGGGGGACACCCCCGGCCGGTACGTCAGGGTCGCGCGGCTGGAGGCCGCGGCCCAGCTGCTGACCACGACCTCGCTCACCATGCCGCGCGTCGCGGCCCGGTGCGGGCTCGGCTCCGCCGAGAGCCTCCGGCGGGCCTTCACCGGACGCTACGGAATGTCCCCCGCCGCCTACCGCACCGCCCAGCGTTCCAACGGCCGGAGCAGAGCCCGCGCCTCCCTCTGAACGGGAACGACGCCCGTGCCGTCAGGGACGGTCGTGCCTGCCGGCCTTGATGTGATCGAGGAACGTCCTCGCCTCGGAGACGTCGAGGCGGAGCACGACGGTGGCGTTCTTGCTGTCGCGCAGGCCCGTCAGCCGTGGTGCGAGACGGGCGAGTTCGACGCATTCACCGGCGGCGAGAGATCGCGTGCTCTTCCGCCAGGGCGTCGCTGGAGGGTCGGTGGTCATCGGCGGCAAGACGGGCGTGCCCTTCTGTGATGCGGGAGCCGGATCGGACGGCGCGTGCTCCCGAGATTGGCCCGCCGCGGCGTCCGCCGTGGAGCACTTTGGAAGAACAGGATCGAACCGGATGCAGGCGGATGAACCTGCATGAATCCAGATGTAGTCGCAATTGATCACTCGCGTCCCGGCCGGTCCCCGGAACCGTCCGGCCGCATCCGGAGTCATCCGGAGAAAGCGCCTGACCTGCCGATTCAACAGGGGCGCGAGGTGCGGATGGCGCCGGATGTCATGGGATGTGTCAAAACACACAAAACCGGCCACCGGGCGGTGGGATCATGTTCAGGCTCCCTGAGAGATCGACAATCACCTCCGACACCTGAGCGGATCAGGAATGCCCGACAATCAACACGCGAACGCAGCTGTGGACGGCTTCGTCGCCGACCTCGACCAGGCCCGGGAAGCGGTGGGGGCGCCCTCGTTCGAGCGCATGGAGGACCGGAGCCGCGACTTCACCGGCGACGAGCTCAATCCGCACCTGCGCATCCGCCTGGTGGCGGCGTCCACCACGCACGACATCCTGAGCGGCAAACGCCGCCGCCTGCCGCCCTGGGCCTGGGTGCACTCCTACGTGGCCGTGCTCCGGCTCATCGCGCTCGAGGACGGCCTGGACCCCGAGACGACGGCGGGCTCGATCGCGGACTGGAAGCGGCGGCACGAGACCGCCCGCGATCTCATCCGCGAGCACGGCGCCCCGCCCCTGTCCGCCCCCGTCCCCGCCGACGCGTCCGGGTACATCGACCTGGCGCCGGCCGACGGCATGGACGTGACCGGCCTGCGGAGCCGCACCGACGGCAGCTGGCAGAGCCCGGGGTCCGGGGCGCGTGGCGTCCCGCGGTCTCCGTCGCCGCACCCCGACGCCGCCCCGCCGGACCTGGAGCCCGCACCGGAACGTGCCCGCCGCTACGCCGCCGCCTACGGCCGCACCGGCCTGCGCCTGCTGCGCCACGCCGAGGCGGGCGACGGCGAGGCCCGCTTCCGGCTCGCCACCCTGCTGGCCTGCGACGACCACGTCAACGAGGCCGAGCACTGGCTCCGGCGCGCGGACGTCGCCGGGTACGCCTGCTCGGGCGACCCGGCCGGGGACGAGGAGGTCCCGCACTACCTGGCGGCGGCCGAGGCCGCCTACCAGATCGGGCTTGAGTACGAGGAGGCCCGGCTGCCCTCCTCGGCGCTGCTCTTCTACGAACGCGCGGCCCGCAACGGCCACACGGCCGCCGCCTACCGCGCCGGCCTCCACCACGTCGAGGCCGACGCCCCCTGGGCCGCGTTCAAGATGTTCAGCCGGGCCGCCAGCAACGGCCACCCGGACGCGCGACAGGAGCTCGACGTCCTCTGCCGCCACCACGACCTCAGCCCGCCGGCCCCCACGTCCTCCCCGCAACCCCCGCCCTGGATCCCCACCGGAGACTCCTGACGGCGCGAGCGCATCCAGGCCGAATACACCTAGTCGCCGTCGAGCAGGCCGAGATGCTCGCCGAGCGCCTTCGTCCGATCGGCCCACTCGGGGTCCCGCAGCCCCTTGGCGATGGCCTGGTGGGCGTACGGCGACGACAGCGCCCGGCGATAGAGCGCCCGGAGGCCGGGCAGGCGGTCGCTCCACGGGGCGTGTTCGGCCTGTCCGCCGTGCAGGAAATCGTCGACGAACGCGAGCTTGAACAGGCGCGAGAGTGTGGGTGACCGGGCGAGGACGCGCCGGACGTACGCGGTCAGCACGATCTCGGCGTCCGGGAAGCCGACCATGGAGCACGAGGGGGCCATGCCGTCGCACATGCCGACCAGGATCCAGCCGGCCCCGTCCACCACGGCGTCGTCGGCGTCGTCGGCGCCGGCGGCGGTGAGCGCGCCGGCCAGGTCTCCGGTCTCGGCGGCGATGTCGGCGACGTAGAAGTCGATGAGGCTCCCCTCGCAGGACTCGCGGATGAGCCAGTCCTTGACGGGGCGGTCCACGGTGGCGCCGCGCAGGTGCCAGATCGCCTCGATGCGAGCCCATCCCGTACGCCGGCGGGCCATCTCGAGCAGCGCCTCGTGGGGACGGGACTGCGAGGCGGCCAGAGCGTCCGCGGCGACCTGCGAGAGCTCGCGGACGCCGCGTCCTGACGTTCGGGACCGCCCGCCCGGATGTGACGTGGTTCACATTTTCACGTGTCACGTCCGGGCGGGCCCGTTTGTCCCATGGGCGTCACCGGAACAGGAACCGGTGCCAGACCTCGGGAGAACGTCATGAACAACGGCCACCACATCGTCGTCCTCGGCGCCGGCTACACGGGCATGCTCGCCGCGATCCGGCTGGCCCGCCGCACCCGCCGCACCGGCGCGCGGATCACCCTGGTCAACCCTTCGAGTCGCTTCGTCGAGCGCCTGCGGATGCACCAGATCGCCGCGGGGCAGGAGCTGGCCGACCACCAGATCCCCGACATCCTCGACGGGACCGGGATCACCTTCGTCCAGGGCGCCGCCACCGCGATCGACCCCGAGGCCCGGCGGGTCACCGTCGACGGCGCCGGGACCCTGGAGTACGACACGCTCGTCTACGCGCTGGGCAGCGCGACCGACACCGGCAAGGTCCCCGGCGCCGGCGAGAACGCGTTCACCCTCAACGGCCCGGAGGCCGCCGGCCGGTTCGCCGCGCGGCTCGCCGAGGTCGCCGCGGCCGGCGGCACGGTCACCGTCGCCGGCGGTGGCCTGACCGGCATCGAGGCGGCCACCGAGATCGCCGAGAGCCGCCCCGGCCTGAACGTCACGCTGATCAGCCTGGACGAGCCCGGCGGCATGATGGGCCCCAAGGCCCGCGCCCACCTCTTCCGCGCCCTGGACCGGCTCGGCGTCACCGTCGAGACCGGCGCCCGCGTCACCAAGGTGCTGCCGGACGCCGTCGAGCTCGCCGACGGCAGGCTCGTCCCGTCGGACGCGTGCCTGTGGACCACCGGCGTCAAGGTGCCGCCGCTGGCCGCCGACGCCGGGATCGCCACCGACGACCGGGGCCTGATCCTGGTCGACGCGACACTCCGGTCGGTGTCCCACCCGCGGATCCACGCCATCGGCGACGCCGCCGCCGTCCGCATGGCCTGGGGACAGATCCACGGCACCTGCCAGAGCGGCCTGCCCACCGCCCAGTACACCGCCGACACCATCGCGCGGCTGCTGCGCGGCAAGGACGTCAAGCCGTTCCGGTTCGGCTACTTCCACCAGCCGGTCAGCCTCGGCCGCCGCGACGCGGTCATCCAGTTCACCAAGGCCGACGACACCCCCGGCCGCCGGTACCTCCGCGGCCGTGCCGCCGTCGCCTACAAGGAGTTCGTCAGCGGCAGCCCCCTCACGACGTTCCGGTTCAGCAAGCGCGTGAACACCACCACCGTCCTCTCCAAGGGCGGCCGGGCCACCCGCCGGCCCGCGGCGTGACGCCCCCTCTGGCACCATGAGCTGATGATCGAGAACAGGGCCGAGCAGGACCCGTACCTCGAACACCGGCGCCTGCTCTTCGCCACCGCCTACCGCATGCTGGGCAGCGTCACCGACGCCGAGGACGTGCTCCAGGACGCCTGGCTCACCTGGAGCACCGCCGACCGCGACACCATCCGGCACCCCAAGGCCTACCTGGTGCGCACGGTCACCAACCTCTCGCTGAACCGTCTCACCTCCGCCCGCGCCACCCGCGAGACCTACGTCGGCCCGTGGCTCCCCGAACCCCTGCTGACCTCGCCCGACATCGCCATGGAGGCCGAGTTGGCCGAGACCGTCTCCACCGCGATGCTGGTCGTCCTGGAAACCCTCACCCCCGTCGAACGCGCCGTCTTCCTGCTCCGTGAGGTCTTCGGCTACTCGCACGCCGAGATCGCCGAGACCCTCGAACGGCCCGAGCCGACGGTCCGCCAGATCGCGCACCGCGCCCGCGAGCACGTCCAGGCCCGCCGCCCCCGCTTCGACGCCGACCAGGCCCAGCGCCGCCAGATCACGGCCCAGTTCATGGAGGCCTGCGCGGGCGGCGACCTGAACGCCGTCCTGGAACTGCTCGCCCCCGACGTCACCGCGTGGTCCGACGGCGGTGGCAAGGTCACCGCCTCCCGCCGCCCGCTCCACGGCACCGACAGCGTCGCGCGCTGGATCGTGGGCTTCCTGGCCAAGCCCGAGCTCGCCGGCCTGACCATGGAGCCCGCCGTCATCAACGGCGAGCTCGGCGTCCTGGCCGTCATGAACGGCCAGACCGTCGGCGCCCTCTCGTTCGACCTCGCCGGCGGCCGCATCCAGAACATGCGCTTCCAGGTCAACCCCGACAAGCTCACCGGCCTCACCCCCGACAACGGCCTCTTCCGCCCCGATGAGTGAGATTCTGATTCTCTCTGAGTGAGAATGAGTCTTCCATCGGCCTCGTTCCGCGGTTAGCCTGCCGGCATGCGGTATGGACTGTGCGTGCCCAACCTCGGGGAGTTCGCCGAGGCAAGGGGGACCGCCGAGCTGGCGCGGCGGGCCGAGGAGGCGGGCTGGGACGGGTTCTTCGTCTGGGACCACGTGGTCTTCCCCTTCGGTGACCACGAGGTGGCCGACCCCTGGGTGCTGCTGACGCTGGTGGCCGCGGCGACCGAACGGATCAGGTTCGGGCCGCTGGTCACGGCGGTGGCGCGGCGCCGGCCGGGGACGCTGGCGCGGCAGACCACGTCGCTCGACCGGCTGTCGGAGGGACGGCTGGTGTTCGGCGCGGGGCTGGGCTTCACGCTGGAGGCCGAGTTCGGCACCTGGGGCGAGCCGACGGAGCCGGCGCGGGTGGCGCGGCGGCTGGACGAGGGCCTGGAGGTGCTGGACCGCCTGTGGTCGGGGAAGCGGGTGGACTTCGAGGGCGAGCACCTGGCCGTCGCCGGCGTGACGTTCCAGCCCGTCCCGGTGCAGCGGCCGCGGCCGCCGGTCTGGATCGGCTGCAACTGGCCCAACCGGCGGCCGCTCGACCGGGCGGTCCGGTGGGACGGCGTGGCGCCGATGATGGTCAGCCCGCAGGACGGCTCGTGGAACCCGACCCCCGCGGCGGTCGCCGAGCTCGTCGCTGACATCATCGCGCGGCGCGGCGGCACCGGGGCGTTCGACGTGGTGATCACCGGCCGTACGCCCGCGGACCGCCCGGACGAGGCGCGCGAGACGGCAGGGGCGATCGCCGCCGCCGGCGCGACCTGGTGGCTGGAGGGTTTCCGGCCCGTGCCCGGTGAGCACGACGCCGCGCTGCGGCGAATCGAGGCGGGCCCGCCCCGCTGAGCCCGAATTCCCCGTGTAGGCATGTAGGCATCCAAGGGCCGCCGGACATCTGTGGGTGACACAGAAACGGCGGAAGGGAGATGCCGTGCCCGAGGTGGATGATGGATTCGCCGCGTTGTGGGACGCCTACTACGACGACGTCCTCGGTTACGCCGCCCGGCGGGTCGATCAGGAGACCGCGCGGGACGTGGCGGCCGAGACCTTCCTCGTCGCCTGGCGGCGGCGGGACGAGGTCCCGGCGGACCGCCCGTTCCCCTGGCTGCTGCACGTGACCCGCAACGTGCTGGCGAACGAGGCGCGCGGCCACCGGCGGCGCGGGCGGCTATGGGGGCGCATGCGCGACGACCGCGAGCTCAGCGCACCGGTCGCCGACGTGGCGCTGGGACTGGCGGAGGGCGGGCGCATCCACGCGGCCCTCGGGCGGCTGTCGCCGCGCGACCGCGAGGCCCTGCAGCTCGTCGGCTGGGAGGAGCTCGACCCGAAGGACGCGGCGGTCGTCGCGGGGTGCTCGGCGAAGACGTTCTCGGTACGCCTGCACCGCGCCCGGCGGCGGTTGTCGGCCGTGCTCGCCGAACTCGACGCCGACGACCACCGCCTGCCCGCCGCCCCGACCCTGCAGAGGAGCCCGCAGTCATGAACGACGACATCACCGAAGTCCGGCGGCTGCTCGCACCGGCGAACCCGAGCCCGCGGGGGGCCCTGACCGGGGCCGCGCACGACGCGGCCGGCCGCGCCGCGTTCGCCCGCGTCACGGCCGCGCCGCCGGCCCCCGCCGCGTCCCGCGCCGCCCGGTTCTCGCCGCGCCGGCGGCTCGTCGCGGCCGGCGGGCTCGCGGTCGCGGTCACCGCCGCCGTGGCGGTGGCACCGAACCTCGGCGGTACGGACGGGGACGGCCGTCCACGCTCGGTCGTCCCGGCGGGCGACGCCCAGGTCGTGCTCGCCGGCGCCGCCAGTGCCGTGCAGAGCAGGCCGTTCACCGAGCCGCGCCCGAACCAGTGGATCTACGACGAGACGCGGTACCGCAGGACGGGGAACCCGCTCAAGGGGCAGGTGGTGACGCCGTCGTCGCCGTACACCACCGTGACCGACCGCTCGTGGACGCGGGCCGACGGCATCCGGGTCGCCTCGTTCGAGAGGGGCAAGCTGGTGATCTCTCCGACCGGCGGGGGGATGCCCCCCATCGACTACGCCTCGGTCTCGAGGTTGCCCCGCGATCCGGACGCGCTGCTCGCCTGGGCGCGCCGGAGCCGCAGCCCGATCCCGGGAGATGCCGACGCCATCGCGTTCAGGCTGCTGTCGGCCCTGCTGCAGCACAACGCCGTGCTCCCGCCCGAGCAGGAGAAGGCGATCTACCAGGCGATGGCGAAGGTCACGGCGATCACGCTCGACAGGTCGGCCGTGGACGCCGCCGGCAGGCCCGCCCTGTCCGTCGGCCGCGTCGTCGAGGGCTACCTGCGGCAGGAGGTCCTGCTGGACCGCGCGACCTACGCCTATCGCGGACACCGGACGACCGTGATCAAGGACCACACGATGCCGGACGCCGGCGCGTTCACCAAGGGCACGATCGAGAGCCAGTCGGTCCGCCTGGCGGCCGGGATCGTCGACGTCCCCGGACGCCGCCCCTGACAGGTCCCGCTGCCGACGGCCCTTCGCCCCCGCGGCGGAGGGCCGTCAGCCGTCGGCGGCCGAGCGTCCGGTGCCCGGCGCCGGGCGTCCGGCGTCCAGGGCCGCCTGGAGGGAGTCGGCGCGCGGCAGGCGGTCGGCGAGGCCGGTGAGCCAGAGCGCACGCGCGTTGTGCCGCCCGGCGCCGGCGAGGACCAGGTCGCCGCCGCCGCGCTGGAGCCGCTTCCACAGGTTCAGCAGGGTTCCCAGGCCCGCCGAGTCCAGGAACGCCAGGTCCGTGAGGTCGATGATCGCGCTGGCGCCGTCGGGCACCCGCTCCGCGGCCAGCGCGGTCAGCCGTTCGGCCCACCGGATGTCCAGGTCCCCGGAGACCGTGATCACCGTGCGTCCGTCAGTCTCCGTGACCGACAGTGACAACTCGCTCATCGCAGTCGCTCCCAAGAGGGTTATGGGCGATTCATACCGGTTGGGACGCTAGTCTCCTGCATAACCTTGAGTGGTTGATGACTTAGTGAGGGAACTCAGTGACCCAACCGGGCTCAACAGGACAAACACGAATCGCGCAGTTGCTCTCCGAACGCCGGGACGAGGTCCTCGCGCGGTGGGTCGCCGAGGTGGCCGACACGGTGCGCGGGCGCATCACCGAGCGTGAGCTCCGCCGCGAACTGGAGGAGCTGTACGAGATCGTCACGCGGCATGCGGCGGAGGGGCCAGGCGGCACCGCGGCCGACGAGCTGCGGCCGGTCCTGGCCGATCTGTCGCGCTCGCGGGCGCGGCAGGGGTTCACGCCGACCGAGACCGCCGTCAGCGTCTTCGCGCTGAAGCAGGCCGTCTTCTCGATTCTCGACGGCGCCGACGCGGACGCCCAGGTCTACCGGGAGTTCGTGCTCTTCTCGTCCGTGCTGGACGACCTGGGCCTGCACACCTTCGAGACCTTCGTCGCCACCCGCGAGCAGGTGATCGCCGACCAGACGGAGAGCCTGCTGGAGCTGTCCACGCCCGTGGTGAAGCTCTGGGACGGGATCGTCGCGGTGCCGCTGATCGGCACGCTGGACTCGGCCCGCACCCAGGTGGTGATGGAGACCCTGCTGCAGACGCTGGTCGACACCGGCTCCGGCTACGCGGTGATCGACATCACCGGTGTCGCGGCGGTCGACACCGAGGTTGCCCAGCACCTGCTCAAGACCGTGGTCGCGGCCCGGCTGATGGGCGCCGAGTGTGTGATCTCCGGCATCCGGCCGCAGATCGCGCACACGATCGTGACGCTGGGCATCGAGTTCGCCGACATCGTCACCAAGGCCACGCTGGCCGACGCGCTCGCGTACGTCCTGCGGCACAGCGGCGTCGAGGTCGTCAACCGGGGCCAGGCCTGATGGACCGCGTTCCCATTCTCAAGATCGGCGACATCCTGCTGGTGTCGATCCAGATCGACCTTCAGGACCAGTCGGTGCTGGCGCTCCAGGAGGACCTGGCCGAACGAGTGGTGGCCACCGGCGCCCGCGGGGTCATCATCGACATCACCGCCGTGGAGATCGTCGACTCCTTCATCGGCCGGATGTTCTCCACCATCGCCTCCATGTCGCGGCTGCTGGACGCCGAGACGGTCGTGGTCGGCATGCGGCCCGCGGTCGCCATCACGCTGGTCGAGCTCGGGTTGTCGCTGGGCGGCGTGCGCACCGCGCTGGACCTGGAGAAGGGCCTGGCGCTGCTGAACGCCGAGGGCGCGAGCAAGACGGCCAGGGCGCTGCGGGACCTTCGGTGACCACATCCGGCGACACCGAGATCGCCATCGAGACCGGCGACGACGTGGTGCGCGTGCGCCAGGCGGTCCGCACCGTGGCCGGGGCCGCCCGGCTCTCCCTGGTCGACCAGACCAAGGTGGTCACCGCCGCCAGCGAGCTGGCCCGCAACACCCTGGTCTACGGCGGGGGCGGCGTGGCCCGGGTGAAAGAGGTGACCGACGAGCGCGGCCGGAGCGGCGTCCGCATCATGTTTCGCGACGAGGGCCCGGGTATAGCGGACCTGGATCTCGCACTGACCGATGGCTGGACGAGCGGCCAGGGGTTGGGCCTGGGACTGACGGGCGCGCGGCGCCTGGTGGACGCGTTCGACTTGGAGACGGCGGTGGGAGTGGGCACCACGGTCACGGTGACCAAATGGCGCCGCTGAACGGCGCCGGGTGGTCGGTCGGCCCGGCCGCCGGGGAGACGCTCTGGTTGCCCGTGGAGGAGGTCAGCGCGGTCGCCGGGGTGCGCCGCCGGGTCACGGCGCTGGCCGGCCGGCTCGGCTTCTCCGCCGACCGGCTCGCCCAGATCGAGCTGGCGGTCAGCGAGGCCGCGTCCAACCTGCACAAGCACGCCGTCAACGGTGTCTTCGGCGTCTGGATCGTCCGGACCGGAGGCGTCGCCGCGATCGAGTTCGTCTGCCTGGACAGCGGCCCGGGGATCGCCGACGTGTCCCGGTCGATGGCCGACGGCTATTCCACCAGCGGCACCCTCGGCATCGGCCTGGGCGCGATCTCCAGGCTCGCCGACAGCAGCGACCTGCATTCCGTTCCGCGGCGCGGCTCGGTGCTCGCCGCGCGGTTCGCCGCCGAGACCGGGCTCCCGGCCGTGGCCGGCCACTCCGGCCTGACCAAGCCGAAGCCCGGTGAGCAGGTCTGCGGCGACGGCTACGCCGTGCACACCGGTGAAGCCGCGGTCCACGTCATGCTCTGCGACGGGCTCGGCCACGGGCCGCTCGCCGAGCGGGCCACGGCCGAGGCGGTCCGGACCGTCCAGCGGTGCGATCCGGCGGCCGGACCCGCCGCGCTGCTCAAGGAGATCCACCGGAAGCTGGCGGTGACCCGGGGCGGCGCGGTGTCGGTCGCGGAGATCGACGTCGCCGCCGGGCGGGTCCGGTACGCCGGACTCGGCAACGTGTCCGGCTGGATCGTCGACCCGGACGGCCGCCGAGGCATGATCTCGACTCCGGGCATCGCCGGGCACCAGGCCAGGACCATCCGCGAGCACGTCTACGACCTGCCGCCGGACGCCACGGTGGTGCTGCACTCGGACGGGCTCACCGACCGCTGGAACCCGCGGGACTATCCCGGGCTGTTCACCCGGCAGCCGCTGCTCGTCGCCGCGACGCTGCTGCGCGACGCCGGGGTGCGCAACGACGACGCCTCGGTCGTCGCGGTCCAGGCCAGGTGAGGCGCCGATGCGACACGAGCTGCGACGTTTCGAGATCCACGACGCCGACGACCTCTTCACGGTCCGGCGCACGGGCCGGGAGGCCGCCGCGGCGCTCAGGCTCGACACCTCCGACCAGGTCCGGACGGCCACCGCGGTCAGCGAGGTCGGCCGCGAGCTGATCGCGGTCACCGTCCCGGTCACGGTCAGGTTCCTGGTCGTCACGACGCCGCGGCCCGCGCTGGTCGTGGAGTTCGTGTTCAGCGCGCACGCCGGCGGGCGCCTGCCCGGGGAGGGCGCCGCGGCGGCGGCGCGCCTGGTCGACTCCGTCGAGGACGACGTGACGGACACGGGGGACATCGTCGTCCGGCTCCGCAAGCTGATGCACGCCGAGGTCCCGGCGCCCGCCGAGGAGGCCCTGTCGGCCGTCCAGTCCCGGCTGACCGAGCTGATGCCGGTCTCGCCCACCGAGGAACTGCGGGCCCAGAACGCCGAGCTGATCGACGCCCTGGACGACATCCGCCGGCAGCGCGAGGATCTGCGCGTGCTCAACGCCGAGCTGGAGGAGACCAACCAGGGCGTCGTCGCCCTCTACAACCAGCTCTCCGACGAGCTGGAGGAGACCAACCGGGGCGTCGTCGCCCTCTACGCCGAGCTCGACGACAGGAGCGAGGAACTCCGCGAGGTCGCCGAGGCCAGGACGAGGTTCTGGTCCAACGTCAGCCACGAGCTGCGCACGCCGGTCAACTCGGTCATCGGCCTCGCCCGGCTGCTGCTCGACGGCTCGGCCGAGCCGCTGAGCACCGAGCAGCACCAGCAGGTGGAGCTGATCGCCGACTCGGGGCAGACCCTGCTGTCCCTGGTCAACGAGCTGCTGGACTTCGCCAAGGCCGAGCGGGGCGCACTGGTGCCCGAACCGGCCGAGACCGACCTGCGGGCGGTGCTCGGCCAGGCCACCGCCCAGCTCGTCCCGGTCGCCGCGGAATCCGGGATCACCCTGGACATCGACGCCCCCGGCTCGGTACGGCTGGTCACCGACGAGGTGATGCTCACCCGGATCCTGCGCAACCTCGTCGGCAACGCCATCAAGTTCACCGCCGAAGGCGGGGTCCGCGTCACCGTGCGGGCCGAGGCCGACGGGCTGGTCGTCGAGGTCGCCGACACCGGCGTGGGCATCGCGCCCGAGCACCAGCAGCGGGTGTTCGAGGAGTTCTACCAGACGCCCGGCACCCGGGGCGGGACCGGGCTCGGACTGCCGTACGCGCTGCGGCTCGCCCGGCTGCTCGGCGGCGACCTCGCTCTGGAGAGCACGCCGGGCGAGGGCACCACGGTGACGTTGTGGCTCCCGCTCGGAACGCCGCCCCCGGTCCGCCGCGAGCTCGGCGTCGGCCACGTCCTGATCGTCGACGACGAGGAGAACGTCCGCCGCGAGCTGCGCGAGCTGCTGGCCGGCTCCGCGTCCCGCATCAGCGAGGCGGGCGACGGACGCGCCGCGCTCGCCCGAGCCGACGCCGCACCGCCCGACCTGGTGCTGCTCGACCTGCGGATGCCCGAGGCCGACGGGCTCTACGTGCTGGAACGGCTGCCGCCGCGGATCCCGGTCGTCCTGATGACCGACGTGGACCTTCGCGCGCTGGGCGATCCCCGGGTGAGCAGGGCCGGCGCGACGGTGGACAAGGCGCACCTGGACGGCGACGCTCTGAGCGAAGCCGTTCACCAGGCCATGGAAGCGGCGAGGGGGCCGGATGCGGAGTGAACGGGTGACCGCCCTCGTCGTCGACGACACTCCCGCCAAGCGGTACATCATCAGCAGCTGGCTGCGCCGCGCCGGGCACACCGTGATCGAGGCCGGATCGGCCGCCGAGACCTGGGAGCAGCTGGCCGACCACCAGGTCGAACTGGTGATTCTCGACGTCCGGCTTCCGGACATGAACGGCATCGAGGTGTGCGAGCGCATCAAGTCCGCGCCGGAGACCGCGTCGCTGCCGGTGATCCACATCTCCGCGACCGCGATCGCGACGTCGGACCGCACGTACGGTCTCCAGCAGGGCGCCGACGCCTATCTCACCGATCCGATCGACCCCGAGGAGTTCCTCGCCACGGTCGAGGCGGTGCTGCGCTACTACCGGGCCCGGCTGCGGGCCGAACGGATGGCCGCGCGGCTGGCCAGCCTCACCAGGACGACGCTGGCCGTGAACTCCGCCGAGACCTTCGACCAGCTCTCCATCGCCGCCGCGACGGGCGCCGCCGAGGTCTTCGGCGTCGCCGCGGCCTCGTTCATCCTGCCGGTGGACGGGCGGCTCCGGCGCACGGTGTGCCTGGACCCCGGCACCCCGCCCTGGCCGCGGACGAGCCCCGCCGACACCCTCCGGCGGCTGGGCGAGCTCGTGCCGCTCGGCGAGGACATGGGCTCGGCGGTGGCCACCGTCTCGCAGGACGACCTGTCCGCGATCCTGCCCGACAACGCGGCGGGCGGCGACGTGGCGCTCGTGCTCTCGCGCACCAAGGCCGGCCGGCCGCCGATCTGCCTGGGCATCCAGTACCGGGACGCGATGGGCGAGGACGAGACCAACCTGCTCCGCCAGCTCGGCCAGACCGTCGCGCTGGCCGTGGAGGCGCTGCGGTCCTACGCCGAGGAGCACGCGATCGCGCTGACGCTCCAGCGCAGCCTGCTGCCGGCCCGCACACCGCACGTGCCGGGCTGGACGTTCGCGGTCCGCTACGAACCGGCCAGCGACCAGGCCGAGATCGGCGGCGACTTCTACGAGGTGCTGGACTTCGGAGACCACCTGCTGGTCGCCATCGGCGACGTCCAGGGCCACTCGCTGCGGGCCGCGACGGTGATGGCCGAGGTGCGGCACGCGCTGCGCGCCTTCGCCGACGAGGGGCACGACGCCGAGACGATCCTGGCCCGGCTCAACAGCGTCTTCGCGCGGTACCACGACGACCAGTCCGCGACCGTCTGCATCATGACGCTCGACCCCGTCACCGGCGACCTCAAGATCGCCAGCGCGGGCCACCTGCCGCCGCTGTTCCATCAGGACGGCCAGTCCTGGTACGGCGCCGGCGGCGGGGTCCTGCTCGGCTTCCCGGTCAGCGAGGTACGCGTCGAGCACACCACCGTCCCGCCCGGCGGCGTGGTCGCGCTGTTCACCGACGGCCTCATCGAGGACCGCGGCGTTCCGCTGACCGACAACCTCGACCGGCTGCGCCTCATGCGGCTGGACGGCGACCTGGAGAAGTACAGCGACCGGGTCCTGGACGAGTTCGGGCACCGCGAGGACGACGTCGCCCTCGTCGTCCTCCGCCGCGACCCCTCCTGACGGGCGCACCGGCGCGGTTCACCCGGCCAGGTGGGCCAGGGCGAGGAGTTCGACGAGGTCGTACAGGGCCTCGCGCTGGAACGCGATGAAGAACAGCCCGGCCTCCAGGCGCCCGTGCCCGTCGGAGCCGTCGGTGAAGGAGTAGCCGCGCCGCAGCAGGCGCGCGCCGCCGTTGGTCTCGGGATGGGCGAGACGCACGTGCGCGTCCTCCTTCATGGCGCCGAGCACGACCCATCCAGGCCGCGCCGTCGCCGCCCGCGGCCCACACGTGGTCGCGCAACATCGCGGCGTTGGCGCCGGGGGCGTTCTGGACGTCGGTCTCCGGCAACGGGAACCCCAGCTTCAACTGGGACCCGGTCTGGTACGTCGACCCCTGCTGACGACCGTCGCCCGGGACGGCCGGTCAGGCGAGGCCGCAGGCGGCTACGGCGCGGCGCAGCTTGCGGTCGACCTCCTGGGGATGCCTGGCGAGCGACGAACGAGCATCGGCCGGCGCGGCCACGGCGAGCGGCTGAGGCCGGCGAGCACGCGGCCATGGCTGCTCTGGTCCGTTCGGCTCAGCCGGTGGCGGTCGTTGGCTTCGCGGTCGCCGTGCGGGTCATGCCGCGCCGCGTGGTGGGCGCGGGAGCGTCAGTCGAGGCAGAACTCGTTGCCCTCGGGGTCGGCCATGACGATGAATCCGTGGCTCATCGGGGGCTCCGGCTCGAAGCGGCGCACCCGGGCCGCCCCCAGCGCGACGAGCCGTTCGCACTCGGCCTCCAGCGCCGCCATCCGCTCGTCCCCCTGGAGCCCGGGAGCCGCTCGGACGTCGAGGTGAACGCGGTTCTTGGCGACCTTGTCCTCGGGCACCCGCTGGAAGAAGACCCGCGGCCCCTGCCCGTCCGGGTCCTCGATGGCCGACCGCGAGTTGCGCTGGTCCTCCGGTACGCCGACCCGGGCGAGGAAGTCGTCCCACGCGTCGAGCGGGTCGGTGCCCTCGGGCACGTCGACCCCGGGCGGGCCGGGGTGGACGTAGCCCAGGACCTCGTTCCAGAAGGAGGACAGGGCCTTCGGGTCGTGGGCGTCGAAGGTGATCTGGATGTGGCGGCTCATCAGGCGCTCCGTCGGGTAGCGGGTTTCTCGTGCGGTTCGGCCAGTCAAGTTCATCCGCGTCAACGGAGCCACGCTGACACCCCTAGCGGACAGGATCGGTCCGCTATCTGGCAGGGTGGGCGGCGTGGACGCTGCGGACGGTGACGAACGGGGCACGACGGAACGGGTGCTGGCGCTGCTCGGGCTGCTCCAGCAGCGCCACGTCTGGACCGGCCCCGAACTCGCCGGCCGGCTCGGAGTCACGCCGCGCACGGTGCGCCGCGACATCGAGCGGCTGCGCACGCTGGGCTATCCGGTGGCGGCCAGCCAGGGCGTCGGCGGCGGTTACCGGCTCGGCCCGGGGAAGGACCTGCCGCCGCTGCTCCTCGACGACGAGGAGGCCATCGCCACCGCGGTCTCGCTGCTCGCCGGTGCGGGCGGCGCGGTCGCCGGCGCGGGCGACGCCGCGCTCCGGGTGCTGACCAAGCTCGACCGGGTGCTGCCCATCCGGCTGCGGAACGAGGTGCGCGCGCTCTCGGGCTCGGTGGAGTCGTTCGGCGGCGGACGTCCGGCGGTCGGCCCCGACGTGCTCATGACGCTGGCCAGGGCCTGCCGCGACGGGGTCGAGGTCGCCTTCGGCCATCCGTCCGGCGATGAGGTGAGGGAACGGCGGGTCGAGCCCTACCGCCTCGTCGCCTCCGACCGCCGCTGGTACCTCTTCTCCTACGACCTCGATCGTGACGGCTGGCGCAGCTTCCGCGTCGACCGGATGACCGATGTGACCGCCCGGACCTGGCGCTTCGTCCCGCGTGAGGCCCCCGACGCGGCGGCGTACGTGCAGGAGAACGTGGCGAGCCGGGTCTATCCGCATCGGGCGCGCTTCCTCGTGCACGCGGCGGCCGGCACGGTGCGCGCGCAGCTTCCGGCGTCGGCGGCCGTCGTACGTCCGCGCGAGGACGGGCGCTGCGAGGTGCTCAGCGGCGCCGGCAGCCTCGACGCCGTCATCCTGCACATGGTGCTGCTGGGACACGACTTCGAGGTGCTCGACCCGCCGGAGCTCGGAAGGCGGTGCCGCGAGCTGGCGGAGAGGCTGCTGGCGGCCGGCGCGACGATCTCACCGGAGCCGGGCGGGTCATGAACGGCGCCCGGCGGAGGTCAGGTTCGTGCGAGCCGTTCGATCATCGCCGGGGCGGGGGAGCCGGAGGCGAAGCCGTCGAAGCGCACCTTGCGCAGCGCGAACCGCCACCCGTCCGCGGTCAGGACGAGCCGGTCGCGATAGCGGCCCCAGTGGTCGGGGCCGTCCGGTCCCACGAACATGAAGACGCTGCCGGCGCGGGCTTCGCCCGGCCCCGTCAGCTCGATGAGGCGGGACGAGACGTGGTGCGCCCCCGCCAGCGCGCGCATCCCGTCCTTGGCCTCCTCGGCGAAGCGCGTCACCCCGGCCGGGCCCACGGCCTGGCGCCGCCCGCCGATGTCCAGGATCCCGTCGGCGGCGAAGAGCGCGCCGAAGTCCGAGGAACGGCCGGAATCGCCGAACGCGGTGTACCGGCCGAGCAGTTGGTCGATCTCGGACCTGGCGACCAGATCCTCCAGCGCACCCATGACGTCTTCCTCCCGGTATCGCCCACACCTGGCCACGCTCGGGTGACCGATGACTTCCGCGGCCGGTTGACCCCTGGGGGCGCTCCGGCACGTAGTTCCCGGTGAGCATGACTCTCGCCGACGAGCTGAGGAGCCGACGTGAGCATCGACCCCGCCCACCGTTATCACAACGACCCTTGGGGCGATCGCGCTCGGACGGCGACGCGCACGCTCGAAACGCCGTGGCCGCAGGACCCCCGCGTCCAACAGGACCCCCGGATCCAGCAGGACCCCCGGTACCAGCAGGACTCCCGCGTTCGGCAGGACCCTCGCGTCCAGCAGGGCTCCCGGTTTCAGCAGGACTCCCGGATCCAGCAGGACCCCCGGTTTCAACAGGACTCACGCGTTCAGCGGGACGCCTGGGGTCGGCAGGACTCCCGGTATCAGCACGACCTTCGGGTTCAGCAGGACTCGCGGGGCGCGGCGTTCTCGTACGCGGGAGACATGGGCGACGTGGGCGACTCGGGCCGTCACCGGAACAGGGGGTCGCGCGGGGTTCTCGTCACGGCCGCCCTGATCTCCGCTCTGAGCGGCGCGGTGGCGGGCGCGGCCGGGGCCGTGGCCACCGGACTGGTGGGGACGAAGCAGGCGGAGGCCCCGGGGACGGGACGCCCGGTGGAGGCGGACGCGGGGTCCACGGCGGTGACGCAGCCCGGGGACCTGCGGAGCGCGGCGGCGAGGGTCCAGCAGAGCGTGGTCTCGATCAACGTGCGCGGCGGGTCGGGGCGTTCGACCGGCTCGGGCTTCGCGATCGACGATCAGGGACACATCCTCACCAACGCCCACGTCGTGGACGGCGGGCGGACGTTCGTCGTCATGTTGCCGGACCGCACGAACGTCAGGGCGAGTCTCGTCGGCGCCGACGCGGCCAACGACATCGCGGTGTTGTCGATCGGAGCCGCGTCGAGGCTGCCGCCCCTGGCCATGGGCCGTTCGTCGAGCCTGCGCGTCGGCGACCAGGTGCTCGCGGTGGGCTCGCCGCTCGGGCTGGCCGGGACCGTCACGTCCGGGATCGTCAGCGCCGCACAGCGCCGGGTGTCGCTCGGCAACGGCAGGCGCCAGTCGGCCGTGCAGACCGACGCGTCGATCAACCCCGGCAACTCCGGCGGCCCGCTGGTGAACACCCGCGGGCAGGTCATCGGGGTCAACACGGCCATCGCGACGCTGGGACAGGGCGCGGACGGGGGCGGGTCGGGCTCGATCGGCATCGGCTTCGCGATCCCGTCCGAACGTGCGGACGCCGTCGCCCGGCGCCTCATCCAGTAGTCACGTCGTCCAGGGGTACGGCGCGCGCCGTCACTCCTGGATGCGGCGCGCCATGGCCTGGAGGAAGATCTTGGAGATCTGCCCGGGGGTCTCGGCGACGTAGACGGCGCCGGGCACCGCGTCGGCGATCTGCCGCAGTTCCCGGGTGTCCACGTTCTTGCCGACGCCGATCATGATGACCTGGACCCGCCGGTTGGGGTCGGTGGTGGCCCTCAGGGTGGCCAGCGTCTTCTTCAGGGACGGGCCGCCGGGGTCGTCGTTGCCGACCCCGTCGGTGAAGAGCAGGACCGTGTTGCCGTACTCCGGCTTGTAGCTCTCGGTCATCTCCTTGTAGGCGGCCATCAGCGTCTCGAACAGCCCGGTGTCGCCGGTGACCTTGGGGCGCAGCGCGCTGAGGTTCGACAACACCAGCTGCCGCCGGGTGGCGGAGCCGAGCCGTTCTCCCAGCGGCCCGACCGGGACGGTCTGGCGCCAGTCGACGTTGCCCCGGAGCTTGGTGGAGAAGACCCAGACGCCGAGTTCGGTGTCGTCGGACATCATGCTCAGCCCGCCCTGGGCGGTCTGGGCGGTGGCCTGGAGGCGCGTCACGCCGGGCGTGATGGCTTCGGCCATGGTGCCGGAGATGTCCATCAGCGTCAGGATGCGGATGCCCAGCGACAACCTGGACCAGGCCTGCATGATCTGCCCGGTCTGCGCGGCGGTGGGCACGGGCAGCTGGCGGGGGCGTTGCGCGCTCACCCCGGTACCTTCGGCGAACGTGCTCGGCGCCTTGCCGTCGGGGGAACGGAAGCCCAGCCTCGCCACGTCGTCGCGGGTGGCCGCGCTGCTCATCGCCCGTTCCAGCAGCCGGGCGGCCTTCTGCTCGCGCGCGTCGGCGGTCGTGATGGTGAACGGGTAGTCCTGCGACAGCGTGCCTTCGAGCGGGTAGATCGCCACGGCCGGTTCGGCCGGTCCGGTCCGGTTGAAGGTCCAGACGGCCTGCTCGGGCGCCAGCGCGATGGGCTGCTGCCCCTTGCGGCCCGGCTTGAACTGGCTGAACTGGGCCTGGACGGTGGGCCGGGTGCTCTCCCGGGCCGTGCGCACGATGCCGGCGAAGATCGACTCCTTGTTGGGGTCGTTGGCCAGCAGCGTGTTGGTGATCATGAGTGCGCCCAGCCCCGCCGCGTTGCGGGCGGGATCGGGCACCAGGAGCCGTACCGAGTCCTTGGGGATCATCTGGTTCTTGGTCACCGCGCCGCCCTCGACGCCGCCCGCGGCCTTGAGGAGGTTGTCCCAGGACGGGCTGGCCGTGACGCCCTGCGACTTCAGCTGGACGGCGAGCGTGCGGGGGAGCGCGACCACGATGGGGCTGGACGCCACCGAGGTCTTGGTGACCTGGACCTTGGCGGCCTGGCCGCTCTGGGTGCCGCTGTCCCGCGGGGCGGCCAGCGCGATCCAGGACGAGGAGTCGGGAATCCACACGTCGGGAATGCGGGCGCTGCCTCCGGCCGGGGCCTGTCCCGACAGCAGGGGGGTCAGCGACGCGGGGTCGGCCTTGCGGGCCACCGCCCGCACGCAGTCGCCGTCGACCTCGTGCTTGGCGGTGTTGAACCGTCCGGCCGCGTTGACGACGGCGGGCTGGATGTCGGGTGCCGCCGCGATGTCGAGCGTGATGGCGTCGGTGCCCGAGCAGTCGGTGCTGCCCACGAACGCGTAGACGCCCACCCCCAGCAGCACCGCGAGTCCCACCGCGCCGGCGAGCGGGCCGATCATCACGCTGACGGGCCTGCGGCGTCGCGGTCCGGCGGCGTAGGGGCCGGATCCGCCGGGACCGGAGATCCTGTTGGGCCAGCTGTCCGAAGCGCTGACCCGGTCGTCGTAGACGCCGCCGCCGCGCACGTCGCGGTCGCCCGCCGGCGGTGGCGGTCCCGGCCGCCGGTCCTCCTCGCGCGGCCCCGGCATCCTGTACGGACCGCTCCCCGGCGCGCCGTAGGGGTCGTCGCCCTGCGCGCCGGACTCGTAGCCGGGCGGAGCTTCCCTCGGACGGTACCTCTCGGGCAGACTCTCGTCGGGTATCCGCGGCCTTCCGGCTCCGTCGAACCAGCGTGAGGACCCGTCGTTGGCGGGTCCGAAGATCGGCCGTGACGGATCGTCGGCGGGGTCGTTCGGGTCGTGTCCGCTCACGGCGGCCCCCACATCTCGCACGGACGTGTGCAACTCAGGATGCCGAAGTGACCTAAGAGATACACATATTTCCCGATATGCGCCAGGCCCTAACAAGATCAATTGCCGATAGCTGGGACCTGGCCCGTTCCATCTTCGCGAAACACGCCGCACCTGTCCCTTACGCATGATTCTCGGGCAGATCCGCGCGGCCACACCGCACGCTCGAAATGGCACCCGGAAACGGCACCGCGGGTGATGCGGACGCCCTGCCCGGCTGTGCGGCCGGGCAGGGCGTCATGCCGTCACTTGTGAGGGAAGCGGACCTTGGTGCGGGTTCCGCAGCCCTTGCCTGACGTGCCCGCCTCGCAATTGGAGTTCGGGGCGACGACGGTGTTCCTGAGGACGGTGTCGCCCCGGGGCTTCTTGCGGACGGTGACGGTATAGGTCACGGTCACCGTCGCGCCCGTGGCCAGCGGGCCCCGCCAGGTGAGCTTGGGGCGTTTGTAGCTGACCGCGGGCGCGGTGGCCTTGGCGTCGTCGCCATAGCGGGCGTCGTCGAGGACGTCGCTCAGGTCGTCGGTGACGACGGCCGGGTCGGACGAGGTGAACGGGGCGTTGCCCACGTTCGTGATCGTCATCGTGTAGCGGACGCGGCTGCCCGGCTTCGTGGTCTTCCCGGCGCTGGACTTCTTGACCACGTTCAGCTTCGGGGTGCCCGGCCGGATGGACAGCGGGTAGTCCTCGACCTCACCACGGCCGCCGTAGGCGGCCGGGCCCGGTTGCGGCGCGGCCAGGCGGTAGCCGCCGAGCGTGCGGAGGTCCCCGTAGAGGCGGAACCGGGCGAACGTCGCACCCGCGGCCGGCACCGAGATCCTGGGCCAGGAGAGCCGCACCGTGGTGGCTCCGGCGGGGACCCGGCGCTGGGCCAGCTCACCCGGCTCGAAGGCGCCGTCGCGGTCGAAGTCGATCCAGCCCGCGGCCAGGGCGGGCCTCGAGGTGGTGTTGCGCACGGAGAGGTCCTGCGCGTACGAGGTCTGGTCCTTGGCCAGCGGCGCGAAGGTCCTGACCGCGTCGTCGCCGCCGTCGGTCGTCCCGTCGAGGGTGCTCGGGGCGTCCCGTTCCGGGGTCACCGCCGTGCCCAGGGTCAGGCCCTTGGTGATCCAGTGGTACGGGCCGCCGGTGGCGAACCTGGTCTTGTAGGCGTCGGGCGCGTCGCCGAAGTCGGTCTCCGGAATGGGCACCACGGCGCCGCAGCGCGGATCCTTGGACCCCGGCGGGCAGTTGCCGCCCGGGTCGTCGGAGACCACGGCGTTGGTCAGCTTCCCGTCACCCGTCGCGGGCCGCTCGAGGGTGACGGAGTAGGTGATGGTGATCGTCCTGTCGGCCGGGACGTTGCCCTGCCAGCTCAGGTTCGGCTCGGCGTACGAGACGGTGCCCGCGGTGGCCGCGGCGTCGTCGTTGTACGTCGCGTCGTCCAGCGTCCCGGTGAGGTCGTCGGTGAACGACGCCCCGGTGTAGATGACCCTGCCGGGGTTGGTGACGGTGATCGTGTACTTCACCGTGCCGCCGGGCGCGGGGTTCTCGGGAGAGGCCGTCTTGGTGAAGCGCAGTTCGGGCTCCGGGACGATGGTGCTGCACTCCGGCTCGGTGCCCTTGACGCAGTTGGATCCCGGCGCGACCACTCCGTTCTTGACGGTGTCGTCGCCCGTGGCCGGATCGTTCAGGGTGACCGAGTAGGTGATGGTGACGGTCTGGTCCTTGGCGATGTCGCCGGTCCAGGTGAGCTTGGGCTCGGTGTAGGAGACGCTGCCCGAGTCGGCTTGGGCGTCGTCGTTGTAGGCGCCGTCGTCGAGGACGCCGGTCAGGTCGTCGGTGAGCTCGGCGCCCGGGTAGTCGGCTTCACCGACGTTCTGCGCCGTCACCGTGTACGTGATCGTCTCGCCGGGCTTGGCCACCTCGGGCGAGGCCTTCTTCGTCACCTTCAGCTCCGGGACGGGGACGACGGTGCCGCAGTCGGGATCGGTGCCGTCGGCGCAGTTGGAGCCAGGCACCACCACGGCGTTCTTGAGAATGTCGTCGCCTGCCGGCGGGTCCTTCACCGTGACGGAGTAGGTGATGGTGACGGTCTGTCCCTTGGCGACGTCGCCGGTCCAGGTGAGCTTGGGCTCGGTGTAGGAGACGGCGCCGGAGTCGGCCGTGGCGTCGTCGTCGTAGGTGGCGTCGTCGAGGACGCCGGTCAGGTCGTCGGTGAGCTCGGCGTCCGGATAGTCGGCCTCGCTGTCGTTGGCGATCGTGACCGTGTACGTGACCTTGTCGCCCGGCTTCGGGGCGGCCGGCGCGGCCGTCTTCTTCACGGTGAGCTCTGGAACGGGATGGACGTTGTGGCAGTCCGGCTCGGTGCCGTCGACACAGTTCGAGCCGGGCACCACCACGGCGTTGGTCAGGGTGTCGTCACCGCCGGGCGGGTCGTCGACCGTGACCGAGTAGGTGATCGTCGCCTTCTCGCCCACCTTCAGGTCTCCGGTCCAGGTGAGCTTCGGCTCGGCGTAGGAGACCGAGCCCTTGTCGGCGGAGGCGTCGTCGTCGTACGTCGCGTCGTCCAGGACGGCGGTCAGGTCGTCGGTGGCGGTGGCTCCCGGATAGTCGGCCTTGCCGACGTTCTCCACGGTCAGCGTGTAGGTGACCTTCTCGCCCGGCTTGGGCTCGCCGGGTTCCGAGGTCTTCTTGACCTGGAGTTTCGGGAGGTCCTGTTCGGTGGAACAGGCCGGGTCGTCAGGCGGGCTCCCGTCCGAGCCGGGGGTGCAGTTGGTCCCGGGCGTGGTCGAGGTGACCGCGTTGACCATGACGAGGTCGCCGGTGGGAGGGTCCGTGACCGTGACCGAGTACGTGACGGTGACGGTGGAATCGGCCGGGACGTCGCCGGTCCAGGTGAGGTCGGGCTCGGTGTACGAGACGTCGCCGGAGTCGGCTTGGGCGTCGTCGTTGTAGGTGGCGTCGTCGAGGACCTTGGTCAGGTCGTCGGTGAAGTTCACCCCGTCGTAGTCGGTGTCGGTCGGGTTGGTCACCTTGACCGTGTAGGTGACCTTGTCCCCGGGAAGCGGGTTCTCGGGTGACGCCGACTTGGCGATCTGCACCTGGGCGACCGGGGTCTTGGCGTCCGCGGTGGTCCTGGTCCGCTCGGACGGGTAGTCGGCGCCGCCGTACTCCACCGTCGCGGTGTTGGTGACCGTCGTCCCGGCGCTCTCGGTGGTCAGCTTGACCCGGAAGCTGACGACGGCCCTGTCACCGACGGCGAGCGTTCCGCCGTCGGTGGCGTCGGCACCGGTCCCGAGACGTACGGTGATGTCGTCGCCGGTCACCTCGCCCTGGTCGTCGCCGGCCGCGTCGGTCTTGGCGCCCTCGCCGGCCCCCGTGACGATCTCGAGAGAGCCCGGAACGTAGGTGGTCCCGGCGGGAACGGAGTCGGTCAGCACGGTCTCGACCGCGTCGTCCGGACCCGTGCTCTGGGCGCTGATGGTGTACTCCACCTCGGCTCCGGGCTGGGCGGGGCCGCCGCCCACCACGTTCGCCTCCTTGGCCAGCTCGATCTTCGGCTCGTTGAGGTCGATCTGGGAGTAGAGCGCGTGCGGCCAGTAGGTGTCGCCGCTGGTGCCGATCGAGAACGTGGCGTCGGTGTCGCCGTTGCGGAAGGCCGACGAGGCGTCGATGATGCTGGAGTCGTAGCCGAGGTTGTTGGGGTAGTCGGTGTCGCGGGCCGTCTCGTCGGCGCCGAGCGTGGCGACCGTCGAGTTGAAGAAGTCGTTGGCGGGATGGGCGCCGTCGGTCAGGGTGGTCTGGGGCCCGTTGGTCGTCTTGACCTGTGCGTAGTCCCCTTCGATGCCGTCGTCACCGTCGTAGACGATCTCGCCGAGCAGTGCGTGGACCGTTCCGTTGGTGGGGGTCTGGAATCCGCTGACGGTGCCCGTGGTCGGCGGGTCGCTGGACTCCTGGTAGAGGTAGCCGTCGTAGAGGGTGAGGTTGCGCAGCGGGGAGTCGTCGTCCTCGTAGACGACCACCACGCTCCAGCCGCCGAACGCGCCGAGCCCGTCGGAGCCGCGGGCGGTCTGCAGGTCGGCGACGGTGTAGGTGCCCGCTCCGGCGCTCGCGACGAGGGCGGTGACGTCGGCCGACGCGCCGTAGGCGTAGCCGGCGTACGCGGTGGTGGTCTGGCCGATGTCCCCGGCGTCGGCGGTCACGTCCTGGTACGAGCCGCCGGGCGTCCTGAACTTCACCGTCCCGCGCGCGTCGGCGTCGGGAGCGGACCTGTTGCCGGACGGAAGACCGGGCGTGTCCGTGGAGGTCTGGGATCGGCCGCCCCAGTAGAGCCTGGCCAGTTTCACCGTGGCTCCGGCCGGCATCGACAGGTCGGCGCTGCTGGAGTCGAACGTCGTGTCGTCGCCGTCGACATCGATGAACGTGGCAGGGAGATCGTTGTAACCGGAGCCGTTGCGCCGTCCGGTGCACCTGCCGTCGGCCGGGGGATAGCAGCTGACGACGCCGTTGCCCGCCCGCGCCATTCCACCGCGAGCGGTCTCGCCATAGCGCTGCGCGAACGGCAGTTCGGCGCGCGCCGCGCCCGTGTGGCCGACGGCCATCGCCTCGCCGATGCCGGGGCATGCGAGCACCACGGCGGAGACGAGCGCCATGATCAAAATGCGCGTCCAGAAGTCGAATCTCACACCGCTCACCGCGGTCACTCCCCGAATTAGACGAACCGCAAGGCGGTCACAGGAACAGGACGCACCAGACCGTTCTGATGATCGTTGAGGCGCCCGGGTCGTTCCTGCCCGGCGGGGAGGCCGGTGGCGCGCGGAAGTTCTCCATCTCTTGATCAACTTTGTTTGTTGATCTTGCAATCCGCGTCGCGGGGAAGGAGCCGGCCGCGGCGGGTCAGCCGCCGACGCGGCCGATGGTGACCATCCGGCCCTGGGTGGATTCCACGACGATCGGGAGCCCGTCGGGCACGGTTCCACGGAGGTCGGCCAGCAGGCGATCCGTCGGCGGCAGGCCGGACGGGGTGCGGACGGCGATGTGGAACGTCGCGGACTCCCTGCGGACCCCGATGACCGAGGCTCCCGGCTCGTCCGCGAGCCATCGGGCCGCCGTGGCCCGGACACCGTCCTCCCAGGCGGCGAACATGTAGTTCGCGACGGTGCTGAGGAGCAGCGGGATCGCGACGAGCAGGCCGAGCCCGCTGAGGGCGAGCACGGCACGCCGCCGCGACGCGTTCGCCGGCACGTCCACGTAGCCGAGGACGGCGAACACGAACGTCCCCGCCAGGACCAGCGACAACATGTTGGACAGGAACAGCACCAGCGCGCCGAGCGCGAGCGCCGGGGCGCCGGCGCCCAGGCAGACGCCCACGACGACCAGCGGCGGGACCAGCGAGATCGCGATCGCCACACCGGGCAGGATCGCGGCGACGTCGCGCCGGGCCAGCGCGACGGCTCCCGCGAGGCCGGTCGCCATGGCCGCGACGAGATCGGCCAGTCCGGGCGAGGTCCGGCCGGAGATCTGGCCGTTGGCCAGCAGCTGGTAGGAGCCGGGCAGCGCGAGCGACGCCAGCAGCCCGACGGCGACGACGGCGGTCACGCCGCCGAGGACGAACCAGCCCGCGCCGGTGCGCGACCGTTTCACCAGGCCGAGCGCCATGCCCATGATGGGCGTCGACAGCGGGGCGATGATCATGGCGCCGATGACCGTCGCGGTCGAGTCGGCCATCACCCCGGCCGCGGCGATCACGGCTGACAGCACGAGCATCGTCCAGAACGCCGAATACCGGGACGTCCGGTCTCCCGCCCGCAGGTCGAGGTCGTCGGTCAGCTCCTCCAGCGTCCGCCGCTGCGCCTCCGGGACCAGCCGGTCCCGCACCCCCGTCGGCATCATCGGTCGCACGGCCGGCCCCGAACCGGCGTCACGCCAGGATCTTGGTCTTGGCCTGCTGGTACTCCTCGTCGGTGATCTCACCGCGCGCCTTGAGGTCGGCGAACTTCTCCAGCTGGTCGGCGGTGTTCGGCCCGGCGCCGGCGGTCTGGCGGATGTAGTCCTGGAACGCCTGCTCCTGCTTCGCCACCTGTCGCGCCTGGCGCTTGTGCATCGAGCCGCCTCGGGCGATCAGGTAGACGAGGACGCCGAGGTAGGGCAGGACGAGCACCAGCACCGTCCAGCCGGCCTTGCCCCAGCCGCCGAGGTCCTCACTGCTGAAGATGTCCATGATCACGCGGAACAGCAGGAAGAGCCACATGATCCAGAGGAAGAACCACAACATGGTCCAGAAGAGGTTGAGCAGCGGGTAATCGTCCATGGCAGGTGTCCGTTCTCGGCCAGAGTCAGAGACAGGCCGCCCATCGCGACGGGTTGACGGCCTTGTCACCCAGGTATCTCCCGTCCCATGGCACGTGAACGTCATGCGTGGGCAAATGAAAGGAAACGGCCGGACGGGGGGCCGGTTCAGCGGGCGGACAGGTCGCGTTCCAGGGCGTCGGCGGCGGCCCGTAACGTGCCGACCAGCCTCGGCAGGCGCTCCTTCTCGTACCGCGCGCTCGGCATCGACACCGAGATCCCGGCGACGACCTCGCCGCCCGGCGCGTGCACGCGGACGCCGACCGCGACCACGCCCCGCTCGGACCGGCCCTGGTTGAGCGCGAACCCGTTGCGGCGCACCCGTTCCAGGTCGGCCCGCAGAACGTCCAGATCGGGCTTGTCGCCGTACCGGTCGTCACGCTCGTGCCGGTCGTCGTACCGGTCGTCCGGGCGGCCCGCCGCGTACAGCTCGGCCAGCTCCTCCGGCGGCAGTTCGGCGAGCAGCAGCAGGCCCGCCGTGGTCCAGTGCGCGGGGAAGACCATGCCCTCGCGGGAGCCGACCCGCAGGACCTGGGGCGACTCGACGCTGGCGATGAACCGCACGGTCGTCCCGGTCCGGACGGTGAGGTTCGCCGATTCGCCGAGCAGCTCCACCAGGCGGTGCAGATGCGGCAGCGCCACCGCGCGCAGCCGTGCCGCGGCCGACTGGGAGTGGGCGGCCAGCTCGAGGACGGGCCCGACCCGGTAGGTCCGGTCGGAGTCCCGCACCGCGAAGTCGCGGTAGACGAGCATCGCGAGCAGCCGGTGCGCGGTGGAGGCGGCCACGCCGAGCCGCCGCGCCACCTCGCTGACCGTCAGCGGGCCCTCGAGCTGGAGCATCGTCGCGATGCGCAGCGCGTTGTCGACGCTCGCGATGGCGTACGGAGGCGGCTCCTTGAGCGGCTTGTCCATCCCGGCCCTGGATTCTGGAGAGCAGAATTTCCTATTCTTCGGAAGCGTACAGGCGCCACGATGCCCGTATGACCAGCACTTCCGCCGGATCTCCCGTGAAGCTGGAGGCGGTCGACGCACCCGGCCGGCCGGACGTCACGCCCGAGCTCGAAGACCTCTACCGCGGCTTCGAATCGGAGCTGCTCGTCCCCCTGTGGACCGAGATCGGCGACCTGATGCCGGCTCATCCGCGCTCCCGTGCCGTACCGCACCGGTGGGAATGGGAGCGGCTCGTCCGCCTCGCCGAGCGGGCCGGCCGGCTCGTGCCTGTCGGCCGCGGCGGCGAGCGCCGCGCGATCGCGCTGGCCAACCCGGGCCTGGGCGGCCGCCCCTTCGCCACCCCGACCCTGTGGGCGGCGATCCAGTACCTGATGCCCGGTGAGGACGCCCCCGAGCACCGCCACACCCAGCACGCCTTCCGGTTCGTCGTCGAGGGCTCGGGCGTGTGGACGGTCGTCGGCGGCGACCCGGTGCCGATGAACCGCGGCGACTTCCTCCCGCAGGCCGGCTGGAGCTGGCACGCCCACCACAACGCCACCGACCGGCCGATGGCGTGGATCGACGGCCTGGACATCCCGTTCCAGTACCTCGGCGAGACCCAGTTCTTCGAGTTCGGCCGCGACGAGATCTCCGACGCCGAACGGATCACGCCCGAACGTTCCCGCTCCGAACGCCTCTGGGGCCACCCGGGGCTCCGCCCGGTCGGCGCCGGCCACACCGCCCCCGGCTCGCCGCTGCTCTCCTACAAGTGGGAGCACACCGACCGCGCCCTGTCCGACCAGCTCGAACTGGAGAGGGAGGGGTACGCGGGAACGGTGGAGCCCGGCCACGCCGCCGTACGTTTCAGCAACCCCGTGGACGGCGCGGACGTCCTCCCGACCCTGCGCGCGGAGTTCCACCGGATCGCCCGGGGCGCCGAGATCGCCCCGGTCCGCGAGACCGGCTCCAGCGTCTACCAGGTCTTCGACGGCTCGGGCACGGTGACCGCCGGCGCCCGGACCTGGTCGGTGACCCGCGGCGACCTGTTCGTCGTCCCGTCGTGGGAGCCGTTCTCCGCCCGTTCGGAGGCGGGCGCGTCCGACTCCGACTCCGGCGCCCTGGACCTCTTCCGCTTCAGCGACGCCCCCGTCTTCGAGGCGCTGCGCCTCGACCGATCCGCCAAGGACATCCGATGAGGCTCGCCACGATCCGCACCGCCGGCGGCACCCGCGCCGTCCGTCTCGACGACGGCCGGCTCGTCGACCTCGGCCACGCCGACCTCGGCGCCCTGCTGGCCGATCCGGACTGGAGGGCGAAGGCGGCGGACGCCTCCGGCACGGCGCGGGCCCATGACCTCGACACCGCCGACTTCGCCCCGGTCGTGCCGAACCCGTCCAAGGTGATCTGCGTCGGCCACAACTACTCCGACCACATCAGGGAGATGGGCCGGGAGCCGCCGTCCTACCCGACGCTCTTCCCGAAGTTCGCCGACTCCCTGATCGGCGCCCGCGACGACATCGTCAAGCCCGCCGAGACCGGCGCCCTCGACTGGGAGGTGGAGCTCGCCGTCGTGATCGGCGCGGAGGTCCGCCGGGCCGGGGACGCCGAGGCCGAGGCGGCCATCGCCGGGTTCACCGTCATGAACGACGTCTCCGTCCGGGACTGGCAGTTCCGCACGATCGAGTGGACCCAGGGCAAGATCTGGGACTCCTCGACCCCGGTCGGGCCCTACCTGGTCACCCCGGACGAGGTCGGCGGCGTCCGGCCCGCGCTGGGCGTGAAGACGACCGTGGACGGCCGGGTCATGCAGTCCGACGACACCGGCACGCTGCTGTTCGACCCGGTCTTCCTGGTGAAGTACGTCTCCACGATCATCACGCTGCGCCCCGGCGACCTGATCGCCACCGGCACCCCGGCCGGCGTGGGGCACGCCCGCGACCCGAAGACCTACCTGACCGGTGGCGAGACGGTCGTGACCGAGATCGACGGCCTCGGCGCCTGCGTCAACCGCGTCGTCAAGGACGCGTGATGCCCGGTCGTTCGTTCGCCGACGCCGTCCGCTGGTCCCGAGAGGGCACCGAGCTCTTCCTCGACGCCGCCGGCGGCCTGACCGAGGCCGAGTACGAGGCGCCGAGCGCCCTCCCCGGCTGGACCCGCAAGCACCTGGTCGCCCACGTCGCGGCGAACGCCGACGCGCTGGGCAACCTGGTGCGCTGGGCGGCCACCGGCGAGGAGACCCCCATGTACGCCTCGCCCGAGGAACGCGCGGCGGGGATCGCGCGCGGCCCCCGGATGACCGGCGCCTACCTGACGGAATGGCTGACGCGGTCCGCCGCGGCGCTGCGGACCGCGATGGACGGGCTCACCCATTCCGGATGGCAGGCCCGGGTCGTCACCGCGCAGGGCCGTACCGTGCCCGCCACCGAGGTGCCCTGGATGCGGTCGCGCGAGATCTACGTCCACGCCGTCGACCTGGACCGCGGGATCTCCTTCGCCGCCCTGCCGGACGACTTCGTCGAGGCCCTCGTCGCCGACATCGCCGCCAAGCGCGGGCTGGAGGTCACGGAACTGCCGTACGGGCCGCCCGCCGAGGTGGCCGCCTGGCTGGCCGGGCGGCCGCACGCCCTCGCCGGCGCGCCGCCGCTCGGCCCGTGGCTCTGAACCGACCCAGGAAGACCGGGAAGGCAACGACATGACGAACCCCGATGTGATCATCGTCGGCGGCGGGATCGGCGGCCTCGGCGCCGCCTTCTCGCTGGCCCGCCGCGGCCTCGCGGTCCGTGTCCTCGAACGGTCCGCCGCGTTCGGCGAGGTCGGCGCCGGCATCCAGCTGGCCCCCAACTGCACGCGCATCCTCGACGACTACGGCCTGCTGGGCGAGGCGCGGAGCCTCGGCGTCGTCCCCGACGCGATGGTCATGCGCGACGCCGTCGGCGCCGCCGAGCTGACCCGCCTCGACCTGCGCGACCTGGAGCGGCGCCACGGCTTCCCGTACCTCGTCATCCACCGCAGCGACCTGCACGGCATGTTGCTGCGCGCCTGCGGGCGCGCCGGCGTCGACCTGGCGACCTCGCACCGGGTGACCGGCTACGCCACCACCGCCGGCGGCGCGCGCGTGACCCTCGCCGGCGGCCGCGTCGAGGAGGCGCGGATCGTGATCGCCGCCGACGGGCTGCACTCGGTGGCGCGCGGGCTGCTGTCGGACGACCGGCCGGTCTCCTCCGCCTACGTCGCCTACCGTGGCACCACCCCGACCGCGACCGGCCGCGCCGCCGGCGTCGACCTCAGCGAGGTCGTCGTGTACGTCGGACCGGGCTGCCACTTCGTCCACTACGGGCTGCGCGGCGGCGAGCTGCTCAACCAGGTCGCCGTCTTCGAGTCGCCCAGGGCGCTCGCCGGCGAGGAGGACTGGGGCACCCCCGACGAGCTGGACGCCGCGTTCGCCGGGACCTGCGAGTTCGTGCGCGGAGGCCTGCCCGACATGTGGCGGGACAAGCGGTGGCGCATGTACGACCGCGACCCGATCATGACCTGGGTGGACGGCGGCATGGCGCTGCTCGGCGACTCCGCCCACCCGCCGCTCCAGTACATCGCGCAGGGGGCGGTCATGGCGATCGAGGACGGCTGGGTGCTCGGCGAGCACGTCGCCCGCAACCGCGCCGGGGACGGATCGGTGGACTGGCCGGCGGTCCTGTCGGCCTACCAGGCGGTGCGGCCCGAGCACTGCCGCCGCGTCCTCACCACCTCCCGCGCCTGGGGCGAGCTCTGGCATCTGAACGGCCCGGCGCGGGAACGGCGCAACGTGCTGCTGCGCGAGCGCGACACCTACGACTACGCGTTCGTCGACTGGCTGTACGGACCGACCGCGCTGCTCCCCTCGCAGGAGCCCCCGATGTTCACGCCGATCCCGCTGTCCACCGCGAAAGCTGAAAGCCTCACCGGCGGCTGACCCCCGAGCCGCCGCCGGTCACACGGACTTGAGGGGGACGGGCACCCGGTCGGAGAGCTCGTCGAGGGTGATGCCGAACGTCTCGCGGACCAGGGCGCCGTCCGGGCCGACGTCGATGACGGCGACGTCGGTGTAGATCCGGCTGACGCAGCCGACGCCGGTCAGCGGGTAGGTGCACTCCGCCACCAGCTTGGACCGGCCGCCCTTGTCGAAGAGCGTCATCATCACGAAGACCTGCTTGGCGCCGATCGCCAGGTCCATCGCGCCGCCGACGGCCGGGATCGCGCCGGGCGCCCCGGTGGACCAGTTGGCGAGGTCTCCGGTGGCGGAGACCTGGAACGCGCCCAGCACGCAGACGTCGAGATGGCCGCCGCGCATCATGGCGAAGGAGTCGGCGTGGTGGAAGTAGGAGGCCCCGGGCAGCTCGGTCACCGGCACCTTGCCGGCGTTGGTGAGGTCGGGGTCGATCTGGTCGCCGGTCGCGGCCGGGCCCATGTTGAGCATGCCGTTCTCGGTGTGCAGCACGATGCCCGAGCCGCCGGGGAGGTGGTCGGCGACCTTGGTGGGACGCCCGATGCCGAGGTTGACGTAGGAGCCAGCCGGGATGTCGCGGGCGACGACCGCGGCCAGCTCGTCGGTGGTGAGGGCCATGTCAGCGTGCTCCTTCGACGGTGTAGCGCCGCTGCTCGACCCGGACGACCCGGTCGACGTAGATGCCGGGGGTGACGACCGCCTCCGGGTCGAGGTCCCCGGCCGCGACGACCTCGCCGACCTGCACGATCGTCGTGGTGGCGGCGGTGGCGATGACGGGCCCGAAGTTGCGGGCGGTCCGGTGGAAGACCAGGTTGCCCATCGTGTCGGCGCGGTGGGCGCTGACCAGGGCGACGTCGCCCTTGATCGGGTACTCCAGGACGTGGACGCGCCCGTCGATGGTCCGGGTCTCCTTGCCCTCGGCGAGCGGGGTGCCCACGCCCGTCGGGCAGTAGAACGCGCCGATGCCGGCTCCGGCGGCGCGCATACGTTCGGCGAGGTTGCCCTGCGGCACGACCTCCAGCTCGATCTTCCCGGCCCGGTACAGCTCGTCGAAGACGTAGGAGTCGCTCTGCCGGGGGAAGGAGCAGATCACCTTCCGCACGCGGCCGGCCTTCAGCAGCGCGGCCAGCCCGACCTCCCCGTTGCCGGCGTTGTTGGACACGACGGTGAGGTCCCCGGCGCCCTGCCGGATCAGCCCGTCGATGAGGCCGAACGGCATCCCGGCCATGCCGAAGCCGCCGACCAGGACGGTGCTGCCGTCCTCGACGCCGGCGACCGCCTCGTCGACCGTCTCCAGGATCCGGGTGCGGCTCATGACCGGGCCTCCGGGTTCTCCAGGACGACGGCCAGGCCCTGGCCGACGCCGATGCAGATCGCGGCCACGCCCCAGCGTTCGCCGCGTTCGCGCAGCACCTTCGCGAGCGTGCCGAGGATCCGCGCGCCGCTGGCGCCCAGCGGGTGGCCGACGGCGATCGCGCCGCCCCGGGTGTTGACGATCTCCGGGTCGATGCCCCAGGCGTCGACGCAGACCAGCGACTGCACCGCGAACGCCTCGTTCAGCTCGACCGCTCCCACCCGGTCCCAGCCGATCCCGGCGCGGGCGAGGGCGCGGTTCGCCGCCTCGACCGGGGCGTAGCCGAAGTCCTGCGGGTCGAGCGCGAACGCGCCGCGCCCGGCGATGCGGGCGAGCGGCTGGAGGCCGATCCGGTCGGCGGCGGCCGCGGAGCCGAGCAGCAGCGCGGCGGCCCCGTCGCTGAGCGGCGAGGCGTTGCCCGCGGTGATGGTGCCGTCGGGGCGGAAGCTCGGCTTGAGCGCGGCCAGCTTCTCCGGCGAGGAGTCGGCGCGCACGCCTTCGTCGCGGGCCAGCCCGGCGGTCTCGACGACCAGGCCGTCGTAGAAGCCCTCGTCCCAGGCGGCGGCCGCCAGCCGGTGCGAGCGCAGGGCGAAGGCGTCCTGGCGTTCGCGGCCGACGGAGTACTTCTCCTGGAGCATCTCGTTCGCCTCGCCGAGCGAGACGGTCCACTCCCTCGGCATGCGGGGGTTCACCAGCCGCCAGCCGAGCGTGGTCGAGACCGCGGCGAGGTCGCCGGGCGGGAAGCCCTTGGCGGGCTTGGGCAGCACCCAGGGCGCGCGGGTCATCGACTCGACTCCGCCGGCCACGATCACGTCGGCCTCGTCCGTCTCGATCGTGCGGGAGCCGATCATCGCCGCGTCGAGGCTGGAGCCGCAGAGGCGGTTGACGGTCGTGCCGGGCACGCTGGTGGGCAGCCCGGCGAGCAGCGCGGCCATCCGGCCGACGTTGCGGTTCTCCTCGCCCGCGCCGTTGGCGTTGCCCCAGACGACCTCGCCGACCGCGGCCGGGTCGAGGCCGGGGGCCCGTTCCAGCAGCGCGGTGATCACCCCGGCCGCGAGGTCGTCCGGCCGGACGCCCGCCAGCGCGCCGTTGAACCGGCCGAACGGGGTCCGGACGGCGGAGTAGAGATAGGAGCTCATGGTTCCGAGGCTAAGTGGCCTGCCTTGATACAGTGAAGTATCAATATCCGCCCCAATTGAGACTCGCGGCATATGGATCTACGTCACCTGCGGTACTTCGTCGCCGTCGCCGAAGAGCTCCACTTCGGCCGCGCCGCCGAACGGCTCCACATGGCCCAGCCGCCGCTGTCGCAGGCGATCAGGCAGCTCGAATCCGACCTCGGGGTGGAGCTGCTGCGCCGGACCACCCGGCGGGTCGGCCTCACCGACGCCGGGCGCGGCTACCTGGCCCGTGCCCGCGGGATCCTCGCCGAGGTGGACGACGCGGCGCACGAGGCCCGCCGGGTCGCGGCCGGCGCCGTCGGCCATCTCGCGATCGGCTGTGTCGGCTCGGCGACCTACAGCCTGCTGCCCGCGATCTCCCGCGGCCTGGCCCGGGAGCTGCCGGGCGTCGACTTCTCGTTCCGCGGCGAGATGCTGGTGCCCGACCAGGTGGCGGCCCTGCGGGCCGGCGAGATCGACCTGGCGCTGCTCCGCCCGCCGATCGCCGACCCCTCGTTCACCGTCCTGCCGCTGCGCCGGGACCGCCTCGTCGTCGCGCTGCCCGCCGACCATCCGCTGGCCGGGCTGCCGCACGCGGCGATCACCGACCTGCGCGACACCGACCTCATCGTGCACTCGGCCGGCCGCCGCTCGGTGATGTACGACGTCGTCGTCACCCTCTTCCGGGACGCCGGCGTCGAGCCGCGCATCCGCCACGAGGTGGGGGAGACGTCCACCCTCGTCACCCTCGTCGCGGGCGGCCTCGGCGTCGCCGTCGTCCCGGAGCCGGTCACCGCGCTGTCCCTGGAAGGCGTCGTGTTCCGGCCGCTCTCCCGTCCCGAGGCGACCGTCGACCTGTCCCTCGCCCACCGAACCGACCGCTCCGAGCCCCACCTCACCCGAGCCGCCGCGGCCATCGCGGAGATCGTCCCCGCCGTCGACGCATCGATCACCGATCGAATCGTCGGCTGACGGTCTCGGGCCGCCTCTTCACGAGAGACCGGCCGGCGTCCACGCGGCTCCGGCCCGGGCTCAGCGGGCCTCGCTGAAGGTGTGGTGGGTGCTCACGCCCTCCGGGCCGGAACGGAAGTAGGAGTCCCGGAACCCGACCACGTCCTGATCGTTCACGTACGAGGAACGGAGGTGGATGGAGCTTCCCGTCGAGTCCACCCGGGTCCATGCCTGGTCATACCGGGTGTCGGCGTGGGCGGCCGGCGACGTGAAGGTCAGGGCGGTGGCGGCGAACGCCAGGGCGGCGGCGCCTCCGAGCTTGGAGATCATGTAGTCCTTCGGCTCAAGCGGATCGGTGGCCGGAACGGCTCACGGCGGTCGGAACGTGAGCAAAGCAGAGATCCCGCCCAAGAGGATCGGGCGGGACCGCTGCTCAGCAGTACGTACTGTTACCTGCGGAAACGCTATCAACCAGCGGCGCTGAACACCTTGGATGACGTCGCGCCATTCGGGCCGGCCGTCTGCGTCTTCTTGCCGTAGAAGACGCCGCCGCCGTGGCCGTCGTCCCCGTGACCGTCGCTGGCGCCGGACATCGTGCCGGTGGACGTGGCGCCGTTGGGGCCCGCCGACTTGCTGCCCTGGCCGTGGAAGGTGTCGTCGGCCATGGCGGCGGCGGGGGCGGCGAGCGCCAGGCCGGCCGCGGCGAACCCGATGACGGTGATGCGATGCACCCTGTTCATGTAATCCATTCCCTCTCGTCCGCGCCGGGACTGATCGCAACGCGGTTCGGTGATCGGACCCGGACGCTCCGCAATTGGGGCGAAGGTCCGATGCGTACAGAGGCTTCATTGCCCAGAGTGGTCGATTCAATACACTCAGTAAGTAATAGTCATTTTGTGCATCCATGGCGATCGGGGGGTATCGGTCAGATCTCCCGAATCCCCCGACCTCGCCGAGGGGGTGCCGTTACGTATTGTGTTCGATTGACTACAATGCGTCCCTGAGGGGCTGATCGTCGTTTCCAGCCCAGAAAGGAAGGCAGCACATGGGACGTATCGCGAACATCCGGGTCCGAGGCGGCCGACTGCTGAGCCTGCTGGTGATGGTTCCTGTCTCGGCGGTCCTGCTCCCGGCCACGACGGGCGCGCTCGCCGCGACCGCACAACCGCCCGACGGGGTGTGCGAGGCGACGGTGTCCACGACCTTCAGTCCCGCACCGGCCCTCCCCGGCGCCGGCGAGGCGGACCCGACCATGGTCGTCCCGCCGGTAAGGAATCCAGACCCGCTCGGCGACGTCGGGGCGTCCACCGGATCCCTGCCGAAGACGCCCGGCAGCACTCGCGACTCGCTCTGCCAGGCCCGCGACAGCAGCAAGTCCACCACCGTCATCGCCACCTCGAAGGGCGTGACCCGCCAGAGCGAATGCTGCTCGACCGGGACACCCTGAACATCCGGCGGCCCGGCCCCGCGTCCATGAAGGGCCGGGCCGACGTGTCGGACGAGATCGCGGCGATGCCTCTCAGCCGAGAGGCTGGTCGAGGGCGTTCGCGAGCCGCGCGGCGACGGGGGCCATGTCCTCCGGCCGCTGAACGGTGACCAGATCTCCGGCCGCCACCGCCTGGAGGATCACGTTCTGCTTGCGGACCAGGACGTCCACCCGCGCATCAGGCCCTCACCGGCTCAGGCACCGGTCGTGCAGATCGTCAGGCCCGGCTTCGGATACACGAAGGCGAGGGGCTGGTTGAAATCTTCACGTTCCAGCGGGTTGACGTTTGGCCCGCAGACGGTGTGATCGGTCTTGCCCTGCACCACGGAGACGACCCGGTAACTCGCGCCCGGCCCGCACGCGACCTTGGTGACCTTGCCGGTGGGGAACCCGACCTCCTGGTAGAAGCAGTCCCCGGCCTTCGCGTTCAGCATCAGGCACCGTTGCCGGCCGCTCCGTTCCGACGTGCTTCCGTAGGTGTTGTCGTCGCACCCCAGTTCGCTTCCCAGGTAGACGACCTTGTAGGCGGCGTTCGGCGCCTCACAGGGAACGACGTGGAACTCGGTCGTCACGCCGGTCTTGCCGCCCCGCCCCTCCGCCTCCAGGCAATCACCCGGCTCCGGCGCGCTCGATACTCTGCTCATCACCAGGATGGCGCCTCCGGCGAAGGCACCGAAGAACATCAGCATGGCGGCGATGGAAAGCCGCTTGCCCCAGGTGCCCTTCCGGCGTTCGGCCTTCAAGGAGTCGTCCCAGGCCCTCGGGTCGCCCGGCCTGTACGCATGCTGATCTGGAATCTGCACCCGGTCATCTCCGTCCGCTCACCACGGGGCACGGCCAGGGGCCACCCTTTCCGGAGCGTTCGCGGACGGCCGCCGGATCAGGCGTGCTGTGCGCGCTGACGAAAACCTTGTGCGCTCACGGACAACTCGTACGCGGACGCCGCGCGCACGACCGACCACGCGAGCATCCAGGTCATGCCGGAGCCGGGCCCCTGGGGGCCCGGCCCTGCCGGCTCATCGCGGGGTGAGCCGGACGATCGGGTACTCCCGGTCGGACTTGCTCTGGTACTTCCCGTAGCGGGGCTGGGCGGCGGTGATCTCCTTCCACGCCCGCTCCCGCTCGGCGCCGGTGAGCACGTGCGGCGTCACCCGCACGGCGTCGCGGCCGGGCAGTTCGACCGCCGCGGCGTCGGGACGCCCCACCAGGTTGAGGTGCCAGTCCGGGTGGTCGGCCTTGCCGCCCGAGCCGACGACCAGCCACGCGTCCTCGCCGTCGCCGAACCACGCGAGCGGCGTCTCCCGCGGCTGCCCGCTCCGGCGTCCCACCGTGTGCAGGATCAGGACGTCCATGCCCATGAACGTGCCCCGGCCCTTCCTGATCTTGCGGCCCATCCGGGCGTTCATCCGGTGCTGCATCCACCGCGACACGGCGCCGTGGTCGCTCTGACGAGCGGTCGCCTGCGACATTTTCGATCTCCTCTGGTCGGTGTACGGCGGGCCCGGTCAGCCCCAGGCCCCGGCGATCTGGCGGGTGGTGGCGTTGAGCCGGTTGAACAGGTTGGCGACGCCGATCATCAGGACGATCGCGGCGAGCTGCTTCTCGTCGAAGTAGGTGGCGGCGGTGTCCCAGACCTCGTCGTTCACCGAGTCGGGACGGTCGGCCAGGCGCGTGGCGGCCTCGGCCAGGGCGAGCGCCGCCCGCTCCTCCTCGCTGAAGTACGGGGTCTCCCGCCAGGCCACGACCGTGGCCAGCTTCTCCTCGCTCACCCCGGCCTTGCGCGCCGTCTTGGCCCCGCCGTCGACACAGGCGCTGCACCCGTTGATCTGGCTGACCCGCAGGTGCACCAGCTCGAGGATCTCTCCCGGCACCCCGCCCGAGTGCACGGCCTTGAAGATCTCCTGGATGGGCCGCATCGCGCCCGACAGGACCATCGCGGGGTTCTGCATACGAGACTGCATCGTGGTTTCTCCTTCTTTCCGTTCGGCGCCTCCCTTGGGGGGCGTGACCCCATGACAGCCCGAGGCCCCCGCCGTTGGCGACGGCCGTGGGACACCCTGGGACACCCGAAACCACCCCGACCAGCCGTTTCCCGCCCCAAGAACCTTCCACCGGCGCGGGACGGGACGCGGAGCGACGACCCACCCGCCGTGATCTCGATCACCGCACGAATCCCCGCGACAGCACCCACCGCCACAATTCCCCCAGGTCACCCCGTCAAAGTCGCAGCACATGGCGACCGCATGGCAAAGGTGCGTTCAAGTGGCTGTGCCGGTTCCTGTGCGTGTGGCAATGGCCGTTGGCTAGATTGATGTGCGCGCAGGGGGCGCAGCACAGGGGGTGCAAAATGATCGCTACGACCGAGGCCGGGCCCGATCAGCGGCCCGTATGGTCGGGCAAGACGCTGGCGGAGCTGACCGGCCACGAGATCGGCGAGGCGCTGGTCTACCTGGCCGACCACCATCCCGACGACGAGGCCCTGCCGCGCGCACTGGTCGCCTCCCTCAACGAGGCCGCCCTGCAGTCGCTGTACGAGGGCCCTCCCCAGCTGACCCGGTAGATGGCGGCGGCGCTCAAGCGACGAGGTTCGGCTTGAGCGCCGCAGATCGATCTAGGGGCGGAAGCGGGTCCCCTTGTACTGGACGCGCAGGGCGGCGTCGTCGATACGGATCGTGTAGAAGTACCGCCCCGCCGCGGTACGCCATCCGAAACGCGCGCTGTCGTTGCAGCTCATCGCGCCGGGGTTGCCGACGCGCGGGGTCCGGTCCGTTCGCACACGGTAGAGCGCGACCGTCACCTGCTGTCCCTCCGCGCACGTGACGCGGAGGCTGATCCGTTGCGTGCCCGCGGCGGCCTTCCATGAGCCGGAGCGGTAGGACCCGGTGAACGAGCCCTTGATCGAGTAAGTGTGGCGGGTGGTCGTGGCCTGGGCGGTGGAGGAACGCGGGGGAGACGCTCCGATCGGGGCCGCCGCGGCCAATGCCACGATGACCGCGGTGGCCAGAAGGGTGTTGCTCATTGCTCTCCTGGTGCCTCGGGAGCTGGCCTTTCAACGACAACACGCCGGACGGCCGGATGAGCATGAGCGAGAACGTGAAGTTAACGGTCTTCGGATGAACAACTCCCCACCGAGATGGGAAGGTCCGCGGACGTTCGGATGCGGGGGGCCGGGCGGCTGGACACCGCACACCCGCGAGGGTCTCCGCCTCCCGGCCCTCCGCGGCATCTGCCGCTAACCGCAGTACCTTTCGAAGGTGCTTCCATTCACCCACGGAAAGGCCGCGCCCTTGCGGTGCTGTTTCCGGTATTTGACGATGAGGATGCCGCTGCCCGTGTAGCGGTGCGACAGGTACAGCAGCCGCCGTCTTCGATGAACGCGCCGGGCGGGCGCAGGTCGTAGTGGAGCTCGACCGAAAGGGCGTCGGTGCGCCGTACGATCTCGCGCAGATCACGGACGGCGGGGACAGAACGGCGGCCGGTGCGCCGGCCGTGCCGGGTGACCTGTCGCGGTGGTCACGCGGGCTCCCGCGGCGCTCCGTTCGTGAGGTCGCGGGTCACGCCGCGGTCGCGGACGACGGTGGAGTAGACGACGGTCGTGGAGGTCGATCCGAACCGGGCGAGGCCGGCGACCACCTCCTCGAGATGCCGCATCGAGCGCGCGGCCACCTTGGCGATGAAGCAGTCGTCACCGGTGACGTGGTGACATTCGATGATCTCGCGAACGGCCTCGATGCGGCGGAGGTACTCGCGGTAGTCGCTGCCGGGGAAACGGATGGTGACGAACGCCAGGATGGGCAGCCCCACCCCTTCGAGGCTGACCCGCGCGGTGAACCCCTCCAGGACGCCGCGTTCGCGCAACCGGCGGACCCGTTCGGCGACGGCCGGAGGCGTCAGGGACACCCGGCGCCCGAGCTCGCTGTAGCTGACCCGCGCGTCCAGTTGCAGCTCGTCGAGGATGCACCAGTCCGTCGCGTCCAGGTCGGTCTTCACTTCGTCGGCCATCAGCCGACCCTACCTTTAAATCAAAGGCGGAAGTGGGATAGGGCCTTCACATGTGCCTGTAGAAGCTCAGGTGGATGCGGGTAGCGTCCGGCTCATGAAGAGAGCAACGGCGGAGGCCGGCGAGAGGAACGTCTTCGAGCTGGGAACGGAGGCGCGGCGGCGACTGTTCGCGCAGGTCATCGATCTGATCGAGGAGCACAACGCCGGGGTGCGCGACCTGCCCGCCACGCCGGACGTCGCGCCCGAGACCGTACGCCGCCATCTCGAACGTTACGACTTCGCGGATGCGCTGGAGCCCGGCCAGGTCCTCGACGACGCCGCCGCGATGTTGCGCGACTGGATCGTCCACACCACCCATCCCGGCTATTTCGGCCTCTTCAACCCCAACCCGGCCGTCATGGGGGTCCTCGGCGACCTGCTGACGGCCGCGTTCAACCCGCAGCTGGCCGCGTGGTCGCACGCACCCGCCGCGGCGGAGATCGAACGGCACGTGCTGGGATTCCTCGGGCGCCGCCTCGGCCTGCCGGGCGAGCCGGTGGCCGGTCACTTCACCAGCGGCGGCGCCGAGGCGAACCTCACCGGCGTCCTGCTCGCCCTCACCCGCGCGTACCCCCGGATCGGCGAGGACGGGATCGCGGCCCTCCCCGGACACCCGGTCTTCTATGCCAGCGCCGAAAGCCACCTGGCGTGGCTGAAGATCGCGCACATGTGCGGGCTGGGCCGCCGGGCGGTCCGGCTGGTCCCGGTGACGAACGACCTGAGGATGGACACCCGCGCCCTCACCGCCCTCATCGCCGCGGACCGCGAGCAAGGACTGCTCCCGTTCCTGGTGGTCGGCACCGCGGGCACGACCAGCGCCGGAGTGATCGACCCGCTCGTGGACCTGGCCGACATCGCCGCCGCCGAACGGCTGCGTTTCCACGTCGACGCGGCATGGGCGGGCGCCGCCGCGTTGTCGGACCGGCTGCGGCCCGTTCTGGACGGCATCGAACGCGCGGACTCGGTGACCCTGGACGCGCACAAGTGGCTGTCCATGCCCATGGGGGCGGGCACGTTCCTGACCCCTGACGCCGAGGGGCTGCTGGAGACCTTCCGCATCAGCACCGCCTACATGCCCGCGGAGATCCCCGGCGCCGTCGACCCCTACGCGGCGTCCGCCCAGTGGTCCCGCCGGGCGATCGGCCTCAAGCTGTTCGTCGCCCTGGCCGCCGCCGGCCGTACCGGCTACGCGCAGATGATCGAGCACCAGGCCGGCCTGGGCGACGAGCTGCGCCGGCGCCTCCTCGACACGGGGTGGCGCATCCTCAACGACACCCCGCTGCCGGTCGTCTGTTTCAGCGAACCGACCTCCGACGCCGCGCGGCTGCGGACGATCTGCGACCGCGTCCTGAGCACGGGACGTGCCTGGATCTCCGTCACCACCATCGCGGGCACCCCCGCCCTGCGCGCCTGCGTCACCAACTTCGCCACCACCGAAGCCGACCTGGACACCCTCGTCGCCGAACTCGACCTCGCCCGGTCCTAGGTGTAGTAACCCTGCGGGTTACTACACCTAGATGGCCCGAACCGGCCATATAAACAATCACGTCTATATATCTGATCGATCTTGAGGTAAGCAGGTTCCCAGCGTCTTGCCAGCAAATGGCGGCAAGATCAACCAGAGCGCCCGGGAGCCTTCATGGCAGGACATCGAGTTCTCCGCGCCACCGCGTGGGTCGCCGCCTTCTCCGCCCTGCTGCTGACCCCCTCCGCAGCCACCGCGGCACCTCCGGAATGGGAGAACGTGCCCACCCCGCCCCTCAACGGCCTCGCCGTGGTGACCGAAATCGCCGCGGCCGGGCCGCGGGCCGCGTGGGCCGGCGGGATCGAGGACGCCACATCGAGCGGGACGCCCTTCATGCTGGCCTGGAACGGCCTGGAGTGGCGGCGCCAGGCACTGCCGCCCGGCACGGGCCAGGTCGTCGACCTCGCCGCCGCCGGACCACGGAACGCCTGGGGCATCTACCTGAACGAGAACGGCTCGCCCGCACTCCATTGGAACGGCGTCAAGTGGCGCAGGGTCGGTTACCCGGCCGGGGTCCGGCCCACCATGCCGTCCCCCTTGCCCACGTACCTGCAGATCGTCTCCGCGGCACCCGGCGGACCGGCCTGGTCACTCGGGTACGACGCGGAAGCGAAGAAGGCCGTGGCCCTGCGCTTCCAGAACGGCCGATGGGTACGGGCGAGAACTCCCGTGCCCATGGTCAGCGCCTCCACCATCGCCGTCCGATCGGCGAAGGACATCTGGATCGCCTGCACCTGCGATATTCCCGGCACCGGCCCGACCGAGGCCATGCTGCACTGGAACGGCACCAGGTGGAGCACGATCCACTACCCGTTCAAGGCGCAGACGTACATCGCGAAGATCGCGCCGGCCTCGCCCACGAGCGTCTGGGCCTACCGCGCGAGCACCGGCTACGCGGCCCCCGAGCTCATGCACTGGGACGGGACGACCTGGACGTCGGCGACCATCCCGGCCAGCCCGTACGCCTACCACTTCCCCACACTCGCCGACGACGGCGACCAGGGCGCCTGGGTCTCGGTGAGCACCGTCGACAACGACAAGAGCTACCTCCACTACAGCGGCGGCAACTGGACCACCGAAAGCGGCGAGGGCCGCCCGACCACCCCCGTCTGGATCCGCGACCTGGCCCGCGTCCCAGGAACGCGCTCCCTCTGGTCGGCCGGCCTGCCCAGCTCCCTGGCCGACTACCCCTTCATAGAACACCGCCCCTGACCCTCACTGGACCCCCGTCCTGGCGGGCCCGGTCATCCATGCCGTGGTGGATCATGGGTGGAGAGATCGGGCTCGCGGACGAGGGGATCGAGATGATCGGGTTGGTCGCTGCTCCTACCAACCTCGGGTTGCGGCCTCCGGCGCCTACGAGTGTGCCCGGGACGGCCAAGGCGCCTGAAGCATTGCGCGAAGCGGGCCTTTACCGGCGTCTTGAGGAGCGCGGCGCGAAGGACCATGGCGTCGTACTGGCGGGCCGTTACGCGGACGACGCCAGGCCGGGCTCCCTGCGCAACCAGGACGCGATCGTCGACCATGCGCGTCGCCTGGCCGACCGTATCGACCTCGTGCGGGCCGAGGGCCGGGCTCCGCTGGTGATCGGTGGCGACTGCGGCATCCTGGTGGCGGCGGGGCTGTCCCTGCGGCGCGCGGGGCGGTACGGCCTCGTTCATCTCGACGGCCACACCGACTTCCGGCACCCCGGCAACTCCGCGCACTGCGCGAGCCTGGCCGGGGAGGATCTGGCCGCCGCGGTGGGGCTGCACTGGCCCGCGATCGCCGACCTCGACGGCCTGGGGCCCTACTTCGCGCCCGCCGACACCGTTCACGCCGGCTGCCGTGACGACGACGAGGAGCTCCAGGAGACCACCGGCCTGCTGGCCGCCGTCATCCCCGCCGCGGAGATCATCAGCGGTGGCGCCGGCCACGCCGCGCGGCGCATCCTCGACGTCGTCGACCGCGCCGAGCTGGACGGCTACTGGCTGCACCTGGACGTGGACATCCTGGATCCCGGCGTGATGCCGGCCGTCGACAGCCCCGACGCCGGCGGCCTTTCCCCCGCCGAGCTGACCGGCCTGCTCGCGGCCCTCGCCCCTCGCGCGACCGGCGCCCAGGTCACCGTCTTCGACCCCGATCTCGACCCGGACGGCGGATATGCCGACCTCCTCACCAGGGTCCTCGTGGCCGGGCTGAGCACCCTCGGCGGCGACACCCGCTGAGCGGACGCCGGGCCACGCCGGTCACCCCACCCTCTGCGGTCAGGCGGCGGAGGGCTTGGGCTCCGGGCCCGGGGCAGGGGCTGGTGGCGCCTGGCCGCGGCCGGCATCGGGTCACCACAGGCTGATGAGCGGCGTGTCCGGTCCGTGCCGCCGCCAGGCTTCGGTGAGGCGGACGAGGCGGGCGGGGGCGGCGATGCCGCGCACGGTGGCGATCCTGCCGCCGGTGATGTCGAACGTCACGGCGCCGATGACCTGGTCGCCGACCACGAAGAGGACGGCGGGGGTGCTGTTGACGAGCGCGTAGTGGATGGAGGGCGTCCCGCCGACGAATCGCCGTTTCGCCGGTGTGGGCATGAAGCCGGCCCGTACGACGGCGGCGATGCGCTGCGGAGTGTCGTACCGCAGCACCTTCCCGGCCAGGCCGCCGGCGCCGTCGGAGATCGCGGTCGCGTCGTCGGTGAGCAGCGCCACCAGCCGTTCGGTGCGGCCGGAGGAGGCCGCGGCGAGGAACTCCTCGACGACCCTGCGGGCGGCTGCCGGGTCGATTTCGCCGCCGCCGCGGCGCGCGGCGGTGATGCGGCGCCGGGCCCGGTGGAGGTGCTGCTGGCTCGCGGACTCGGTGATGTCGAGGATCTCGGCGATCTCGGCGTGGCTGCAGGAGAACGCTTCGCGCAGGACGTAGACGGCCCGCTCGAGGGGCGACAGGCGCTCCATGAGCGTCAGCACGGCCAGGGAGACCGATTCGCGCTGCTCGAACGAGTCGGCCGGGCCGAGCATCGGGTCGCCGTCGAGGAGGGGTTCGGGCAGCCAGGCGCCCGCGGGGCGTTCGCGGCGGGCTCGCGCCGAGCGGAGCCGGTCGAGGCACAGGTTGGTGACGACCTTGGTCAGCCATGCCTCCGGCACCTTGATCCGTCGCCGGTCGGTGGCCTGCCAGTGCAGGAACGCATCCTGCACGGTGTCCTCGGCGTCGGCGGCGGAGCCCAGCAGCCGGTAGGCCAGTGCGCCCAGCCGGTTCCGGCTGGCCTCGAACCGGCCGGTGTCGAAGCGATCCGTGGCGGTGCCGTCCACGCGGACCACCCTAGGCGGCAACGCGACCGCCTTCTCGGCGGCCGATCGGCCTCTCGGCCGTCGCGTCCGGCGCGGTGGCCAGGCGGTGCCTCCGCTTGGGCATGCCGAAGGTCGGGTGCGAGGTGGCCCACAGCGACATCTTGAGGATGCCCGCCTTGATCCGCGCGGGATTCCGGCCGCCCCTGTACCTCGGCTTCGCCCGCCCTTCGTCGTCGATCGTCTGCAGGATCCCGTCCCGCCGCCCGAGGCTGATGTGGTTGTAGGCGTAGACCAGCCTGGTGATCGCGATCTTGCGGCCGGCCAGGCGTCCCACGATCGCCTCGACGGCCTGCCGGCCGGTGTGGCCGGCCGAGGCGCAGGACATCGGCAGCGGCCGGCCGTTGTCGCCGATGGCGTAGGCGCTGTCACCGATGGCGTAGACGTTCGGGTGCGAGACCGACCGCATGGTGCGGTCGACGACGATCTGACCGTTCTCGGTGACCTCGAGCCCGCCGGCGGCGGCGACGGGGCCGACCGCGAACCCGGCCGTCCACACGGTCGCGTCGGACGCCAGGGCGGTGCCGTCGGCGCACAGCACCCGCGTCGCCTCGACGGCCTCGACGCTGGTGCGCTCAAGGACGGTGACGCCCAGCCGGTCGCAGGCCTGGCGCAGGTGGCGGCGGGCTCCGGCGGAGAGCCGGGCGCCCAGCTCACCGCGGGCGACCAGCGTCACCGACAGGCCGGGCCGGGATTCGACGATCTCAGTGGCGGTCTCGATGCCGGTCAACCCGTCGCCGACGACCAGCACGCGCCCGCCTTCGCCCCGCCTGCCCAGGCCGTCCAGGCGCTCGCGCAGGCGCAGCGCCGAAGGCCTGGCGGCGACGTCGAAGGCGTGCTCGGCCGCGCCGGGCACGGCGTGGTCGGCGCCGTGGCTGCCGAGCGCGTACAGGAGCGTGTCGTAGCCGAGTTCGTCGCCGCCCTCGGCATCGGCCACGGTGACGACCTGGCGCTCGGGGTCGACGGCGGTCACGCGGGCCACGCGCAGCCGTATCCCCGTGCCCGCGAAGACGTCGGCGAGCTTCGGAGCCTCGATGTGCTGGCCGGTCGCCAGCTGGTGCAGCCGCATTCGCTGGACGAAGTCCGGCACGGCGTTGACCACAGTGATCTCGGTGTCGGCCGGGGACAGCCGGCGGGCCAGGATCCCGGCCACGTAGGCCCCGGCATAGCCGGCGCCGAGGACGACGATGCGGTGCTTCATGTGATGCTCCTGTCGGTTCGCTCGCTCTCGGTGACTTGAGCGGAACAGCACCCCGACTGCTGACAGGAGTCAGATGTGACTTGAGTCACAGGGTGGCGGCGACCTTGATGACCCGCTGACAGATCTTGCCGGATCACCCGAAGTGATAAGTCAACCTCGGCCGCGTCGCCGAGGTTTACGCGGAATCACGTGGCTGCTCGCACCCGCGCTCTGAAACCATTTCGCCAAGGCAGAGTCTTCGCGGGCAAGCGAGTCGCCGCCACGGCGGGAGCGGCCATGGGCGGGACCGAGGGTTCGGCGAGCGCGGACACGGCCGTCAAGTCCAGCTCGGCCGTGCTCGCCAATGTCACGCCTGGAGGCATGGAGGCCATCGCCCTGACGGCTGCTGCACCAGGCCGGCGATCAACAACCGTTCCCGCTGCTGATTCCTGGTGGGGCGCGGATGAAGCGGGGCCGCGCCCCACCATTCCATCGGCCCGAGCCTGGAGCGAGTCGGTTTCTGGTCACGTCGGATGAAGTCCTGCTCGACGCCGGCGGGAATCCCATCCGGCTCGTGCCGCACACCGCGTCGGAACAGGTGTGGGCACGGCTTGCGGAGATCGCACCCGATCATCAGCCCTGCCCTGGATTGGGGTCAGGCTGGTGCGCCAGCGCTGAAGGGTGGCATGGGAGGATCGACGTTTTCGTGGCTGCCCTGTACTCCAACGTGCCAGCGTGGCTCGGCCGCATCGTCGAGGTAGAGCCATGCGAAGACGAGGGGGAAAGGCTGACCTTGGCGGTCAAGGGTCCGGTTGGTGGCAGCAGCGGCAAGGTGCTGAGCCAAGATGCCTGCGTAGCTCGTAGAGAACTGAGGGCGGTCACCGACCTGGACCACCGTGGTGGCCCGGTCACCCTGCCAGACGGTGAGCTGGTCGCCGGTTACACCGATGCTGGTGATGGTATCTGCGCGGATGAGGTGAACGTCTTCGGTCACGAGCCAGACCGCGGAGGAGGTCGTAAAAGCTTCTGGCGCCATGGCAGCGGATAGTAGAGGCAGTACGGCATCTCTGATAGGAAATAGCCGAATCCGCCGGGAACCGCGGACGCCTGGTGTCTGCACTCTGAGGTCGGCTGGACGTACGGCGTAGCCGCTGTGGTGTCTCGTGTCGGAGATGAACACATGGTCGTGCTCGATCCCCGGTGATAGAAGATCTTGAATCGGCCGAGCGTTTTACGATCAGGGCTCTGAGCTGGGGGTGTGGAGCGGGCGACGGGAATCGAACCCGCGTAGCCAGTCTGGAAGCCGTGATCCGTGACCAATCCACATGCTCGAAGATGACCGTCTATCCGGCTAAAGTGCAGGTCAGCAGGCATATTCTTCTGACGATCGATCGCAGCCGCTATCACCGGATCACACAAGATCCGATGACAGAAAAGTGATAGATGATCAAGCGAGGTGGATGTGGGCTTCCGGCGTCATGTGGCCGGAGAGGCCGGGGTGGACAGCCATCCAGGCCACGGAGGGATCGACGGGCGTTATGACGAGCTGACATCGTTGCTCACGCCGCACCGCCGGGCGCCGGCTGATGCGCTGCGCCTGGTGGCCGACCCGGCGAAGATCTGAACGCTGGTAGTTGCGGCGGGCGGTGGCTCGGCTGGGGCCGCGAGGCGCATGATTACGGATTGTCACGAACGTTGGCGTCGCAAGAGCGCCCACCGGGCAGACCTTGTGATCTGTATCGTTTGAGCCTTGCTGGGGCCACGGGACGCGATTCCTGTCGACACCTCAAGATCTATTGATTGCGGGGTCCAGACGCATCTGGGCCGGACCCCTGCTCAGGGGCTGGTGCCCGTCGTCGCTCGGGCCTGGTCTGGGCGGAGAGAGGGTGGGGGAGCGGCCTCTTATCCCTCGTCTTTCAGGGCGCCGATCATGGCGGCGACCTGGGTGCGGGAGCGGAAGCCCAGTTTGGTGAGGATGTGTTCGACGTGGGCGTCGGCGGTGCGTTTGGAGATGACGAGGCGTTCGGCGATCTGGCGGTTGCTGAGGCCTTCGGCGATGAGGCGGGCGACCTGGCGTTCGCGGTTGGTGAGCGGGCCCAGGGGGCTGCCCACTTCCTCCTCGAACGTGGGTGGGGGCTGGCGTGCGTCACCGGTGGCGAGTGCCGACAGTTCCGGGTGCGTCAGAGCCGCGCCCCTGGTGTAGAGCCGGGTGAAGCGCTCTCCGCCCAAGGCCTGGATGAGGTCGGTCTCGAACTTGGTGTGCATGGCGTTGAGGCTCAACTCGCCCCACAGCAGGCGGCCGATTCTGCGCCAGAGGGCTCCGGAGCCGCCGAGCAGGGTGGCCGCCAGTTCGAAGTCGCGGTCCGCGGTCGCCGCCCAGGCGAGGTACTCGATCATCGCGGCCATCGTGGAGCTCTGCTCGATGAGGTCGGGGACGGTGGCCCGGCCGAGGTCGCGGGCCTCCTGGACCTGGTTCAGCGCCAGGTGGCACAGCACCCGCATGGTCTTCAGCAGGTTGCGGTTCCACGACTCCCGCGGGATGTGCGCCAAAGCCGCCAGCCCGTCCTGGACGGCCAGCAGCGCCGCGGCGGGATCCCCCTGGGCGGCGTGCATCGCCGCCAGCGGGATGGTGGTCATCACCCGGATGAACGGGTCCCCGGCGGCGGCGGCCAGCTCGCGCGCCCGATTCATCCCCGCGATCGCCTCCGCCGTGGACACCCACAGCGCCGCCCCCGCCGCCTCGACGTACTCGGCCCGCACCCGCAGGAAGTCGTCGTCGAGCTCTTCGGCCAGGGTCCTCACCCGGACGATCATTTCCTGGACGCGCGGGTCGCCCTGCAGGACGCCGCAGTACGCAGAGAAGAACAGCGCGATCACATGGTCGCTGGTGAGGTCAGGCTCGGCCTCCAGAGCCTTGTCGAACCAGCGGCGCGCCTCGGTCAGCCGGCTCCCGCTCAGCCACAGCCCCCACAGGCCGTTGGCGATCCGCAGCGAGGCCTGGTCTGTGGGGTTGGCGATGGCGAAGTCGAGAGCGACCCGGAAGTTGTCCAGGTCGGCCTTGAGTCGCTGGCCCCACAGGAGTTGCTGGTCGCCGAACCATTCCTCGCCGGCCCGGGTGGCGACCCGCAGGAAGAAGCGCTGGTGCCGGGCTGCGTAGGTCTCGGTCCGGCCGGCGCGCTCGAGGTTCTCGGCGCCGAACTCGCGCAGCGTGTCGAGCATCCGGTAGCGGTCCTCCTCGACGTTGTCGATTCGCTGTACCACGGACTTGTCGACCAGCCCGAGCAGCAGATCGATGACGTCGAAGCCGTCGAGCTCGTTCCCGGCGCACACCTCTTCGACGGCCGCCATGGAGAAGCCGCCGGCGAAGACCGACAGCCGCGCCCACAGCTCCTTCTCGGCGGGCGAGCACAGGTCGTGGCTCCACTCGATGGTGGCGCGGAGCGTCTGGTGACGGGCCAGGACGGCGCGGGAGCCGGCCAGGACCTGCAGCCGGTTGTCCAGCCGCCGCAGGATCTGGTCGAGGGTCATGGTCCGCAGCCGCGCCGCGGCCAGTTCGATCGCCAGCGGCATGCCGTCCAGCCGTCGGCAGAGCATGACGACCTCGGACCGGTTGTCGTCGTCCAGCGCGAACTCCGGCCGTGCCGCCCGGGCCCGCGCGACGAACAAGGCGACGGTGTCGTTGGTCTCCTCGGTCGACGCCGAGTCCGGCTCCGGCATCGGCGGGACTGCCAGCACGTGTTCGCCCGGCAGCGCCACCGGCTGGCGGCTGGTCAGCAGCAGCACCAGGTGCGCGCAGTTGCCGACGAGCATGTCGGCGAACGCGGCCACCGCCCCCACCAGGTGCTCGCAGGTGTCGAGCACCAGTAGCGCCCGCTTGTCGGCGAAGTAGTCCAGGAGCTGGTCCATCGACTCGCGGGCGTCCGCCTCGGGCATGCCGACGGCCGCGGCGACCTCGTTAGGCAAGAACTCCGCGTCCCGCAGGCCGCTCAGCTCCACGACCGACACCCCGTCAGGGAAGTCACGGCCCGCCCGGTGGGCGGCCCGCAATGCGATCCGCGTCTTGCCGATCCCCCCGGGGCCGGTCAGCGTGACCACCCGCGCGGCGGCCAGCCCCTTCTCGACGGCGGTCAGCTCGGCGGCCCTCCCGATGAACCCAGTCGGCTCGTACCGCGCCCCGGTCTTCGCCCAACTCCACGCCCCACTCTCGGTCACGAGCCACCGTCCTCACCGATCGACAGGAACAGCCGGAGCCCGCTACGACCGGCCGGACAGACGTCCACGAACACGGTAACGGCGCGATGGCGCCAAGTGACGGGAATCTATGGTTTGCGTCGGTCAGGGCGCATGCGTTCGCTGCCGAGGAGAGAGGACGCCCTCATGACCGCACACATCCACGACCACGCGGCCCTGCGCCGCGAAGAGGAGAGACATGCAGCAAGATCACGATCCGGCCCTTGACGGCCACCGTGCCGAGCGGCCAGCCGAACGGTTCCGGCGGAACGGCAGGCTGAGCATGCGGCCCATGAGCCGTGACGAACTGCTGGCCCTGCCCACGACGACGAGTGTCGAGAGTGCCGCCCGGGCGCTCGGCATGGGGCGTACCCGCGCCTACGACCTGGCGAAGCGGAACCAGTTCCCCTGCAGAGTGATCCGGATCGGTGTCAGCTACCGCGTCGTCACAGCCGATCTGCACAGGCTGCTCGGCCTTGGAAGGTTCCGTCCGCGTAGAGCAGTCAAGATCCGCGTAGAGCGGACAAGAGGCGTGGGCAATCCACGAGACGGTGATAGATGATCAACGAAGTGATCTTCAGGGCCGCAAACAGGGCGGCTGACTTGGGGAAACAGTGGAGCGGGCGACGGGAATCGAACCCGCGTAGCCAGTTTGGAAGAGTACGGGTCAAGATCGCTCAAGCTGTTGCAATCCAGGTCAGAGGCGAAGTGAGCGACTCCCTGAGTCGCCGTGTCACCCCGTGGTTCACCGGTGGTTCTGGCACGACAGTGGCACGGGCTGTTGACGCTTAAGCGTCAAGCTGCCGCGATTGGACTCGAACCAGCACTGAGCGATGTGGATCAGTTCCGTACGGTTGCTCTTCCAGTCCCTGGGATCACGTACGTCCCGCCCCGTCTCGGCTAGTTCAGCCTGGGCGGCTCCCCATCTGGCTCCCCGGAGCCTCCACCTGTGGTTAACGAGGAAGGCATGCCAGCGCCTAGGCCTTAACGCTGCGGATAGATAGTGGGGTCGACCTAGTGACTCTTCCTGGCCTGGGTCCTTGACCTTTTGCCACTGCCCCGGGAGCCTGGGCCGGTAAAGCTGGAGTTCAAATCCTCTGAGGTGAGGTGCAAAACATGTCATGGACGTCTCTGCTTTCTGGCGGATTTGCTTTGGTTGGTATTTGTCTAGGTGCTGCTTTGCAGTATTGGTTTTCGGGGCGGACTCGGCAGGAGCAATACGCGCGAGAAGACTTGCGGCTTCACCGGGAGGAGCAAAAGAGTATCTATGCGCGTTTCCTGGCCAAGGGGCGAGAGGCCATGGAGCATCAGTTGAAATTGGCGGATGCTATCGCTGAAGAGGGCGCTTCACAGAATGGCGAAGAAAAGCGTAAACTAGAAGAAGAGACTCTCCGTCTATTTAATAGACAGGCAAGGCATGAGCTTGAATTGAGCTATCTCAGGTGGGAGCTTGAGCTATTCGCTCCTCCCGATGTTATCGAGGCGGCGGAAGCTTTTCAGATGACTTTCGATGAATGGTCGCCTGGGACCGACCCTCAAGCCTACGCGTGTTTTGATGAATTTGTCAGTGCCGCAAGGTCTAGCCTTGGCTATTCGGATGAAGAATATATACGGAGTCTTCGCAATTGACCCAATTGACTAGTCTGCGTCCACATTGGTGATCTGCGGGAGGTGGTGAGGGCGGGACGTGGCTTCGGAGCTGGACGGGTCCGGGCTTGCGTGGGGGCGGGGCCTCGTAGCCTGGTGTGGCGGACGGGCGGCACCTGCCCGCCCGCGATGGCCCGTCGTGAGGCCCCGCGCGGGGTCCCCGCGCAAGTACGGAGGCGGCCAGCGGCACCCGGCCGCCCAACTCGGCCCCGTGGGCGCCTGGGCCGCTCTGAGAACTCGTGCCGTCGTAGGCGGCCCCTTCTAGATCGTTGATGTGAAATTTGGTGATGTCCGGCGGGCGTGACGAAGGGCATCCAAGATCGGTTTGTGAAGACTGAACTGGACGCCCTTCTGAC